>DATJZP010000070.1:0-54272 GCA_035498875.1 Myxococcota bacterium
GATCTCACAGACCCCTCCTTTCTCCTTTTTTCATGTGGCTCGTCGGAGCGCGTTGTGGCACGAAGGGGCGCATTGCAAAAGCTTCACCGCTGCGCGCGCCTGGAGCGGAGGTCTGCACGCTCCCCTAGCCACATGCTGCGCCGACGGACGGCGAGCGGTGGATCAGGCGCCGAAGACGAGAGCGCCCCCGGGCGCGAGCTCCGGGGGCACTGGGGATTCCTGGCGCGCCCAGCATGACTCGAACATGCGACCTTCAGGTCCGCAACCTGACGCTCTATCCAACTGAGCTATGGGCGCGCGCGGGCCGGCAGCGTAGCAAACTCGGGGCGGCGCAACTCGGACGCGCCGGGCGGCGTTTTCGAGCGGCGTTCGCCTCGGCTAGGGGCCGGCGAGCTCGGCCACCGCGTCGTCGACCAGATGGTCGATCGACTCGACCAGCCCCGCGACGTCGGGTTCCGGGTCGAACGCCACGCCCCTGGCCTCGGCCTTGGTCACCGCGGCCTGCGCGGCGGTCCCGAGCTTGAGGCGCGCCTTCTCGCGCAGCAGCGCGAGCTTGGTGGTGGGCTTCGCGGCGTTCTTGGCCTCGGCCTTCGCGGCGGCGCCGCACATGGCTCCCGCGCCCGAATACCACGACGACACCACGGTGGGAGTCTGCGGGTTCACCGACTGCACGACCGAGACGACCGCGTCCGCGGCCGTGGCGAAGTCGCCCGCGAAGGCCGCGCCGTCCTCGCTCGTGGGGCACGCGAGGCCCGCGCGGACGGCGCTCGCCGCGGCCTTGTCGAACGCGGCCACGAACTTGTCGTGCGCCTTCTGCTCGCAGGCGTCGAGCTTCACGTCGTTCGGGTCCTTGGCGGGCGCCTTCGCGTGCGCCGCCAGGCACGCGAGCGTCGACTGGCAAAGCGCGCCCGCGCTCGCGAGCTGCGAGGCACGGCACTTCACGGTCGGATCGGGCCCGCCGATCGAGAAGTCGACCTCGACGCCGGTGCGGCCCACGACGTAGCCCGTGCTCGCGGGGTACTTCGCGGGGTCCTGCTCGCCGAGCGCGTTGCTCGTGCTGCCGCCGCCGTCCGGCGCGGCGAGGTTCAGCACGATCTCGGAGCCGTTCGGGTCGTTCGCGGTCACCAGGCTGTTCGTGTCGACCGAGCTGCGCGACAGGTCGAGCGTGTCGAGCGGCTGTGACGGCGGCCCGTCGCGCACGCTGATCACGTTCACGTCGATCGTGCCGGGCGCCGTCGGGCTCTGACCCGTCGCCGTCCAGCTGCCGATCTTCACGGTGAACGACGTGATGCCGTTGGCCGGCGTCGTTGCCCAGTAGCTCGTGCTGAAGACGGCGGGGTTCGTGTCGTGTACCGGAGTCGTCCGCTCGATCGTCCAGTCGATCGAGACGAGCGCGTCGTGCTGCACGCCGAGCGCGCCGAGCGGGCCCGCGGCGCCCTTCACCTGGGTGACTCGCCCGTTCAGGTGGTAGCTCACGGTAGACGCGCGCGCGGGAGCAGCCGCGCCGCCCAGCGCGCACACGAGTGCGAGGAGAGTGTGTAGGGGCTTCATCCGCCCACGCTAACACCGCGGCGCTCGGCCAAATCTGACTTGTGCCTGACCGGACCGTGACTTGTGGAGCGTTTCACAGCGCGCGGCTGCGCGCGGGCGTAAACCTCGAGTCATGATGACGTTCGAAGGTCTCGACGTGCGAAGTGCACGGGAGTTCAATGAGCTCTGGCTGCCGGCGTGGAGCGGCAATCGACCGGAGCGTCTCGCCTCGTTCTACACGGAGGACGCGTTCTACGCGGACCCGGACAACTGGCCGGGTGTGCGGGGGCGGCGCGCGCTGCTCGAGTACTTCACGAAGCTGCTCGCGCGCTTCCCCGACTGGACGTGGACGCACCGCGGCTCACAGCCGATGAAGGACGGCTTCTTGAACGGCTGGCATGCCTCGATCCCGATCCGCGGCACGGTGGTCGAGCTCGATGGCGTCGCGAGCGTGCAGCTGCGCAACGGGCTCATCTACCGGCACGTGGTCTACTTCGACCGGAGCCCGCTCCTGGCCGCGGCGCCTGCGCGCCCGCGCGCGCTGCGCCACGCGTTCTTCCGGCGCGAAGCGAGATAGCTGGCGGAGAGAGTGGGATTCGAACCCACGGTACCTTTCGGTACACACGCTTTCCAAGCGTGCGCCTTCGACCGCTCGGCCATCTCTCCTGTCCGATTGACTTCGCTCGGCTTCGCCTCGCTGCGCGCGCCTTCCGGCGCTTGCCGGCTCGCTCGGGGCGGCCCTCGCTCGCCTCGCACGATCGATCGTCGTGCTCGAGAGGATTTCGCGCGGCTGCGCCGCTTGCGGCGCCTTGGTTTAGCACGTTCGGGCGCTAGTGCCGGTGCTCGCGGGCGGCGCGGCGGGCTAGCTCGAGGAAGCGGGCGAGGGCGGGTGAGGCGTCGCCAGGGCGCGAGGCGACCAGGAGTGGCGCGCGCAGCGGCGGGCGGGCGCGCTGGCGCCGGTAGACGACGCCGTCGAGGTTCATGCGGGACAGGCACTCGGGGACGAGGGAGATGCCGAGGCCCGTCGCGACCAGGTTCAGGCTCGAGACAATGCGCGGCGCCTCCTGCACGATGTGCGGGCTGAAGCCGGCGCCGAGGCACGCGGCGAGAATCGCGTCGTACAGGCCCGGGCCCGTGCCGCGCCGGTACAGGATGAACGTCTCTGCCGCGAGCGATCCGAGCCGCACCGGCGCATCGCGCTCGCCGCGCACGCGGGCCAGCGCGTGGCGCTTCGGCAGCGCGACGAGCATGGGCTCGTCGAACAGCGGCTCGACGGCGAGGTCTTCGGTGTTCGAGAGCGCCGTGCGGATGAACGCAGCGTCGAGGCGCTCGCCGCGCACGCCTTCGATCAGGTCGGGCGTGCCGCTCTCTTCGAGCGCGAGCGACACGCGGGGGTGGCTCTCGCGGAATGCGCGCAAGACGCGCGGCACGAACGGGTGGAACGGCGCCGAGCTCGTGAAGCCGACCGAGATGCGCCCCTCTTCGCCGCGCGCGGTGCGGCGCGCGCGCGCGACCGCGTGGTCGACTTGCGACAGGATGGCGCGAGCCTCGGCGTAGAACGCACGGCCGGGCGCGGTCAGCTCCACCCCTCGCGGACGCCGCACGAACAGCGGGGCGCCGACCTCGCGCTCCAGGGCCTTCAGCTGCTGCGAGAGCGGCGGCTGCTGGATGCCGAGCTTGCGCGCGGCGCGCGTGACGTGCCGCTCCTCGGCGACCGCGGCGAAGTAGCGCAGATGGCGGAGCTCCATCGATACTCCGTACGTATGGATCGAGCTACAAAGATATATTGGATCGACTATCTCGGGAAGCCTAGGCTCCCTCCCATGCTGGAAATCGAAGCCACGCCCGAGAGGGTCGCCACGCTCTACACCGAGATGGAACGAAAGCTCGCCGCCCTGCGGCGCAGGGTCGCCCAGCCGCTGACGCTCGCCGACAAGGTGCTCGCCGGGCACCTCGACGACCCGGAGGGACAGGTGTTCGCCCCGGGAAAGGCGCAGCTCCTGCTGCGCCCCGACCGCGTGGTGTTCCAGGACGTGCTGGGCCAGAGCGCCATGCTGCAGTTCATGCAGACGGGGCGCGGGCACGTCGCGGTGCCCACCACGATCCACTGCGACCACCTGATCCAGGCGCGCACGAGCGGTGAGGCCGACCTGGCCGCATCGCTCGCCGAGAACCGCGAAGTGTACGAGTTCCTGCGCTCGGCCGCGGCGAAGTACGGCTGCGGCTTCTGGGAGCCGGGCGCCGGCATCATCCACCAGGTCGTGCTCGAGAACTACGCGTTCCCGGGCGCGCTCATCCTGGGCACCGATTCGCACACGCCGAACGGCGGTGGGCTCGGCGCGTGCGCGGTGGGCGTGGGCGGCGCCGACGCCGTGGAGGTGATCGCCGGACTGCCTTGGCAGGTGCTGCAGCCACGACACATTGCGGTGTACCTTACGGGCGCCCTCGACGGCTGGGCGGCGCCGAAGGACGTGATTCTGTGGGTCGCCGGCCAGCTCGGCGTCGCCGGTGGCACCAACGCCATCGTCGAGTACATCGGCCCCGGCGCGCGCACGCTCAGCGCGACCGGCAAGGCGACCATCGCGAACATGGGCGCGGAGCTGGGCGCCACCACGTCGATGTTCCCCGCCGACGAGCGCATGGGCCGCTATCTCGCCGCCACGGGCCGCGGCGCGCTCGTGCCCCTCGTCGAGAAGCACCGCGCGCTGCTGGCGCCCGACCCCGAGGTGGAGGCGGCGCCGCACGACTTCTACGAGCGGGTGCTCGAGCTCGACCTGTCGCGCCTCGAGCCGCACGTGGTCGGCCCGCACACGCCGGGCCGCGCGCGGCAGATCTCGGCGCTCGCCGCCGAGGTGCGCGACCCCGCGAACGGCTTCGTCGAGCGCATCTCGACGGCGCTGGTCGGCAGCTGCACGAACTCCTCGTACGAGGACATGAGCCGCGCCGCCGACGTCGCCGAGCAGGCCGCGCGCCACGGCGTGCGCGCGGCGGCGCCGTTCCTCGTCACGCCCGGCTCGGACCGCGTGCGCGCCACGATCGAGCGCGACGGCCAGATGCAGGCGCTCGGCGCGCTGGGCGCCACGGTGCTCGCCAACGCGTGCGGGCCATGCATCGGCCAGTGGCAGCGCGCGGCAGAGGCCTCGCGCGAGCCGAACACGATCGTCACCTCGTACAACCGCAACTTCCCGCGCCGCAACGACGGCGAGCCCACGACGATGAACTTCATCGCGAGCCCCGAGATCGTGACCGCGTTCGCGCTCGCGGGCCGACTCACTTTCGATCCACGTCGCGACTCGCTCGTCGGCGCCGACGGGAAGTCGTTCCGGCTCGCGCCGCCGCGGCCCGCGCCCGACGTGCCTTCGCATGGCTTCGCGTCCGGCCGGCGCGTCTACCACGCGCCGCCCGCCGACGGCCGCGGCGTCGCGCTCGCGATCGACCCGCTCAGCCAGCGGCTCGCCGCGCTCGAGCCGTGGCCCGCGTGGGACGGCCGCGACTTCCTCGCGCTGCCCGTGCTGGCGAAGACGCGCGGCAAGACGACGACCGACCACATCTCGCCCGCGGGGCCTTGGCTGCGCTACCGAGGCCATCTCGACAAGTTCAGCGACAACCTGCTGATGGGCGCGACGAACGCGTTCACGGGCGAGGCCGGCAAAGGCAGGGACGTGCTCTCCGGCGCGACCTCGGTGCCCTTCGCGCAGATCGCACGGCACTACCGCGCGGCGGGCCTTCGCTGGGTGATCGTCGGCGACGCGAACTACGGCGAGGGCTCGAGCCGCGAGCACGCGGCCCTGTCCCCGCGGCTGCTCGGCGGCGTGGCGGTGATCGCGCGCAGCTTCGCGCGAATCCACGAGACGAACTTGAAGAAGCAGGGCCTGCTCGCGCTCACCTTCGCGGACGCGAACGACTGGGAGAAGCTCCGCGAGGACGACCGGCTCTCGCTCGTCGGGCTGGCGCGGCTCGCACCCGGCGAGGCGGTCGAGTGCCGCGTCGCGCACGCCGACGGCACGAGCGAGACGCTCGCCCTCTCGCACACCTACACCGCCGCGCAGCTCGAGTGGTTCCGCGCGGGGAGCGCGCTCAATCTGGTGCGCGAGTCACACGACTTGCGCGCGGCGTCCTAGATGTGGGAGCCGCCCGCGACTTCGATCCGCTGGGCGTTGACCCAGCCGAAGTCGTCGGACAGGAGCGCTGCGATCACCGGCCCGACGTCCTCGGGCACGCCGGCGCGGCCGAGCGCCGTGTTCTGGGCCACCTGCTTGTTGACGACCGGATTGTCGCGGACCATGCCGCCGCTGAAATCGGTGGCGATGGCGCCGGGCGCAACGACGTTGACGGCGATCCGGCGCGGCCCCAGCTCCACGGCCATGTAGCGAGTCAGCGCCTCGACGGCGGCCTTGATCGGCCCGTAGCCGATCCGGTTGGGCATGGCGAAGCGGGCGAGCCCCGAGGATACGTTCACGATGCGGCCACCGTCGTTCATGAGCGGCAAGAGCTTCTGCGTGAGGAACAGCACGCCCTTGAAGTGGACGGCGTACAGCGCGTCCATCTCGGCCTCGGTGATCGTCTCCAGGCTCGAGCTCGACGACGTGCCGGCGTTGTTCACGAGGTAGTCGAAACGCTCGGCGCCCCATTCGGCCAGGGCCTTCCGCAGCTGCACCACGAAGCCGTCGAACGACGCCGCGCGGCCGGCATCGAGCGGGAGCGCCGTCGCCTGCGCGCCCGCTTCCCGCGCGAGCGCCACGACCTTCTCTGCTTCCGCCGAGTTCGAGTGGTAGGTGAGGATCGAGCGGACGCCGCGTGCTGCGAGGCAGAGGACGGTGTTGCGGCCGATGCCGCGGCTCCCGCCGGTGACGATCGCGATCTTGCTCGCGGACATCGCTACGGGAAGATGGCGGAGAGGGAGGGATTCGAACCCTCGATACAGTTTCCCGTATCCAGGTTTAGCAAACCTGTGCCTTCAGCCACTCGGCCACCTCTCCTGTCTTATGGACTACGCTCGCCTTCGGCTCGCTGCGCGCGCCTTCGGCGCTTGCGGGCTCGCTCGGGGCGGCCCTCGCTCGCCCTCCTGTTTTCGACCCTCTAGCTCGAGAAGATTCTTGATTTGACTACGCTCGCCTTCGGCGGCTGCGCCGCTTGCGGGCTCGCTCAGGGCGGCCCTCGCTCGCCCTCCTGTTTTCGACCCTCTAGCTCGAGAAGACTCTGCGCTCGCCTGCGGCTCGCCCTCGCATTCACGGCGGCAGAGCTGGCGCGCAGACAGGTTGTATCCCAGGCGCGAGGCTCGCGCGAGCGCGGCGCAACACGGCCCAGTCGTCGATCTTGCAGTCGAGCGGGAACGGCGCGGCGGCGCCGACCACGTTGCAGAGCTGCGGGTCCGCGAGCGTCTGCGACGGGTCGGCGAGGAAGTGGCGCAGCGCGGCGTCGTCGGCCGCATTGACCGTGCCGTTGCCATCGACGTCGCCGCACTTGCAGACGTTGGTCGCGGAGAACGGACAAGCGTCGCTCGAGTCGGGCACGCCGTCGTGATCGGAGTCGAGCGGCAGGACGAGCGTTGGCACCACGAGCTGGCCCCAGCCGAAGAAGGCGTCGAGCCCCGTCGGGCCGGTGTCGTGCCCGGCGTTCACGAGCGCGGCGCGGATCTGGTTCGCGGTGATGCTCGGCAGCTGCTGCTGCAGCAGCGCCGCGGCGCCCGCGACCACCGGCGACGCGAACGACGTGCCGATCGACGTGCCGTAGGCCAGCGTCGACGTCCCATCGGGCGCCGTGATGTCGGGCTTGTTGCGCCCGTCCGTCGTCGGGCCCAGGCTCGAGAACGCCTCGAGGATGCGCGTCGTGTTCCAGATCGACTGCGTGATCGCCGCGACCGAGAACGCGCCGTGCGCGTCCGATGGGTCGACGGTGCTCGACGCAGTGACCCGCTGCGACATGCCGATCGCCGCGTCACCGGTGACGATCGAGACGTCGAGCCCGGTCGTGCCGCCCGAGAACTTGAACACGCCGACGGAGTACGGCTGCTGGTTCGGGTCGTTGGTGTAGCAGGCCTGCTCGGCGGGAAAGTCGCCGAGCATCTGCCGGTTCTGGCTCGACGCGATCACGCTGCCCGTCCCCGAGAACACGAACAGGTCGAGGTCCGTCGGCGCGGTCGTGAAGTGGTCGGGGTACTGGTTCCAGTTCAGCACGATGCATTCCTGGGTCTGCTCGGCGATGAGCGCGAGCCGGTCGACGTTCGGCGTGAACGAGAGCCAGCCGTCGCCATTCTCGTCGAGCCACGGGCCCCGCCAGTGGCGGTACGCCCAGTTGCCGCCGCCCACGGCCCAGAACACGCCGTCGCCGTCGTGCGAGGCGTTCAGGATCTCGTTGATCGGCCCGGTGTCGTCGTAGTAGCTCGCGCCGAACCAGTTCACCGACAGGTTCGCGATGTGGATGCCGTGCGACTCGAGATACAGGGCGGCGTTCTCGAAGTCGACGTCGTCGGCAAACAGGATCAGGTAGAGCTGCGCGCCGGGCGCCATGTCGGCGACCTCTTCGGCGACGGCCGTGCCGTGGGCGGTGATGGTCTCGAGCCCGGCGCCCACGAGGTCGACCGTGACCGCACCCGCCGGGATGTTGCCCGTGCTCTGCGCAGTGCCGAGGCTCTCGAAGCCCAGGTCGACGATGGCCACCGACGCGCCAGTGCCGTTGATGCCCGCAGCCTGCAGCGCCGACGCGCCGGTCAGCGCGACGGCCTGCGACAGCACCGAGCCCGTGCCGTCCACGGGCACGGGCTTCGCCGGGAAGCGCAGCGTGCGGATGCCGGGCAGCTGCGCCACGCGGCGCAGTACCGCGGGCGGCGCCGACACGCGCGCGAGCGTGCGCGAGGTCTCCACGCGCGCGCCCAGCGCGCGCAGGGCCGCGAGCGGCAGCGCGCTCGAATCCTTCCCGCGCGGCGGCTCCGCGATGACGCGCAGCTCGCCGGGCTGGGCACCGCGCCGCGTGTGCTGCTGACGCATTTCTGTGTCGGCCGCGACGGAGTCCTCCAGCGCGCGCGAGAGCCGCGGCTCCACGAACGGCCGCTGCCGGGGCTCGTCCGCGGCCACGGTCCCCGGAACGGCGAACGCCAGGCACAGACATGCAGCCGCCCGCTGGAGCTGGCGGAGAGGGAGGGATTCGAACCCCCGGACGCGTGAGCGCCTGCGGTTTTCAAGACCGCCGCCTTCGACCACTCGGCCACCTCTCCACGTCCAGCGTTCGCTTCAGCAACCGAACCCGAGCGGGCGCTAGCATCGCGCAACCCGCGGCGGAACGGCAAGAAACGTTCTGCGGGGACGTTGGGGGGCTCTAAGACTTGCGCATGCGGCGGCGGCGCGCGGCCGCCCTCGCCTGCTTCGACAGTGCGCGCTTCGAGGCGCTGGCGCGCGGCTCGCGTTTCAGGGCGCGGCTCGTCGCGCGGCTCCGCTTGCGCGAGCCCCTGCGCGGCTTCCGCCGGCCCTGGCCCGTGGCGTAGTCGCGCGAGGCCGAACGCCGCGCCGCCCGCGACGTGGACCCCGCCGCGGGCGGCGCGAGCGGGACGCCCGAGCGACGCGCCTTCGAGAGACCGATTGCGATCGCTTGCTTGGCCGACCGCGCTCCGTGCTTCCCTTCCCGGATGTGATCCATCTCTTCGCGCACGAACTCACCGGCTGCGGTGGATGCGCTCTTGCCGCTGCGCAGGTCCGCCCGTGCTCGTTTCAGCGTCTTCTCGTCCGGCACTCGTGTGGGCCTCCGCGCGCAAGAGCAGCAAGAACCGGACCGCGCGCGGACCGCACCGCCGCCGGTTCCGCGGCCGGCGGACCCCCCGGGGGTACAAAGCGCCAGTGACTCGGAGCACGGCGGGGGCTGCCGCGCGCCGCGCGAGCCCTTAGAATCGGCAGCGTCCGGAGGCCGCCGTGCTCGATCTGCGCTTCATCGCCGAAAACCTGGAAGCCGTCCGGCAGAACTGCCGGAACCGCGGGGTCGAAGTCGACCTGGACGCGCTCGTGCGCCTGGACGCCGAACGCCGCGAGCGCATCACCGAGCAGCAGTCGGTGCAGGAGCGGCGCAACAAGCTCGCGCAGGCGCTGAAGGGCCGGAAGCCGAGCGAAGAGGAGCGCCAGCTCGGCAAGGAGCTGAAGGAGCGCGACGCGGAGCTCGAGGCCGAGGGGGTGCGCACGCGCGACGAGCTCGCGCGCCTGCAGCAGCTCGTGCCGAATCTGACGCACCCGGACGCGCCGATCGGCAAGACGGACGAGGACAACCGCGAGCTGCGCGTGCACCTCGGGCCCACGAAGTTCGCTTTCGAGGCGCTCGACCACGTGGCGCTCGCCGCCAAGCACGACCTGCTCGACTTCGAGTCCGCCGCGAAGGTGACGGGCCAGAAGTTCTACTACCTGAAGAACGAGCTCGTGCTGCTCGAGCAGGCGCTCGTGCGCTTCTCGCTCGATCTCCTGCGCCGCAAGGGCTACACGCTGTTCCAGACGCCCGACCTGGCGCGCGCCGAGGTAGCCGCGGGGCTCGGCTTCAATCCGCGCGGCGCCGAGACGAACATCTACTCGGTCGCGGACTCCGATCTCGTGCTCGTGGGCACGGCCGAGATCACGCTCGGCGGGCTGCACCAGAACGAGATCCTTGCGGGCGACTCACTGCCGCGTCGCTACTGCGGAGTGTCTCACTGCTTCCGCGTGGAGGGAGGCGCGCACGGTCGCGCCTCGCGCGGGCTCTACCGCGTGCACCAGTTCACCAAGGTGGAGATGTTCGCGATCACGCGCCCCGAGGCGTCGGAGGCGATGCACGAGGAGCTGGTCGGCATCGAGGAAGAGATCTACCGCGCGCTCGAGGTGCCGTTCCGCGTGGTCGACGTGTGCACGGGCGATCTCGGCGCGCCGGCGTACCGCAAGTTCGACCTGGAGGCGTGGATGACCTGCCGCGGCGAGGGCGGCGGCTGGGGCGAGATCACGAGCACGTCGAACTGCACCGACTACCAGGCGCGCCGGCTCGGCACGCGCTTCCGCGACGGCGACACCGACCGGCCGCGCTTCGTGCACATGCTGAACGGCACCGCGGTGGCGCTGTCGCGCGCGCCGATCGCCATCCTCGAGAACCACCAGCAGGCGGACGGCTCGATCGTGATCCCCGAGGCGCTGCGGCCCTACACCGGCTTCGCTCGAATCGGGCCATGACTCGGCGCGCGCGCGCGGCGCTCGCCTTCGCGCTCGCGTTCGCGTTCGCCGGAAACGCCGCGGCGCAGCTCGAGACGCCGCCCGGCATCTCGCTCGAGGCGGTCGCGCAGAAGTGGACCGGCGACCTGGACGGCATGGTCGCGCGCCACATGATCCGCGTGCTCACGCCCTACAGCCGCACGCACTACTTCATCGACAGGGGCGTGCAGCGCGGGCTCGTGTACGACGCCGCGATGCAGTTCGAGAAGCTCGTCAACGCCAAGTACAAGACCGGCACGCTGAAGGTGCACGTGGTCATGATCCCGACGCCGCGCGACCAGCTGCTTCCGTCGCTCGTGGACGGGCGCGGCGACATCGCCGCCGCCGGGCTCACGGTCACCGACGAGCGGAAGAAGCTCGTCGACTTCGCGCCGCCGACGTTCCAGAGCGTGAGCGAGATCGCCGTGACCGGCCCCGGCGGGCCGGCGCTCGCGTCGGCCGACGACCTGTCCGGCCGCGAAGTCTTCGTGCGCAAGTCGTCGAGCTACTGGGAGAGCCTGTCGGCGCTGAACGAGCGCTTCGCGCAGGAGGGCAGGAAGCCGCTCGTGCTCGACCCCGCGCCCGAGGCGCTCGAAGACGAGGACCTGCTGCAGATGGTGAGCGCGGGGCTCATCCCGATCGTGGTCGTCGACGACTACCTCGCGAACTTCTGGAAGAAGGTGCTGCCGGCCATCCAGCTGCACCCAGAGATCGCGCTGCGCACCGGCGCCGACATCGCGCCCGCCTACCGCAAGGACAGCCCGCAGCTCGCGGCGCTGATGAACGGCGCCAGAAAGAACTGGGGGGCGGGCTCGGCCTTCCTGAACCTGAGCATCCAACGCTACCTGAAGCAGACGAAGTACGTGAAGAGCGCCACGTCGGGCGAGGACCTGAAGCGCTTCCTCGAGCTCGTGCACTTCTTCCAGAAGTACGGCGACGAGTACAAGCTCGACTGGCTCATGATGATCGCGCAGGGCTACCAGGAGTCGCAGCTCGACCCGAAGGCGAAGAGCCACGTCGGCGCGGTCGGCGTCATGCAGGTGATGCCCGCGACGGGCAAGGAGCTCGACGTCGGTGACGTGCACCAGACCGAGGCGAACATCCACGCCGGCGTGAAGTACGTGCGCTTCATGATCGACGAGTACTACCAGGACGAGCCGATGACCGAGCTGGACAAGACGCTCTTCGCGTTCGCCTCGTACAACTGCGGCGCGGGGCGCGTGCGCCAGCTGCGGCGCGAGGCAGGCAAGCTCGGGCTCGATCCGAACGTCTGGTTCGGCAACGTGGAGCGCGTGGCAGCCAAGCGCATCGGCCGCGAGACCGTCACCTACGTGCGCAACATCTACGAGTACGCCGTCGCGTATCAGCTCGCGATGAAACAGCTGCAGGAGAAGAAGGCAGCGACCGAATCGGTCGCGAAGTGAGCTAGCCGACGCGCGCGAGCACGCGCCGCGCGACGTCTGGCGGGCACCAGGGCTCGCGCGCAAACCAGCGCACCGCGTCGGCAAGCACCTCGCGCGCGCCGCGCGGCGCGAAGCCGAGCTCGGCGCGTGCACGCGACGTGTCGAACGGGCGGGCGTCGCGTGCGTGCAGCGCGGCTTCGCGCGTGACGAGCGGCGGACGGCCCGTGACTCGGTCGGCGAGCCACTCGTTCACGGCGCCGAGTGCGTGGACGAGCGGCAGAGGCAGCGCGAGACGCGGCGCCGGCAGGCCGGTCAGTTCGGCCAGCAGGGCGAGCAGCTCGCGCATGCGCAGGTTGTCGCCGCCCAGCACGTAGTGCGCGCCCGCGTCGCCGCGCTCGAGCGCCGCCACGTGGCCGACCGCGACGTCGTCCACGTGCACGGCGTTCTGCTGCATGTCGAGGAACGCCTTCATCCGCCCGCAGAGGAAGTGCACGATGATCGAGCCCGTGGGCGTGGGGCGGCGATCGCCGGGGCCGAGCACGCTCGTGGGGTGGACGACGACGGCGTGCGCGCCGGCGCGCGCCGCGGCGTCGACGAGGGCCTCGGCCTGCGCCTTCGAGGCGCGGTAGTGCCCCGCGAAGCCATGCCCCTGCGGCGCCAGCGTGGCGCCGGTGCTCGTGTACACGATTCGGTGTAGGCCGAGCTCGCGCGCGGCAGTCAGAACGTGGCGCGTTCCGTCCACGTTCACGCGGTAGATCTCGCGTGGGTCGCGCGCCCAGAACTCGTAGCGCGCGGCGGTGTGAATCACCGCGTCGCACCCGGCGAGCGCAGCGGATACGCTCTTCGGCTCGACCAGATCGAGCTCGCGGGTCTCGACCGCAAGCTCGGCCAGGCTCTCGCGCCCGACGTCCGCGCCGACGAGCGCCACGGGCTCGTGGCCGCGAAGCGCGAGCGCGCGCACCACACGCGCGCCTACGAAGCCGTTCGCGCCGGTGACGGCGACGCGGCCCATGGGCTACGCCAGCCGGCGCAGCATGAGCAGCATCAGCGCGCCGGTCGCAGCGACGACCATGAGCGAGGTCGCGACGCGCCGCGCGAACGGGCTGGGGTACATGGCGAGCACGCCGACCTTGCCCACCGTGGTGAAGATGGCGATCACCACGATCGCCAGGGTCGCCGTCTCGAGCGCGATGTGTCCGTCGTGCGCGAGCCGCGCGAGCGAGAGCGACGGCGAGTCGGCGCCCACGAGCGCGGCCGCACCCGACACCGCGTAGATGCCGGCCTCGCCGAGCTCCTGGCGCGCGTACGCGAGCAAGAGCGTCACCGACGCGTAGATCGCGGCGAAGGTGATCGCCACGCGCATCGTCAGCGGGTTCTCGAACTTGTGGCGCTCGGGCGCGTTCTGCTCCGGTTGGTGACGCGCGAAGCTGAGGGCCAGGCTCACCGCGGTCATCGCGGCGAGCGGCCAGAAGACGCGGCGCGCGAGCTCGGGCGCCACGAGGAAGAGCATGAGCCCCACGCGAACGAAGCCCGTCGACGTCGCCAGCGCGACGAGCGCCTCGTAGTGGCGCGCGTGCGCGACGCCGCGTCCCGCCCGCGCGTACGCGAGCGTCGCGGCCGTGCTCGACACCATGCCCGCGAGCAGCCCGGTGATCAGGTAGCTCGCCTGCCCCGCGCGCACGCGCATGAGCACGTACGCGACGAACGACAGGCCCGAGATTAACACCACCATGCGCCACACGTCGCGGGGGCGCAGCACCTGGAACATGGGGTCGATCGGCGTGTCGGGCAGCAGCGGCAGCACGATGCCGGTGATCACGAGGAAGCGGATCAGCGCCTCCATGTCGGCGGGCGAGAGCAGGTGCGCGGCGCGGTGCAAGGTGCGCTTCGAGCGCAGCAGCACGACCATGGCGATGGTCACGACGGTCGCGACGAGCAGCTCGCCGCTCTGCGCGAGCGCGCCGACGGCGAACGTGCACAGGCTTGCGGTTTCCGTGGTGTAGCCTGGGTCTGCGTTCTGCTCGGCGTCGAAGCGGTAGCGCAGCACCAGGAACACGGCGTCGGCCGCGAAGATCGCCACGGCCAGCAGCGGGTGCACTGCGTTCGCCACCATGACGGCGAGCGCGCCGAGCAGTCCGGTGAACGCAAAAGTGCGTACCCCGGGGAAGTCCTTCTCGCCCTGGCTCTCGCTCTGCGCGACCTGCCGTTCCAAGCCGACGAGCGCCCCGAGACACAGGGCGACGAAAGTGGGCAAGAGCGTCGACAGCGCTTCGGGAATGAGACTCCCCTTCGAGCGAAAGCGGGCTCCAAAGTGCCGGATCGGCTAGGGTGGCGCCATGCCGACGAGCCCGACGAGCTTGCGTATCGACGCGAACGGCCTGCGCTTTCACGTGCTCGAGGCCGGTACCGGCGACCGCCTCGCGCTCTGCCTGCACGGCTTCCCCGAGCTGGCGTACTCGTGGCGCAACCAGCTGCCCGTGCTCGCCGCCGAAGGCTGGCGCGTGTGGGCACCCGACCTGCGCGGCTATGGCGGCACCGACCGCCCGGCCGCGCGCGAGGACTACGCGATCGAGCGCCTCATGGACGACGTGGCGGCACTGATCGACGCCTCGGGCGCGCGCGAGACGTGGCTGCTCGCGCACGACTGGGGCGGCGTCGTCGCGTGGTACTTCGCGATGCGCAAGCTGCGCCCGTTGTCGCGGCTCACGGTCATGAACCTGCCCCACCCTGCGTGCTTCCAGCGCGTGCTCGCGCGCGGCGGCTGGCGCCAGCGGCTGCGCTCCTGGTACGTGCTGTTCTTCCAGCTGCCGTGGCTGCCCGAGCAGCTGTTCGGCGCGCGTGGCGCGAAGCTGGTCGGCGACGCGTTCCGCAACATGGCCGTGCACAAGGAGCTCTTCCCCGACGAAGTCCTCGACGTCTACAAGCGCGCCGCGCTCGAGCCCGGCGCGCTCACCGCGATGATCAACTACTACCGCGCGCTCGTGCGCGGCGGCGGCGCTCGGCGCCAGAACTCACTCGGCTTCCCGAAGCTCGACGTGCCCACGCTCGTGATCTGGGGCGAGCAGGACAGCGCGCTCGGCGTCGAGCTGCTCGAAGGCACCGAGGAGTTCGTCACGGACCTGACGCTCCACCGCCTGCCCGACGCGAGTCACTGGGTGCAGCAGGACGCGCCGGAGAAGGTCAACGCGCTCCTGGTCGAGTGGCTGCGGCGGAGCTGAGGGCGCAGCCCAGCGCAGGGCGGGGCGCGCGGCCGCCCTCGCGCCTCACGGGCTCAGACTCGACGCCGCGTCCGATGCCAGCTGCAGCACGTTCACGTCCGGCATGTGGAATACCGAGACGATCATGGGCAGCGCGTCCTGCGGCAGCACGCCGAGGAGCAGCACGCCCGCCGCGCACGCGAACAGGACGAGGCGCTCGAACGAGCCGGGCGCGCTCGACTGAACGTCTTCGCGTGGCGGGTTGAAGAACATGATCGCGGGGATGCGCAGGTAGTACGCGAGCGACAGCGCGCTGTTCAGCACGGCGATCACCACGAGCCAGACGAGCGCCGAGTTCCCCGTCGCCAGCCCTTCCTGCACCGCGGAGCTGAACAAGAGGAACTTCCCGACGAAGCCGGCCGTCGCCGGCATGCCGAGCAGCGAGAACATGCAGATCGACATCACGACGGCGAGATAGGGCCGCGTCTGCACCAGGCCCGCCAGGTCGTCGATGTTGTCGTACTCGCGGCCGTCGCGCGCGAGCACCGCCACGACGGTGAACGCGCCGATCGTCATGAACGTGTAGCTGAGCAGGTAGAACAAAACGGCGCGCGTGCCCGCTTCGCCGCCGACGATCACGCCGATGAGCAGGTAGCCGGCGTGCGCGATCGACGAGTACGCGAGCATGCGCTTGGTGTTGCGCTGGATGAGCGCCATGACGTTGCCCACGGTCATGGTCAGCACCGCGAGCAGCCACAGCGCGGGCCCGAGCGAGTCGGACGCCGGCTGCAGCGCGATCGACACCACGCGCACGAGCGCACCGAACGCCGCCACCTTCACCGTGGTGGCCATGAAGCCCGACACCGGCGTGGGCGCGCCTTCGTAGGCGTCGGGTGCCCACTGGTGGAACGGCACCGACGAGATCTTGAACGCGAGCCCGATCAGCACGAGCCCCGCGCCGGAGAGGTCGAGCGCGTTCTCGGGGTCGAAGCTGGTCGCGATCTCCGACAGCGCCAGCGAGCCCGTCGCGCCGTACAGGAGCGCCGAGCCGTACAAGAGGAGGCCCGACGCGAACGAGCCGATCAGGAAGTACTTCACCGCCGACTCGTTCGAGCGCAGGGACGCGCGGTGGAAGCCCGCGAGCGCGTACACCGGAATGCTCATGAGCTCGAGCGACAGGAACAGCATGAGCAGGTCCGCCGCCGCAGAGAGGAACATCATCCCCACCACCGACGACAGCACCAAAGTGTAGAACTCACCCCAGTTCGACTGGACGTGCTCGAGATATTTCGAGCTCGCGAGCACGGTGAGGATCGCGCCGATCTGCACGATCGCGCACAGGAACAGCGCCGTGCCGTCCATGCGGATCATCGGGTTCTCGGCGTTGAACGTGCGCACCGGCTGCGAGAACGCGTTGAACGTGAGGAGCAGCGACGCGAGCAGGAAGACCACGCTCGCGGCGGCCAGGTACGTGCTGCGGCGCGCGGCGCTGAGCGGCTGGCCGAGCAGGCTGCCGCGCCGCACCAGGAACACGTCCAGCAGCGGCAGGACCAATACCGCGAGCCCGACGGGCAGCATCGGCGCGACGGCGAGGACGTCGACGTCGGGAATCACTTCGCCACCTCGCGCTCGAAAGCGACGAGCTGGCGCGGGGGCGCCATGTGCCGCGCGACGTCGGGCGCGCGGCGCGTCATGGTCTCGACGAGCTCCGAGACCGCGCGGTCGAGCGGGTTCGTGAACGTCGACGGGTGCACGCCGATCCAGATCATCGGCACGACGAGTGCCGTGGCGACGAGCTTCTCGCGCAGCGACAGGTCCTCGAGCACGCGGTTCGCCTCGTTCGCGAGCGGCCCGAAGAACACGCGCCGCACGGCCCACAGCATGTAGACCGCCGAGAGGATGACGCCCGTCGCGCCGATCACGGCCGACCAGCGCAACGTCGAGAACGCGCCGAGCAGGATCAGGAACTCGCCGACGAAGCCGTTCAGCCCGGGCAGGCCGATCGAGCTCATCGTGGCGATGAGGAAGAAGGCCGCGTACACGGGCATCACCTTGGCGAGCCCGCCGAACGCGGCCAGGTCGCGCACGTGGCGGCGTTCGTAGATCATGCCGACCAACAGGAAGAGCGCGCCGGTCGACACGCCGTGGTTCACCATCTGCAGCACGGCGCCCGTGATGCCCTGCGGGTCGAGCGCGAACAGGCCGAGCACGATGAAGCCCATGTGCGACACCGACGAGTACGCGACCAGCTTCTTGACGTCGCTCTGCACCATGGCGACGAGCGCACCGTACACGATGCCGATCAACGCCAGCGCGACGAGCCACGGCGCGTACGCGAGCGCGGCCTGCGGGAAGAGCGGCAGGGCGTAGCGCAGGAAGCCGAACGTGCCGAGTTTCAGCAGCACGCCGGCGAGCACGGCCGAGCCCGGCGTCGGCGCTTCGACGTGCGCGTCGGGCAGCCACGTGTGGAACGGGAACATCGGGATCTTGATCGCGAACGCGAGCGCGAACACCGCGAAGAGGAAGCTCTGGCGCTGCCACCACGCGCCGCCTTCGAACGGGATGTTGAGATCGAGGATGCCCGTCGCGGGCCCGACGCCGTAGTACTCGAACGTGAGCGAGCCGAACTGCTGCTGGTGCAGCCACGCGAGCACCAAGATGCCCACCAGCATGAGCAGGCTACCCAGCATGGTGTAGATGAAGAACTTGACGGTCGCGTAGACGCGGCGCGGCCCGCCCCAGATGCCGATCACGAAGTACATCGGGATCAGCATCGTTTCCCAGAACACGTAGAACAGGAACAGGTCGAGCGCGAAGAACGCGCCCAGCATGCCCGTCTGCAGGGCCAGCATGAAGAACAGGTACGAGCGCACGCGCTTCGTGATGTCGGTCCATGACGCCACGAGCACGACGGGCAGGAGGAACGAGGTGAGCGCGCCGAGCAGGAGCGCGATGCCGTCGACGCCCAGCGTGTAGTGGATCCCGTACTCGGGGATCCACGGCACGTGCTCGACCATCTGCAGGCCGCTCGCCGCCGGGTCGAAGCGCTGCCACAACAGGCCCGTGAGCCCGAGCCCCAAGAGCGACGACGCGAGCGCCGTCCACTTCCACACCCGCTCGGGCAGCTGCACGAACACGCCGCCGACCAGCGCGAGCGCGAGCCCCGTCGCGAGCGGCAGGAACGTGATCGCCGTGAGCAGGTGGTCGTTCACGAGCGAGTCGAGCCACGTCGACGACATCACGCGCCCCTCACCAGCCAGGCGATGAGCAGCGCGCCGCCGAGCAGCATGGCGAACAGGTACGACTGCGCGAAGCCGGTCTGCAGGTACTTGAGCGCGCCGTCGGCCAGACCGCGGAAGAAGCGCGCCACGCCGTTGACCCCGACGCCGTCGATGAGCGTCTGGTCGAGGCCGTCGGCGAGCAATCCCTTCGACAGCACCACGATGGGCCGCACGATCACCGCGTCATAGAGCTCGTCGATGCGGTACTTGTCGCGCACCAGCTCGTAGAGCGGACGGATCGCGCCGGCCAGCTGCGCGGGGATGTCGCGCCGCCAGTAGTAGAAGAGCGTCGCGAACGCGATGCCCGCGAGGCCGACGCCGGTCGTGAGCGCGGCGAGGCCGAATTCGACGCTGGCGTCGACGTGGTGCGCGGGCGACGCAGCCACCGGCTGCAGGAAGTAGTGCAGGCTGTTCGACTGCGGCACGCCCGCGAGCTCGCCATAGGCGTCGGGGAGGCCGACGAGCCCACCGAGCAGCGACAGCACCGCGAGCACGACGAGCGGCACGAGGATCCAGTTGCCCGACTCGTGCACGTGGTCGCGCGTGTGGTGGTCGGCGCGGCTCTCGCCGGTGAACACCAGGTAGTAGAGCCGGAACATGTAGAACGCCGTGAGTCCGGCAGTCACCACGCCGATCGCCCACAGCCACTCGTGCCCCGGCACGTCGTGCGCCTGGTTCGCAGCGAGCAGGATCTCGTCCTTCGAGAAGAAGCCCGAGAACGGCGGCACGCCCGAAATCGCCAGCACGCCGACCAGGAAGGTGAGCCACGTCCACGGCATGCGCGTGCGCAGGCCGCCCATCTTCATGATGTCCTGCTCGTGGTGCATGCCCAGGATCACCGAGCCCGCGCCCAGGAAGAGCAGCGCCTTGAAGAACGCGTGCGTCATCACGTGGAAGATCGCCGCGCTGTAGCCGGCGACGCCGGCGGCGAGGAACATGTAGCCGAGCTGGCTCACGGTCGAGTACGCGAGCACCTTCTTGATGTCGGTCTGCGCCAGCCCGATCGTCGCGGCGAACAGCGCCGTGATCGCACCCGTCCACGCCACCGTCGCTTCCGCACCGGGCGCGAGCGAGTACGCGAACGACATGCGGCAGACCATGTACACGCCCGCGGTCACCATCGTGGCGGCGTGGATGAGCGCGGAGACCGGCGTCGGGCCGGCCATCGCGTCGGGCAGCCACACGTAGAGCGGGATCTGCGCCGACTTGCCGGCCGCGCCCACGAACAGGAGCAAGCACGCGAGCGTGAGCAGCCCCCACGTGGGGAAGCCCGGCAGGAACGAGAAGAACGGCGCGAGCTCGACCGTCTTGTCGGCGAGCTGATTCACGTTCGCGGCCATCTCGCGGAACTCGATCGTCGGCACGCCGGCGGCCGCGAACGACCAGAACAACAGGAAGATGCCGAGCAGGAAGCCGAAGTCGCCGATTCGGTTCACCACGAACGCCTTCTGGCCGGCGGCGGCGTTCGCGTCGTCGAGATACCAGAAGCCGATCAACAGATAGGAGCAGAGCCCGACGCCCTCCCAGCCGACGAACATGACCAGCAGGTTGTCGCCGAGCACCAGCATCAGCATCGCGAACGTGAACAGGTTCAGGTACGCGAAGAAGCGCTGGAAGCCGCGGTCGTCGCGGTGGTCGTCGTCCATGTAGCCGACGGAGTAGACGTGGATCAGTGACCCGACGCCGGTCACCACCAGGATCATCACCGCCGACAGCGGATCGAGCAGGAACGAGAGCTCGGCGTGGAAGTCACCCGCCGAGATCCAGGTGTACAGGTTGTCGGTCAGGAACATCTGGGGCGCGTCGAAGCTGGTGGCCAGCGTCAGCACCTGCGCGACCGAGATCGCGAACGAGGCGATCGGCGCGCCCACCGCCAACAGGATCACCAGCGCGCGCGGCAGGTGGCGCGGCGCGAAGATCAGCCACAGGCCCGAGATCACCGCCGCCGCGAGCGGCAGGAGCGGGATCCAACGCAGGGCCGGGTCGAGGTGCTCGTTCACGCGCTCACCATTTCATCTGCGTGGCGTCGTCGATGTTCACGGTATCCCGGTTGCGCACCAGGCTGATGATGATCGCGAGCCCGACGGCCACCTCGACCGCGGCCACCACCATGACCATGAAGGCGAAGATCTGACCCTGGTCGTCGCCGATCTCGCGGCTGAACGCGACCAGCGACAGGTTGGCGGCGTTCAGCATCAGCTCGATGCACATGAACATCACGATCATGTTCCGGCGGGTCAGCACGCCGAGCACGCCGATCGCGAAGATCACGGCCGCCACCGCCTGGAAATGGAACGGGGAGATATCGCCCATCAGTCGACTCTCTTCTTGGCCAGCACGACCGCCGCCAGGATGCCCGCGAGCAGGAGCACGCCCGCGACCTGCACCGACAGCACGTAGTCACTGTAGAGCGCCTCGCCGATCGCGCGCGTGGTGCCGTAGCTGGGGTCGACGTCGGGCCAGGGCGCGCGCCCGGTCCCCAGCAAGGCGAGCAGGAGCCAGGCACTGATTGCGACCAGGACGATGCCGCTCGCCTTCATCCATGGGTGTGTCTCGGCGTTCGGCGCGCCGCTGCCGCGCAGGTTCAGCAGCATGATCACGAACAGGAACAACACCACGATCGCGCCGGCGTAGACCATCACCTGGATCAGTCCCACGAATTGCGCCTCTAGCACGATGTAGAGGCCCGCGAGCGCGAGCATCGACACGACCAGGTTCAGCGCCGAGTTGATCGGGTTCTTGAAGTTGAGTACGACACCCGCGGCGCCGGCTACCGCGGCCACCGAGAAGATCCAGAACAGCGCGTTCCTCATGCGTGCGTGACCTCCTGCACGATGAGGATCCCGATCGCGGTCAAGACGATGTTCGCGAGTGACAGCGGCAACAGGATCTTCCAGCCCAGGTTCATGACCTGGTCGTAGCGGAAGCGCGGCATGCTCCAGCGGATCAGCATCTGGAAGAAGATCAGCCCCACGACCTTCGCGATGAAGACGTGCACCGCCAGGAGCATGGCCATCAGGTTCGCGATGTTCGGCCCGAACGGGCCCGACAGGAACTCGATGATGCGCTGCTCGGGCAGCCACGGCAGCGTCCAGCCGCCCAGGAACATGGCGGTGAGCAGGCCCGAGATCACCACCACCTCGACCCACTCACCCATCATGTACAGGCCGAACTTCATGCCGCTGTACTCGATGAAGTAACCGGCCACGATCTCCGACTCGCCCTCGGGCGTGTCGAAGGGGGCGCGCTTGTTCTCGGCCATGAGCGCGGTCAGGAACATGAAGAAGGGCAGCGGCTGCAGCACGATCCCCCACATGGGCAGCGTGATCCAGTCGACCCACTTGGTGTCGGGGGCGACCCAGCCCAGATACTTCATGAAGCCGAACACGCGGAAGGTCTCTTGCTGGTAGAGCCCCATCTCGGTGAGCCGCAGCGTGCCAAAGATCATGAACAGGCCGATCACGGTGACTCCGATCGCGACCTCGTACGAGATCATCTGCGCGGAGACGCGGATCGAGCCGAGCATGCCCCAGTTGTTGTTGCCGGCCCAGCCGGCCAGCATGGAGCCGTAGGTGGCGATCGAGCCGATCGCGAACAAGTACAGGACACCGTAATCCAGGTCGGCGACCACCAGCGAGAAGTGCGCGCCCCACATCTCGTAGGTGCCGCCGTAGGGAATCACCGCGAAGCTGATCATCGCGGGAGTCACCGCGATGAACGGGCTGATCAGGTGGACGAAGCGATGCGCGCCGAACGGCATCGTGTCTTCTTTGGTGATCATCTTGATCACGTCGGCCAGCGGGTGGATCAGGCCTAGCGCCTTGATGCCGAAGATCTCGGCGCGGTTGGCGCCGATCCGGTCCTGCATCAGCGCGCTCTGCTTGCGCTCGACCCAGGTCATGACCGGCGCGAACACCAGCATGATCAGCGCGAAGATGAACAGCGCGACGAAGACGGTGGATGTCGCCACTACGTCTCACTCGCGGGCGGCGCGGCCGCGGCCTTGCGGATCTCGTCCAGCGCCTCGCGCTCGGACAGCGCCTCGAAGTTCGGCTCGACCACCGGGTTGAAGCGCTGCACCACGCCGTCGACGTTGGTGAAGTGACCCGACTCCTCGAGGAACGTGCGCGCCGGCAGCACCACGTCGGCGCGCGCCGAGAGCGCGGACTCGTGACTGTCGACGAGGATCACGCGGCGCACGTCGGCGAAGGCCGCCGCGTGCGTGGTGTGACCGAGCACGATCGCGAGCTCGGCATGACCGAGCGAGTCGCTGGACTCCTGCATGCCGAGCGCGCGGCAGCCCGCGGCGTTCGGCGCCTTCTCGGCCTCGATCAGGATCTCGTCCGAGTCACCGTGCGGCACCGCGAAGCGCGCCGCGCCGGCGCCGAGCTCGGCCAGGAAGTCGCGGAACGCCTCGAGCTCCTCGTTCGACGAGAACGGCGACGCCACGCCCACCACCCGGCCGCCGCTCGCGCGCGCCGCGCGCACCAGCTCGCCCGCGCGCGCGGCGGCGAACGCGGACGAGACCGGCTTCTGGTCGACGCGCGCCGAGCTGATCCGACCCTGCGCATTCAGCTTGTAGCTCATGCGGCCGTGGTCGCACATCCAGGTGTCGTTCACGGCGTCGTTCCGGCGCGGCACGAAGCGGTAGATCTTGTTGTTCGAGCGCGACGCCACGATGTTGCAGCCGCGCGCGCACTGGTTGCAGACGCTCTCCACGTCGTCCGTGAACCAGACTCGGATCTTGAAGCGGAAGTCCTTGGTGGTGAGTGCGCCGACCGGACAGATGTCGGCCACGTTCATCGAGTAGGGATTGTCGAGCGGGATGCCCGGGAAGGTCTCGAGCAGTGACTCGTCGCCGCGGTTGAACACGCCCAGCTCGCCGGTGTGCGAGATCTCGCGGCAGAAGCGCACGCAGCGCCGGCACAGGATGCAGCGCTCCTGGTCGAACAAGATCGTCGGCCCGAGGTCGACCGACTTCTTCGCCGGCCGGCGCGGCTCGCGCGTGCGCGCGCCCGCCACGCCGTACTCGAAGGCGTAGTCCTGCAGCTTGCACTCACCGGCCTGGTCGCAGATCGGGCAGTCGAGCGGGTGATTGATGAGCAAGAGCTCCATCACGCCGCGGCGCGCCTTCTGCACGCGTTCGGTCTGCGTGTGCACCTTCATCCCGTCGCTGACCGGCGTGTTGCAGGCGATCTGGAGCTTGGGCATGCCCTCGATCTCGACCTGACACAGCCGGCACGAGCCGTCGATCGTGAGCTTGGGGTGCCAGCAATAGTGCGGGATGTCGACGCCGTTCATGAGCAGGCCGAGATCGTCGATGGCCTGCAGGATGGTGCGGCCGGCGGCGACCTCGTACTCGTTTCCGTCGATCGTGAGCTTGGGCATGACTTACAGCTCGAAGCTCTCCGAGAACGGGCACTTCTTCTCGTCGATGTGCGCCTGGAAGTCGGCCCGGAAGTGCTTCAAGAGGCCCTGGATCGGCCAGGCCGCGGCGTCGGCGAAGGCGCAGATCGTCTGCCCTTCCATGACGCTCGGCACGTCGACCAAAAGTGACAGGTCCTCGGCGCTGCCGCGGCCCTGCTCGATCTTCTCGCACAGTTTGTGCAGCCAGCCCGTGCCCTCGCGGCACTGCGTGCACTGACCGCACGACTCGTCGCGGAAGAAGTAGGAAGTGACACAGGCGACGCGCACCATGCAGGTGGTCTCGTCCATCACCATCACGCCGCCGGTGCCCAGGTGCGAGCCCCTGGGCGCGAGCAGCTCCTCGGCCATGCCCACGTCGAGCTCCGACGGCGGCAGGATCGGCATCGACAGGCCGCCCGGCATCACGCCCTTCAGCCGGCGACCGCCGCGCACTCCGCCGGCCAGGCCCAGCACCTCGCGCAGCGGCGTGCCGAGTGGCAGCTCGAACAGCCCCGGGCGCTCGACGTGACCCGAGACCCCGAACAGCGTGGTGCCCGGGCTCTTCTCGGTGCCGCGCGAACGGAACCACTCGACGCCCTTCTCGAGGATGTAGGGCACGTGCGCGAAGGTCTCGACGTTGTTCACCGTGGTGGGCAGGCCGAAGGCGCCGTGCTGCGCCGGGAACGGCGGCTTCTTGCGCGGCTGGCCCTTCTTGCCCTCGAGTGACTCGAGCAGGCCGGTCTCCTCGCCGCAGATGTACGCGCCGGCGCCGGAGTGGATCACGATGTCGTGCTCGAAGCCCTTCTTGCCGAAGCAGGCCTTGCCCAGATACTTCTTGGCGCGCAGCTCCTCGACCGCGGCCTCGAGCGCGCGGATCGGCTCGCGGTACTCGCCGCGCACGTACACGTAGCTGCGCTTCGCGCCCATCGCCCAGGCGCCGATCAGGATGCCTTCCAGGATCTGGAACGGACCGCGCTCCATGATCATGCGGTCCTTGAACGAGCCGGGCTCCGACTCGTCGCCGTTGATCACGATCACCTTCATGCGGTCGCTCTGTTTGGGCATGAAGCTCCACTTCAGCCCCGTGGCAAAGCCCGCGCCGCCGCGGCCGCGCAGCCCCGACGCCTTCACCTGCTCGGTGACTTCCTCGGGGGTCTGCGCCAGCGCCTTCTTGATCCCGGCGAAGCCGCCCGCGTCCTCGTAGCCCTCGAGTGTGCGGAACGAGTCACTTCCGTAGTGCTCGGACAGGTAGTTCTTGACGAAGGGCTCTTTCAGCACCCGTTACTCCAGCGCGTCCACGATCCGGCGCGCGTCGGCGAAGTCGACGTTTTCGTGGTATTCGCCGTCGACGCGCAGCACCGGGGCGGTGCCGCACGAGCCGAGACACTCCTCGTGACCCAGCGTGATCCTGCCGTCCTTGGTGGTGTCGCCCGCGTGCACGCCGAGATACGCTTCGAGCCCGCGCAGGAGCGAGCGCGCGCCGCGCAGGCTGCAGGGCACGTTCGTGCACACGTACACGTGATGGCGGCCCTGCGGCTCGCTGTAGAACATGTTGTAGAACGAGAGCACCTCGTGGATCTCGACCGGCGCGAGCCCGAACAGCTCGGCCAGCGCGCGCGTGCCGTCGGCGTCGACCCAGCCCTTCTCGGCCTGGACCAGGTAGATCGCGGGCAACAGCGCCCCGCGCTTCTCCGGATAGCGCTCGAACAGCGCCTCGATCTGCGCGCGTGTCTCGGGTCTCAAGGACTCACTCCCAATCGAGTCCGCCGCGCAGCCACTCGTAGGCCAGGCCGACGGCCAGCACGGCGAGGAAGGGAGTCATGACCGCGAGGCCGTACCAGCCGAAGTCCTTGAACACCACGGCCCACGGGAAGAGAAACACGACCTCGACGTCGAAGATGATGAACGACACCGCGACCATGTAGAACTTGATGCTGAAGCGCTGATTGGGCGAGGCCAGCTGGTGCTCACCGCACTCGAACGGCTCTTGTTTCTCGTCGAACACGAGCTTGGGGCCGAGCACGCTGGTGAGCACGAGAAACGTGCCCACGGCGAGCGAGCCGAGCAACGCGAAGAGTCCGAGACCCGCGTACTCTCCCATCGCCACCCCCTCGCCGCGTCGGGACCCGGTCGAAATCGACCAAAGTCCTCGTAATTCCTGGAAAAAGGCGCGGCAAGCGTAGAAGGCGGGTCCCACCCTGTCAACCGTTCGGGGGCGCGTGTATGGTTCGGCGAATGAGTGCGGAGAATCCGGTGCGGGCCGCCGTGTTGGGGGCGGGCAGCTTTGGCACCTGTCTCGCGATCCTGCTCGCGCAGCGCGGCTTCCAGATCGACCTGTGGGCGCGCGATCCGCACGTCGCCGACGCGATCGAGCGGCACCGCCGCAACCCACGCTACCTGACCGACTTCGTCCTGCCCAGGAACGTGCACGCGACCCATTCGCTCGAGCTCGCGCTCCGCGACAAGGAGCTCGTCGTGTCGGTGGTGCCGAGCCACGCCGTGCGCGAGATCTGGGAATCCGCGAAGTCGCTGCTGCGGCCCGACGCGCTGGTGGTCTCGGCGTCGAAGGGGATCGAGGTCGGCACCGGGAAGCTGTGCTCCGAGGTGCTGATGGACGTCCTGCCCGCCCGGATGCACGACCGGCTGTGTTTCCTGTCGGGGCCGAGCTTCGCGCGCGAGATCGCCGAGCACCGCCCCACCGCGGTGACGCTGGCCGCCAACAACGAGACCTACGCCGTCGCCGCGCAGGCGCTGATCTCGTCGCCGGAGTTTCGCTGCTACACGAACTCGGACGTGATCGGGGTGGAGCTCGGCGGCGCGCTGAAGAACGTGATCGCGATCGCCGTCGGCGTGGCCGACGGCATGGAGTCGGGGCTGAACTCGCGGGCGGCGCTGATCACGCGCGGCCTGGCCGAGATGACTCGGCTGGGCGTGGCGATGGGCGCGAACCCGGTCACGTTCCTCGGGCTGTCGGGCGTGGGCGACCTGGTGCTGACCTGCACCGGCGACCTGTCGCGCAACCGGCGCGTGGGCATCGAGATCGGGCGCGGCCGGCCGGTGCACGAGGTGCTCGGCGGACTCACTCAGGTGGCCGAGGGCGTGCGCACCGCCAAGTCCGCCTGGGAGCTGGCGCAGAAGCTCGGCGTCGACATGCCGATCACGACCGGCGTGTATTTGATGCTGTTCGAGGGCAAGAACCCGTTCGAGGCCGCCGTCGAGCTGCGCTCGCGACAGCTCAAGAGCGAGACCGAGTGAGCGCATGACGGGACGTACACCGATCGGTGTCGGATGCCTGGCGCTCGCCGCACTGTGTCTGGCGGGCTGCGGGCCCAAGATCGTGCGCGATCGCATCTACGAGAACCCGCAGGTGCGGGTCGAGCTGCAGCGGCGCGAGCAGGGCGGAACGGTGCTGCCGCGCGGCTTCGACCAGCCCGCCACGATCGCCGACGTGCGCGTGGCGCACATCCTGGCCAGCCTGACCTTCGAGGACAGCGACAAGAAGACCCGGCCGGTGATCCGCTCCGAGCACCTGTACGACCTGGCCGGGGGCATCGCGACCGCGCTGGCCAAGGCCACGCCCAACGACGAGGTCGCCGCCGCCGCGTTCCCCGAGGACCGCCGGCTCGGCATCTTCAGCGACCCGCGAGTCACTGCGTTCCGCCTGCACATCGAGGGCGACGCGATGCGGATCGAGTTCTTCGCCGTCGAGGACGCGCTCGAGAAGGAAGGCGCGAAGGTCGGCTACCGCGAGTACGACATCCCCACCGATCTGCCGACGCTGGCGCCGACCTACAAGCTGGATACGAGCGACTCGATCTCTCGCTTCGGCACGCGCGGAGTCACGGTGGCCTGGCGCGACGACACCTTCCGGCGCGCGATCAGCCTGCGCGACCGCGAGGGCCGGGCGAAGAAGCGCACCGTGCTGATGGAGCTGCCCGAAGACAGCGACGCGCCGGCCAAGCCGGGCAGCGCCAAGAAGCCGCTGCCGGCCCAGGACCGGCCGCCGGGTCTCTCCGACGCGCAGGTCCAGGCGCTCGACCGCGCCGACGAATCGCGCGCGAACGGCGCGATCACCGAGCCCGAGTACCAGAAGCGGCGCCGGCTGATCCTGGAGAACCGGCTCGACGAAGCCGGCTACGGACGCGCGCCGTGAGCGCGCGCCGCGTCCACATCGACACCGACCCGGGCATGGACGACTTGCTGGCGCTGGCCCTGGCGTTCGGCTCGCCCGAGCTCGAAGTCACCGGCATCACCACCGTGGCCGGAAACGGCGCGCTGCCGATCGTGACCCAGAACGCGCGCCGCTTCTGCGCGCTGGCGGAACGCGACGTGCCGCTCGGCGTGGGCGCGTTCGCGCCGCTGGCGCTCACGCCGATCGATGCCGCGCACTTCCACGGCAAGGACGGCCGGCGCGGCGCGCCCCTGCCCGAGCTGCCCGACGCCCCGCTCGCGCCCGCGCGCGACGTGCTGCGACAAAGCCTCTTGTCGCGCCAGGTGGAGTACGTGATCGCGCTGGGTCCGCTCACCAACGTGGCCACGCTCGCGGTCGAGGATCCGAAGTTGTTCGCGAACGCGCGCGTGCTGTGGATGGGCGGCACGCTGGGCGCGGGCAACGTCACGCCGAAGGCCGAGTACAACGCCTACGCCGATCCCCGGGCGCTGCGGCTCTTGCTCGCCTCGGGCGTGCGGATGCGCATCACCGGGCTCGAAGTCACCAACCGCGTGACGCTCGACGCCGGGACGGTCGAGTCACTGGCGCTGCCGGAGACGCCGCGCGGCAAGCTGGTGGCGGCGCTGTTGCGCGGCCTGTGCGACGCCGAGCGCGCGCTTTCGAACGCCTCGCGCGCGGTGCTGCACGATCCGTGCACGGTGGCGGCCGCGTTCGCGCCGGAGCTGTTCACGTTCGCGCCGCGCGCGCTCGAGGTGAGCGATCGCGAGGGCGCCGAGCGTGGCCGGATCCGTGCCCGGGGCGACGCGGCGGCGAGCGCCATCGAGTACGCGGTCGACGCGAAGATCGACGCGCTGCGCGACTTGCTCGTGGAGCGCGTGGTGCGCTGGGCGGAGGCGGCGTGAGCGAGCGCTTCGACTTCCACGCCCACAGCACCGTCTCGGACGGGAGTCTGTCGCCGACCGAGCTCGTGGGGCGGGCGCACGCCAACGGAGTCACCGGATTCGCGCTCACCGACCACGACACCGTCGATGGCGTGGCCGAGGCGCGCGCCGAGGGCGCGCGGCTGGGAGTCGAGGTGCTGGCCGGGATCGAGCTCTCGGTGAGCGAAGACGACGGCGCGCGCTCGATGCACATCCTCGGCCTCGGCCTGGACGACGGTCACTCCGAGCTGCGCGCGCGGCTGGTCGAGCTGCGCGCGTTCCGGCTCGGCCGCGCGCAGCGCATCGTGTCTCACCTGCAGCGCAGCGGCGTGGCGATCAGCGTGGCGGCGGTCGAGGCGCAATCGGACGGCGGCGCGCTGGGGCGGCCGCACGTGGCGCGCGCGCTCGTGGCCTCGGGGGCGGTGCGCGACTTAGACGAAGCCTTCGCGCGCTGGCTGCGGCGAGGCAGGCCCGCGTACGAGCCGAACGCCGCGCTGTCGGCGCGCGCGGCGATCGCGCTGGTGCACGCCGCAGGCGGCGTGGCGGTGCTCGCGCATCCGCCGCTCTCGGCGGGCGTCGACAGGCCGGGCGGCGTGGTCGCGTTCATCGAGCGACTCGTGCCGCTCGGACTCGACGGTATCGAGGTCTGGCACCCGAGTCACAAGTCGACCGCGACCCGGCGCCTGCGCCGCGTAGCGGCTGCGCATCAGTTGCTGGAGACCGGCGGCAGCGACTTCCACGGCGCCGATCGCCCGGACGTCGAGCTGGGGCGGGGTCGCGGCGGCAAGCTGCGCATCGGCCGCGAGGTGCGCGACGCGCTCGAAGCGCGCTGGCGCGCGCGCCGAGGTTTGACCACCTCCGGGACCGAGAGTAACCTCGCTCGCCCCGTATGAGCAGGGAGCGCGACAAGAGCGGCCCGTCCACGCGCGCCGTCCACGGCGGCGAGCGAACGACTCGCTCGCGTGTCACCGACTCGCTCACCACGCCGATCGTGCAGACGGCGGCGTTCTGGTTCCGCGACACGCAGGAAGTGATCGCGTACCAGGAGGGCCGCCACGCGAGCTTCGAGTACGGCCGCTACGGCAATCCGACCACGCGCGTGGTCGAGGCCAAGCTGTGCGAGCTCGAGGGCGGCGCCGACTGCGTGGTCTCGGCGTCGGGCATGAACTCGGTCACGACCATGCTGCTGGCGCTCGTGCCGCAGAACGGCCACGTGGTCACGACTCACGACTGCTACCGGCGCACGCGCCAGTTCATGCAGACGGTCATGCCCAAGATGGGCGTGCGCTGCACCGTGATCGATCCCTCGGACCTTCACGCGCTCGAGCGCGCGGTGGCCGACGGTGCGAACTTGTTCTTCTCCGAGTCACCCACCAACCCCTACCTGCGCTGCGTCGACGTGAGCGCGGTCGCCGAACGCTGCCGCGCCAAGGGCACGGTCGTGGTGATCGACTCGACGCTCGCCACGCCCGTGAACCAGCAGGCGCTCGCGCTCGGCGCCGACGTGGTGCTGCACTCGGTCACGAAGTATCTCGCGGGCCACAACGACGTGCTGGCCGGGGCGCTGGTGGGCAAGGAGTCGTTCATCCGCCCGATCCGCGAGCTGCACGGCGTGCTCGGCGGCGTGATCGACCCGCACGCCGCCTATCTGGTGCTGCGCGGCATGAAGACGCTCTCGCTGCGCGTCGCGCGCGCCAACGAGAACGCGGCCGCGATCGCGCGCTTCCTCGAGCAGCACGACAAGATCGAGCGCGTGCACTACCCGGGCCTGCCGAGTCACCCCGACCACGCCGTGGCGCGCCGCCAGATGGGCGGCGGCTTCGGCGGCATGGTCAGCTTCGAGGTGCGCGGCGGGCTCGAGACGGCGTCGAAGCTGATCGACGCGCTGCGCGTGCCCTACATCGCCCCGAGCATGGGCGGCGTCGAGTCACTCGTGGAGCAGCCGACCGTGATCTCGTACTGGGACAAGTCGCCCGAAGAGCGCGCGCAGATCGGCATCCGCGACAACCTGGTGCGCTACTCCTGCGGCGTCGAGGACACCGACGACCTGATCCGCGATCTCGAGCAGGCGCTCGAGCGCCTCTAGAGCCCGGTCACACCAGCTCGGCGGTCGCGGCCTTCTCCAGCGCCAGCAGCCGGCGCTTGGCGTCGAGCCCGCCGGAGAAGCCGCCGAGCTTGCCGTGGGCGGCGATCACGCGGTGGCAGGGGATGAGGATCGGGACCGGATTCGCGCCCGTCGCGGTCCCCGCCGCGCGCACCGCGTTCTTGCTGCCCGCGCCGCGCGCGATCTCGGAGTAAGTCAGCGTCGAGCCGTAGGGGATCGCCGAGATCTCGCGCCAGACCGCGCGCTGGAAAGCGGTGCCGCGCGGCTGTGCCAGGAGCGAGAACTCGCGCCGCTTGCCCGCGAAGTACTCCGCGAGCTCGAGCGCCAGCTTGTCGAGCAGCGGCAGCCAGGGCACGCGCTCGGCATCGGCGTACACCGTGCGCAGCCAGCCTGCGAAGCCCGAGCCGCTCGAGCGCGGCAGAGCGATCCGTGCCACTCCCGACTCGGTCACCGCCACGCGGATCTGTCCGAGCGGAGTCTCGACAACGCCCGTCGAGAGCCTCAACCCCACACCCCGAGCCTAGCCCCCGAGTGACTCCGATGAAAGGAAAAAGAAGATCTTGGCCCGCCGCTACGCGGCGGAGGACAGACAGGGGTGGAGAGCAGCGGTTTTAGGGCTGCTCCCCACCCTCCACGTCCAACCTCTTAGTTAGAGACCGTGGAAACGGAGCGGAAATCAGCGGCGGCGCGTCGTGCGAGCGGCGCGGCGGCGGGCCGTGGCCCCTCGCCGTGTCGTCTTCTTGGCGCGCGCGGTGGTCTTGCGAGCGGTGGTGCGCCGACCCGGGGCGCGGCGCGCCTTGCGGGTGCCCCCGCCGCGCCGGGCCATCTTGGTGCGACACACGTCGCCGGACTTGTCGATGAAATACAGGAAGCCGTCTTCGCGCTTGACGCCGGCACGAGCGACTTTCTCGGGGCGCGTGCGGGCGTGGCGTCCGCCGCCGCGCGCCATCACGACGCGAGACACGTCGCCCTGCTTGTCCAAGTAGTACAAGTAGCCGGACTCACGCTTGACTCCGGTCTCTGCGATCTTCATTGCCATCTGTCCCCCCACACTTTCATTCTCTTCGACGGACGGTCGAAGGAACGGCGGAAGGGTATGGAACGATTTCCGACGTTGTAAAGGGGTCGACGACGAGAAGTTGCACTTTTTCTCGTCGGTGACGGCCTACACCAGAGAGAGACGCCGTCGGATACGCGCGTTCGGCTCGTCGGTGGCGGGCTCGAAGACACGACCGGTGATGCGCTCGTAGGTCTCGATGTAGCGCTGAGCCGCCTCACAGCGCACGTCGTCGGGCAGCGTCGGCGGCGTGCCCTCGCCGTGATAGCCCTGCTCCTGCAGCCAGCGTCGGACGTACTCCTTGTCGAGCGACTTGGGGTCCACGCCCCGTCGGAAGGCGTCCTCGTAGCCGTCGGCGTACCAGTAGCGCGACGAGTCGGGCGTGTGGATCTCGTCGATCAGCACGAAGTGACCCGCGGCGTCGACCCCCAGCTCGTACTTGGTGTCGACCAGGATCAGCCCGCGCGTGGTCGCCCAGGACTGACCGGCCGCGAACAGCTTCGCGAGCATGGCCTCGGCCTCGTCGTACCTGGCCGCGCTGATGACTCCCCGCGCCACCAGCTCGTCGCGCGAGGTCAGCGCGTCGTGCTCGCCCTGCTCGGCCTTGGTCGTCGGCGTGAGCAGGGGCTTGGGCAGGCGCTGGTGCTTCTTCATGCCGTCGGGCAGGCGGTGACCGCAGTACTGCCGTTCGCCGGCCTCGTAGGCGCGCCAGATCGATGTGCTGGTCGAGCCGGTGAGATAGCCGCGGAACACGAACTCGATCGGCACGGGCTGGCACTCGCGGCCGATGGTGACCATCGGGTCGGGCACGTCGATCACGTGGTTGGGCGCCACGTCCCTGGTCTTCTCGAACCAGAACGCCGCCAGCTGGTTCAGCACCTGGCCCTTGAACGGGATCGTGCCGACGACCACGTCGAAGCAGCTCACGCGGTCGCTCGCCACCAGATAGCGGCGGTCGCCCTTCACGTAGCAGTCGCGCACCTTGCCCTCGATGCGCCGCCCGAGCTCCGGGAAGTTCGTGCGCCCGAGCGTGCGCTGACACTGTTCGCGGAGCAACACCGGATCGATTCCCATGCCTCTTCCTTTCACTAGGCGAGCGCGCGCTGGCGGCGCTCGACGGCGTCGACCACGAGCTTCTCGAGCTGCACGTCGTTCAAGCGGTTGATCTCCTGGATGCCGGTGGGGCTGGTCACGTTCACTTCGGTGAGCCAGTCCCCGATCACGTCGATGCCCGCGAACACGATGCCGTGCGCGCGCAGCGCCGGCCCGATGCGCGCGCAGATCTCGCGCTCGCGCGCGCTCAGCTCGGCCTTCTGCGCGCGCCCGCCGACGTGGAAGTTGGCGCGCGACTCGTAGTGCTGCGGCACGCGCAGCACGCCACCGACCGGCTCCCCCTCCACCACGATGATGCGCTTGTCGCCGGAGCGCACCTCCGGAATGTAGCGCTGCGCGATCTGATACGTGCTGCCGTGCTTGGTGCCCAGCTCGAGCAGCGCCTGCACGTTGCGGTCGTCCTTGGTCAGGTGGAAGACGCCTTCGCCGCCGCAGCCGTCGAGCGGCTTGATGATCATCTCGCCGCCGAGCTTGTCGCGAAACGCGAGCAGCTCGCGAATGCTGCGACTCACCAGACTCTCGGGACACAGGTCGGGGAAGCGCAGGATGAAGAGCTTCTCCGTCACCTCGCGCAGCCCGCTCGGCGCGTTCACCACCAGCGTCTTCTGCGGCACCAGATCGAGAATGTGGGTGGCGAAGAAGTAGTTCAGGTCGTACGGCGGGTCCTTGCGCATCCAGACCACGTCGAACTCGCCGAGCGACCCCTCGCTGGCGCCTCCGACCTCGAACCAGTCGCGCGACTCGCGCACCCGTGTCTCGACGAAGCGCGCGTGAGCGCAGCCATCGGGCCCGACGGACAGCTCACTGACGTCGCAGGTGGCCACTCCGTGACCGCGCCGTGCCACTTCGCGCATGAACATGACGCTGGTGTCGGCGTCGGGGTTCAATCCGCGCAGTGGATCGACGATAAAGAGGTGCCGCATGCGGCGGATGCTAGGGTCGCTCGTCGCAGACTGTCAAAGCAGACGGGTGTGAGGTAGGCTCCGCGGCGCGTCGAAGACGCGACCCCGTCGTCGAGGACAATCGCTTGAGACGGCTCGCCAAGCTCGCCATCGCACTCGCCGTGCTCGCCGTCGTGGGCGCGGGCGTGGGCGTCTTCCTGTTCTACGTGATCATCCTCGACGACCTGCCCGAGATCAACAAGCTCGAGGACTACCGCCCCAATCTCATCACGCGCGTGCTCGACGTCGACGGCAACGAGGTCGCCAGCTTCGCCAAGGAGCGGCGCGTCATCATTCCGATCGAGCAGGTGCCAAAGCCGGTGGTCGAGGCCTTCATCGCCGCCGAGGACGGCTCGTTCTACGAGCACACGGGGCTCGACTACGCCGGCATCCTGCGCGCCGCCTTCACCAACCTGGTCGAGGGCCGCAAGTCACAGGGCGCGAGCACGATCACGCAGCAGGTGGCGAAGACGTTCCTGCTGACTCCCGAGCGCACCTACCGGCGCAAGCTGAAAGACATGGTGCTGGCGCGGCGCATCGAGCAGGCGCTCAGCAAGAACGACATCCTGTACCTGTATCTCAACCAGATCTATTTCGGCGCCGGCGCCTACGGCATCGAGGCCGCGGCTCAGACCTACTTCGGGAAGTCGGCGCGCGACTTACAGGTGCACGAGGCGGCGGTGATCGCGGGGCTGGTGCCGCGACCGGCCGAATGGAACCCGCACGTCGACCCGGAGATGGCGCGCAAGAAACAGCTCCTGGTGCTGCACCGGATGGTCGAGCAGGGCTTCCTGACCCAGGAGCAGCACGACAACTGGGCGGCGCAGCCGCTGGTCTACGCCGCGACTCATTGGCAGGAGCGCGACTCCGCGACCGCTTTCTTCGTGGAAGAGGTGCGGCGCTTCCTGATGGAGCGCTTCGGCGGCGACGAGGTCCTGACCGGCGGACTCACCGTGCACACCACGCTCGACGTGCGCCAGCAGATCGACGCCTGGCGCGCGGTGCGCAAGGGCCTGCGCGAGCACGACCGCCGCATGGGCTACCGCGGGCCGCTGCGCAACGTAGCCGAGACCGACTGGCCGGCGCTCGAAGCCGAGCTCGGCAAGGCCAACGCGGCGCTGGTCGAGCCGGCCGAGGACCGCATCTACCAGGGCCTGGTGATCGCGGTCGAAGACGCGAAGGCGACGCTCGCGACCGGGCCCGCGAACGGGGACCGAGTCACGCTCACGCTGGCCGAGGTGAACTGGGCCGGCAACCCCGATCCCAACCGCGACGGCATGTCGCCGCGCATCACCAAAGTCACTCAGGCGCTGCACAAGGGCGACCTGGTCCAGCTCGACAAGACCGAGAACGGCAAGAGCTGGAACCTCTACCAGAAGCCGCTGGCGGAGGGCGCGCTGCTCGCGGTCGACCTGGAGAAGAGCGAGCTCAAGGCGGTGGTGGGTGGCTACAGCTTCGCGGCCAGTGAGTTCGATCGCGCGCTGCAGTCGCGGCGCCAGCCGGGCTCCGCGTTCAAGCCGATCGTCTACGCGGCGGCGCTCGCGCGCGGCTACACCGGCGCCACGATCGTGCACGACACCGCCGTGGTGTACGACGACGACTCGACCGGCTCGGAGTGGAAGCCCGAGAACTACACCGAGGACTTCTACGGCCCGATCACGCTGCGCACCGCGCTCGCAAAGTCGCGCAACGCTGCCACGATCCGGGTGCTGTCCGACATCGGCCTGGCGCCGGTGCAGAGCATGACCAAGGCGCTGGGCATCGAGTCACCCATGGAGATGAACCTGGGGCTCGCGCTCGGCAACAGCGAGGTGACCCTGGCGGAGCTGGTGCGCGCCTACACCGCCTTCGCCACGGGCGGGCGCCTGATCGATCCGGTGTTCGTGCTCGACGTGCGCGACCGCACCGGTCGCGTGCTGGCCGAGAACATCCACCTCTTGGAAGGCCAGAAGGAGCCGCTCACGCCGCCGGTCAGTCAGGGCGGCGAAGAGAGCGCCGGCCCCGCGCAGGCCGACCTCGACAAGGTGATGGAGAAGCTGCGGCAGCAGGTCGAGACTCACGACACACCGGGCCTGCCCGAGGGCTACCACCTCGATCCGGTCGAGGCCTATCTCATGACCGACATGCTGCGCGCCGTGGTCGACGAGGGCACGGGCACCAAGGTGAAGGCGCTGAACCGGCCCGTCGCAGGCAAGACCGGCACCACCAACGACTTACACGACGCCTGGTTCATCGGCTACACGCCCGAGATCTGCGCCGGGGTCTGGATCGGCTACGACAGCGCGCGCAACCTGGGCAAGAACGAGACCGGCGGCCGCGCCGCCGCGCCGGTGTTTCTCGACTACATGAAGTCCGCGCTCGCGGACCGCCCGGTGCAGGAGTTCGGCGTGCCCGACGGCGTCGTGTTCGCCAAGGTCGACCGCGCCACCGGCCTGCTCGCGCCAGCCGGCGACGACAACGTCATCTTCATGCCGTTCCGCGAAGGCGCCGCCCCGACCGAAGTGAGTCCCGCGTCGAACGGCTCGACCGTGGCGCGCCCGCTGCGCGTCGACTGACCCTCGCTGGCCGGGATCAATCACCGGCCGCGCCCGTCCGACAAGACTCGAAGCGTAGCGCCGCGCTGGGAGTCCTCTCGCGTGCAGAAGCTCGATGATGTCCTCGACCCTTCGCGGTTCGGCACGCTCGAGACCGTGGTGGACGGCGTCGGGCTGGTGTACGGACCGTCGAACGTCGGACTGGTGTGGGGCAACGGCGCCGCGCTCGCCGTCGACACCGGGTCACTCCAGTCGGGCACCAAGATCATCGAGGCGCTGCGCCGCGCCTCCGACGAGCCGGTGCAGCACATCGTCTACACGCACGGCCACGTCGACCACGTGGGCGGCGCCTCGACCTTCGTGCAGGAAGCGCGCTCGCGCGGCCGACCGCGGCCCACGGTCTGGGCGCACGAGAACGTGCTCGCGCGACTCATGCGCTACCAGCGCACCTGGCGCTGGAACAACGAGGTCAACCGGCGACAGCTGCGCCTGCCCGCGGGCATGAACACCTTCCCGCGCGGGCTCGTGCCGCCGGACCGGACTTACCGCGACCGCGACGACTTCGAGCTCGCCGGCGAGCGCGTCGAGCTGTATCACGCCACGGCCGAGACCGACGACGCGACCTGGGTCTGGCTGCCCGACCGGCGCGTGGCGTTCGTCGGCGACCTCTTGATCGGGTCACTCCCGAACACCGGTCACCCCAACAAGACGCAGCGCTACACGCTGGGCTGGGCGCAGGCGCTCGACACCGTGGCCGCGCACCGCCCGCACTGGGTGCTGCCTGGTCACGGCGAGCTGCTCGAGGGCGACCAGGCGCTCGAGGTGATGACCGAGACCGCGCGCGCGCTGCGCTTCCTGCACGACTCGGTGGTCGAGCGGCTGAACGAGGGCAAGTGGCCCGACGAGATCATCGAGGAAGGCATCCAGCTCCCGGCCAGCCTGGCCAACAAGCCGTATCTCGTCGAGACCAGCGGCTGCGCGCAGTTCGTGGTGCGCGACGTGCTGCGCGCCTACGCCGGCTGGTGGGGCGGCAATCCCGCCGAGCTGATCCCCGCGCCGCGCGGCCAGGTGGCGCGCGACGTCGTGGCGCTGGCGGGCCGCGAGGCGGTGCTCGACCGCGTGGGCAAGCTGTTCATCGGCGGCGAGGCGCGCCGCGCTCTACACCTGGCGGTGTTGCTGCGCCAGGCGGATCCCGAGGACCACGAAGCCTGGCAGACCGAGGCCGAGCTGTGCGAGGCGCTCGCGATCGGCGAGCGCTCGGCGGTGGTGCGGAGCTTCTATCTCTCGTGCGCGCGCGCCGCGCGCGAGACCTTGGCGAATCTCGACTCGGACGACAAGCCGGCGCGCTGAGGCCCCGAAACCCGGCCCGCGACACGGGCATCCCGATGACATGAGTGAGTCGCTCCACGGCGACCTCGCGGGCGCGGCACGGGTCGACACGAAGGCGATGCGCTGGACGCCGAGCCCGAGCGGCAGCGTCTGGCGCAAGCGCGTGCACCTGGTCGGCCCGCCCGAGGCCGGGCAGGTGACGTCGGTGGTGCGCTACGAGCCCGGCTCGCACTTCGCGGCGCACGATCATCCCGACGGTGAAGAGATCCTGGTTCTCGACGGCGTGTTCAGCGACGAGCACGGCGACTGGCCGGCGGGCACGTATCTGCTGAATCCCGAGGGCTTTCGCCACGCGCCCTTCTCGCGACCCGGCTGCACGCTGTTCGTGAAGCTCCGCCAGCTGCCGGGGCCGGGACGGCGGCACCTTGCCATCGACGTGAACGCGCTCGAATGGCGGCCGGGTACGCACGCCGGAGTGACTGAGAAGCTGCTCGCCGCGCAGCCGGGCTTTTCGGATCTGACGAAGCTCGCACGCTGGGCGGGGAGCCTCGACCTCGGAGCCGTGACGTACGCGCAGGGCGCGGAGCTCTTCGTGCTCGAAGGCGCGTTCTCGGATGAGTCCGGCACGCACACACAGGGAACCTGGCTGCGCTTTCCGGTCGGTGCGACACACCGTCCGCTGGCCTCCCGAGCGGGCTGTACGCTCTACGTGAAGACGGGCGGCCTCCGCTATCTCCGTTCGGCGGGCTGAAACCGGCGCGTTCTCGCGCGCTATGTTCGCCGCCCATGACACGGCGGGCGATCATCGCAGGCGGTGGTCACAACGGGCTGATCTGTGCCGCGTATCTCGCGCGCGCCGGGGTCGGGGTCACCGTGCTCGAGCGCCGGCCCATGGTGGGTGGCGCGTGCGTGACCGAGGAGCTCTGGCCAGGCTACCGGGTGTCTCGCGGCGCGTACGTGCTGTCGCTGCTCCGGCCGCTGATCGCCGAGGAGCTCGAGCTCGCCAAGCACGGGCTCCGACTCCTGCCGCGCGTGCCGTCGTCGATCACGCCGCTCCCCGACGGCCGCGCGCTGGTGCTGGGCAACGCGGACCCGCGCGAAGACTTCGCCGAGATCGAGGCGTTCTCGCGGCGCGACGCCGAGGCGTACCGACGCTACGAAGCGTGGCTCGAGAGCGTGGTCGACGCGATCGAGCCACTGATGGACGCGCCGTCTGCGACGCGCCCGTACCGCGCCACGCGCGCGGGCCTGCGGCTCCTGCGCGGTCCGGGTCTTCGGAGCTCGTGGAAGTTCCTGCTCGGCTCGGCGCAGGCACTCCTCGACGAGTGGTTCGAGTCGGAGCCGCTGAAGTCGACGCTCGCCACCGACGGCATCATCGGCGCGTACCGATCTCCGGCGTCCGCGACCACCGGCTACGTGCTCTTCCACCACGTCATGGGCCGGGCGGGTGGACGCCGGGGCGTATGGTCGTACGTAGCCGGCGGCATGGGTGCGCTCTCGGAGTCACTCGCCGCGGCGGCGCGCGCCGCCGGCGCGCAGATTCGCACCCACGCCGAGGTCGATAAGCTGCTCATTCGGGGGCGGCGCGTCTGCGGAGTGACGCTCACTTCGGGTGAGACGCTCGAGGCGGACTTCGTGGTCTCGGGCGCCGACCCCGCGCGCACCGCGTCCTGGTTCGAGAACACGGACCACGGTCGGCGCCTGCCCCGGAACGACTACACGAGCCCGGTCGTGAAGCTGAACCTGGCCTTGCGCGAGCTGCCGCGCTTCCACGCCCGCGGCCGAGACCTGCCGCTCACGGGCACGATTCACCTGGGACCGACCGACCTCGCGGGCATCGACCGCGCGTTCACCGAGGCGCGCGCGGGGCGAGTGCCCGAGACACCGATCGTCGAGCTCACCATCCCATCGGCGGTCGATCCGACGCTCGCGCCTGCTGGAAGACACGTCGCGTCGATCTTCGCGCAGTACGTGCCCGCACTGTGGCACACCGACCCGCGCTGGCCCGCGGTCCGCGACGAGTTCCGCGACCGCGTGCTGGCCACCGTCGAGTCAGTCGCGCCCGGCTTCGGCGCCTCGATCGAGCACCTGGAGGCGCTCGCCCCACCGGACCTCGAGCGCGTGTTCGGACTGACCGGGGGAAACATCTTCCACGGCGCAATGTCGCCTCTCTCGCTCACGCAGAGGCTGCCTCGCACACGGATCCCAGGCCTGTTCCTGTGCGGGGCGAGCACCTTTCCCGGCGGCGGCGTGATGGGCGCGCCCGGGCGGAATGCCGCCTTCTGGATCCTCGCCGGACGCTGAGCTAGAGCCCGCGCGCCGCCCGGCTGGCCGCGAACGCGCGCCCGACCTCGGAGCGCAGCTCGGAGTCACACAGGAAGTCGAGCGCGGTCATGGCCAGCGCCTTGGCGCCGTCGAGCACGCTCTGGTCGCCCAGCTCCGACGCCGCCCAGCGCGCGAACTCCGCGTTGTGGATCGACACGTGCGGCGGCGCGGAGGCCAGCATCGGGTGGATCGACGGCACGCGGTGACTCACGTTGCCCATGTCGGTCGAGCCCTGCATGCCGGCCGGCAGCTTGTCGTAGGGGAAGAACGCGCGCCCCAGTGACTCGGCGTTGCGCTGGAAGCGCTGGGCGAGCGGCCAGGAAGTGTCGAGGTCGAGATAGTCCACCTCGCCCCAGTGCAGCTCGAGCTTCGCGCCGGTGGCCTCGGCGCCGGCGCGGAAGCAGCCCGTGACGCGCTTCTTCAGCTCGCTGAGCTCCCCGGCGTTGGCCGCGCGCACGTAGAAACGGCCCGCGGCGCGCTCGGGCACGATGTTCGGCGCCTGGCCGCCGTCGCTGATGATGCCGTGCAGCCGCTCGGTCGAGCGGATGTGCTGGCGCAGCGCGCCGATCGCCTGGTACGCGATCACCAGCGCGTCGAGCGCATTCACGCCGCGCTCCGGCATCGCCGACGCGTGCGAAGCCACGCCGTGGTAGACGACCTCGACGTCCGAGATCGCGAGACACGGCATGGTCACCAGGTTCACGCCCGCGGGATGGATCATCAGCGCGGCGTCGACGCCCTCGAAGGCGCCGGCCCGCGCCATGATCTCCTTGCCGCCGCCGCCCTCCTCGGCCGGCGTGCCCAGCCAGCGCACCGCCCCCGGCAGGCGCGCGCCCAGCTCGGCCAGCGCGAGCGCCGCGCCCAGCGCCGTGGTGGCGATGATGTTGTGACCGCAGGCATGGCCGATGCCCGGCAGCGCGTCGTACTCGGAGAGCAGCGCCACCGTCGGCCCGGCCTTGCCGAAGCGCGCCTCGAGCGCGGTCTCGAGCCCGTAAACGTTCTGGTGTACGTCGAGACCCTGCGCGCGACCCGTGTCGGCGAGCAGCCGGGCGGCGTGCAGCTCGCGGAAGGCCAGCTCCGGATGGGCGTGGATCTCGTGCGAGACCTCGACCAGCGTGCTGCCGAGCCGGTCGACCGAGGCGCAGACTTCCTTCTTGAGCGCGTCGAGCATGCCCCAGTATAGGGGCCGGCTAGCGGCGTTTGGCCACGAACAGCGCGATCGGAATCGACCAGTCGTGGCCGGTCTCCCGGGCGATCTGGAGCGTCTCGCGCACCTCGGACGGGGCCGCGTCGATCAGCGCCCGCAGGCCCGCGACCAGCGGCGCCGGCGTGCCGATGCGCTCGACCCAGCTCGCGAACTCGAGCCGCACCGCCCAGCGGGGGCCGACCTCGAGCGCGAAGCCGGCCGCCTCGAACATGGCCTGCCACTCCGAGATCCGGTAGTTGCGCACGTGGGACGGATCGCGCAGAACTTCGATCGCGTTGAGATACGTGTCCTGCACCGGGTCCTCGGGCGAGTACGCGTCGACCAGCAGATATTGGCCGCCAGGCCGAAGCACGCGCGCGGCCTCGCGCGTGGCCGCGGCGGGGTCGGCGTAGTGGTGCGCGCACAGCCGCGAAGTCACCAGGTCGAAGGCGCCGTCGGCGAACGGCAGCGCCTCGGCGCGGCCGCGCCGGAACCACACGTTGGAGAGCCCGCGTTCGCGGGCCAGGCCCGCGGCTGCCGACAGCATCTCTTCGGTGAGGTCGAGCGCGATCACCTCGGCCGCGCGCGGCGCCAGCGCCAGCGCGGTGTGACCGGCGCCGGTGCCCACGTCGAGCACGCGCTCGCGGCCCGTCAGCGCGGCGCGCGCGACCAGGCCCTCGAGCGTGGGTCCGCCCGAGTGCACCGGACTCGAAACGTAGTTGGTTGCGGCAGCGCCGAACTGCCGCTGAATCGACGTGTCCAGGTCCACGTTCTCGGCCGCGCTCATGATTGCCTCCGGATGATTATTTACCTAGGTTAATAATATACGTGGCGACAAAAGACAAGTCCTCTCCGAGCCGGCTGCGCGAAGCGCTGTCTGCCCTGCAGCGCCTGGCCGACGCCTTCGCGCAGCGGCGCGCCCAGCTCGCCGAAGCCGCCGGGCTGTCCCAAGCGCAGTGGCGCGTGCTCGAACAGATCGCGGAAGAGGACTTCATGCCCTCGCTGTTCGCGCGCCAGCGCGCGCGCTCGGCCGCGGCGGTCTCGAAGGTGATCCGGCAGCTCCTCGACCAGGGCTTGATTGCGGTCGAGATCGCCGAGATCGACGCGCGCCAACGCCGCTACTCGCTCACCGCCGCGGGCCGGGCCGCGATGGAGACGGTGCGCCGCGATCGCGAGCGCGCGCTCGAGCGGATCTGGTCCGACTTCGAGCCCGGGCCGCTGGCCCGCTTCGCGGAGTTCGCCACCGAGCTGGCGGCGCGCATGGAGAGCCACGCGCGCGAGGAAGAAAAAAGGGGCCGCGAAGCCCCTGAAAATCGAAAGGCCCGCCGGAGCGGGCCATCCTCAAAAACGCGACGCGAAATATAGCACGACCCCCGATCCGGGTCAAGAGATTTCTCGCAATTCGCGGCGAATTCCGCTGACCGCGAGCCGAACTCGCAGAAACGCCCCGGGAACTCGGAGTTGCTGCCCGCGAACTCGGAGTTTTCGGCGCTCAGGCCCGGCCGAGCGTGGCTGCGCGCTCGGAATCCTCGGCTTCCAGGTGCTGCACGCAGTTCAGGATCTCGAGCGCGGGCGGCGGATCGCCCGAGATCACCGTGAGCGACGTGTTCGGCCAAGAGAGCGGCGCCTCGAGCCCGCCCAGGCCGATCTCGCGCTCGGCGAACGCGCGCACCACCAGCCCGTGCGTCACCACCGCGAGATTTCCGCGCAGCTCCTGTGCACGCGCCCAGGTCCGCAGCCAGGCGCGCTTCGCGCGTTCGTGGAAGACGGGCCAGCTCTCGCCCTCGGGCGGCTCGTAGTCGGGCGCGAACGGGTCGAAGCCCAGGTCGGCGTAGGCGCGGCCGCGCAGCGCTCCGAAGTTGCGCTCGCGCAGCTCAGGCCAGATCTCGAGCGGCGCGCCGGTCGCCTGGCGAATCCGCTCGGCCGTCATCTGCGCGCGCGCGTAGTCGCTCGACGCGATCGCCACCACGCCGAGCTTCGCCAGCCGCTTCGCCAGCTGCTCCGCCTGCGCGATCCCGCGCGGCGACAGCGGAATGTCGGGCGTCTGCAGGATGCGCGCGGCGTTCGAGGCGGTCTCCCCGTGGCGGGCAACGAAGATCGACATCTACGCGCAGCGTAGCAGAGGTGGTAACTTCGCCGACGGATGGAAGCGTACCTCGACTTACTGCGGCACGTGCGCCATCACGGCGTGCGCAAGAGCGACCGCACCGGCACGGGCACGCTGTCGGTGTTCGGCTGGCAGTCGCGCTACGACCTGTCGAAGGGCTTCCCCGCGCTCACCACGAAGCGCCTGCACCTGCGCTCGATCTTCCAAGAGCTGTTCTGGTTCATCCGCGGCGACACCAACGTGAAGAGCCTGCAGGCCGAGGGAGTCACGATCTGGGACGAGTGGGCCGACGCGAACGGCGAGCTCGGGCCCGTGTACGGCGCGCAGTGGCGCGCCTGGCACGCCGCCGACGGGCGCGTGATCGACCAGCTGGCCGCGGTCGAGGGCGAGATCCGCAAGAACCCCGACTCGCGGCGCCTGATCGTCTCGGCCTGGAACGTGGGCGAGCTCGAGCGCATGGCGCTCCCGCCGTGTCACCTGTTGTTCCAGTTCTACGTCGCCGAGGGGCGGCTCTCGTGTCAGCTCTACCAGCGCAGCGCCGACATCTTCCTCGGCGTGCCGTTCAACGTCGCCTCGTACGCCCTCCTGACTCACCTTTTGGCCGAGTCGACGGGGCTGCGGCCCGGCGAGTTCGTGCACACGCTGGGCGACGCGCACCTGTATCTGAATCACCTGGAGCAGGCCGACCTGCAGCTCTCGCGCACGCCCTACGAGCTGCCGCGGCTCGAGCTGCGGCCGGGCGTGAAGTCGATCGCGGACTTCCGCTACGAGGACGTGAAGCTGGTCGACTATCGCGCGCATCCGTCGATCGCCGCCCCGATCGCCGTCTGACGTGCTCTCGCTGATCGCGGCCGTGGCCGAGAACGGCGTGATCGGCGCGAAGGGCGGCCTGCCCTGGCGCCTGCCCGACGAGATGGCGCACTTCAAGCGCAGCACGCTGGGCAAGCCCGTGGTGATGGGCCGGCGCACCTTCGAGTCACTGCGCCGGCCGCTCGCCGACCGCCCGAACGTGGTGCTGTCGCATGCGCCGGACTTCGCCCCGCCCGGGGTGCGGGTCGCGCGCGATCTCGACGCCGCGCTCGCGCTCGTGGCCGGCGCACCCGAGGTGGTGGTGATCGGCGGCGCCGCGCTCTACGCCGAGGCCCTGCCGCGGGCGCAACGCGTCTATCTCACGCGCGTGCACGCCGCACCCGAGGGCGACGTCTACTTCCCGAAGTTCGAGCTCGGCGACTGGCGCGAGACCGTGCTGCTCGAGCACCCCGCCGACGCGCGCCACGCGTACGCGTTCACGATCTGCCAGCTCGACCGGAAGTGACCCGGAGCTATAGCGGCCCGAAGCGCGCGGTCTCTTCCAGCGCGCTCGGGTCGACCACGGTCACGAAGCCGCGGTCGACCTGGATCGCGCCCGCGCCGACCCAGAGCCGCATCTGCTTGTTGATGCTCTCGCGGGTTGCGCCCACCAGCTCGCCCAGGATGTGCTGCGGCAGGCGCTGGTCGATGCGGGTGCCCCCGCCGTCGATCGTGCTGCCGTGGGTGCGCATCAGCTCGAGCAGCTTGCGCGCGAGCCGCGCGGGGATCGTGAGCGAAAGCTCGTCCTCGACCCGCTGCGAGAGCTCGCGCAGGCTGCGCGCCAGCACGGCCGCGAGCTTGATCGCGACCTTGGGCTGCTGCTCCAGGAACGGCAGCAGGTCGCGGCGCTGCAAACTCAACAGCTCGCAGCCCTCGACCGCCTCGACCGTGGCGGAGCGGACCTGCGCGTCGAACAGCGCGACCTCGCCCAGAACGTCGCCGGCGTCGAGGAAGCGGAACACGACCTCTTTCGCGTCGGCTCCGTAGGAGAACACGCGCAGCCGCCCGCGCAGCACCCCGTACAGGGCAGAGCCCGGATCGCCCTTCCGGAACAGAACCTCGCGTGCGCGCAGGCGTTTCGTGCCCGTGATCCCGTGCAAGAGGTCGAGCTCGCGCCGCGACAGGCCTTCGAAGATCCCGATCGTGCCGAGCATGACCCGGCCGTCGAGCGGCGCGCGCAGAGGGACCGTCGGGGCAGACGTGGGGGTAGGGGCGGACGACATGGCCAGAGAGTGCCGCACCGTGTGAATCGTTTCACAGCGGACCCGATCAAGGCCCGCGAACTTCCGGTCATGCAGCGAGCGGCCCAATGGGTGTTCCGGACAGAGCAACGCGGAGGTTGTTCTTTCGTGAGCCCCGAAGTGGCGCCGGACCCCTCGCACGACGCCTTCCGCCGAACCAAGACCGCGATTCCCCTCCCGGTCAACATTCCCAGGTCGCCGTGGCTCCCTCCGCGGCGGCTGGGCGGCGGATCCAGCAAGTGCGAGGGGTCCCCCTCGCTCGCTGCTTCAAGTTTCTAGTCCCGATCCCCCCCTATCTCTCACCCACACCCCCGAGAGACAATGGCTCTCGGGGGTGTTTCTTCGTGAGAGGAACGATTCTTCTGCTCGCGGCCGTGGCGGTGGGCTGCGCGCCGACCGCGCAGCTGCGAGTCCGGCCGGATTCGGTCTGCGCGGGCCGCTCGGTGCAGCTCACCTGGGAGGGCAGTCACTCGGGTGAGCTCTCGGCCGATCCGGCCGACCCGAGCCTGGGCGTCGTGCCCGAGAGCGGTCAGCGCAAGGTGCGCCCGAAGACGACCACGACCTACCGCTTCCGCGTGTCGAGCCTGCTGGCGGTCGCGAGCGCCGAGCAGACGGTGAAGGTGCTCGCGCCGCCGGCCACGCCGGCGGTGATTCGCGGCGCGCCGGCCGAGGAGGGCAGTGGCTGCGCGCCGGGCAGGATGTGGGTCACCGCGCGCGTGGAGCCCGGCGCCTGGGACACGCGGCTGCGCGTCGACGAGATCGCGTCCGCCGACGGGCGGAGCTACCGGGTCGAGCACGCGGCGGTGCAGGCCGAAGTCACTCCCGATGCGTCGACCGGCGCGCTGCGCGACCTGCCGATCACGGGCGCGTGGAAGCTCGAGACGCCGCTGCGGCCCGGCGAGCGCTGCGGCGAGGCGAGCGCTCCCGAGTCACTCTCGGTGAGCGTGACCTTCCTGTGCGCGGACTAGTCGCCGACGATCGAGGGCGATTGCAGCTCGCGCTCGAGCGCGCGCAGCAGCGTGCTGGCGGCGCGATCGCCCTTGGCCGTGCCGAACACGCGGAAGTCGGGCCGCACCAGCACCACGTGCGCGCCGGTGCGCTCGAAGAAGCGCCGGAGCCTGCCGTCGCGCTCTTCGAACGGCGCACCCGGTCCGACGTGCGCCGTCACCCCCCCGAGCGACGTAAAGACTGCTCGCTCCTGCGCTGCAAGAGTCCGGACCGGATCGCCATCGGCACCGAGCAGTAGCCAGCCCCTCCCCACGACGTCGTCGAAGAGTCCTTCGCGCTTCCGCGGCCCTCGCGCGCGCACGCGCGCCTGCGGGAAGAGCTCGCCCGCGTAGCGGTCGTCGGACTGAGTCGTGCCGGGTCCCATGACCGGCGGCGCCGGCAGGGGCTGGAGCTGCCCGGCGTCCGAGAGCGCCAGGAGCTGGGCGTCGCGCGCAGCCGCCTCGACCGGATCGGTGAGACACATCATGCGGCCGAGCGAGAGACCCATGGCCACGAGTGACCGCACGTGCGGAATGCGCTCCTGTCCGTAAGTGTCGAGCAGCGCGTCCACGGCCCGGCCCGCCAGCACGAGATCGAGCTTCCAGGCCAGCGTGGCCGCGTCGCGGATGCCCGCGCCGAGCCCCTGCGCCCCGAACAGCGGCAGAAGGTGGGCCGACTCGCCGGCGAGCAGCACGCGCCCGCGCCGCCAGATCTCGGCCCAGCGCGCACGGTAGGTGTAGAGCGCGTGGCGCTCGAGGATCGTGTTCTCTTCGGCGAGCCGCCACCGTGCCAGCAGCTGCCAGATCGCGCGCTCGTCGAGTGACTCGGGGCTCTCGTGCGGCAGGCGCATGAACTCGAAGCGGCGCCGGCCCGGACCGCCCGAGGACAGCATCACCGGGCGTTCGGGATCGCAGAGCTGCCAGTTCACGGGCTTCCAGCGCTCGTTGCCCGGCGTGATCACGTCGACCACCAGCCAGTCGAGCGCTACGCCCAGGTCTTCCACCGGCACCTGCAGCCAGCGGCGCACGAAGCTGTGGGCCCCGTCGCAGCCCACGAGGTAGCGCGCCTCGAGCTCGCGCGGCTCGCCCAGCGAGTCGCGCGCGCGCAGGCGCACCCGCTCGGCCTTTGGCTCGATCTCGACCAGCTCGCAGCCGCGCCGCACCGCGATCGTGCCCAGCGCCCGCACGCGCTGGTCGAGTGCGCGCTCGAGATCGGGCTGGTGCACCATGTTGCTCTCGGGCCAACCCGAGCTCGAGGGCTCGCCCTCGCGGCCGAAGCACAAGAGTGTCTCGCCGCGCGCGTTGCGCCACTCGTTGGTGTAGGCCGGCTCGACCCCGTCGCGCAGCGCGTCGCCCAGGCCCGCGGACTGGAAGATGCGCGCGACCTCGTGGTCGAAATGTACCGCGCGCGGCATCGGATGCGGCCGCGGCCAGCGCTCGATCACCGTGACGCGCCAGCCGCGCTGCGCGAGCAGGATCGCCAGCGTCTGCCCGGTCGGGCCGTAGCCGGCGATGGCGACGTCGCAGCGCTCGATCACTGGACCTCCTCGGTCCCGGGGGCAGGGTTCGAATCTGAGACTACTCTCAAATTGAGACATCTGTCAATATTGACGAGCGTCTCATTTTCGCTGTACGTTCCAGGCATGCCCCGTGGATCTTCCGCGCCCCGTGCGGCCGCACCTTCCTCGGCGCAGCGGCACGGCAAGAGAGCGAGAACGCGCCAGGCGTTGCTCGAGGCGACCCTGCGCGTGCTCGCGCGGGGCGGCAGCGGCCCGGTGTCGATCCAGGAGGTCACCGCCGAGGCGGGGCTCGCGAACGGGACCTTCTACAACTACTTCCGCACCCGCGAAGAGCTGCTCGAGGCCACGGTCGTGCCGCTGGTGCAGCGTCTGATCGGGCGCCTGAACGCGGGCGCCACCACCATCCAGGACCCCGCCCAGCGGCTCGCGCTCGGCGTGCGCGCGTTCATCGAACACGCCGTCGCCGACCCCACCTGGGCCGCCGCGCTGCTGCGCATCTGGGGCTCGACCGCGAGCCTGCCGCGCCGCGCGGGCGCCGGCGTGCTGAGTGACTTGCATGCGGCGCAGAAGAAGCGCCGGCTGCGCATCCCCGACCCGGGCGCTGCGCTCGATCTGATCCAGGGCACGGTGATCGCGAGCATCCGCAGCGTGATCGAGGGCAGGGCCGGCACGGAGCGCGGCCCGGCGATCGCGGCCCTGTTGCTGCGCGCCTTCGGCATGCCCGCGCGCGAGGCCGACGCCCTGGCCAACGCCGACATGCCGGTGCTCGTGCCGACGGAGTCAGTCGAGACGTAGAATGCGGGGATGACCACCCCCTTCGGCGTGCACATCGGCCAGCAGAACCTCTCGATCGACGCGCTGCGCGCGCTGTGGCGACGCTGCGACGACGCCGGCCTGGACTGGATCTCGATCTGGGATCACTTCTACGAGGCGCCGCCGCAGGGCGGCACTCAGCCCCACTTCGAGGCGGTGTCGCTGCTCGGCGCGCTCGCATCGGACACGAAGCGCGCGCGCATCGGCTGCCTGGTGTTCTATCCCGGCTACCGCAACCCCGCCGCGCTCGCGAAGACGGCCACCACCGTCGATCACCTGTCGGGCGGGCGCTTCACCATGGCGCTCGGCGCGGGCTGGCACGAGTGGGAGGCGCGCGCCTACGGCTACGAGTTCCCGCCGCTCGGCACCCGCATGGAGCTGCTCGACGAGTCACTGCAGATCGTGCGAGGGCTGCTGACCCAGGAGCGTACGAGCTTCAAGGGGAAGCACTTCCGGGTCGAGGACGCGTCGTGTCTGCCCGCGCCGATCCAGCCGCGGCTCCCGATCTGGGTGGGCGGCATCGGCGAGAAGAAGACGCTGCGGCTGGCCGCGCGCCACGCCGACGGCTGGAACGCCGCGTATGTGTCTCCCGCCGAGTTCCGCCGCTTGTCGGGCGTGCTCGACCAGTGGTGCGAGAAGGAGTCGCGCGATCCGCGCGCGATCACCCGCACGGTGAACCTGTCGTTCCACTTGTGCGCCGACGCCAAGCGCGCCGCGACCGCCGAGAGTGACTTGCGCAAGCAGTGGGGCGCGGCCGCCGAGCGCATGCTCTCGGGGGCGCTCCTCGGCACGATCGAGCAGGGCGCCGAGCGCGTCGCCGAGTATCTGGCCGCGGGCGCGCAGGGCGTGAACGTGGCCCTGCGCGCGCCTTGGGATGGGGAAGCGCTCGACCGCTACGTGACCGAGGCGGTGCCCAAGCTGCGCGGAATCAAGGCTTGATCGCCTACCGCGACGAGGGTCGGGGCGAGCCGCTGATCCTGATCCACGGCATCACCGAAGACCACCGCGTGTGGCAGGAGTTCATGCCCGAGCTCACCCGCTCGGCGCGCGTGATCCGCGTCGACCTGCCCGGCCACGGTGAGTCGACGGCGCCTCCTGAGTTCAACGCTGCCGCACTCACCACGCCGATCGCCGAGCTCTGCCAGAAGCTCGCGCTCGACCGCCCGCGCGCGATCGGTCACTCGCTGGGCGGCGTGGTGGCTACGTTGCTCGCAGCGCTCGTGCCCGTGCGTTCGGTGCTGAACGTCGACCAGTCGCTGCGGCTGGGGCCGTTCATCGAGCGCGTGCGTGAGCTCGCGCCGAAGCTCGACTCACCGCACTTCTGCGCCGAGCTGAACGCCGAGATGGAGCGGCTCGGCGGACCGAACCTGCCCGAGCGCGCGCGGCGCGAGCTGCGCGCGTACCGGACCGAGGCCCGCCGGCCGGCCGTCCTGGGCCTCTGGCTGCCGCTCACGACTCAGACCGAACAAGCGGTGCTCGAGCCGCTGGCGCCGCTGCTGCGCCAGATCCGCGCGCCCTATCTGTCGCTCTTCGGCGACGATCCCGGACCCGACTACGAGTCCTGGCTACGCCAGTTCATCCCCCAGGCGCAGGTCGAGACCTGGCCCGGGCTGGGTCACTGGCTGCACCGCGTCGAACCCGAGCGCTTTCTGGCGCGAGTGCGCGAGTTTCACGCAACCACCTGACGAACGAAGCGCCGGCCTCGAGAGCCGGAAGAGAACGGCAATCGGACTGAGCGGTCCAGGAGCGAGGACTGTCACTTGCGCGCCGGCTCGACGACTATCTTCGCGTGGTGCTCTGGACTCGCGAGCGACTCGAAGGCGCCGGCGACGCCGTCCAGGCCCACGCGCCCGGTGATGAGTGACTCGACCTTCATCTCGCCGCGCGCGATGTGGCCGAGCGTGGCGGCGAACTCCTCGGGTGTGTAGCCGAGCACGAACTGCAGGTTCAGCTCCTTCGAGATGCCCATCATCGGCTCGATGTAGTCGCGCTCCATGCATACGCCCACCACCACGATGCGCGCGGCGGACGGGGCGTTCTGCAGGATCGCGTCGATCACGCCCGGAACGCCCACACACTCGAAGATCACCGCAGGGCGGAGCGGCGGGCCGGGCATCCACGGCGGCAACGGCGGCGCCTTCGACGGATCGCGCCACGCGGCCAGCCCGCGCCAGGTGTCGTAGGGTGAGTTCTTCGCGGGGTCGACCACCTCGTCGGCGCCCAGCGCGAGCGCGAGCTCGCGCCGGCGCGGCGAGAAGTCGGCCGCCACGATCGGGCACGAGCCCTCGAGCTTCAGCGCGGCGATCACGGCCAGGCCGACCGGCCCGCAGCCGATCACGAGCGGCACGTCGTCGGCGGTGAGCTGCGCCTTCTTCACCGCGTGCAGGCCCACCGCCATGGGCTCGGTCAGCGCGGCGTGCTCGGTCGAGAGTGACTGCGGCACGGGCAGCAGCAGCGGCTCCATCAGCTTCATGTACTCGGCGTAGCCGCCCGGCTCGTCGTTCGAGTAACCCACCGTCACCACGCCGGTGGGCTTCACCAGGATCGGCATCGCGCACACGCGCGAGCCGGGCGCCAGGCGCTTGGGCGTGCCCGGGCCGTAGTCGACGATCTCGGCGCAGAACTCGTGGCCCATCACCACGTCGCGCCGCGGGTCCATCACGAATGCGCCGCCCGCCCGCCGCGAAGACTCGATCATCTTCTCGGTGTGCTTCAGCGCGTGCAGATCACTGCCGCAGATCCCGCACGCCAGCGTCTTCACCAGCACCTCGCCCGGCCCCGGCACGGGCTGCGGGATGTCGCGCAGGTGCAGCTTGTGATCGAGCATCGCCACGGCACGCATACAGGTCCTCCTCGGGCAGCCGCGACTAGCGGCCGCTCTCTCCCAGCCAATCCAGAATCAAGCTCGACACGCGCTCCGGCTGGTCGAGCTGCAGCCAGTGACTCGCGCCTTCGAGGCGCTCGTAGCGCCACGGCCCCTCGACGAAGGCCTTCGAGGCGGTCATCTGCGCCTCGGTGAGATAGGCGTCGTGACTGCTCCAAATGCCGAGCGTGGGCGCCTTCACTGGCGGGTAGTCCATGGCCAGCACGTTGGGTCGCGCGGGATTCACGTTGGCGCGGTACCAGCTCAGCGCGGCGGTCAGTGCGCCGGGTCGCGACAGGTCTTCGATCCAGTGCGGCAGCTCGGCGTGATTGCGGGTCCAGTCGCGAAAGAGCTTCCAGTCATCGGCGCGCAGCGCTTCTTCGGCGATCCCTTCGTACTGGAAGTAGAGCATGTACCAGCTCTTCTCGCGCTGCTCCATGCCCGCCGCGCCGAAGCCGGCCAGGTGACCGACCGAGAGCGCGACCAGACGCTCGACGCGATCGGGCAGGAAGATCGCGAGCGCCCAGCCGAGCGCCGCGCCCCAGTCGTGACACACCACGTGCGCGCGCGGCACCTGCAGCACATCGAGCACGCCCAGGGCGTCACCGATCAGTGTCGGCATGGCGTAGGCGTCGACGCTCGCCGGCTTGTCGGACAGGCCGAAGCCGCGCAGGTCGGGAACGATCACGCGGTAGCCGGCGTCCACGAGCTTCGGCACCTGGTGGCGCCACAGGTAGGACGAGTCGGGGAAGCCGTGCAGCAAGTACACGGGCTTGCCGCCGCGCGGGCCGAGGTCGGCGACGTGGAGCTGGATGCCGTTCACCGCGATGCGCGTTCCGGGGAGGCTCATGGCGCTAGGATATCGGAATGACTCCGCTGCTTGTTCTCGCCGAGTTCGGGTGCAGCGAAGCGGGCGACGCCGAGCTGCGCGCGCACCTGGAGCGCACCCTGGCCGAGACGCGCGGCGTCGCGGGCTGTCTGCAAGCCACGGTCTGGGAGCGCCCCGCCGAGCGCCGCTTCCTGTTCGTGACGTTCTGGAGCGACTCCGCCGCGGTGGATCGCTGGGTCGCGAACGACTTCCACCGCACCACGCTGATGCCGGCGTTCCGCAAGTGGTGCAGCGAGGGCTCGTTCAGCGAGTTCACGGGCGCCGAGCCCGAGCACCCGCGCGCGCGCAAGTGCACGAGCTGCGGGCGCTGGACTCAGGCGAAGCCCGGCTGGTCGGAAGCGGCGCCGAATGCGTGCCGGCAGTGCGGCGCAGAACTCGGCTCCGCGCGCATGGCATGATCGCGCCGTGACGGGCCGCTTCTCGACCGCCCGCGTCCTCGACGGCTGGTACGCCGCATGCCGCGGCGACGATCTGCACGATCGGCCGATCGCGCGCGTGATCTTCGACCAGCCGGTCGTGTTGTTCCGCGACTCACAGGGCCGCGCCGCGGCGCTGCTCGACCGCTGCGCGCACCGCAACGCGCCGCTGTCACTCGGCGCGGTCGACGCCGCGGGGCACCTGGCCTGCCCGTACCACGGCTGGCGCTACGACGGCACGGGCGCATGCCGCGGCGTGCCGGGTCTGCTCGAGCGAGACACCGAGGCCGGCCGCAGCGTGCCCGCGTTCGCGGCGCGCGAGCTGGACGGCTTCGTCTGGATCTGGGCGCGCGCCGACGCCGAGCCCGCGGGCATGCCGCCGCGCATCCCCTGCTGCGACGACCCCGCATATCTCGTGGTGGTGCGCGAGTACGACGTGGAGTGCACGCTGCACGCCGCGCTCGAGAACGCGCTCGACGTCCCGCACACCGCGTTCGTGCACCGCGGCGACTTCCGCGGCAAGGCCGAGCGCGAGATCGAGGCGGTGCGGCGCCGGATCCCGAACGGGATCGAGGTGGAATACAAGGGCGAGCCGCCGCTCTCGGGCGCGACTCACGATGCCGACGGCAAGCCGATCGTCTCGGAGCACTGGGACCGCTTCTTCCTGCCCGCGCTCGCGCAGGTCGAGTACCGCACCTCGACCGGCCGCCACCTGTGCAACACCCTGCCGCACACGCCGGTGAGTGACTTTCGCACGCGCTTCTGGCTGGTGTCGTGCTGGAACGTGCCGCCCGCGCGGCGCGGTGAGATGGCCCCGATCATCGAGAAGCAGCTCGACACGATCCTGGCGCAGGACGTCGAGATCCTGCGCGCGCAGACGCGGCGCATCCGCGAGCTGGGCGG
>DATJZP010000071.1:0-5879 GCA_035498875.1 Myxococcota bacterium
CGTGAGTCGGTCGAACGAGAAGCGCCACGGGTTGCGCATGCCGCGCGCCCACCACTCGGGTGCGCCGCCCACGCCCGAGGCGTACGGGTTGCCCGGCGGGATCTTGTAGTTGCGCTTCGGATCGTTCGGGAAGTCGTCACCCGACGGATCGATGCGCAAGAGCTTGCCCAGGAGTGAGTTCACGTTCTGGGCGTTGCCATTCGGGTCGCCGCCCGAGCCGCCGTCACCGGCCGCGATCCAGAGAAAGCCGTCGGGTCCGAAGGCCAACATGCCCGCCTTGTGGTTGTCGAACGGCTGCTGGTACTCGAGCAGGTCGAGCTCGGTCGTCTTGTCGGCGGCGTTGGGCGTGGCAGGCGGGACCGTGAAGCGCGCGATCTTGGTGCAGCGCACGCCACCCTGGCAGGCCGAGCCCGTGGCCGTGTAGTTCACGTAGAAGTAGTGATTCGTCGTGAAGTGCGGGTCGAAAGCCAGGCCCAGAAGACCCATCTCGCTGGCGTTCGCGTCGACGATCCCGATCAGGTCGAGGAACAGGTTGCGGGTCGAGGTGTTCGGATCGTTGTCGAACTCCCAGATCCGGCCGATCTTCTCCACCACGAACAGCCGGTTCGTGCCGTCGGGCGCGTAGGTGATGAACACCGGCAGGTTGAAGTTGGGCAGGTTCGGAAAGGCCTCGACCGGAGTCATGGGCTGAGACACCGGCGGGTTGTCGAGCGGGAAGTTGTGACCCGCGAACTGCGGCCGCGCCGGGACGTTGCAGGTCTGCCCATGAGACAGCGCCGGCAGGAAGGCCAGGCACACCGCGACGACGATCTTCCTCACCCGGCTCATGTTCATGGCCTCCGCTGAAGAGCAAACACCCTGCCAGGTGACTGTGGGCGCAGGGTGTGGCGGCTCACTCCTGACGCGGTGAGCGAACAGGGACCCGGGACCGGGAAACGTGCAGACCTGCTCAACATGCGACCCGAATGAAGATCTCTGCCCGTGCGACCTGACGACGCGAGCCCGGATGCGAGCTCGTCCGCGAACCTTTTACCACACGGACGGTCCGAGCCCCTAGGGCCGCTGTCACCAATTCGCCGGAACGTCACCGCTCCGAAATGAGCCGAGGCTCACGCGATGCGCAGACTCGCGCGCATCCCGAGGGCCGCGCAGGGAAACCCGCGAGTCATTCGGCTGCCAGCCAGGGATCGTAGCTGCCGAAGCTCCACAGGTTCCCCTCGGGATCTCGACAGGTGTAGCCGCTGCCCCCGTGGCGCTTGGGCTCGAGCGGGAAGACGATCTCCGCGCCCGCGCTCGTCGCGCAACGAAAGTGCAGCTCAGGATCTGCCACGACCACGTAGATCTGCTGCGTCGATCGCCCGCCGACCTCGCGCGGCGTCGCCGCGATCTCGTCGTAGCGACCGCCCTGCTTCACGGCGGAGCCCAGCATGATCATGCCGTCCCCCAGCGTGAGCTCGGCATGGGCGATCCCGCCGTTCGGTGCCACGTGGACCGCGTGCTTCTCGAAGCCGAACGCGCGGCACAGCCAGTCGACGGCGGCTGGCGCGTCGTGATAGCGCAGACATGAAATCACCCGGGATCCCGCCACTCGAGCCCTCCCTGAGCGGGGGATGATATCCGCCTTCGCGGGAGTCAGCGCAGCGAGATGAAACGGTGGGACGGGTCGACCTGCACGACGCGTGCGACCCGGCGCCCGTCGGGGAAGCGCGCTTCGATGCGGTGCGAGCCGGGCGCGAGCGGTCTGCGCAGCGGAGTGGCTCCGACGTCTTTTCCGTTGATCCACACGTGCGCCCAGGGCCGCGCGTTCACGTGCACGTCGATCGCCGGAGGGGGCGGAGCCTCTACCACCGCACGCGCGAGCGGCCGCTCGACCTGCGGCGCGGGGCGCGCCTGGGCCGCCGGCTCGGGGCGCGCCCGCTGCTTCGGGATATGCGCGGGCCACGCGAACAGGGCGACGATCAGCACCAGCGCGATCGGGATCGCGTCCGCCTGCACGGCTCGGCGCGCGAGACGCGGGAAACCAGCGATCGTGAGCTGCGCCGTCCGATCGACGCCGCGAGTCACTCTCCGCAGTCGAGCTCGTGAGAGGCGGGCGAGCTCGTGCGAGCGCCGGATCGTCCAGTCACGACTCGTCGTCCCGGCGGCGCGGCAGTGCGCCGTGAGTGCCTCGAAAGCGCCGCGCGCGAGCTCCCCGCTCGCGAGCCCGAACACGAGGCCCCAGCGCACGAGCTCCAGCGCATGGCGCTGCCGGCGCGGCTTCGTGGCGCGTGAAAGCAGAAGCGTCGACTCGGGCTCCGGCTCGCTCGGCAGAGTGACTTCGGCGCGAGCGACGGCGAGCGGCGGCTTGGGCTCCTCGAGCGGCAGCTCGCCCCAGTCGAGCGTGATCTCGGGCAGCTCGAGGTCGAGCTCGTCCCATGCCGGCTCGGGGTCGGGCGGCAACAGCGCTGGCGTGATCGGCTCGCGGCTCGGCTTGCGCCGCGCCAGCTCGCTCTTCAGTCGCTGAGGCACCCCGTGCGCGAGCTCCGCGATCCGGGCGCGGTCGCCCTCGCCGAGCTGGGCGCGCAGCCGCGGCGACAGTCCCGGGTGCGCGACGATCGCGTCGTAGATCGCCAGGATCTCCGCGTCGGGGAGTGACTCCGGCAGCAACACGCTGAGCCCGGCGCCGAGCGCGTCGGCGAGGGCGAGCCGGTCCTCGCAGCCCGTGCCCGCCACCACGATCGCCAGCGCCGGCTTCGCCGCGCGCGCGATTTCCGCGAGCTTGCGGAGCGACGACGGACTCTGCTCGTGGATGTCGTCCACCAGGAGCAGCGTCCGGCGCGCGGGGTCCGCGTGCAGCGCGTCGACGAGCGCGGCTTGCGCGGCGCGCGAGCGACGCGGGGGGACCACGTCGAACAGCACGCGAAGCAGCACTCCGGGCAGATCGTCGGGCTCGCCCGTGAGCCGCAACAGCCAGGTGCGCTGGAACGAGAGTGACTGGCGCTCGGCCAGCACGCGCAACAGCAGCGTCTTGCCGATGCCGTGCGGACCGCTCAGCAGTAGCGGCGAGCCGCCTGCGCGCAGGCCGATCTCGAGCGTGGAGAGCGCCGCCTCGAACGACTCCGTCGGCACGTACAGCCGAGGGTCCGACGAAGCCCACAGTGGGTCGGTCAGCCGAGTGTCCAGCATCGTTCTTGCAAGCCCCGCTGGAGGTGCTGCAATGACTGCTCAGCAAAAACTGCGCCTCGCACTTCTGGCACTGCTGATCGCCGTCTGTGTCGGCGCGTGCGCCCGGCCCGACGTCGTCCGACCGGGACGCGGCGGCTCGGACGGCTCGCAGCGCGTGAACCCGCCGAGCGTCTCGAAGTCCGTGGTCTACGTGGTCCACCCGGGCGAAACCCTGGGCGAGATCGCGCGCTGCGCCGGTGTCTCGGTCCCGGAGCTCGCGCGCGAGAACGGCATTCCCGACCCGCGCCTGATCCTGGCCGGCGAGAAGCTGCGCCTGCCTGCAGGGCACGACTGCAAGCAGGTCTCCAAGAGCACCGCCGCGAACGACCCGGCGCGCGCAGCCCGCGCCCGCAGCCAGAGCCTGCTCGCCAAGGCCAACGCATCACTCGACGACGCCGACTTCGAGCAGGCCCTCTCCTATGCGGAGACCTGCGCCGACCAGCTCTCCCCTTACCCGACGGACCCGCAGGCGAAAACCCTGTGCGTGCGCTGTCACGTGGTGGCCGGAACGGCCGCGACCGGCCTCGATCAGCCCGACCGCGCGCTCACCGAGTTCCGCCGCGCGCTCGCCCTCGATCCGAAGCTCGAGCTCCCCGAGAGCTCGACCTCACCGCGCGTTCGCGAGCTGGTCTCCCAGGCCCGCTCCCAGCCCGAGCCCTGAATTGCCACTGACTGCCGGGCGGATTGTAGAAGCTGCGCTGTGACTCGGGTTCAGCGGGCGCGCCTGCGCGCCGATGCTCCGACATGCTCCGCGCGGCAGCCAGCGTCTCCGCACTGCTGCTGGCGCTCCTCTTCGCCAGCGTCACGATCTGGGTCCACGTGCACTCGCAGGACCTGGCTCGACCGGACGATGGCGACCTCGTAGACCCGCTCCCGACGGAGTACATGGCAGACGGCCTGAGCGCTCTCCTCCGTGCGGCATCGCTCAGCCGGGCCCAGGGAAACGACGAGGAACTTCTCTCTCGCTTGAAGGACGGAGCGTCGGATCGGGAGTGGACTGCGGCGCGGATGAGAGACTACGCGGAGGCTTTCGCCGAGCTCGACCGCGCCATTTCGGCTTCTTCGATCGTCCTGCCCGCCCCTCGAGCATCCGTCGACAAGCTAGTCGTCGACGACCTGATCTATCTGCAGAGCATGCCCAGGCTCTCTGCCCTTGCCAGCCGAGACTCGCTCGAGAGGGGGGCGCGCACATCTGCATTGCAGCAGGCGGCTCTCGGACTCCGCGCGGGTGGAGCGCTGGGCCGCGCGCGACGACCCGAGCTCATGAGCATGCTACTCGCAGTGGGCATGCAGAAGACGAGTCTCACGGCGATCGAGCCGCTCGTGCAGTCTGTGAGCTGGGATCGCGTCTCGGAACGGTCACTGGCCCGAGAGTTGGAGCGCGAGCGGATTCCGGCGGATCGCTGGCGTGCGGCGATCTACGGCGAATATGCCCAGATCGCGGGTGTCGTCACGATGTCTGCGACTCGGGAGGCGGAGCACGTCGACCCGTGGCCGCTGCGATTGTTGGTCTCGCGCGGGTTCTTCTACCAGCCCAACCGCACGCTGTCGGCATACGCCACTCGGTTTCGCGACATGGCAACAGCGTTCTCAGAGCCCTGTGTCTCGGGAGCGGCGCTGTTTCACAGTCCCAAGCGCCCAGCTCCCCGCGAGATCCTGCAAGGGAACGTGATCGGACAGATCCTGGTCGACGTCGGATTCGGCGACAATCTCGCAAAGTTCAACACGCGACGCTGCCACGTGGAAGCTCGCTTCGCCTTGATCGAGACGTACGCGGCGCTGGCGGCATATGAGTCCGAGAACCACGCGACGCCCGACTCACTCGCCGCGCTCGTCCCCGACTATCTCGCCGTCGAACCCGTCGATCCGTTCGACGGTCAGCCGTTGCGCTGGGATCGCGAACGGCGCGAGCTCTTCTCCGTGGGCTCGGACTTCGCGCGCAGCGAGACCCTGGGGCCGCTCTCGCCCAGAGACGAGCTCGAGCCGGCGCTCTACGCGCCGGAGCCGTAGCGCATCCGCTGCAGTGACTCGGCTGCGTAGAGCGCACTGCCGAGCGCCGCGACCAGCCCGATCTTTGCCCACACGGGCAGCGCCGGCGCGGGTGTCGCCCACAGGAAGACCGCGAGGTCGGGCGCGAGCTGGGGAAGCTGGCTCGCGATGTGTCGCGCCACCTGATCGGCTCCGTAGGTCGAGAAGTGGTCGGGGTCCGGCAATCCGTTCTGGTCGAGGCCGTACTGCTTCTGTGCGAGCGGAACACCCAGCCGGTCGTACTCGTCCATCAGCCAGCTGAACACGTCGACCACCGGAACCGCGTCCTGCTGCCCCTGGGCGATCATCGCGTCGTTCCACGGCTCGAGGCCATTGGGTCGCCGCATGTGAACGCCGTCGTCCGCCGCCCAGCGCGCGGGAGCAGAAGTCACGAAGATCGGCTTCGCGCCCGCGGCACGCGCTTGCACCGCCATCTGATGCAGGTTCTGGCGGTAAGTGGTCGGATCGGTTTGATAGCCCGCCTCGCCGAACGCGTCGATCAGGCCGAAGCTGATCAGCACGTAGCGCGGCTGGGCCGCGAGCGCGCTCGTCACGCGTCCTTCCGCGAGGTAGCTAGCGGTGCTCTCGTGGCCCAAGGCGTCGTTCTGCCAGGTCAGCCCGGGCCCGAAGTATCTCGGCAGCTCGTG
>DATJZP010000072.1:0-1098 GCA_035498875.1 Myxococcota bacterium
CTACGGACCGAAGTCGGACGAGATCCTGCGGGTCGAGGTGGACGCGGCGATGGTGCGCTCGCTGGGAGAGATGGGCGTCGATCACGTGCTCTCGGACGGGCGCAAGCTGCTGATCGCCGAGGCGACCCGGCGGGCGCAGGCCGGACTCGACGCTGCGCATTCGGGGCTCGCGCTGGTGTCACTCGAGCTGATCGGCCTGCGGCCCCCGAGCGCTCTCGCGGATGACTTCGACGCCGTGCAGAGCGCGTTCATCGAGAGTGAGACGAAGCAGAAGAACGCGCAGGCGTACGCCCAGGACGTCGTCCCGCGCGCGCACGCCAGCGCCGACGCCGCGGTTCAGGTTGCACGTGCGGATGCCGCCTCCGCACGCGCGCTCGCCAACGGCGAGACATCGGCCTTTCTCGCCCTTCACCGCGAGTACAGCCACAACCCGGCAGTCGTGCGCGAGCGTCTCTATCGCGACGCCGTCGAGAAGGCGCTGGGGCTGGCGCAAGCCGTGCACTGGATCCCGCCAGCATCGAAGAGCCAGGGCCAGCACATCCGAGTCATGGTCGCCCCCGATCCGGCGGGAGAACGGCGTCCACCTTCGCTGCCTCTGCCGCCCCCGCAGACCCCCGAGGAAGAGCCGTGAGCTCCGTTGCGCTCGAGGTGTCCCCCGCCCCGGACAACGCGCCGCCAGGAACGCTCTCGACCGAGGAGCGCCGCCGGATCAGCGTGCGCCTCGGGGCAGGCCTCTGTGGCAGCGCGCTTCTGGGACTGGGCAGTTTGCTCCTGTATCTGGTGCCCGAGCAGTGGCAGATCGGCGAGCTGATCCGCGGGCTCGCGGCCGCCGTCGTCGGGATCCCGACTCTCGTCTCCGGTGTGCGCGGCATCGTGACCGGTGACACGCGCCGCGCGACGGATCAGCTGGTCGCGATCGCCGTACTGGCCGCCGCGGCCAGCGGTGACTTCGTGACGGCCACGCTGATCCCGCTGTTTCTCGAGGTCGGCCGTCTGTTCGAGGAGCGGAGCTCGCTCGGCGCGCGCGCGGCGATCGATGGGATTCGCTCGCTCGCGGCCCGGCAGGCGGTGCGCTGGCGCGACGGCGTCGAGGAGCGC
>DATJZP010000073.1:0-10786 GCA_035498875.1 Myxococcota bacterium
CGGCCCGACTGCCGCCTGATCCGGCACGCGCGCAACGCGGGCGTGGCCGCCGCGATCCTGACCGGCATCCGCAACGCCGATACCGAGGTGGTGTGCTCGATCGACTGTGACTGCACCTACGATCCGCTGCAGCTCCGCGACCTGATCCCGATGCTGCAGGACGACGTCGCTCTGGTGACCGCGTCGCCGTACCACTCGTCGGGCCGCGTGCTCAACGTGCCGGCCTGGAGGCTCGCCCTGTCCAAGGGGCTCTCGGCCTTGTACCGCCGGGTTTTGCGGCAGAAGCTGCGCACCTACACCAGCTGCTTCCGCGTGTACCGGAGAAGTGCGGTGCACGATCTGCCGATCCGGGAGGCAGGCTTCCTCGGCGTGGCGGAGATGCTGGGCGTGCTGGACCTCCAGGGCAAGCGGATCGTGGAGCGCCCGGCGGTGCTCGAGGTGCGGCTGCTCGGGCACTCGAAGATGAAGCTCGCACGCACCGTGGCGGGGCACCTTCGCTTGCTCTCCCGCCTCGCCGCTGAGCGCTGGATGCCCGGTCGGACCAGCCGGGACCGGATCGATGCGCTCGAGTCGAGCGCACCGGCCGGCCGCGACACGAGGGTGAACCCAGGATGACGGACGCAAGGAGCGCAGCGATGAAGAGAAGTGCGGAAGCCGCGGACGCGCCCCTGGTGCTGCCGTCGGACCAGGACGCCACCGGGCGCACGCTCGGCGCCGAGGAGATCGCGCGCGTCGCCGAGGCGATCCGCAGCGGGACGCTGACGTCGACCAAGGGCGACTTCACGCGGCGATTCCAGGAGCGCTTCGCGTCGCTGCACGGCGGTCGGCACGCCTGGGCCTGCGCGTCGGGCTCGGGAGCGGTGCACGTCGCGGTCGCGGCGATCGACCCCGAGCCGGGCGACGAGGTGGTGACGACCGCGATCACCGACATGGGCGCGCTCGCGCCGATCCTGTACCAGGGCGCGATCCCCGTGTTCGCCGACGTCGAGCCGCGCACCTGCAACGTGACGGCCGACACGATCCGCGCGCGCCTCACGCCGCGCACGCGGGCGATCGTGGTGACGCACCTGTTCGGGAACCCGTGCGAGATGGGCGACATCCTGGCGCTGGCCCGCGAGCGCGGCATCCCGGTGATCGAGGATTGCGCGCAGGCCTTCCTCGCGCGCAGCGGCGGTCGGCCGGTCGGGGCGCTCGGCGCGATCGGCGCCTTCAGCCTGCAGCAGGGCAAGCACATCACGACGGGGGAGGGCGGCATCGTCCTCACCGACGACCCCGAGCTCTCGCGCCGCTCGTTCCTCTTCATCAACAAGGCCTGGGGCTACGGCGACCCGAAGCCCGACCACTACTTCCTCGCGCTCAACTACAGGATGTCGGAGCTACAGGGCGCCGTCGCGCTGGCGCAGCTCGACAAGCTCGAGGGCTCGGTGCGCCAGCGCCAGAAGATGGCGGCGCGCCTCTCGGAGCAGCTCGACGGCGTGGCGGGCATCGAGACGCCCTGGGTCGCTCCCGGCAACGAGCACGTCTACTGGAAGTACTGCCTGCGCGTCGACTCGCGCGTGATCCCCGGCGGCTCGCCCGAGCTCGGGCGCCGACTGAAGGAGCGCGGCATCGCCTCGGCGCCGCGCTACATCCAGAAGCCCGCCTTCCAGTGCGAGGTCTTCCGCGACCAGCGCACCTTCGGCAAGAGCCGCTGGCCCTTCACGCTGGCGCGCCCGGAGGCCGTCGACTACTCGCCGGCGCGCTTCCCCGGCACCTTCGAGGCGCTCGAGGGCATCCTCGTGCTGCCCTGGAACGAGCGCTACACGGAGGACATCGTCGATGCGCTCGCCGGCGCGATCCGCACCTCGGTGCGCGAGGCGCGCTCGTGAGCGCGGTCGTGCGCGAGCGGCTGCGACTCGGGCTCGTCGGCGCCGGCGCCATCTCGCAGTCCTACGCGCAGGCGCTGCGCGAGTCGCCCGCGGTGCAGATCGCCGCGGTGGCCGACGTGCGCCCGGAGGCGGCGCGCGCGCTGGCCGAGGACCTCGGCTGTCCGGCCTTCGACTCCCACGAGAAGCTCGCGGCCGAGGCCCGCTGCGAGGCGCTGCTCGTCTGCACGCCCCCCGCGACCCACGCGCCGATCTGCATCGACGCGATGCGGCAGGGCCTGCACGTGCTGTGCGAGAAGCCGCTCGCGCTCGATGCGCGCAGCGCGCGCGCGATGCTTGCGGAGGCCGAGCGCGCGAGCGTCGTCTTCACGATGGCGTCGAAGTTCCGCTACGTCGAGGACGTGATCCGCGCCAAGAGCATCCTCGCCTCGGGCCTGCTCGGCGAGATCGTGCTGTTCGAGAACGCCTTCACCTCGCGCGTCGACATGTCGCGGCGCTGGAACGCGGATCCGAGGCAGGGGGGCGGCGGCGTGCTGATCGACAACGGCACGCACTCGGTCGATCTGGTGCGCTACTTCCTGGGTCCGATCGAGGCGGTGGAGGCGGTCGAGGGCAAGCGCATCCAGGGCCTCTCGGTCGAGGACACCGTGCGGCTCTTCGTGCGCACCGAGCAGGGCGTGCTCGGCTCGGTCGACCTGTCGTGGAGCCTCAACAAGGACCTGGAGAGCTACATCGACATCTACGGATCGAACGGCACGGTGCGCATCGGCTGGCGCGAGTCCAAGTACCGCCCCGCCTCCAGCCAGGACTGGGTGGTGTTCGGCAAGGGCTACGACAAGCGCGAGGCGTTCCGGCGCGAGGTCGAGAACTTCGCGGCCGCGATCCGCGGCGACGAGAAGCTGCTCATCACCGCGGGCGACGCGCTCGCCTCGGTCGAGGTGATCGAGGCCGCCTACGAGTCGCTGCGCCACGACGACTGGATCTCCGTGGGAGGAGGCGCGAGGGTGGGCGCTTGACCGCGCGCATCCACCCGACCGCGCGCATCGAGGAAGGCGTCGAGATCGGTCCCGAGACCGCGATCTGGGACCACGTGCACGTGCGTGGCCCGGGCACCCGCATCGGCGCGCAGTGCATCATCGGCGAGAAGACGTACGTCGCGTACGGCGTGACCATCGGGGACCGCGTCAAGATCAACGCCTTCGTCTACGTCTGCAACGCCGTCACCATCGAGGACGGCGTGATGATCGCGGCGGGCACGATCTTCACCAACGACCGCTTCCCGCGCGCCACCACCCCGGACCTGCGGCGGCTGCGCCCGTCGGATCCCGACGAGTCGACGCAGCCCACCCGCGTCGGCGCGGGCTCCACCATCGGCGCGGGTGCGGTGATCGGCTCGGATCTCGCGATCGGCCGCTTCGCGATGGTCGGGATGGGCTCGGTGATCACGCGAACGGTCCCCGACTTCCACCTCGTGGTCGGCCACCCCGCGCGCTCGATCGGCTGCGTGTGTCGCTGCGGCGAGCCGTTCCTCCGCTGCGCGGAGCCGGGCGGCTTTCCGGCGCGCGCCGAGGCGGCCTGCCCGTCCTGCGGGCTGCGCTACGTCGTCGAATCCGGTCGCGTGACCGAGCTCGCGGCGCCGGCATGAGCGGGAGCAGCTGGGGCATCGTCGGCGGCGGCATGCTCGGCATGACGCTCGCGCACCGGCTGGCGCAGCAGGGCAAGCGCGTGACGCTGCTCGAGGCGGCGCCTCAGCTCGGCGGGCTCGCCAGCGCCTGGGCGCTCGGAGACGTGATCTGGGATCGACACTACCACGTGACGCTGATGTCCGACGCCTTCCTGCGGCGCATCCTCGCCGAGCTCGGCCTGGACGAGGAGATCGAGTGGGTCGAGACCCGCACGGGCGTCTTCGCCGGAGGCCGCCTTTTCTCGGTGTCGAACACGCTCGAGCTGCTGCGCTTCCCCGTGCTCGGCTGGCTCGACGTGGCGCGGCTCGGCGCGACCGTGCTCTACGCCTCGCGGCTGCGCGACGGGCGGCGCCTCGAGAAGGTCCCGGTGGTCGAGTGGCTCGAGCGCTGGTCGGGCCGACGCACCACCGAGCGCTTCTGGCTTCCGCTTCTCCGCTCGAAGCTGGGCGATACCTACCGCGACACCTCCGCCGCGTTCATCTGGGCGACCCTCCAGCGCCTGTACGCGGCGCGCCGCAGCGGCATGAAGAAGGAGATGTTCGGCTACGTGCCGGGTGGCTACGCGCGGGTGCTCGAGCGCTTCCACGAGCAGCTCGAGCAGGAGGGCGTGGAGATCCGGCTCGGCTGTCGGGTGGCGCGCGTCGAGCCGTCGGGCCGCAGCGTGAAGGTCGAGCTGGCCGGCGGCGGGGTCGCGAGCTTCGACCACGCGGTGGTGACCGCCGCTGCGCCCCTGGCCGCCCGCCTCTGCGGCGGGCTCACCCCCGAGGAGGCGGCCCGGCTCGGCGGCGTCCGCTATCTGGGGATCGTGTGCGCCTCGGTGCTGCTGGCGCGTCCGCTCGCCGGCTTCTACGTGACGAACCTGCTCGATCCGGGGCTTCCCTTCACGGGCGTGATCGAGATGTCCGCGCTGGTCCGGCGCGAGCAATTCGGCGGGCACGCGCTCGTGTACCTGCCGCGCTACCTGGAGCCCGACGACCCGTTCTTCGAGGTGCCGGACGGAGAGGTCGAGACGCTCTTCCTCGACGGCCTGGCGCGCGTCTACCCCGAGTTCCGCCGCGACGACGTGCAGGCGTTCCGCGTCTCGCGGGTGCGCCAGGTGATGGCGCTCCCGACGCTCGGCTACTCGGATCGCATGCCGCCGGTCGACGCGGCGGCGCCGGGACTCCACTGGGTCTCGTCGGCCCACATCGCCAACGGGACGCTCAACGTGAACGAGACCGTCCAGCTGGCCGAGAGCGCGGCGCGCCGATTCGCGGAGATCGCGTGAAGCCGATCGCCAGCCTCTCGCTCGACCTCGACAACGAGTGGTCCTACCTGAAGACGCACGGCGATCCCGGCTGGGAGGCCTATCCGACCTATCTCGGCGCGGTGGTGCCGCGCGTGCTCGAGACGTTGTCGCGGCACGCGCTCCGCATCACCTTCTTCGTGGTCGGCCAGGACGCGGCGCTCGCGAAGAATGCGGAGGCGTTCGCGCAGCTCGCCGCCTCCGAGCACGAGATCGGCAACCACTCGCTGCGCCACGAGCCCTGGCTGCACCTGTACTCAGAGGCCGAGCTCGAGTCCGAGCTGGCGGAGGCCGAGGTGCACATCGAGGCGGCGACGAGGCGGCGTCCGGCCGGCTTTCGCGGGCCGGGCTTCAGCCTCTCCGAGACGACGCTGCGCGTGCTCCACCGGCGCGGCTATCGCTACGACGCGAGCACGCTGCCGACCTTCCTCGGGCCGCTCGCGCGCGCGTACTACTTCATGACGGCGCGGATGGAGGCGGAGGAGCGCCGCAAGCGCTCGATGCTGTTCGGCTCGTGGCGCGAGGGTCTGCGCCCGCTCGGCCCCTACCGCTGGCGGCTCGCCGAGGGGACCCTGCTCGAGATCCCGGTGACCACGCTGCCGGGCCTGCGCCTCCCGATCCACATCTCCTACGTCCTGTACCTCGCGAGCTTCTCGCGGGCTGCCGCGCGCGCGTACTTCGGCACCGCCCTGCGCCTGTGCCGCGCGGCGCGGGTCGAGCCCTCGATCCTCCTCCACCCGCTCGACTTCCTCGGAGGGGAGGACGTTCCGTCGCTCGGATTCTTCCCCGCCATGCACATGCCCGCCGCGGCGAAGCTCGCGATCGTCGACGAGTGTCTCGACGGCATGCAGTCGCACTTCGAGGTGCGCACGCTCGGCGAGCACGCGGAGGCGGTCATCGCGCGCAGTGACCTTCCCCAGCTCGAGCCGCGCTTCGGTCGAGTCGCGCTGCCAGCCGGCTGAGCAGCCGCTACTCGAGCAGCGCGGTCTCGATGAGCCGGTCGGGCTGAGTCACCAGGAAGCGACGGCCCTCGACGCGCACCAGCTTCGCCTCGGCGAGGAGGCCGAGCACGCGGGTCGCCGTCTCGCGCGACACGCCGGCGAGGCTGGCCAGCTCGCGGTGCGTGAGCGGCACCTCGATGCGCACGCCTTCGGCGGTGCGGACGCCCTTGCGCAGACAGAGCTGGTGCAGCGCGATCCGGATGCGCGCCTCGGCGTTCTGATGCGACAGCACCTCGATCTGCTGCCAGGCGTCGCGACAGCGCGCGCAGAGCGCGCGCAGGAGCGCCGCCGAGAAGCTCGGCTGGCGCAGCAGCTCGGCGAAGTGCGAGCGCCCGAGCGAGAGGATGGTGGTCGCCACCACCGCGGTCACGGTCGCGGGGGTGGTCTGGCCGTCGATCAGGGCCATCTCGCCGAAGTAGTCGGCGGCGGGATGGAAGGCGAGGATCACCTCGCGCCCGCTGGCGAGCCAGCGCGACACCTTGACCCGTCCCTCGTGCACCACGTACATCGTGCGGCCGGTGTCCTCCTCGGTGAAGACGACCTGGCCGCGGTCGTAGCTGCGCTCGGTGAACATGCGCGAGAGCGAGGCGAGCTCGTCGTCCGAGAGATCCCGGAACAGCGAGACGCGGCGCAGGAACTCCACGTCGACGCCCATGGCCCTCCCGTCGGGTGTCCTGTGGGGCTTCAGAGACGCATCGCCCGGACGGGGCGCGACTTGAGGCACCGGCAGCCCGCACGCAACTTCCGATGACGAGGCTCGTCACCTTGGGCCGAGCTCGGCCGCCCGCGCGGCTCAGAAGCGCAGCAGCTCGCACGCCAGGGTCGAGAGGTCGACGACGCCGACGGCGTTGTGGCCGACGAGGTGCCCCGCGCACTCGCCGGGGTTGAACACGAGGTGGCCTTCGCCGCGCGCCTCGACGTGCCGGTGCGTGTGGCCGTGCAGTGCGAGCGAATGCTCGGGCCGCAGCGCGGAGGCGAGGGCGCGCGGGTCGTGGACGACGAGGATCCGGCGCTCGGCCCAGGCGAGCTCGAGCGGTGGCTCGCCGAGCTGGAAGCCGAGCCGCGCGGCCGCCGCGGACAACGGCTGGCGCTCGTCGTTGTTGCCGAAGACGCCGACTAGCGGCGCGTCGAGCCGCGCGAACGCCTCGAGCGTCCGCGCCTGCGTGATGTCGCCGGTGTGCACCACGCGCTCGACGCGCGCCGCGTTCAGCAGCTCGACCAGGCGGGCGACGTTGCGGAGCTGATTGTGCGTGTCGCTGACGACGCCGATCCGCATCGCCTCGGCGTCCGCGTTCAGGCCGGTCGTGAGCGAAGCCGGTGGACCCGGCGGGGCCCGAGGCTTCTCGTTTCCCGCGTAGCGAGCCGAAGGCGAGCGGCGAGGGGGAGGGTCGCCGTCAGGCGACCCGTTCCAAGACATGAATCGCGCAGGCGCTGCCCAGCCCGATCACATGCGTCAGCCCGAGCCGCGCGTTCGGCACCTGGCGCTTGCCCGCCTCGCCGCGCAGATGCGTCGACACCTCGTAGATGTTGGCGATGCCGGTGGCCCCGAGCGGGTGCCCCTTCGAGAGCAGGCCGCCCGACACGTTCACGGGGATGCGCCCGCCGAGCGCCACGGCGCCCTCGTCGATCAGCTTTCCCGCCTCGCCGTCGCCGCAGAGGCCCAGGTTCTCGTAGTGCAGGATCTCCGCCGTCGCGAAGCAGTCGTGCAGCTCCACGAGATTCAGGTCCTTCGCCCCGACGCCCGCCATCTCGTAGGCCTTCTTCGCCGCGTTGCGCGTGCAGGTGTTGACGTCGGGCATCACCAGGTCGCGCTCCTGCCACGGGTCGCTGGTCAGCACCGAGGCCTTCACGCGCACCGCGCGCTTCATCAGCCCGAGCTCCTTCGCCTTCTTCTCCGAGGCGAGCACGGCCGCCGCCGAGCCGTCGACGTTCACCGAGCACATCAGCTTCGTGTTCGGGTACGCGATCATCTCGGCGTTCATCACCTGCTCGAGCGGCGTCTCGATCTGGTACATCGCCTTCGGGTTCATCGTCGAGTGGTGATGGTTCTTCACGGACACCTTGGCGAACTGCTCGAAGGTGGTGCCGTACTTGCGCGCGTGCTCCATGCCGGCCTCGGCGAACACCGCCGGCATCGTCGCCGAGCCGAGCAGGCCCTCCTTGGGGATGCCCTTGGCGCCGCCGCCGCCGCCGAGCAGTCCCGCGCTCATCTGCTCGACGCCGACCGCGAGCACGAGGTCGTAGACGCCCGCCTTGACCGCCATCCACGCCTCGCGGAAGGCGGTGGCGCCGGTCGCGCACGCGTTGGAGGTGTTGACCACCGGGATCCCGGTCTGGCCGATCTCCTGCAGGATGCGCTGCCCGACCATGGCGTTGGCCTGGTAGAGGTTCCCGCAGTAGAGCGCCTCCATCTGCTGGATCTTCAGGCCCGCGTCGTCGAGCGCCATCAGCGCTGCCTGCGCGCCGAGCTTCTGGACCGCCGGTCCGGTGCCCGCCTTCATGAACTTGATCATGTCGACACCGACCACGTAGACGTCGCTCATCGGGGGCTCCTCACGCCTTGCGGGGCTGGAAGAAATAGGAGAGGTACGCGTTGCCCTCGCGATCCTTGCGGCCGAGGGCGTCCTTGAACACCACGTCGACGGGCATGCCCAGGCGGATCTTCTCCGGGTCCGGGTCGATCCCGATCAGGTTGCCCTTCACCGTGCCGCCGCCCTCGAGGTCGACCACGGCCGAGATGTAGGGCACCTCGACGCCGGGGAAGGATCGGTGCACGATGCTGTAGACGTAGAGCGCGCCGCGGGTCGACAGGCGCTTTGCCGCCATCTGGTCGCGCGTGCCGCACTTCGAGCAGACGGTGCGCTCGCCGAGGAACACCGCGCCGCAGCTCTTGCACTGGTGCCCTTCGAGGTAGGGCTCGCCGCTCTCCGGGATCTTCAGGAAGTCGACCGCCGGAAGCGGCTTCTTGTCGGCCATCGGGGGGCTCCTCGGGACTGGGGTTGATCGACGAGTCAAGCGGGCCGGAGGATGCCAGCCCGGCGGCCAGCCTGTCAACGAGGGGCGGGGAGGTCGAGCTACCCTCCGGCGCCGTGGGAATCGAGGCAAGCGCGTTCTCGCCCGGCAGACGTCCGGAGGCGTTCCGAGACTTCGAAGCCGGGGCGCGTCCGTCGGTGCGCGCGCTGTACGCCGAGAACCACGCGCGCCAGACGGTCGAGCTCGTGCGGTCGAAGCGGGCGGAGTACCTGCCGCTGCGGCGGCGCCGGATGAGCGTGTGGGACGCGATCGGGTATCTCGGCTCGCTGGTCGACGACAGCGACCCCGACCTCGCGCTCCCGCAGCTCGATCACGCGCTGCAGACGGCCGAGGCGCTGCGCGCCGACGGCGCGCCGCGTTGGCTGGTGCTCGCCGGATTCGTTCACGACCTCGGCAAGGTGCTGTGTCTGTTCGGCGAGCCGCAGTGGGCCGTGGTCGGCGACACCTTCCCGGTGGGCTGTGCGTTCTCGGATCGCATCGTGCTCCACGAGCTCTTCGAGGCGAATCCCGACCGGCGGCATCCGGTGTACTCGACGCGGCTCGGCATCTACACCGAGGGATGCGGGCTCGACGCCGTCGAGCTCTCCTGGGGGCACGACGAGTACCTGTACCACGTGCTGCGGCCGCATCTTCCCGAGCCGGCGCTGGCGATCGTTCGCTGGCACTCGTTCTATGCGGGCCATCGCGAGCGCGCCTACGACTTCCTGCTCTCCGAGCGCGACCGCGTGCTCTTCGACTGGGTGCGGCGCTTCAACGCCTACGACCTCTACTCGAAGTCGGATCGGCCGCCCGACTGGGGCGCGCTGCGCCCGTGGTACGAGGAGCTGGTCGCGGAGTTCCTGCCGCCCGTCCTGCAGTGGTGAGCGTGCGCGTCCGGCTGCTCCGCCGCCGCGAGATCTGGGTTCCGACGGCCACCGGCTGGGCCCTGCTCGCGGTGCTGCTGCTCGGGGGTGCGCGCCTCGGTCTGCCGTGGCTCTACGGATTCCTCGCTCCCGATCGGCTCGAGGGACACGGCGTCCTGGTGGTCGAGGGCTGGATCAGCGAGACGGCCTTCGACGAGGCGCTGCGCACCTGGCGCGAGGGTGACTACGCGAAGATCGTGACCACGGGCGCGCGCATCGAGCGCGGCGCATGTCCCGAGTCGGTCAAGACCTACGCCGAGTACGCCGCGCGTGCGCTGGAGGTGCGCGGCGTGCCCGCCGAGGCGATCGCGGTGGTCTCGACGCCCGAATCGGCGCGCGACCGCACCTATCTCTCGGCCGTCATGGTGCGCGAGTGGCTCGAGCGGAGCGGCCTCGCGGTGGACGCGATCGACGTCCTCTCCGAAGGCGCCCACGCGCGCCGCACCTGGCGGCTCTACGGCAAGGCGTTTGGCGACGACCTGCCCGTCGGCATCCGCGCCGCCCCACCCGAGTACGATCCCGCCGGCTGGTGGCGGATCAGCTCCGGCGCCAAGGACGTGATCAGCGAGGCGATCGGGTGGTCGTGGGCGGCGTGCTGCTTCCACCCGGGACCGCGCGGGTCGCTCGACGAGAAGTGGGCCCCGCCCTAGCTGTTGACTTCGCTCGCTGGGCACGCCTGCTTCGCAGGCGCTGGCCGATACTCCAGGCGGTCGACTTGCCTCCGAGGGGACGGATCACGAGGGCTCGGGCTCGACGGCGTGGGCGTGCGTGGAGCGCACCGCGTGGCGCCAGCGGCCCGAGCGGAAGCGCAGCGTGAGCATCGTCGCCTTCACCACGTAGTCGGCGATCAGGGCCGCGAAGATCCACTCGACCCGCATGTGGCGCGCGGCGAAGAGCGCGGCGAGGGTGACGCGCGCGCCGATCAGCCCCGAGAACACGGCGAGCAGCGGGAAGCGCGTATCCCCTGCGCCGCGCAGCGCGCCGCCGAGGGCCGACTCGATCGCCATCAGCGGCT
>DATJZP010000074.1:0-24996 GCA_035498875.1 Myxococcota bacterium
CAGCCCACACATCTCGTGGAGCATGCCGGGCGCGTTCGAGCTCCTGATCGAGCCCTTCGTCGAGAACCTGCGCCGCTTCCGCGCCGGCGAGCCGCTCCTCCACGTGGTCGACACGAAGCTCGGCTACTAGCCGGGTCTTCGCGCCGTCCGCGAATCCTGCTCATTGCGCGAGAGCGATCTCCGGATGGCGCGCGCGCACCATGCGCCGCATGCCGTCGCGCCAGGGCACCTTCGTCTCGCCCACGCGCGCGTGCATGCGCGTCACGTCGACCGCGACGCTGGTGATCGTGCGGTCGGTCACCGCGAAGCGCGGCTCGCGGCCGACGAGCGAGCCCAGATAGCCGCACCACTCCTCGATGCTCGCCTGCGCGCTGCCGGCCCAGTTCACGACGGTCGCGGGCACGGAGGCGATCTCGAGCAGCCGCGGCAGCATGGCCGCGATGTCGTCCTCGTGGATCGGGTTGTAGAGGTTCGGCGCCTCGGGACTCACGGCGATCGGGCTCCCGGCGAGGATCTGCTCGAGGTGGATCGCGGGCCAGCCGCCGCCGTCGCCGTAGGGGACGTTCAGCCGCGCGATCGTGGTCGGGATCCCGAGCCCGCGCGCCACGAAGCGCGCCATCGACTCCGCGGCGATCTTGCAGAGGCTGTAGGTCGGCAGGAACACGCGGTGGTTGTCGCCGAGCGGGTGGTCCTCGGCGAACGGCCGGTGGCCCGCGGGCTGGTACACCGCCGTCGACGAGCAGTGCAGCAGCGCGCGCGCCGAGCGGCAGTGCATCATCAGGAGCCCGAGCCCCTCGGCGTTGGCGGCGAGGTCGCGATCGAAGTCGCCGCTCTTCGCCACCGCGAAGTTCAGCACCTGGTCGAAGTCGCGCGGCAGCCCGTCGAAGCGCCCCTCGGCGAGGTCGCCCGCCGCGCAGCGCACGCCCACCGCCTCGAGCCGCTGCCGGTCGCGCGGGTCGCGGAGGCGCGCCAGCCCCCAGACCTCGTGGGTCCGGGCCAGCACACGGGCGAGCGGGAAGGCGACCTGGCCGGTGGGGCCGGTGATCAGGATCTTCATGGCGGCCTCCGCGGGCACCCGGACCGAGGGGGCCGGCTCGACCCGCGCCGGGAGTGGTATCGTCTGGGGTCTCAACCCCGGGAGATCATCATGGCCGACTTCGAGTCCCTGCGCAGCGCCCAGATGGCGAGCGGCGTCGCCGTCGACGAGCGCGTCACCAGCTTCCTGCGACGGGTGTACGGGTGGATGTTCGTGGGCCTCGCGGTCACCGCCGTGGTGGCCACGGCGGTCGCGAGCTCGCCCTCGATCGTGCACGCGCTCGCCGCGAATCCCATCCTCTTCTGGGGCCTCATGATCGCCCAGCTCGGCCTGGTCTGGGGCGTGTCGGCGCGCATCGGAAGCCTCGCGCCCAGCACCGCGGCGGGGCTCTTCCTGCTCTACTCGGCGCTCACCGGCGTCACGCTGTCGCTGATCCTGCTGGTCTACACCGGCGCCTCGATCGCCTCCGCCTTCGGGACGAGCGCGGCGATGTTCGGCGCGCTCGCGGTCTACGGCACCACCGCGCGCCGCAGCCTGGCCGGCCTCGGCCAGTTCGCTTTCATGGGCCTGGTCGGCGTGATCCTCGCGTCGATCGTCGGGATCTTCTGGAGGAACGACACGCTCCAGCTCGTGATCTCGCTGGTCGGCGTCATCGTCTTCACCTGCCTCACCGCCTACGACGCCCAGCGCCTGAAGGCGATGGCGCTGCAGGTCGACGGCGCGCAGGCGGGATCCTACGCGGTGAGCGGCGCGCTCTCGCTGTACCTCAACTTCATCAACCTGTTCCTGATGCTGCTGCGCCTCATGGGCGGACGCCGCAACTAGCTCGCCGGCGGCTGGTCGACGTAGATCGGCGACGACCAGGCGCGCTCCTGCACCGGCGCCAGGCAGTCGTCGCTCTCGGGCGTCCGCCAGCTCCCGCTGCACGGCTCGACGCGCAGCGGGTTCCCGTCGGCGTCGAAGACGGTGCGCAGGTTGGCGCCGTTGATCGCCGGGGTGGGCTCCTGGAGCGCGCGCACGTAGTAGACCGCGTCGCGCCCCGAGGTCGCGTAGTCGGGATCCTCGAACGCGACGCGGCAGCCGGCCGGGTCGGCCGGGCAGGCGAAGCGCCGCCACGGATCCTCGATGAGCGGCGCGATCGGCTCGCCGGGCCGCGCCTGCGGTCGCACCCGCACCACCTCGATCGCGGCGATGCGCTCGCGCTCCTCGGACGGGAAGTAGCACTCGCCGCGGCACAGGTGATCGAGGCGCTCCGGGGAGAGCCCGCTCCGGCTCTCGGGGGGACAGCCGGGGCGTTGCACGAACGCCCCCGCGGCGCGCACCTCGAAGGCGGGCGGCTTCGCCATCGACACCGCGCTCCCCATCGGCGCGCGGCCGTCCGGCCCGTTCACGAGGTCGAACCAGAGCAGGATGCGCGGGCCGCTCGTGGCATACACCTCGCGGCGCTGGAGCGCGTCCCAGATCGCCTCGCGGCTGCGCCCGCTCGCATGCGCCGCCACGAGGCCGCCCGGATAGAAGAAGCTGGCACCCCGCTCGAAGTCGAAGAGCTCGCCGAAGCTGCGCTCGGCCGACACCGGTACGGGCTGGGCGCGGCGCGGATCGAGCTGGGGAGTCTGCGTCGCGCGGCGCGCGATCGATTCGACGGACGGCGACGTGAAGCCGCGCGCGTCGGTCATCACCCGCCGCATCACCTGCTTGTAGCCGGTGCCCGCGCGGGCAGCGTGATCGTCGGACGACGCGATGAAGCCCCAGCGGAAGCGGTCGGGCTCGTCGCCGGCAGCGGCGAAGTTCCGGATCGCGAGGCCGTACTGCGCGGTCTGCTGCGGGCGCGGGCTCATCACCGGCTTGAAGCCGTCGCGGCACTGGTCGCAGTCGAGCCAGTCCTCGGCCGTCGTGTCGGGAAGCACGCGCTCGGGGTGGACGCCGGCAGCGAGGGCGAGCCGCCGCGCCTCCTCCACCCGCTTCTCGCACTCGGCTTCAGGGAGATCGCCGCACCGTGCCCTCACGATCTCGCCGGCGCGCCAGCAGCACGGGAGGAAGTCCTTCGTCGGCGCGGCGCAGACCGGCTCCCCGTCGGCGCCCTCGGCGCCCGGCCGATCGCGGAACTCCTCGCTGTTGCCGTGGCCCGAGAAGATCTCGACGAGGCGTTCGCGGCGCGGGTCGTAGTTGCCGCCCGCGAGCGAGAGATCGAGCCGCGCGCCGGGCGGCGCGTGCGCGCCCCACGCGAGACCGTGCGGAATCACCATCGACGGGTATCCCCACTGCCCGAGCTTCGCGAGCAGCTCCGCCGGCGTCGATGCGTTCTCGCGGCAGTCGGCCGGGAGCTCGCGCGTATCGACGCCGGTCGGACAGTCGCGGAGCCGGGCCACCTCGCCGACGTGCCAGAGGAAGTCGGCATAGGGCCCGAGCCCGAGCGGGCCGAGCAGCGCGAGCGAGCCGATCCAGCCGGCGTTGGCTGCGGCGCCCGGCGGCAGCGCCGAGATCGGGCGCTTCGGCACCTCGTCCTCGGCCTGCCCGAGGAAGACCACGTTGCGGTGTCCGTAGTGGGTCGCCGGCGTCGCCCCCACCTGCGTCCACTCCCAGCCGACGAACGCGACGAGGTCCGGGCTCGCGGGATCGCCCGCGCGGGCGTTGCACTCCCGCACGCTCTCCTTGGTCTCGGCCCAGCGCTGCGGGAAGAGGCCTTCGGCGTGGTCGTTCAGCGAGAAGAAGTCGAGCTCCGAGCAGTAGCGCGCGAAGTCGCACGCATCGGCGGGCGGATGCGCGCCCGTGCCGCCGAGCAGCGGCAGCGAGAAGGCGAACGCGTCGATCGAGAAGGTGGTGTGGACGTGGAGGTCGCCGAACAGGATCGACTTGCCGGGAGCGCCGGGCTCCTGGGTCGCCGCGGCCGGCGTCGTGGAAGGCGGACGCCGCGCTCCCTCGATCGCGCCGGCGCCGCGGTCGGGGTGCCGCCCGACGGCGACCCACACGACCGCGATCGCGAGCGCGACCCCCACCGCGATGCGCCCCGCCCTCGCCACGGCCCGAAGGTATGTCAGGTCCTACGGTCCAGCCGCAAGCAGGTCGGCGACCGAGTCCATGATGTCGCGCTGCACGGAGCGATCGTTCAGGTTGCCGAGGTGGCCGCCGCTCGGGAAGAAGCGCACGTGCTCGGGTCCGATCAACGCGGTGATCCAGTCGACGTCGGCGTCGCTGGTCAGGAAGTCGTTGCGATTCGCGAAGAGCCGGAGCTTCGGATTGCCCTGCAGGGCACCGGCGATCGCGCGGAGATCGTTCTGCGCGATCAGATCGTCCGCCGATTTGACCGTGTGGCGGTCGTCGCGAAAGTACGGCAGCACGAACGCGTAGAGATACCCGGAGAACGAGTAGTCCGCGATCTCCTGATACGAGGCCCAGCGCCGCAGGGACGTGCGCCGCGTCTCCAGCACGCCCGAGTCGAAGCGCGTCTGGCTGTCCCAGATCACGCCCTGCAGGGTGCGGCGGAAGGCGAGCCCGATCAGGTACTCGGCCTGGAGGTTGTCGAACGGGAGCGTCGCGCCGGGCGTGAGGGTTCCGCCGCCGAGGTCCGCCGCCTCGACGCGACTGTACGGGACGTCGGGCTGCGCGAGCGCCTGCTTCCCGACGAAGAGCGCCTTGCGCAGGATGCGCATGGTCTCCGCGTCGCGCTGGTCGGGCGGGAAGGCGAGCGGCGCGTTGTAGAACGCGTCGAGCCGGCGGAGCGCATAGAGGAGATCGACCGGCGAGTCGAGCGCGACGTAGCGGTCGAAGCCGACGAGCCGGTTCGAGGGGTCGTGCTCCTCGGCGGCGATGTAGAACGCGTGGAAGGCGCCGAGGGAGTAGCCCATCAGCACGCGGGGGCCGATCAGGCTTCCGTAGGTCTGCGCGAGGTCGCTCGCGATCGCGTCGAGCGCGACGTGCACGTCGTGGGCGTCGACGGGAGCGTTGCCCGGCAGTGCGACGCTCGCCGCGCGCTCCATGAACTCGAAGTTCAGCGCGCTGCTCACCACGACGACGGAGAAGCCGCGATCCCAGGCCATCTCCGCCAGCGCCATCGCCGAGCTGGACAGCCGGTGCGCACCGGTCCCGGGAATCAGGAAGAGCAGCGGCGCGCGGCCCGGCTGCATGCGCACCGAGTAGGGCAGCTCGCGGCCGGTCGCCGCGATCCGCACCCGCCGCGTCGCGAAGTGGCTGCCGAAGCCGGCCTCGCGCGGCGCCAGGAAGGCCGCCTGCAGCGTCTGCACCGGCGCCGTGTTCTCGTGGCGGTTCTTGAACTGGAAGTCGTGGATCTCCTGGTCGCGGTTCAAGAGCCACAGGATGCGCGCGTCGTCGTACCAGTCGAAGCTGGTGGTGACGAAGCGCAGGTAGCTGTCGATCGAGTCGACCATGTCGTTGAAGGTGAGGATCGGGCCGGCCGGGAAGTAGTAGGTGGCGGGATCCAGCAGGCTGTCGGGAATCAGCCCGACGCCGTCGCGCACCGTGCTCGGACCGTAGACGGGGAGCACCATGAAGGTCGACGGCTGCCAGCCCCACGTCGCGAACACCTGGCCCATGTCCTCCTCGGCGGGCTCGATCCCCCAGCGCGACTCCGCGGGATCGAAGAAGCCGAGCAGGCCGACGGTGGTGTTGATCGCGAAGCGGGCGGTCGTGTCCCAGGCGCCGCGCCAGCGGGCCTGGAGCAGGTTGGCGACCAGGTTGCGCGGGAAGATCAGGTTGGCGGCGAAGGTGCGCACGTGGTCGCGGACCACGCGGGGGATGACGAGCCGGTAGACGCGGCCCACCGGGTCGGCGACCCAGACGATCAGCTCGTGGTTCACCCCCGACACGATGCGGTTCCAGGGCTCGATCGGGTCCGGGAACGACGGCGGCGGAAGCTGCGGCTCGCGCAGGTAGGCAGCGCCGGGGCCGTCGTAGCTCGACCAGTCGCGCCGCTGGATCGGGAAGGCGCACGCCGCGACGCCGAGGACCAGGACGAGCGCAGCGGCGCGCCTCATCTCCGATGCGCGCGTCGGCTTCAGCGAGAGGAGCCGCTACGGCAGGGGCTGGACACCGAGGATCTTCTCGCTCCAGAGCTTCCAGGAGCCGTTCTGCTGGTGGAAGATCATGATCGAGTCGACGACGTTGTTGACGAAGGCGCTGCCGCCCTTGGCGATGACCTTCGTCTTCACCCGCGCCACTGCGAACTCGTCGTCGTGGCCGATGTACTTGAAGTCGACCAGCTCCGTGTTGGTCTCCAGATCCTTGAACTGCTGCGCGATCTCGGTCTTGGTCGGGTCGTAGTCGGGCGACGCGGTGTCGATGAAGCTCATCGTCGCGTCCACGTCATCGCGGTTGTACGCCGCGATGTTGCCGGCGACCACCGCGCGCAGCGCATCCGCGAGCTGGGTGTCGTCCGCGCGCGCAGGGAGCGCGCCGAAGCCGAGCAGTGCCGCGCCGACCGCGCAGAGGGTCCATCGACGAAGGCTCATGGCGCTTCCCAGGCGGCTCTCAGTTGACGACATTGTGACCTCGCTGCCGCATGCAGTTCGAGTACGCCCGCCGGAAGTCCGTGTCCGCCTGCGCCGCGCGAGACGCGCCGAGGCCGATGCCCCCGGCCGCCGCGCCGAGCGCTGCTCCCCGTCCCGCGTTGCCGAGCGCGGCGCCCATCGCCGCCCCGCCCGCGGCCCCGACGAGGCCTCCGAGCGCAGCCCCGCGCACGGCCTGGCCCGGCTGAGAGCCCGAGACGCTGCGGGCGAGCGCGCGGCACTCCTCCAGGTCGCGGCTCACGAATTGATTCCGAGAGCTCCCGTAGGTGTCGACGGTGGGAGTCCACGGCTGTGTGGTGACGCACCCGCCGGACAGCAATGCCAGACACGTGCACGCCCCCAACCATCGTCTCATTGCACGCGCTCCATGGCTCGTCCCTCCTCGGCGATCGCGCATTCGCCCGGCTCCCAGGGTCGGCGACCATACTCCAGACGCGAGGCGAGCGCGATCAAATGAGCCGGGCGATCGGGATCGGTGCCCGATCGAAGGGAGTCCCACTTTGTCGCCCCTCGGCGATGCGGGGCGGTGTACGATGGCTCGATCCAGGCACGAGCCGCGGCGCGCCCGCGAGGGAGGACAGTCATGCGATCGCAACGAATCTCCCGATGGGCTGCGGGCGCCATGGTCGCGCTCACGCTCTGCGTCGCCGCGTCGAGCGCGGAGGCACAGCAGAAGCCCTGGGATCAGAAGGCGGTGACAGCGCTCGCGCAGAAGCTCGCGGCCAGCCTGCGGGATCTTCGGGTCACCGTGCGGAGGAACCCGCAGGCGACCAAGGGCTCCCCGCAGCGACAGGCGCAGTTCAGGGCGCGCGACAGCCTGCGGCTGCTCGTGGTCACCTCGCAGCGTCTCGCGACGCAGCTCAAGGGCGGCGCGGACATGGACGAGACGCTCCCCACCTTCCGGCGCCTGCAATCGCTTCGCCGCGACGCCGAGACGGACGGGCGGCGCGCGGACATCCCGGCGCCCACGCTCGAGCGGATCACGTCCGTGCAGGCGCTGATCGACCAGCTCGCCGCCTACTATCAGGAGGCGCCCGCGGCGCCGGCTTCCGAAGCGAAGCCGTAGCGAGAGGGCCGAAGCCGCGGCGGGCGCTGCCGCCGGGGGTGGCCTCAGGCCGGCTCCGATTTACAATACGCGACGTATCGTATATGTTCTCGGTCGCCCCGCGACGGAGGACGTCCGCTTGGATTTCGAGTTCTCGGAGGCCGAGAGGGCCTTCGCCGAGGAGGTCGAGGCCTTCCTCGACGAGCACGCCACGCAAGACGTGGCGGACGTGACGCGCGAGAACATGGCGCAGATCGTCGACACGCCGGCGCGCCGCGCCTTCATGAAGAAGCTCGCGGAGCGGGGCTGGCTCGGGATGACCTGGCCGCGCGAGTACGGCGGACAGGAGAAGGAAGGCATCTACGAGTACATCCTGAACGAGGCGCTCGCGCGTCGCGGCGCGCCGCAGATCGGCAAGGGCGTCGGCATCATCGGCAAGACGCTGATCCGACACGGCTCGGAGAAGCTCAAGCGCGAGTTCCTGCCGAAGATCATCCGCGGCGAGATCGAGTTCGCCGTCGGCTATTCGGAGCCGCAGGCGGGCTCCGACGCCGCCAACATGCAGCTGCGCGCCACCCGCGAGGGCGACGGCTGGCGGCTCGACGGGCAGAAGATCTGGACCACCTCGGCGCACTTCGCCGACTGGTACTGGGTCGGCGCCCGCACCGATCCGAACGCGCCCAAGCACGACGGCCTGAGCCTGTTCCTGATCCCGATGGACCACCCGGGACTCACCGTCCAGGCCATGCCGACGATCGGCGACGAGCGCACCAACGCGGTGTACTTCGACGGCGTCCGGGTCCACGACGACTACCGCGTCGGCGAGCTCGGCGGTGGCTTCCGCTACATCTCGGAGGCGCTCGACCTCGAGCGCTTCACCATGTTCACCTTCTCGCCGATCGAGCAGCGCCTCGAGGAGCTGGTCGATCACGTCCGCGCTGCGACGCGCGACGGGGAGCCGCTGCGCCGGAGTCCGCGGGTGCGTCAGCGCATCGCCGAGCTCGCGACGCAGTGCGAGGTCGCGCGCGGGCTCGGGCTCCGCTTCGTAGCGGCCTCCATGCGCGGCGGCAAGCCGCCCACCGTCGAGGCGTCGGAGTACAAGCTCTACGCGACGCAGCTCTCGCAGCGCGTGGCGAACGCGATGCTCGACCTGGCCGGCCCGGGCACACAGCTCAGGGTGCACACGAGCGAGGCACCGCTCCGCGGACGCCCGGAGATGAGCTACCGCTACTCGGTGATCGACACGATCGGCGGCGGCGCGTCCGAGATCCAGAAGAACATCATCGCGCGCCGCAAGCTCGGCCTGCCGAAGAACTTCTAGGCGCCGCGTGTCGACCCCTCCGGCACTCCAGGGCGTCACCGTGCTCGACCTCTCGACGGTCGGGCCCGCGGCGCGCTGCGCGCGCATCCTCGCCGACTACGGCGCACGGCTGGTGAAGGTGGGCGCCCCTCCGAGCCGAAGCGGCGTGCAGATCGAGCCCGCCTGGTGGTCGTACGGCGCGTCGCGCGGGATGTCGCGCGTGCGCATCGACCTGAAGGCGCCCGCCGGACGCGACGCGTTCCTCCGGATGGCGGCGGCCGCCGACGTCGTGCTCGAGAGCTACCGGCCCGGCGTCGCCGACCGCCTGGGGATCGGCTACGCCGACGCGCGCAAGGCCAACGAATCGATCGTGTACTGCTCGCTCAGCGGCTACGGGCAGCGCGGGCCGGCGTCGCAGTGGGCCGGCCACGACCTCGACTACCTCGCCATGGGCGGCTACCTCGACTGCAGCGGGCGGCGCGCCGACGGAGGCCCCGCGCTGCCGGGCGCGACGATCGCCGACGCCGCCGCGGGCGGCATGCAGGCGGCGATCGCGATCCTGGCCGCGCTGCTGCGCCGCGCCGCGACCGGGGCCGGCGAGCACCTCGACGTGTCGGTCACCGACGGCGTGCTCTCGCTGATGGCGCTCGCCATCGACCGGAAGCTCGCGACGGGCGAGGAGTCGACGCCGGGCCGCGACCTCCTGACCGGCCGCTACGCGTGCTACGACACCTACGCCGCGCGCGACGGCCGCTGGCTCGCGGTCGCCGCCATCGAGCGCGCCTTCTGGGCCAACCTGTGCCGCGCGCTCGACCTCGAGCGCTGGATCCCGCACCAGCTCGACGACGCGCGCCAGGGAGAGATCCGCGCCGACCTGCGCGCCGTCTTCGCAACCCGCACGCGCGACGAGTGGGTGGCGGCGCTCGCGCCGGCCGACACCTGCGTGGCGCCCGTGCTGTCGCTGGGCGAGCTCGCCGGGCAGGCGCACTTTCGCGCGCGCGGCGCCTTCCGCGAGGCGAGGCATCCGCGGCACGGGGCCTTCTCCCAGCTCGGCCCGGTGCTGGCCGGCTCGGCGCCCGCCGAGCCCATCGCGGTCCCGGACACCGCGGAGACCGACACCGACGCGCTCCTGCGCGCGGTCGGCTACGCGGAGTCCGAGATCGGAGCCCTGCGCGAGTCGGGAGTCGTCGCATGAGCCAGGAGGAGCGGTCGATGGCGGAGCTTCCCGCGGAGGTGCAGGGCTGGATCGGCCAGAAGCGATACGAGGAGCGCGGCGAGTTCGACGTCGAGCGCGGCTACGTCTTCACGACCTGCGCCTCGGTGCAGAACGGCAATCCGCTCTTCTGGGAGGAGAAGGTCGCCAACGAGCTCACCGACGGGTGGATCGCGCCGCCGACCATGCTGTCGGTCTGGTTCCGGCCGCACCACTGGGCTCCGGGGCGCACCGAGACCGCGCAGCCGCTCCAGGTGCACTTCGACCTGAAGCGCGTGCTGGACCTGCCGGAGGCCGTGATGACCGACAACACGATCGTGTTCGGAGAGCCCGTGCGCCCCGGCGATCGGCTGCGGACCTGGCAGGTGCTGCGCTCGGTCTCCGAGCCGAAGCGCACCAAGCTCGGCAACGGCCGCTTCTGGGTGATCGACGTCGAGTACCAGAACCAGCGCGGCGAGTGGGTCGGCACGGAGACCTACACCGGCTTCGGATATCGGAGGGAGGCGTGACGGGCGGCGCACGACTCGCCTGGGACGCGGTGCGGCCGGGGGACCGGCTGCCCGAGCTCGCGGTCGACGTCAGCGCGACCACCGTCGTGCTCGGCGCGCTGGCCAGCCGCGACTGGCGGCCGATGCACCACGACAAGGACTTCGCGCAGAACCGCAACGGCACCCGCGACATCTTCCTCAACACGCCGAACCAGGCGGCCTGGTTCGAGCGCTACGTCACCGACTGGACGGGACCGAGCGGGCGGCTCGGCCGCATGAAGTTCCGCATGAAGGACTCGGTGTTCCCCGGCGACCGCATGGTGTTCCGCGGGCGGGTCGAGAAGGTCGAGACCGACGCCGCCGGCTGCGGCTGGGTCGAGGTGGCGCTCGAGCTCGCGGTGGGCGATCGGATCGCGACCGAGTGCTCGGCGCGCGTGGCGGTGCCGACGCACGAAGGCGACAACCCCTGGCGGCGCAAGGGCGAGCGCTGGAAGCCGTAGGAGAGAGCGATGGACCTCGACTTCAGCGAGGAGCAGGAGCTGCTGCGCGACATGGTGCGCGGGATGCTCGCGAGCTACGCGCCGATCGACGTGGTTCGCGCCTGCGAGGACGACCCGCGTGGCTACCCGCCCGAGCTGTGGAAGCAGCTCGCGGAGCTCGGCCTGCTCGGGATCGGGATCCCCGAGGCGTACGGCGGCTCGGCGCAGAGCCTGATCGAGGCGGCAATCCTCTACGAGGAGCTCGGCCGCACGCTCGCGCCCTCGCCCCACTTCCCGAGCGCCGTGCTCGGCGCGGGCGCGCTGCTCGCGTCGGGGAGCGAGGCGCAGAAGCGCGCCTGGCTGCCGCGCATCGCGTCCGGCGAGTCGATCCTGACACCCGCCTGGCTCGAGCCCGACGGCGGCTTCGGGCCACGCGGCGTCCAGCTCGCCGCGACCCGCGAGGGCGGCGACTACGTCCTGCGCGGCGTGAAGCGCCACGTGCCGTTCGCCAGCTCTGCGGATCGCCTCCTCGTGCTGGCGCGCAGCGGCCCGGGCGAGCGCGACGTCGACCTGCTGCTGGTCGATCCGCGGGCTCAGGGCGTGCGCATGACGCAGCAGAAGAGCCTCGCGGCCGACGCGCAGTACCGGGTCGAGCTGGACGGCGTGCGGGTGCCGGCCAGCGATCGGATCGGCGCCGAGGGCTCGGGCTGGGCCACGTGGGACGGCGTGATGCACGACGGCATCGTGCTGCTCGCGGCCCTCGCGATCGGCGGCGCCGAGCGCGCGCTCGAGATCACGGTGCAGTACGCCAAGGACCGCAAGCAGTTCGACAAGCCGCTCGGCGCCTTCCAGTCGATCTCGCACTACCTGGCCGACGCCGCCACCGCGATCGACGGCGGCAAGACGCTGGTCTACCAGGCGGCGTGGGCGCGCGCGACCGGGCGCTCGATCCTGCGCCTGGCGCCGATGGCGAAGCTCTTCGCCTGCCAGACCTGGCGCGACGTCACGGCGATGTGTCAGCAGGTGTGGGGCGGCGTCGGCTTCACCCTCGAGTACGACATCCAGCTCTACTTCCGCCGCGCGAAGCAGCTCCAGATCACCTGGTGGGACGCCGCCTACCTCGAGGATCTCGTCGCCGCGAGCGTGCTCGACGACGGCGCCGCTCCGCTGCGCGCGGGCCTCTGAGCGGTCGATGAGCCGACCCGCTCCGCTGGCCGGGCTGCGCGTGATCGAGTGCTCGCTGCTCGGTCCCGGCGCCGTCACCACGCACCTCGCCGACCTCGGCGCCGAGGTGATCAAGGTCGAGTCGCCGAGCGGCGACTACATCCGCGAGATGACCTGGCCGATCGTCGAGGGAGTCTCGCTGCTGCACCTGCACGTGCACCGCGGCAAGCGGAGCCTGGTGCTCGACCTGCGCAAGCCCGAGGCCGTCGAGGTCTTCCGCGACCTGGTGCGCCGCGCCGACGTCGTCGCCGAGGCGATGCGTCCCGGCTCGCTGGCGCGGCGCGGGCTCGGCTTCGAGTCGCTGCGCGAGGTCAACCCGCGGCTCGTGTTCTGCAACGTCTCCGGCTACGGGAAGACGGGTCCGTACAAGGACCTGCCGGCGCACGGCATCGCCTTCGACACCTGGGCCGGCATCGTGAACGTCGCCCGTGACGAGGAGGGCTTCTGCTACATCGCGGAGCACGCGTCGATGGGGATGCACGCGGGGCCGCTGTTCGGCGCGCTCGGCATCCTCGCCGCGGTGATCCGCGCACGCGCGACTGGAGAGGGCTCCGCGCTCGAGATCGGGCAGAGCGACGCGGCCGCCTACATGGACTGGTACCGCATCGAGAGCTGGAAAGCGTACGAGCGCCCGGAGTCGGAGGTGACCGGCAACAAGGCCGACGACTACGCGCGCCGCGCGCCGGGCACGGCGGGGATGAAGGAAGGCGTCCGCTACCAGATCTACGAGTCGCGCGACGGCTTCGTGCTGTTCATGGCGTCCGAGCAGGAGTTCTGGAAGAACTTCTGCGCGGGCGTCGGCCGCAGCGAGCTCTTCGAGCGCTGGCCCGGCTCCCGGTTCGCGGATCACGCGCGCGGCAACCGCGCGCTGCAGCGCGAGCTGCGCGAGATCTTCAGGGCGCGGACCTCGGCCGAGTGGATCGACTTCGGCGGCGCGCACAACGTCCCGATCGCACCGGTCAACACGCCGAAGACCATCGCCGACGATCCTCAGTTCCAGGCGCGCTTCCCCTGGTATCCGCACGAGCGCCACGGCGTCGACATGCTGCCGCTGCCGCTGCGCTTCGAGGGCGAGGAGCTCCCCACCCCGTCGAAGGCGCCGACCGTCGGGCAGCACACCGAGGAGGTGCTGCGGGACGTGCTGGGCTACGACGCGGAGCAGGTTCGGCGGCTGCGCGAGAGCGGCGCCCTCGGCTGACGCCTTCGGCGAGGACGGGGACGGCGCGCCCGAAACCGATCCCTCGCCTCCGGCATCGAAGCGGTCGAAACCGCCTGCTCGTGCCGACCGTACCGTTCTCGGGGGCCGCCCGCGGCCCTGGAGGAGCCCGATGCCCTGGACGCTCCGCGCGCCGCTCGCCGCCCTGCTCGCCGCGGCCACCCTGGCCTTCGCGGGTCCGAGCCCCTCGCGGGCCGACGCGACCGAGACCGCCACCTTCGCCGGCGGCTGCTTCTGGTGCATGCAGCCGCCCTTCGAGAAGCTCCCGGGGGTGATCTCGACGACCGTCGGCTACACGGGCGGCCACACGAAGAATCCCACCTACGAGGAGGTCTCGGCCGGCGACACGGGCCACGCGGAGTCCGTCGAGATCGTCTTCGACCCGGCCCGCATCGGCTACGCGCAGCTCCTCGAGGTCTTCTGGCACAACATCGACCCGATCACGGCCGAGGGGCAGTTCTGCGACCGCGGCCACCAGTACCGCAGCGCGATCTTCTACCACTCCGAGGAGCAACGCCGCCTGGCGGAGGAGTCGAAGCGCCGGCTCGACGAGTCGAAGCGCTTCGACCGGCCGATCGTCACCGAGATCGTGGCGGCCACCGAGTTCTATCCCGCCGAGGAGTACCACCAGAAGTACCACGAGAAGAATCCCGCGCGCTATTCCTTCTATCGCTGGAACTGCGGGCGCGACCAGCGGCTCCAGGCGCTGTGGGGAGAGTCCCGATGACGGCCCCGATGGGAGCCAAGCTCGTGCTCGCGGCGGCCGCGGCCCTGGCCGTCGGAATCGCCGTCGCGCAGAGCCGACCGCAGGCCCCGGAGCCGGCTGCGATCGCGCCCGCCAACAAGGAGTGGAACCCGATGACCTGGAAGAAGCCGACCGACGCCGAGCTGCGTCGAACGCTCGATCCCCTGCAGTACGACGTGACCCAGAAGGAGGGCACGGAGCCGCCCTTCCGCAACGCCTATTGGGACAATCACGCGGCCGGTATCTACGTCGACGTGGTCTCGGGCGAGCCGCTCTTCTCGTCGCTCGACAAGTACGACTCGGGAACGGGCTGGCCGAGCTTCACGCGGCCGCTCGACCCGAAGAGCCTGGTCGAGAAGGTGGATCGCCAGCTCTTCGCGCCCCGCACCGAGGTGCGCTCGGCGCACGCCGACTCCCACCTCGGGCACGTCTTCGACGACGGCCCGGCCCCGACCGGCATGCGCTACTGCATGAACTCCGCGGCCCTGCGATTCGTCCCGGTCGAGAAGCTCGAGGAGGAGGGCTACGGCGAGTACCTGCCGCTGTTCCAGGGGAAGCCGGCACCTCGCTGAGCGCCGGTCTGCGGTGTAGCCTGCCCATAGGCCCTGGACGAGGAGGCGCCATGGACGTCGCGCTCGGAACCACCGATCCCCTGCGCAGGAGCTGGGGGCGGCTCCTGGCCCTCGGCATCTCGCTGATCGTCCTCGGCACCGTGGCGATCAGCTACGCCGAGATCGTCACGCTCGCCTCGGTTGTCTTCTTCGGCGCACTGCTCGCGATCGGAGGCGTGATCGAGATCGCGCACGCCTTCCGGGTCCGATCCACGTCGGGCGCGCTGCTCCACGTCCTGGCCGCCGTGCTCTCGATCGTCGCCGGGTTCCTGATGATGACGGAGCCGCTCACCGGCTCGCTCGCGCTCACGGTGCTGGCGGCGGCCTACTTCCTGGTGAGCGGCGCCTTCCGCATCGCGGCGGCGCTGAGCGTCGACCTGCCGCACCGCGGCCTCGCCGTCTTCGGCGGCATCGTGAGCCTCGTGCTCGGCCTCCTGGTGTGGTCCGAGATGCCGGGCTCGGCGCTCTGGCTGATCGGCACCTTCCTCGGCATCGATCTCCTGTTCCGCGGCTGGTGGGCGGTGACGCTGGCCCTCGCGCTGCGCCGGGGCGCCTGACCGCCAGCGCTCGCGAAGCGAGGGCGCGCAGCGAGCGGAGCGAGCGAAGTCAACCGATGTTCGCGCGGCGCGCAGCCTGGGATCTCTCGCCCAACCCGCTCGCCGAGCGCGTGGATGCGCGACACGCGCGGGGCCTGCCCGTCCTCGACCTCGCCGACCCGAATCCCACGCACGGAGGCCTCGCGCCGGCCGGTCCGCTGCGCGACGTGCTGGCGGAGCTGGCCGACGACCCCGCCTCGGCGCGCTACGAGCCGGACGCGCGCGGCGATCCCCGCGCGCGGGAGGCGATCGCCCGCTACCACGGCGGTGCGGTCGTGCCCGAGCACGTCGTGCTCACGGCCGGCACCAGCGAGGGATACGCACATCTGTTCCGGCTGCTCGCAGACCCCGGCGACCGCGTCCACCTCCCGGCGCCCGGCTACGGGCTCTTCGAGCACCTCGCCGCGCTCGAGGGCGTGGACGCCGAGCGCTATCCGCTGCGGCCGCCCGCGGGAGATGCGTCCTGGCGCATCGACCTCCCCGCGCTCTCCGCCTCGCTCGACGTGCGCAGCCGCGCGATCGCGGTGATCCACCCGCACAATCCCACCGGCTCTTTCGTGCACCCGGACGACTGGAGCGCGCTCTGCGCGATCGCACGCGAGCGCGGCCTCGCGATCGCCTCGGACGAGGTCTTCGCGGACTATGCGTTCGACGGCGCTCGGCGCCCCGGCGCGCTCGACGTCGCTCCCGACGGCGCGCTCCACTTCGCGCTGTCGGGGGCCTCCAAGGTGCTCGCGCTGCCGCAGCTCAAGGTCGCATGGATCGCCGTCGCGGGCCCGCCGAAGCTGCGCGACGAGGCGCTGGCGCGGCTCGAGTTCGCCGCCGACGCGTATCTCTCGGTGTCGCCCATCGCCGCGCGCGTCCTGGCGGCGCTGCTGCCCCGCCGCGAGGAGATCCAGCAGCCGCTGCGCGCGCGCCTCGGCCAGAACCGACGCCTGCTCGCCGACCGGCTGCGCGGCGTCGGGCGGGTGCGCCTCCTCCCGGCGCAGGCCGGCTGGTCGGCCGTGCTCCGCGTGGCGGACGCCGGCGACGAGGAGGCGCTGGCGCTCGACCTGCTCGACCGCGCCGGCGTGCTCGTCCAGCCCGGGTTCGTCTTCGACCTCGTCGACGAGGGCGAGCCGTGCGCCCATCTGATCCTCTCGCTGCTGCTCGAGCCCGGCGCCTTCTCGCGCGGCGTGGACGCCCTGCTCGAGTGCCTCACCGAGGGGCCCGCGCCCGGCGCCTGAGCGCGCGCACGCCGGCACCGCGCGGAGCGACGGGCGCCTCGCCGGCCAGTCGCTCGAGCACCGCCGCGAGATCCGGCGCGAGCGGCGCCTCGATCCGGAGCGGCGCGCCGGTTCGCGGGTGTGCGAGCTCGAGCGACGCGCAGTGCACGAACGGGCGATCGAGCCCGAAGCGCTCGAAGAGGTGCCGGTTCGACGACGTGTGGCCATGGCGATCGTCCCCGAGGACCGGCTCCCCGATCGCCGCGAGCCGCCGGCGGATCGAGGGCGCGCGCCTGCCTTCCCAGCACACCTCGAGCAGCGCGTGGCCTCCGATCACGTCGAGCCTGCGATGGCGCGCACCCTCCCCGAGCCGACCGTGCGCGCGCGCGACGCCGCGCACCAGCGCGAGCCAGCGGCCCGCGGCGTGCGCCTCGCGCAGCGCGGCGGCCGTCGTGCGGTCGCGCGCCACGAGCGCGACCCCGCTCGCGCCCGGCTCCGCTCCCCCGAAGAGGCCCGTGCCGCCCGGTCCCGGCGCATCGCCGGGGGCGTCGATCGCGCGCAGGTGCTCGTCCTCGAAGAGGAGCGGAGGCTCCACCGGCGCGGCGCGCTCGAGCACCGCGACGCTCTCGACCTCGGCGGTCTGCGGCAGGAGGTCGAACGGCGCGAGCCGCTCGGCGCGCAGTCCGAGGCGGGCGAGGTGGGCGAGGTCGCGCGCCAGCGTGGTTGGCTCGCACGAGACGTAGATCACGCGCGCGGCACCGAGCGCGGCGATCGCTGTGCGCACCTGCGGCGCGAGGCCCCTTCTCGGCGGATTCGCGATCACCGCGTCGTAGCGCTCGCCCGAAGCGGCGAGGCGCGGCAGCCAGTGCTCCGCGCTCCCCGCGCGCGCATCGAGGCCCGCGATGCCCTGCGCGCGCGCCGCCTCCTCGGCCGCGCGGGCCGCCGGTGCGAAGCCCTCGACCGCGGTGACCCGCGCACCCGCAGCCGCGAGCGCAAGAGCGAGCGATCCGCTTCCCGCGTAGAGCTCGAGGACGCGGCGCCCGGGCAGCGGCGCGAGCGCGCGCTCGACCTCGTCCTGGATCGCTGCCGCCTGCTCGCCGTGCGCCTGGACGAAGGCGCCATGCGAGGCGAATGACCAGGGCCGCCCCGGACGCAGCCGGTCGCGATGCCGGCCGGGGCCGAGGAGCACGCGCGGCAGCTCGCCGAGCACCTGCGGGCTCCGGCCGGCGTGCCGGCTCACGGCGACGCCCCGGAGTGTCGGCACCGCCCGGGCCAGCGCCTCGCACGCTGCGGCGAGCGCCGCGTCGGTGTCGCCGCCTTCGCGAAGCACCAGCGTCACGAGGACGGCCGCCTCGCCGTCCTCGTACACCGCGCGCAGATCGACGGCGCGGAGCCGCCCGTCTCCATCACCCTCCGCACGCAGCGCATCGCCCGCCTCGCGCGGCGGAGCGGCGAGGACCTGGCGCAGGCCCGCGGCCGCGGCGCGTAGCGGTGGCGCGAGCACGCGGCATCCGGGCAGGTCCACGACCTCGTGGCCGGGCGCGAAGAGACCGAGACGCGGCGGCACGCCCGGCGCCACGACGAGCTTCGCGCGGGTCCGGTACTCGACGTCGCTCGGCGCAGCTCGCACGGGCTCCGGCTCGACGTCGAGCCACGCGGCGAACGGCGCGAGCGCCCGCGCCAGGCGGTGCGCCTTGGCCTCGAGCTGCGCATCAGGGGCCTGGCCGATCAGCGGGCAGCCGGGACAGCGATCCGCGTGCGGACACTCGACGCGCGCGGCGGGGGGCATGCCGAACGATACGCGCAGGGTCCCGTACCGCCAGTGTGCGAACCTCGGGGCGTGCGAACCCGGCCGCCGCTCCGCGCCGCCGCCGCGACCCTGGCCGCGCTCGCCGTCGGATCCGGCTGCGCCTATCTGCGCCCGCCGCCGGCACCCCGCCCCGCGCCGCCCGCCGAGCTCGAGGTCACCGCGACCGCGTACAACTCGCTGCCCGACCAGGCGGCCGAGGCCACCGACCCGACGCGCACGGCATCCGGCGTCCGGCTGCGGCCCGGCATGCGCGTGGTGGCCGTCTCCGACGACCTCTACGAGATGGGCCTGCGCTTCGGCGCGCGCGTCCGCATCGAGGGCATCGACGGCGAGTGGAGCGTGGCGGACCGCATGGCACCGCGCTGGCGACGACGCATCGACGTGTATCTCGGCGACGACGCGGAGGCAGCCCGCCGCTTCGGCGAGCGCCGCGTGCGCATCCGCTGGGAGCCGCCGCCCTGAGTCAGGCGCGCAGCTCGTGCGTCAGCGTGGCGGCGAGCAGCGCCAGCTCGGCGGGGCGGACGCGCGCGCCCCGGCCCTCGAGCATCAGGGTCGAGGCGAGTCCCGACAGCACCGAGATCGTGTAGTGCTGCAGCTCCCCGTGGCGGCGGCGCGAGATCGATGCGGCACCGAAGTAACGCGCCCACACGCCGTCCCACGCCCGCGACATCCGGGCCTGCCAGCCGACTCCCGTCGGGTGCGCGCGCCGAAGGTGGTCGAGCAGGATCTCGAAGGTCGAGGCGTACTCCCGGCTGGCGAAGTGCTCCCAGGCGCGCTCGACGAAGCGCGCGCAGCGCGCCTCGAGCGGGAGCCCCTCGATCGGGAGATCGGCCATGCGCGCGGCGAAGCGCGCGAAGGAGTCCTCGAGCACCGCCATCAGGAGCTCGTTCTTGCCGCCGAAGTGGTGCTGGACCGCGCCCCAGGTGACGCCCGCGCGCCGCGCGATCTCGACGGCGGTGGTGCGCGAGAGGCCGCATTCGGCGACGCTCTCGACGACGGCGCCCAGGATCTTGGCGCGCGTCTCCGCGGTGCGCTCCGCGTGGCTGCGGCGCACGCGCGGCGGCGCCCGCCGCAGCCGGTCGGCGCTAGCCACCCGCGCCCGCCTTGTCGCGCTCGGCTCGGAGCTGGCGGACGATCTGGCTCGACACCGCGGCGACCGGCCAGCCCGCGTAGTGCGCCGCGTGCAGGATGAGCTCGTCGATCTCGGCGTCGGTCAGCTGCTTCTGGCGCATCGCCGCGCCGAAGTGAAGCTTGAGCGTCTGCTCGTTTCCGAGCTGCATCAGGACGGTGAGCGTCACCAGGCGGCGCTCGCGGATCGACAGGCCGGGGCGCGACCAGACCGCGGCGAAGAGATGGTCGATGGTGGCGTCGAGGAACGGGTCCTCGGGCACGGCAGGCGGCCGGAAGCCCATCACCTTCTCGAACCACTCCAGCCCCCGGCGTCGGGTCTCGGGATCGGACATCGGCTCTCCTCCGCGGCGCTCGGCGCCACCGCCGAGGCTACCACATTTGCATTGCGTCCATAATGGAAATGATGGTATGCTCGCCGGGCCGCAAGATGGCCGCCGCATCCCTCGCGCCGCTCGAGTTCGACCCCTACGCCTATCAGGTGCACGAGGATCCCTATCCCGTCTACGCGCGGCTGCGCGCCGAGGCGCCCGCCTATCGCAACGAGGCGCTCGGGTTCTGGGCGCTGTCGCGGCACGCCGACGTGCTCGCCGGGTTCCGAGACTGGCAGCACTTCTCGAACCGCAACGGCGTCTCGCTCGACCTCGACGCGTTCCACGCCGATGCCGAGACCACGATGTCGTTCCTGGCGATGGATCCGCCGCGACACGATCGGCTGCGCGCGCTGGTGTCGCGCGGGTTCACGCCGCGGCGCGTGGCGTCGATCGAGCCGCACATCCGCGCGCTCTCGGTGCGCTACCTCGAGGCGTTCGCCGACTCGGGCTCCTGCGACTTCATCCGCGACTTCGCGGGCAAGCTCCCGATGGACGTGGTCAGCGAGATGCTCGGCGTCCCGGCCGCCGACCGCGCGACCCTGCGCGGCTGGGCGGACCTGGTCGTGCACCGCGAGGAAGGCGTGCAGGGGCTGCCGCCGGCCGCGGCGCAGTCGGCCCTGCGCATGCTCCACTACTTCACCGAGATGCTCGCCGAGCGCCGCGCGGGGGCGCCGCGCGGGCCGGACGACCTCACCAGCGCGCTGATCGCCGCGGAGGCCGAAGGCGATCGGCTCTCCGACCGCGAGATCATCGGCTTCCTGTTCCTGATGGTGGTCGCGGGGAACGAGACCACCACGAAGCTGCTCGGCAACGCGCTCTACTGGCTCTGGCGCAACCCGGCCCAGCGCGACCGGCTCCGCGCCGATCCGGGGCTGGTGCCGCGCTGGGTCGAGGAGACGCTGCGCTACGACAACTCGACGCAGGCGCTGGCGCGGGTCGTCGCGAGCGACCTCGAGCTGCACGACCAGAAGCTGCGGGAGGGAGACCGCGTGGTGCTGCTGGTCGGCTCCGCGAACCGCGACGAGCGCGTGTTCCCCGAGCCCGACCGCTTCGACCTCGCGCGCGACACCAGCGCGAGCCTCGCCTTCGGCCAGGGCGTCCACTTCTGCCTCGGGGCATCGCTCGCGCGGCTCGAGGGCCGCGTGGCGCTCGAGGAGCTCTGGAAGCGCATCCCGGACTACGAGATCGACCCGGCCGGGCTGGTGCGCGTGCACTCCGTCAACGTGCGCGGCTTCGCCGCGCTGCCGATCGGATTCTGAGGAGCGCACCGATGGCTGTCGCAGCGCGCACGGTGATCCTCGCGGGAGCCTCGTCGGGAATCGGCGCGGCCATCGCGCGCAGCTTCGGGGCGCTCGGCTGGCCGGTCGCGCTCGGCGCGCGGCGCACCGACAAGCTGCTCGACGTGGCGGTCGAGGTCGAGAAGGCCGGCGGGCGCGCCTTCGCCCATCCGCTCGATCTCGCCGAGCCCGCCTCCATCGACGCCTTCTTCGACGCCGCCGAGCGCGCGCTCGGTCCGGTCGACGTGCTCGTCGCGAACGCCGGCATCTGCGTGCCGGGGCTGCTGCACGAGGTGGAGCCCGCGGACTTCGAGCGCGAGATCGCGACGAACCTGGTCGGGCCCGGGCTCCTGGCGCGCCGCGCCGTCGCGTCGCTGCTCGCGCGCGAGGCGCCGGGCGACCTCGTCTTCGTGTCGTCCGAGAACGCCGTCGCGCCGCGGCCGTTCCAGGCGGGCTACACCGCCAGCAAGTGGGGCCTCGAAGGGCTCGCGCGCACGCTGCGGCTCGAGCTCGAGGGCACCGGCGTCCGCTCGACCATCGTCCGCCCCGGCCCCACCGCGCCGACGGACTTCGCGCGCGGCTGGGATCCGGCGCTGGTGAAGCGCCTGCTCACCACCTGGAAGTACTTCGGGATCCAGCGGCACCTGCGCTGGATGCCGCCCGAGAGCGTGGCGCGCGCCGTCGTCGCCGCCGTGACGGCCCCGGCCGGCACGCACGCGGACGTGATCCAGCTGATGCCCGAGGCTCCGCCCGAAGGGCGCATCCCAGGAGGCGGTCGATGAGCGCCGTAATCCCCCGACTCTCCGGCGGCCTCCCGCTGCTCGGCCACCTGCTCGAGCTGCGGCGCCGGCCGACCGAGCTGCTCCAGCGTACCCGCGACGAGTGCGGCGAGATCGGCGAGCTGCGGCTCGCGCACCAGCCGCTGGTGATGCTCTACGGCGAGGCTGCGCAGGAGGCGTTCTTCCGCGCCCCCGACGAGCAGCTCGACCAGGCCGCCGCCTACCCGTTCATGAAGCCGGTGTTCGGCGCGGGCGTGGTCTTCGACGCGACGCCGGAGCAGCGCAAGCAGGCGCTGCGCAACCGCTCGCTGCGCGACCAGGCCATGCGGGGCCACGCCGAGGGCATCGCTCGCGAGACCGAGCGCGCGCTCGCGGGCTGGGGCGACGGGGGCCAGGTCGACCTGCTCGACTTCTTCGCCGAGCTCACCATCTACACCTCGAGCGCGGCGCTGATCGGGCCCGAGTTCCGCGAGGAGCTCTCGGCCGAGCTGGTGCCGATCTTCCACGACCTCGAGCGCGGCACCGACGCCATCGCCTACGTGAACCCGAACCTGCCGCTGCCCTCGTTCCGCAAGCGCGACCGCGCGCGACGGCGCCTGGTCGCGCTGCTGCAGGGCATCTTCGAGCGCCGCGAGCGCACCGGCCGCAAGACGCAGGACCTGTTCCAGATCCTGCGCGGCATCCGCAATCCGGACGGGAGCCCGCGCTACACCGTCGACACCATCACTGGCATGTTCATCTCGCTGATGTTCGCCGGCCACCATACCACCTCGACCACCGCATCCTGGGCGCTGCTCGAGCTGTGCCGGCATCCCGAGTGGATGAAGCGCGCGACCGAGGAGCTCGACGCGCTCTACGCCGACAGCCGCGACGTCTCGTACCAGGCGCTGCGCGAGATCCCGGTGCTCGAGAGCGTCCTCAAGGAGACCCTGCGCCTGCATCCGCCGCTGATTCTGCTGATGCGAAAGGTGGTGCAGCCGTTCGCATACCGCGACTGGACCGTCGCGCCGGGCAAGATGGTCGGCGTATCGATCGCCACATCGAATCGCGACCCCGCCCTGTTCCGCGACCCCGAGCGCTTCGACCCGAGCCGCTTCGAGCCGGGGCGCGAGGAGGACCGCAGCACCTTCGGCTACATCCCGTTCGGCGCGGGGCGCCACCGCTGCGTCGGTGCGGCCTTCGCGATGATGCAGCTCAAGGCGATCTTCTCGCTGCTGCTGCGCCGCTACGAGTTCGAGCTCGCGCAGCCGGCCGAGAGCTACCGCAGCGACCACTCGAAGATGGTGGTCCAGCTCGCCCAGCCCTGCCGCGTGCGCTACCGGCGCCGCGCGGTCGAGGCGGCGGTCGCGGCGTGAAGATCCACGTCGACATCGATCTGTGTCAGGGTCACGGAGTGTGCGCCGGCGAGGCCCCCGAGGTCTTCGCCGTCGATCCCGCCGAGTCGCGCGTGGTGGTGCTCGACCCGGATCCGCCCGAGACGTTGCGCGCGAAGGTCGAGGCGGCCGTGAAGTACTGCCCCACCCGCGCGCTGCGCATCACCGAAGATCGATAGAGGAGGACCGATGCCCGCCTTCCCCCGCGCCGAGCTCGAGGAGATGATCCGCCGCTTCGTCGCCACCAACGACGAGTGCGGCCGCACGGGAGACTGGGAGCCGCTCGCGCGCTTCTACGCCGAGGACGCGCTCTATACCTGGAACAACGGCCCGAAGTACGAGTTCGTCGCGCGCGGGCGCGAGGAGATCCGCAAGCACGTGATGGGGACCGAGATGGCCGGGCTCGACAAGTGGACCTATCCGTACGTGCGAACGTTGATCGACGACCAGAAGGGCGAGATCATCGGCATCTGGCGGCAGATCGCCCCGATCCGCGGCGACGACGGCAAGCCCGTGGAGATCGGCGGAACCGGCGGCTCCTGGTTCCGCTACGCAGGCCGGTGGCAGTGGGCCTGGCAGCGCGACTTCTTCGACCAGAGCTGCGCCGGCGCGGTCTTCCTCGATCTCATGCAGAAGGGGAAGCTGTCGCCGCAGATGGAGGAGCGCATCAAACGGGGCTCGAAGATGCCGGGCTGGGTCAAGCGGGCCGACTTCGACTGGTACGGAACGATCGCCGACCGCGAGGACGGCTAGGCGCCGAGGCACCGCGCCCTGGATCGCTGGAACCCGAAGCAGCGTTTCTGGTTGCGCGCCGGCTCTCGAAGCCGATGACGGAGGGATGACGCGCCCCGGCGGGCGGCGCTTGGTTTTCCGCGACGCAGCGTCCAACACGGTGCAGTGGCCATCTCGCCGCTTGCGGAGGTCAGGGCATGCGTCGCGCAGTCGTAGCGTTGTTGCTGCTGGTCGGATCGGTGCTCGGATGCGCCGGCTACATCCATGCCGGCCCCATCGGGGCAGGGGTCAGCTTCGGAAGCCCCTACTACGCATCTCCCTACGCGGGCCCTGCCTACGGCCCGTCCTACGGGCCGCCTGCCTACTACCGCCCGTCGGGCTACGGCTGGAGTCCCTACGGCTATCGCTGATGGACCGGCCGTGACGGCGTACTCGTCGGTGCGTCGCTGACGATCGGAGACGGCGGGCTCCGCCGGCGCGCGCCGGGAGTCCGCCTCAAGCAGGCGCGCCATCCCGCCGACGACACGGGTCGGAGAGGGGTCGGATGGCGGACCTGCTGGGGCTCGTCGGCTTCGCGTCGTTCATCGGGGCGAGCCTCGTGGTGGGGATCCGGCTGCTCGCGCTGGCGTGGCGCACGCGCAAGCTCCCGGAGCTCGCGATCGGCGCCAACTTCGTGATCGCCGGCGCGCTCGGCTACTCGCTCCTGCTCGCGTCCGAGTCGCTGCACCTCTTCCCCCGGCGGCTCGAGGGCCCGGCCTCGTTCGCCGGCGTCGCGGGGCTCTCGATCGGCGCCGGGCTCCTCGCGCTCTTCTCCCAGCGCGTCTTCCGACCGACGAGTCCGAT
>DATJZP010000075.1:0-9522 GCA_035498875.1 Myxococcota bacterium
TGCGCTGCGCGTAGCCCCAGGCCGCGAGATAGTTCCAGCGCGCACCGCCGGACGTCTTGGGGCTGGGCGTGATCACCGAGACACCGGGCTTGGCCAGGTCGTCCCAGTCCTTGATGCCCTTGGGGTTCCCCTTGCGCACCAGGAACACGATCGTCGAGGTGTAGGGGCAGCTGTTGTTGGGCAGCCGTGACTGCCAGTCACGCGGCACGAGCTGGGCCTTCTCGAACAAGGCGTTCACGTCGCCCGCGAGCGCCAGCGTGACCACGTCGGCCTCGAGCCCGTCGATCACCGCGCGCGCCTGCTTGCCCGAGCCGCCATGCGACTGGTTGATGGTGACCGCCTCGTGGTGCGTGTCCTGCCAGTGCTTGGCGAAGAGCGCGTTGTAGTCGCCGTACAGCTCGCGCGTCGGGTCGTAGGAGACGTTGAGGATCTCGCTGTCGGCGCGCGCGCCGGACGCGGCCAGGAGAAGCAGGCTGACTAGGCACGAACTGAGTGAGCGCATAGAGACTCCTAGAACGAGAGCTGGAAGCGGCCCAGCAGCACGCCTTCGGCGTGGCGGTCCTGGTTGTTCGCGTAGCTGCGGAACGTGGTGCGGTCGTAGTTGACCGCGATCTTCACGTTGCGGTTGAGATACCAATTGATGCCCAGGCTCCACAGCTTCGCGGCCTCGGCGCTGACGGTGGGATCGGCGAAGTTGGCGTCGAAGATCGAGTCGTCGACCTTCAGCTCGCTGATCCGGGCGATCGCCTCCCACGCGCCCCACGTGCCCTTGAACGGGTCGAAATTGACGCTGGGAATGAGTCCCTTGTACGACTCGTTCTCGCCCGTGATCGCCCAGCCCACGGCCACCTGCCAGGCCGAGTTGTTCGCGCGGGTGTCGCTGAAGCCCGGCCGGCGGTACTGACTCGAGTTGTAGACGTATTCGGTCAGCAGGCCGAACGGGCCCCAGTACCAGTACGCCTGCGGCGCGTAGCGGTAGCGCGCGCCGGTCTCGACGACGTTGGAGCGGAACGCGAAGAAGGTCTGCTGGCCCGAGGTCTTGTACGAGCCGGTGACTCCCTCCTGGTGGCCATAGGTCGCGGCGAAGCCGACGCCCAGGCCCTGGAGAGGACCGATGCCGGAATCCTGGAAGGGCTGGAAGAAGACGCGCGCCAGCAGGTCCTTGTCGTCGCCGGTGTCGACGTCGCCGTTCACCGTCTGGGTGTTGTCGACGGCGCCGTTCATCCAGCCGAGCTGGTAGCTGAACAGGCCTTCGCCGATGACTCCGTTCAGCATGATGCCGAGGTCGCGGTTCGGCACGAGCTGGGTCGGGAGCGCGCGCTCCACGAACCACATCGCGGTCGCGGACTGGAGTCTCTCGAGGCCGACCGGACCCTTGAACTTGCCGAACTCGAGCGCCGCCTCCGGGATGTAGTGCACGTTCGCCCAGGCGTCCTGCACCACCAGCGTGCTGCCGGCGAAGTCGGGCATGATCCGGAAGTCGACGACGTTGGCGAGCGTGCCCTCGATCAGGGGCCGGATGCGCCGGAAGAAGAAGGTGTCCTGGCCGGGCGCGCGATTGGCCGGCGCGTCCGTGAAGAAGCGCGTGTCGAACTGCGTGTAGCCGCGTATCTTCAGCACGTAGCTCGAATCCGCCGAACGCAGCGTGAAGCCGTCGCTGCCCGCGGTAATCACCGGCTGCGGGCCCTTGCTGGCCTGCGTCTCGTCACTCACTTCGAGCTTGCGCTTCACCAGCGACAGCTCCTGCTCGAGCTCGTCCACGCGCTGCTCGAGCGCGGCGCGGTCACTCGCGGACTGCGCTTGCGCGGAAGCCCCATGAGCCAGCCCGAGCACCGAGCCGAGCAGACCCGCGACGGCGCCCAGCGCCATCCAACCCCGAACCATTTTCCAACTCCCTTCGCGAAATTCGCGCACGCCCGTCGAGCAAAGCCCGTGCCGGGCACGGAACCCGCACAAGGGCCGGGCTTGGGGGTTGAATTGGTCGATATCCCAGATCTGGACACGGAAAATCAGCGCGGAATCGCTGACGAATCTGTTATATAATCTGGAAAATCGGAGGTCTGGATGGAGCGCTTCGCTCCGCTGCTCTTGGACCTGTGGCGCGAGACCGGGCGCCACCTCGAGATCGGAGAGTCGCTGCGGCGCTGCACGCCGCTGCTCGCGCGGCGCCTGCCGTTGGATCAGCTCTGGGTGCGCCGCCTCGATCGCGCGCACGCCAGCCTCGAGACCGTGGCCGCCGCAGACGCCGGCGGCGCTGCGATCGCGACGCCCCACGTCCGCGACTCGCTCACGCCCGAAGCGTTGGCCGAGCTGGTCGCGTTCTGCCGCCGCGGCAAGCCGCTGCGCGGCTCCGCCGCCGCGCTCGCCCGCCGCATCGAGGGGGCCGTTCCCGAGTCACTCGAGGGCGACTTGATCGTCGGGCCGCTCTTGCGCGACGGCGAGCCTGCGGGCGTGCTGGTGCTGGTGGCGCGCGCGCCGAGACACTTCGAGCGCGAGCACGAGGAGGTGGCGCACGCGCTGGCCGAGCCGTTCTCGGTGGCGCTCGAGAACGACCGCCGGATCGCCGAGCTCGACGCTCTGCGCCAGGCGGCCGAGGCGGACAAGCGCAGTCTGCTCACGCGCTTGGGCCGCGACGACCTGTCGGAGAACATCGTCGGCGCCGACTCGGGCCTGCGCGCGTCGATGGAGCGGATCGAGCTGGTCGCGCCCTCCGACGTCCCCGTCCTGCTCCTGGGCGAGACCGGGTCGGGAAAGGAAGTGGCGGCGCGGGCGATTCACTCGCGCTCGGCGCGAGCGGCCGGGCCGTTCATGCGCGTGAACTGTGGCGCCATTCCGACGGGCCTGATCGACTCCGAGCTGTTCGGCCACGAGCGCGGCAGCTTCACGGGTGCCGCGACGCAGCGGAAGGGCTGGTTCGAGCGCGCCGACCGCGGAACGCTGTTTCTCGACGAGATCGGCGAGCTGCCGCTCGCGGCGCAGGTGCGGCTGCTGCGCATCCTGCAGGACGGCAGCTTCGAGCGCGTGGGCGGCACGCGCCCGTTGCACGCCGACGTGCGGATCGTCGCGGCCACCCACCGCGATCTGCAGGCGATGGTCGGGGAAGGGCGCTTCCGCGAGGACCTGTGGTACCGGCTGGCCGTGTTCGTGATCCACCTGCCGCCGCTGCGCGAGCGCCCCGAGGACATCGCGGCGCTGGCGACTCACTTCGCGCTGCGCGCCGCCACTCGCTTCGGCCTGCCGGCGCTCACGCCCACGCGCGACGACGTGAGCCTGCTCGCTTCCTACGCCTGGCCCGGAAACATTCGCGAGCTCGGCGCGGTGATGGATCGCGCGGTGCTGCTCGGGCAGGGTCACGTGCTCGAGGTCGCCAAGGCGCTGGGGCCGGCCCCTGGCAGCAGCGCGCCGGCGCCCGCCCCGCTGCCGGTGTCTCCAGTCGCGCCGCCCGAGCCGAGCGCGAAGCTCGACGAAGCGATGGTGCGCCACATCGAGGCCGCGCTCACGCGCGCCTTCGGCCGGATCGAAGGTCCGTTCGGCGCGGCGCGCGCGCTCGGCATCAACCCGCACACGCTGCGCGCGCGCATGCGCAAGCTCGGCATCGACTGGCGACGCTTCCGCGGGACTCACGGAATCTCGGAGAATCCGTGATCGGCGCTGGCCCGAGCGCGCAACCCGGCCGCGCGGCGACGCGAGCGTTCACGCGGGCCTTGGCATCGCACGTGCACTCTGCGCGCGCATGTCGATCGAAGGCACTCACTGGTTCAACGACAACGCGCTCTCCATCGGACGAACTCCACTGGTGCGGCTGCGGCGAGTCACCAAGAGCTCGCGCGCGCTCGTGCTGGCGAAGATCGAAGGTCGGAATCCCGCTTACTCGGTGAAGTGCCGGCTCGGCGCGGCCCTGGTCTGGGACGCGGAGAAGCGCGGCCTGCTCGGCCCCGGCAAGGAGATCATCGAGCCCACCAGCGGCAACACCGGCATCGCGCTGGCGTTCGTGGCCGCGGCGCGCGGCTACCCCGTGACTCTCACCATGCCCGAGACGATGAGTCTCGAGCGGCGCAAGCTGCTCGCGGCCTACGGCGCCAAGCTCGTGCTCACCGAGGGCGCGCGCGGCATGCCTGGCGCGATCCAGCGCGCGGAGGAGATCGCGAAGTCCGATCCCGAGCGCTTAGTGCTGCTGCAGCAGTTCAAGAACCCGGCGAATCCCGAGATCCACGAGCGCACTACCGGCCCCGAGATCTGGGACGACACCGCCGGCACGGTCGACGTGCTGGTCTCGGGCGTCGGCACCGGCGGCACGATCACCGGAGTGTCTCGCTACCTGAAGCGCACGCGCGGCCGCGCGATCACCAGCGTGGCGGTCGAGCCCGCGGCCAGCCCCGTGATCTCGCAGACGCTCTCCGGAGAGTCACTGAAGCCCGGTCCGCACCGGATCCAGGGCATCGGCGCCGGCTTCGTGCCGGAGGTGCTCGATCTCTCGCTCATCGACGAGGTCGAGCTGGTCACGAACGAGGAGGCGATCGAGACCGCGCGCGCGCTGACGCGCGAGGAGGGCATCTTGTCGGGAATCTCGAGCGGGGCCGCGGTCGCCGCCGCGCTGCGCATCGCCCAGCGGCCGGAGAGCGCGGACAAGACGATCGTCGTGATCCTGCCCGACTCCGGCGAGCGCTATCTCAGCTCGGCGCTCTTCGAGGGCATCTTCGACGCCCAGGGGCTCCCGCTGTGAGCGCGCCGGCCATTCCTGTGACTCGCGCCGAGCGCCGCGACCCGGAGGCCTCGGCGACCTGGGATCTCGAGAAGCTCGTGGCGGCGCTGCGGACCTCGCGCAACGGTCAGGGCGAGCGCCGCGACGAGGAGCGCCGTTCCGAGCGGCCGTCGCGCGACGCATTGGTGGACGCCATGCGCGGGCTGCGCGGCGCGCTCTTCCCGTCACACTTCGGTGTCAGCGACTTCACCGAGAGCAGCATCGACTTCTTCGTCGGCAACACGCTCGACGCCAGCCTGCGCGCGCTCGAGGAGCAGGTCCGGCGCGGCTTCCTGTACGAGTCGGGCGAGCCCGACTCGGTGACCGCCGCGCGCCGCGCGCGCGAGCTGGTGGCCGAGTTCGCCCAGAAGCTGCCCGCCGTGCGCAGCGCGCTCGAGCGCGACCTGCGCGCGGCGCTCGACGGCGACCCGGCCGCGCACAGCCGCGCCGAGGTGCTGCTGTGCTACCCGGGAGTCACCGCCATCACGTATCACCGGCTGGCGCACGAGCTCCACCGCCTGGGCGCGACTCTGCTCGCCCGCATCGTCTCCGAGGAAGCGCACTCGAACACCGGAATCGACATCCATCCCGGCGCGAAGATCGGAGACCACTTCTTCATCGATCACGGCACCGGCGTAGTGATCGGCGAGACGGCTCTCTTGGGGAGCCGCGTGCGCCTGTATCAGGGGGTGACACTGGGCGCGCGCGACTTTCCGCTCGACGGGAACGGCAAGCCACTGAAGGGGCAGCCGCGCCACCCGATCATCGAGGACCAGGTCGTGATCTACGCCGGTGCCACGATCCTCGGCCGCATCATCGTCGGCCGGGGCTCGGTGATCGGCGGCAACGTCTGGCTCACGCGCAGCGTTCCGCCGAGCAGTCACATCACCCAGGCGCGCTCGCGCCGCGACGACGTCTTCAACGACGGCGCCGGCATCTAGGAGGACTCAGCGATGTCTCATGCCATCGAGGTGCTGCCGGTCGCGGGGCGGATCGGCGCCGAGGTTCGCGGGGTCGACCTGTCGCAGGACCCGCCCGAGGGCCAGATCGAGCTCGTGCGCGAGGCGCTCTTGCGCTGGAAGGTGTTGTTCTTCCGCGAGCAGCGGCTCGACGCTGCGGCACAGCAGCGCTTCGCCCGCCGCTTCGGCCCGCTGACCGGCGCCCATCCCACCGTGCCCGGGCTGCGCGAGCACCCGGACGTGCTCGACGTCGACGCCCGCAACGGCAACGTCGCCGTGCAGTGGCACACCGACGTGACCTTCGTCGACCGCCCGCCGCTCGGCTCGATCCTGCGCGCGGTCGTGCTGCCCGCGCTCGGTGGAGACACGTTGTGGGCGAACACGGCGGCCGCCTACGAGGATCTCTCCGCCGAGCTGCAGACGCTGGCGGGTTCGCTCCAGGCGCTGCACACCAATCAATTCGACTACGTCGCGGCGGGTCCGGGCGGCCCCAGCGAGTCACTGCGTGCCTACGGACGGGTGTTCGAGTCGGTGCGCTATCAGACGCTCCACCCGGTGGTGCGCGTGCACCCCGAGACCGGTGAGCGCGTGCTGTTCCTGGGCGGCTTTGCCCGGAGCATCGCGGGCGTCTCGGCGGGTGACTCCAAGGCATTGCTGAGCCTGTTCCACAAGCACGTGACTCGTCCCGAGAACACCGTGCGCTGGCGCTGGCGCCCCGGGGACGTGGCGTTCTGGGACAACCGCGCCACCCAGCACCGCGCGATTGCGGACTTCGGCCGCGAGCCGCGCCAGCTCCAGCGGGTGACGATCGCCGGCGAGCTGCCGGTCGGAATCGACGGCCGCACCAGCAAGTCACTCGCCGGCGACTCATCGGCCTACAACCGGGACGCGGCGTGATGCTGCGCTGGCTCTGGTGGCTGGTCGAGAAGATCGAAGCCCCGCTGCCCGAGGGTCCCGCCCGCAGCCAACTTCCCATCGACGAGGGCTAGCCATGTCATTCGACCTGCCGAGCACCGAAGCGGTTCTCAACTATCTCGCGCCCACGGCCGAGCGCCCGCGCAGCTACACCTACGCGCCGCCACCCGGCATTCCGCAGCGCAGCGGCCGTCCCGAGCCGCACACCGTGCGGGTGCGCGACGCGCGCAAGCTCGCGCTGCCGGCGCGGCTGGACGTCGAGGGCTTCGCGCTCGTGCCGCAGGTCACGCGCGTTCGAGACTTCTACGACGCGGACCAGATCGCTTACGGCTACTTCCCCGAGATCGACTTCCTGCTGCGCAAGGTCACCGGCGCCGAAGCCGTGGCGATCTTCGACTACACGCTGCGCTCGGGCTCGGCCGAGCAGCGCGAGATTCTCGGCGTGCGCGAGCCCGTACGCTCGGTGCACAACGACTACACCAGTGAGTCGGGCAAACGCCGCGTGACGGATCACCTGTCGGCGCTGGAGGCGGAGCGCCGGCTGCGCGGCCGACACGCGATCGTGAACGTCTGGCGTCCGATCAGCGAGGTCGTGGAGTCGACGCCGCTGGCGGTGTGCGACGCGCGCTCGATCCGGCCCGAAGACTGGGTCGCCACGGATCTCATCTATCCCGAGCGCGTTGGCGAGGTGTATTCGGTGCGCTTCAACCCCGCCCATCGCTGGTACTTCTATCCGCGCCAGCGCCGCAACGAGGCGCTCTTGATCAAGACCTACGACTCACTCGAGGACGGCACCGCGCGCTTCAGCGCGCACAGCGCCTTCGACGATCCGGACACGCCCCAGGGCGCCGCTCCGCGCCAGAGCATCGAGGTGCGGGCGCTGGTGTTCTTTCCACAGCTGGACTCTTAGGAGGAATGCGCAGAAACCCCGCTGCGGCGCCCGCCGGCTCGAGCTTCCCCTCCGGGACTCCCTCTCTCTCCTCGGAAGCCATTGGGTTGGGCCGCGGGCGCCGCAGCGTCGGGATTCGCAGCGCGACGCATGGAAACTCCTCCGGCGCCGGCCTGCATCGAACGAGCAAAGCCACCCCCGGCGCTTGGAGCACGAAGCGATGTCGCTCGATCTACCGCTCTCCGACCTGCCCGCGACCGAAGGCGTTCTTCACTACCTGGCTCCGAGCTCCGAGAAGCTCGTGAGCTACACGTTCAAGCCGCCGGCCGGCGTGCCGTCGCGCCCGCGCACCGAGCCGCACACGGTGCCGATCCGCGACGCGCGCAAGCTCGTCCACGCGGCCGAGCTCGACCGCGAAGGCTTCGCGCTCGTATCGCACGCCACGCGCGTGCGCGACTTCCTCGACCCCGCGCAGATCACCGGCATCTACTACCCCGACCTCGAGTCACTCCTGCGCACGGCCACGGGCGCGGAGAAGGTGGTGATCTTCGACTACACGCTGCGCTCGGCGGCGGACGCGCGCGAGCGGGGCGTGCGCGAGCCGGTGCGCTTCGTGCACAACGACTACACCGTGAAGTCGGGCCCGCGCCTGGTCGGCGATCACCTGCCGGCCTTGGAGGCCGAGCGACGCCGCCACGGCCGCCACGCGGTGGTGAACGTGTGGCGCCCGATCCGCAATCCCGTCGTGGCCACTCCGCTCGCGGTCTGCGACGCCCGCACGATCCGCGGCGAGGACTGGGCCGCCACCGACCTCGTCTATCCGGGCCGCGTGGGCGAGGTCTACTCCGTGCGCTTCAACCCCGCGCACCGCTGGTTCTACTACTCGGGCCTGCGCCGCGACGAGGCGCTCCTGATCAAGACCTACGACTCACTCGAGGACGGCACGGCGCGCTTCAGCGCGCACAGCGCATTCGACGACCCGGCCACGCCGGCGGGTGCGCCGCCGCGCGAGAGCATCGAGGTGCGGGCCCTGCTCCTCTACCCGGGTGGTTGACACCGCTCGAAAGCGCGACCTACCCTCGGGCCGATAAGGGTGAAAAGCCCGAGGGAAGTCCACGATGAACTGGGAAACACCGGCGTTCGAAGAGATCAACATGAGCGCCGAGATCGGCGCCTATCAGGGGGATGAAGACGGGGACCAGTACCCGCCGTTCGTCCGCGACGCCGCCTCCGACGAGGCGTAGTCCGCCCGACGCTGCGTGAAGCTCCGGGTTCTGGGATCGGCCGCGGGCGGCGGCTTCCCACAGTGGAACTGCGGGTGCACCAACTGCAGCGGCCTGCGCGCGGGAACGCTGCGCGCCCGCGCGCGCACGCAGGAGTCGGTGGCGATCTCCGCCGACGGCGAGCGCTGGTTCCTGCTGAACGCCTCGCCCGAGATCCGCGCGCAGATCGAGAGCTTCGCCCCGCTCTGGCCGCGCGCCCGGCGACACTCTCCGGTGTCGGGCGTGGTGCTCACCAACGGCGACCTCGACCACTGTCTGGGACTCCTGTCGCTGCGCGAGTCACATCCGATCCGCGTCTACGCGACCGAGGCCGTGCGGCGCGGCTTCGCCGAGGGCAATGCCATGTACCGCACGCTCGAACGCTTCCCCGACCAGGTGCGCTGGACCGCGCTCGCGCTAGGCCGTGAGCTGGCGCTGGTCGACGGCGAGAGCGGTGCGGCCACCGGGCTCCAGCTGACCGCGCTCGCGATCCCCGGCAAGCGCCCGCTCCACCTCGAACGCACGGCCGCGCCGTCGCCGGAAGATAACGTCGGCCTGCGCATCCGCGACGCGCGCAGCGGCGGCGTGCTCGCCTATCTGCCCGCGGTCGCGGCAGCCTCGCCGGAAGTGACTGGCGCGGTCGCGGGCGCGGACTGCGTGTTCTTCGACGGCACGTTCTGGAGCAGCGACGAGCTGATCGCCGCCGGGCTCGGCACGCGCCGCGCCGAAGACATGGCGCACTGGCCGGTGGGCGGC
>DATJZP010000076.1:0-35471 GCA_035498875.1 Myxococcota bacterium
GCTGCGCGAGGTCGACCAGGGGGAGGGCGCGCTCGTGCTGGTCGACATGTTCGGCGGCACGCCTTCGAACCTCTCACTCTCGTTCCTCGAGGAGGGCCGGGTCGAGGTGGTGACGGGTGTGAATCTTCCCATGCTGGTGAAAGTCGCGCGGCCCAAGCCGGGGGTCGGCATCCACGAGCTGGCAGAGACGGCGCGTGACTACGGCCGGCGCAACATCTCGGTGGCCAGCGACCTGCTGGCGAACCGCGGGGAGAAGCGGGACGCATGAGCCGGGCCGAGCGCGACTGCACGATCGCCAACCAGCTCGGGCTGCACCTGCGCGCCGCCGCGGCGTTCGTGAAGGTCGCGGAGCGCTTCAAGAGCGAAGTCTCACTGGAGCGCGACGGCACGCGCGCGAACGGAAAGAGCATCATCGCGCTGGTGACTCTGGCCGCGCCGGTCGGTACGAGCGTGCGCGTAGTGGCCGACGGCAGCGACGCCGACGCTGCGGTTGCGGCACTGGCCCAGCTGATTCAGGATCGCTTCGGAGAGGGTTCGTGAAATCGAAGAGCTCCGAGCGCCGCGGCGTCCCGGTCTCGCCGGGAATCGCGATCGGCCCCGCCTACGTCCTACGACGCGAGCGCATCGTGATTCCCGAGCACCGGATCCGCGACGAGCAAGCCGACGGCGAGGTCGAGCGCCTGCGCATGGCTTTCGCCGAGACGCGCACCAAGCTCGAGGAGATCCGCCGCGGCATGCACGGCACGGGGCTGGTCGGCACGATCTTCGACGCGCAGTTCCTGTTCCTCGAAGACCCCACGCTCTTGCAGCACGCCGAGGCCAACATCCGCGAGCAGGGCCTGAACGCGGAGTGGGCGCTGCAGCGCGAGCTGCGCCGGCTGGAGGAGCTGTTCGAGTCACTCCCGGATCCGTACCTGCGCGAGCGCGCCAGCGACATCGGCTTCATCGTCCGGCGCGTGCTGCAGGCGTTGATGGGCCGCGAGCCCGAGGGCCTGCGCAACGCGCCCGCGGGCGTGATCGTGGTGGCCGAGGACCTCTCGCCCGGCGAGGTCGCGCAAGTGACTCGCGACCGGATCGCCGGCTTCGTGACCGAGAGCGGCTCGCGTACCTCGCACGTCACGATCATGGCCCGCAGCCTCGAGATCCCGGCCGTGGTCGGCGCGGGCGCCGAGCTCGCACGCGAGGTCCCGGACGGAGTCACGCTGATCCTCGACGGCCGCACCGGCCGCGTGATCGTCGATCCCGACCCGAGCCAGATCGCCGAGTACCAGAAGCAGCTCGCCGACCTGAAGGTCCTGTCGCGCGAGCTGTTCCGCTACGTCGATCTGCCCGCCGAGACCAAGGACGGCGTGGCGATGCGGCTGCTCGCGAACGTCGACCAGATCGAGGAGGCGCGCGACGCGCTGCGCTACGGCGCCGAGGGCATCGGCCTCTACCGCACCGAGTTCCTGTTCCTGAACCGCCACGACCTGCCGGGCGAGGACGAGCAGTGCGCCGCCTACTCGCAGATCCTGGCCGCGGTCGCGCCGTACTCGGCCACGATCCGCACGCTCGACATCGGCGGCGAGAAGGTGCCGACCGGACTCGACCTCTCCGACGAGGCGAACCCCGCGCTGGGCCTGCGCGGCATGCGCATGTCGCACCAGCGGCCCGACGTCTTCCGCACCCAGGTCCGGGCGCTCCTGCGCTCGAGCACGGCGGGCAAGCTGAAGATCCTGCTGCCGATGGTCTCGAGCCTGGCCGAGGTCGAGTACGCGCGCGAGGCGCTCGATGCCGTCAAGCGCGAGCTGGCCCGCGAGCGGGTGGCCTTCGACCGCGACGTGCCGCTCGGCGTGATGATCGAGACGCCGGCGGCCGCGATGATCGTCGACCTGATCGCGCCCCACGCCGACTTCCTGTCGATCGGCACGAACGACCTCCTGCAGTACACGCTGGCGGTCGACCGCTCGAACGAGCAGGTCGCCTATCTGTACGAGCCACTGCACCCGGCGCACTTGCGGATGCTCCAGCGCATCGGTCAGGCGGCCCGGCGAGCCGGGATCGTGGTGGGAATGTGCGGCGAAATGGCCGGTGACCCGCTCCACATCTGGATCCTGATGGCGCTGGGCATGGGCGAGCTGTCGATGGCCCCGTTCGCGATCCCGCTCCTGAAGCGGATCCTGCGCGACTCGACCGCGGCGGAAGCCCGCGAGCTGCTTACCGAAGTCCTGAAGCTCGGGGGCCCCCAGGAGATCCGGCAGCGGGTCGAACGGCGGATGCGCGAGCGCTTTCCCGTTGAGTTTGAGCGAATCGCCCTTCAGGGTTAGGATTCGCGCGCGATCGGGGAAAGGACGCATCATGGGCCGCAGACTGTTCACTTCCGAGTCGGTGTCGATGGGCCATCCGGACAAGGTGGCCGACCAGGTTTCCGACGCCGTGCTCGACGCGTATCTCGCGCAGGATCCCCAGAGCCGGGTCGCCTGCGAGACGCTGACCAAGACCGGCTTCGTGTGCGTCGCGGGCGAGATCACGAGCCAGGCGCACGTGAAGATCCCCGACGTGGTGCGGCAGGCCGTGCTCGACATCGGCTACGACGACGCCCACCTGGGCCTCGACGGCGCCAGCTGCGGGATCCTGGTCGCGATCGAGGAGCAGTCGCCCGACATCTCCCAGGGAGTCACCGAAGGCGAGGGCCTGTACAAGGAGCAGGGCGCCGGCGACCAGGGGATGATGTTCGGCTACGCCTGCACCGAGACCGAGGAGCTGATGCCGCTCCCGATCATGCTGGCGCACAAGCTGATGGCGCGGCAGGCCGAGTGCCGCATGTCGGGCGAGCTCGACTTCCTGCGCCCCGACGCCAAGTCGCAGGTCACGATCGAGTACGGCGCGGCCGGCCCGCTGCGCGTCGACGCGGTCGTGCTCTCCACCCAGCACAGCCCCGACATCGCCTACGAGGCGCTGAAGACGAAGGTGATCGAGGCGATCGTCCGGCCGGTGCTGCCCAAGACGCTGCTCGACGACAACACCCGCATCTTCGTGAATCCCACCGGCCGATTCGTGGTCGGCGGCCCGCAGGGCGACGCCGGAGTCACGGGCCGCAAGATCATCGTCGACACCTACGGCGGCATGGGCCGGCACGGCGGCGGCGCGTTCTCGGGCAAGGACCCCTCGAAGGTCGACCGCTCGGCGGCCTACGCCTGCCGCTGGGTCGCGAAGAACCTGGTCGCGGCTGGAGCCGCCGAGAGACTCGAGGTGCAGGTGAGCTACGCGATCGGCGTGGCCGAGCCGGTCTCGGTGCTGGTCGACACCTTCGGCACCGGTCACGTCGACGACGCGCGCATCGAGCGCGCGATCCGCAAGCGTTTCGATCTCACCCCGCGCGGCATCATCGACGCGCTGGACCTCTTGCGCCCGATCTACCGGCAGACCGCGTTCCACGGTCACTTCGGGCGGACCGGCGACGCATTCACCTGGGAGAAGACCAGCCTGGCCGACGACCTGCGCCGGGACCTCGGTCTCTAGCTACTCGAGCGGAGCGTGGGTAGGGTGCCCACGCGACCATCAGGAGAGTCGATGTACGAGCCGTTCAAGGTCGCCGACCTTTCGCTGGCCGAGTGGGGCCGCAAGGAGATCCGGCTGGCCGAGCACGAGATGCCCGGCCTGATGGCGCTGCGCAAGCGCTTCGGCGCGAGTCAGCCGCTGCGCGGCGCGCGCATCATGGGCAGCCTGCACATGACCGTGCAGACCGCGGTGTTGATCGAGACGCTGACCGCGCTCGGCGCCGAGGTGCGCTGGTGCAGCTGCAACATCTTCTCGACCCAGGACCACGCCGCGGCCGCGGTGGCGATGGGTCCCGACGGCAGCCCGAGCGACCCGCGCGGGATCGCGGTCTTCGCCTGGAAGGGCGAGACACTCGACGAGTACTGGTGGTGCACGCGCGAGGCGCTGCGCTTCCCCGACGGCGGCGGCCCGAGCCTGATCGTCGACGACGGCGGCGACGCCACGCTCTTGATCCACAAGGGGCTCGAGTTCGAGCGCGCCAAGGCCGTGCCCGCGTTCAACCGCGGCAGCGAGCCGGAAGAGTGGGGGGTGATCCTCGAGCTGTTGCGCAAGATGCAGCGCGACGAGCCGGGCATCTTCGGGCGCATGGCGCCGCAGATCCGGGGTGTCTCGGAAGAGACCACGACCGGCGTGCACCGGCTCTATCAGATGGAGCGCGCGGGCACGCTGCTCTTCCCCGCGATCAACGTGAACGACTCGGTCACGAAGTCCAAGTTCGACAACATCTACGGCTGCCGGCACTCACTGCCCGACGGCCTGGCGCGCGCCACCGACGTGATGCTCGGCGGCAAGGTCGCCGTGGTCTGCGGCTTCGGCGAGGTGGGCAAGGGCTGCGCGGCCGCGCTGCGCGGCCAGGGCTGCCGCGTGATCATCACCGAGATCGATCCGATCTGCGCGCTGCAGGCGGCGATGGAGGGCTACCAGGTCACCACGCTCGACGAGGTGGTCGAGACCGCGGACATCTTCGTCACCGCCAGCGGCAACGTGAATCTGATCACGACCGACCACATGGCGCGCATGAAGGACAAGGCGATCGTCGGCAACATCGGTCACTTCGACAACGAGATCGACATCGCCGGGCTGAAGCAGGGCGAAGGCATCAAGCGCGTCCAGATCAAGCCGCAGTACGACGAGTGGGTGTTCCCGGACGGTCACTCGATCCTGATGCTGGCCGAGGGGCGGCTCTTGAACCTGGGCTGCGCAACGGGTCACCCGAGCTTCGTCATGTCGGCCTCGTTCACCAATCAGGTGCTGGCGCAGCTCGAGCTGTGGGCGAACAACGGCAAGTACGAGAAGAAGGTCTACGTGCTGCCGAAGGCGCTCGATGAAGAGGTCGCGCGGCTGCACCTGGACCATCTGGGCGTGAAGCTGACCAAGCTCACGCCCGAGCAGGCCGCGTACATCGGCGTGCCCGTCGACGGACCCTACAAGCCCGATCACTATCGGTACTGAGCGTGCGCGCCCGGCTCGCAGCCGCCGCTGTCTCGCTCGCGCTGGCCGCCGGGGTCACTCACGCCGACGAGCTGCTGCGGGTGCGGATCGCGGCCGGAGTTTCGAGCGCGACGCTCGAGGGCGCCGAGCTCTCGGTCGACGGTCACGCGCTGCGCGCCAGCTCGCTCCGCTTGCGCGCCGCGAACGGCCAGGTGCGGATCGGCGGCAAGGCGCGCGGTGACTCGCTGGTGGTCGACGCGCGCGGCCCGCTGCGCTTCAACGGGCGCAGCTTCCCGGGCAGCGTGCGAGTCACCGCCCGGCCCGGCGATCTGCTCGATCTGGTGAACCTGGTGCCGCTCGAGCCCTACGTCGCCAGCGCGGTCGCGAGCGAGACGCCGCCCGACTGGCCGGAGGAGGCGCTCCGGGCGCAGGCGGTGGTCGCGCGCTCCTACGCGCTGCACGAGCGCGACCGCCGCAGCGGCGAGCCCTGGGACCTGGAGTCGTCGGTGATCTCGCAGCGCTACGGCGAGCTCGTGCCCGCCAGCGCGCTGGCCGCGGCGCGCTCCACCGAGGGCGAGTATCTCGCATGGGGTGGCGCGCCGATCCTGGCCGCCTTCCACTCGTCTTCGGGCGGGACCACGGCCTCGGCCGAGGAAGTCTGGGGCGAGGACCTGCCCTACCTGCGCAGTGTCTCGTCGCCCGACGACGCGGCGCCCGACTACTTCTGGAGCTACGAGATCTCGCTCGACGACCTCGGCGCCGCGCTGCGCGAGGCGGGCTATTCGCCCGACCAGCTGACGCGCGTGGAGGTGACCGCGCGCAGCGACAGCGGGCGCGTCGAGCGGATCCAGCTCGGCTCGGTCCTGCTCTCCGGCCGCAACCTGCGCGAGCTGCTCGGCGGCCGCGCGCTCCGGAGCGCGCGGTTCGACGCGCGCGTCGAGGGCGACCGCGTCCGCTTCCTGGGCAGCGGCTCGGGCCACGGCGTGGGGCTGTGTCAGTGGGGCGCGAGCGAGCTCGCGCGGCGCGGCACCGGCTACCGGCAGATCCTGGCACACTACTATCCCGGCAGCGACCTCCGCCGCGTGCGCGCGAACGGCTCGACGCCGACTGACTGGAGCGCGCGGCGATGAACATGCAGGCCGAAACCCAGGCGCCCGGCGCGCCGCCGAGCGCGGCACCGCCGAGCTCCGGCCCGGGCAGCATCCTGGGCAATCCGATCTTCTTCGCGGTCGCGATGATCCTGCTGACCTGGGCCTTGTTCCTGCGCCCGCAGCAGCGGCGCGAGAAGGAGCAGAAGGCGATGCTCTCGCAGGTGGAGAAGGGCGATTCGATCGTGACCACCGGCGGCGTCCACGGCCGGGTCACTGGAGTCACCGACGACGTGCTCACGGTGGAGATCGCGCCGAACGTGCGGGTGAAGCTGCAGCGCAGCGCGGTGGCGTCGCGCACGCCGGGCAAGGGCGAGGGAGACAAGTCGTGACGCTGCGCTCGCGTTGGATCCTGATCGGCGTGGTCACGCTGGTCATGGCCTATCTGTCGCTGCCGAGCTTCTTCTCCGACGAGCAGCGCGCGAATCACTGGTGGCTGGGCAAGGACGGCATGACGCTGGGCCTCGACCTGCAGGGCGGCATCCACTGGCTGTTGCGGGTGGACCAGGACGCGGTGACGCAGCGCGAGCTCGAGAAGATCGCGAGCGGCATCTCGGATGCCGCGAGCGAGGGCAAGGTCGAGCTCACGAGCTCCGAGGTGAAGGCCGGCGTGCTCACGTTGAAAGGCGACCTGCCGGGCCTGCGCAAGCTGATCGACGAGACCGCGCCGGGCGTCGACGTCGACGAGGAGAACGGGGCGCTGGTCGCGAAGCTCAAGGACCGCGTGTACAAGGACGCGATCGACCGCTTCGGCGCGAGCGCCGTCGAGGTGCTGCGCAAGCGCGTCGACGGCCTGGGCGTGCGCGAGCCGATCATCGCGCCCCAGGGTCACGGCCGCGTGCTGGTGCAGATGCCCGGCGTGAAAGACCCCGCGGCAGCGCGCAAAGTCATCGAGCAGACCACGTTCCTCGAGTTCAAAGCGGTGCTGGACGCCGCGCCCAGCAAGGAGCTGTTGCTGGCGAAGTTCCCGAACGGGCTGCCCGAGGATCAGGAGATCGTGACCGAGGACCTGAAGTCCGGGAAACGCCAGGAGTCCGAAGCGCTGCTCGTGCCGAAGAAGGCGATCCTGAAGGGCGACATGCTCGAGGACGCGCGCATGAGCTACGACCGGCGCAACCGCCCGATCATCGAGTTCCAGTGGAACGCGGAGGGCGCGAAGGTGTTCCGCGACTTCACCGGCGCGAACATCGGCAACCGGCTGGCCGCGATCATCGACGGCAAGGTGATCACGGCGCCGCGCATCCAGAGCAAGATCGGGCGCACCGGCGAGATCACCGGTGACTTCACGCGCGAAGAGGCCAGCAACACCGCCATCCAGCTGCGCTCGGGCGCGCTGCCGATCCCGCTCGTGCTCGAGGAGGAGCGCGCCGTGGGCCCGTCGCTCGGCGCGGACTCGATCCGCGACGGCGTGCGCGCGTCGCTGCTCGGCGCCGGGCTCGTGTTCATCTTCATGGGCGCCTACTACAGCGTGACCGGCATGTTCGCGAACGCGGCGCTGATCGTGAACGTGATCATGATCATCGGGTTGATGAGCGCGGCGAAGGCCACGATGACTCTGCCCGGCATCGCCGGCGTGGTGCTGACCGTCGGCATGGCCGTGGATTCGAACGTGATCATCTACGAGCGGATCCGCGAGGAGCTCCGCAACGGCAAGACCGCGCGCGCGGCGATCCAGGTCGGCTACGCGCGCTCGTTCTGGACGATCTTCGACGCGCACGTCACCGCGCTGCTCTCCTCGATCATCCTGGTGATGATCGGGCGCGGGCCGGTGCAGGGCTTCGGAGTCACGCTCACGATCGGGCTGCTCGCGAGCATGTTCACCGCGCTGGTCGTGACTCGCACGTTGATGGACACCGTCTACGGTGAACACCCGGAGAGGCTGCGCATCTGATGGAGCTGTTCAAGACCAAGACCCACTTCGATTTCGTGCGGCAGATGCCGTACATGGTCGCGCTCTCGGTGACCATGATCGTGCTGTCGTCGATCTCGATCGCCGTGAAGGGCTTCGACTTCTCGATCGACTTCGAGGGCGGCACGGTGATGGAGGTGCAGATCCCCGCGAACGTCGCCGGCGACGTCGACGAGGCGCGGCTGCGCGGCATCATGGAGAAGCTGGGCCAGCCCGACGCCACGATCGTGCGCCTGGGCAATCCCGAGGACCACGAGTTCCGCATCAGCCTGCGCGGCTCGCAGGAGCAGGATCGCAACCTGTCGATCACCCTGCTCAAGGGCATCAACGAGTCACTGGGCGGCGAGGTGGTGGCGAAGAGCGTCGAGTCCGTCGGCCCGCGCGTCGGCGGCGAGCTGCGCCGCGCGGGCGTGCTGGCGATCGTGCTGTCGTGGGTCGGGATCCTGCTCTACGTGTGGCTGCGCTTCGAGTGGCAGTACGCGCCGGGCGCGGTGCTCGCGCTGGTGCACGACGTCTGCTTCACCGCGGGCATGTTCTCGATCTTCGGCTGGGAGTTCGACATGAACGTCCTGGCCGCGCTGCTCGTGATCATCGGCTACTCGATGAACGACACGATCGTGATCTACGACCGCATCCGCGAGACCGTCGCCACCCGCGGCACGACCGAGCTCGAGGGCGTGGTGAACGAGGCCATCAACGCCACGCTCTCGCGCACCGTGCTGACCTCGGGACTGACTCAGCTGGTGGTGGTTGCGATCCTGCTCGTGGGCGGGCCGGTGCTGCGCGGCTTCGCCAAGGCGCTCTTCATCGGCATCATCGTGGGCACGTACTCGTCGATCTACGTGGCGAGCGCTGTGCTGATCTGGCTGTCGCGGCGCTACGGCCACGCGATCCCGGCGCCCAAGGCGAAGCCCGAACGCCGCACGCGGCCGACGCGCGCGACGAGCTGAGGAGCGAGCGGCCTAGCTGGCCTTCTGGCCGACGAGCGGCGAGGGCGCGGACTCGAGCTTCTTCTCCGCCGGGCGGAGCTTCTCCAGCGCGCTCGCTTCCTTCATCGTGATCGCGCCGTTGATCACCGCGCCTTCGGCGACGGTGAGCCGCGGAGCGATCAGATCGCCCTGGATGCGGCCGGTCTCGCGCACCTCGATGCGCTCGCTCGCGATCACGTTGCCCGCGATCTTGCCCACGACGGTGACCTGCTTGGCGGAGACCTCGCCCTGGATGTCGCCGTTGGGACCGATCGTCAGGTGGAAATTCCGCAAGGACACGCGGCCTTCGACGCGACCCTCGAGGATCGTGTCCTCGTCGCCGACGACGTCGCCCTTGATGCTGATCGACTTACCGATGTTCGCCATCTCGTAACCCCCCGGGTGACGGCGCTCCGGTGGCGCCGGCGGCGTGCTGGTGATCGGCTGCGCGCTGATCACTCGGCTCGGCTCGACGGCCCGCTCCTGGCCTTCACCCTCACCCTTGTTCTTCCACAACGCCATGATCACCCCGAACGTACTGGCGCCGCATGCGCACTTACGTTGCGGCCGATTGCGACTTCCGTTCCGTGAGACGGCTCACAACGGATGAACGGCACGGGCACCCTACCCGTGCCTCCGGACGCCCTGGCCAAGGCGAGCGCAGAGTACTCTGCGCCAGTCGGCGCTGACAACCGGATCGCGATCAGTATTGCTCCATGCCACGTTCGCGTTCTTCTTCGACGGAAATTCCCCTCGCTTCGAGGAGGGTGCCCTGGGCGCGCTCGAGCGCGCTGATGGCGACGCGGTAGTTGCGGAGCGCGGTGATCTCGCGGCCCTGCGCCTGCAGGAAGTCGTCCTGGAAGAGCGAGACGTTGTGCGGGGTGGAGTCACCGAGCCTCAGGCGCTCCTGCTCGGCGTGCAGTGTCTCTGCGGATGCGATGCGCGCGCGCTCCGCCGCCTTCACCGCGTCGCTCGAGCTCTGCAGCTCGCGCACCGCGCTGCGCACGTCGAGCACCACGTTCTGGTTCTCTCGCGCCAGCGCGGTCTTGGCGCGGCGCAGGTCGATCTTGCGCTGCACGTAGCGCGAGTCGGCCGTGTCGTTTCCGATCGGGTAGTTGAAGGTCGCCGTGAACGCCCAGCTGTGGAAGCCGTGACCGTCGAGGAAGCTGCTGTTGGCGGCGGCCGGCGTGCGGCCGAAGCCGAAGTTCGGCTGCACCGCGGCGGGCACGTTGATGTTCTCGTAGAAGTCGTCGGCCGTGCCGATGATGCCGTCGGGACCCGGATTGAGGGTCGAGGTCACCGGGTTGATGCCGAGGCTGGGCTGGGGCTGACCGTTGGGGAACAGAACCACGCCCGGCTTGGTCTTCTGCGAGCCCGAGAGGCCCTCCATCGTGTAGCTTGCGCCGACGTCGAGCGCGGGCAGCTTCTGGTTCCACGACCACTTCTCCGCCATCTCCGCCTGCTCGACCTGCTTCTCGGCGGACACGAGCTCGGGCCGGTTGGCGCGCGCTTTCTCGACGGCGGCGTTCACGTCGACCGGGTAGTCGGTGAAGCTCGGGTCGAGCGTGCGCACGTTGGTGTTCGAGTAGTCATTGATGTCGGGCACGAGCATCGCCGTCAGCAGCGTGTCCTGCGAGCGGCGCACGGAGTTCAGGGCGATGATGTGATCGGACTCGCGCTGGGCGACCGTGGCCTCGGCCTGAGTCACGAGCACCTTCGAGACCGTGCCTACCTGGTACTGCACGTTGGTCTGGTCGAGCAGCTCGTGCGCCGTGTCGAGCGCCTGCTGGGTCGCGACCTCGAGCGCGCGGCTGGCGGACAGGTCCCAGTAGGCGGTCTCGACCAGAGTCACTCCGTCCTCGAGCTGGCTGCGGAAGACCTCGTCGCTGATCTCCTGGTCGAGCTTGGAGCGGCGCACGAGATAGTCAGGGGTGTCCCAGTACAAATCGCGCAGCAGCGGGATGGTGAGGCCGGTGGTCCAGTTCGCGGTGTACTGGGGCTTGAGCGAGATCAGGCCCGAGGTCGAGCTCAGGTCCTGCAGCGTGTAGCCGCTCGAGTAGATCGGGCCGTAGGGCAGGATGCCGTTCAGGCCGGCGCCGTAGGTCTTGCTGTTGTCCTCGGTGCGGTCGCCGACGGTGCCGAAGAACGCCTGCAGGTTGCTGGCGATTGGGGTCTCGACGTGGTTCTGCAGGTAGTTGCCGCTGGCGTTGGGATTGAACGCGCCCTGCGCCTCGCGCACGCGCTCGCGGGCCGTCGCCGGGTCGTTGCGGATGATCTGCAGGTTCAGGTTGTTCTCGAGCCCGAGTGCCACGGCCTGCTGGACGGTGATCTCGACGTCGTGGCCGAGCACGTCTCCCGGCTGCAGCTCCTGGCCGGCGGCGGCGCGCGCGATCGCGGCTGCACAAACAAGAGTCATCCCTCGAGTGCGGATCATGTCTTCTCCGTGGCGCCGACCCCGTGGAGGAAGAAGTCGACGATGGCTTCGGCGTCGCTCGCGACGCTTGGTGACGGGTTCTGGATGCGGTCGATCATGGCGCCGCGCATGGTCTCGATCAGGAAGCGCGCGGCGCGCCGGCTGTCGCAGTCGCGCAGCTCACCCGACCGCGCGCCGCCCTCGACGATGCCGGCGACGTACTGCAGGAAGAGCTCGCGGTTGTCCTCGAGCTTCCGCCCCAGGAGTGACTCGCGGCCCAGCCCGAGCTGGGCGCGCTCCTGCAGCGCGCGAAAGATCTCGCGGTTCTCCCCGGTGTGCTCGAGCGCGGCGCGGAGCAGGGCCGCGAGCTTCCCCTCCGTACCACGCACGCGCTGGGTCGCGCCGCGGGCGCGCGCCATCAGCTCCTCGTACCCGTGCTCCGCAACGTGGGCGAGCAGCTCCTCCTTGTTGCGGAAATACAGGTAGATGGTGCCCTTCGAGATCCCGGCTTCCGCGGCGATGCGCTCCATCGAGGCATCCTCGAAGCCGGACTCCGCGATCACCCGCCGGGCAGCGCGCACGATCTCGGTCGTGCGGAAGTCCTTGATGACTTCTTCCTTGGTCTTGCTGCCCGCCACTGCCCACCCGGTTGATCGCTGCGGTCAGTAGATTGGAAGAGAGTCCAGTCCACTGAACGCGAGTTCAGTAGCGTACGTTGGCGCGCAGGTCTCGCGCAACTGTTACGATGCGCGTGACCGAGCTAGGTGGGCGCCATTCCCGGGGGGTCGTCTTGGCGGCAGGAGCCAGGAAGTGGGAAGTGAAGGTCGGTGAGCTTGCCGTCTACCCCGGTCACGGCGTCGCGCGCGTCGAGGCCTTCCAGGTGCGCGAGATTGCCGGCCGCCAGCACGAGTTCCTGGTGCTGCGCAAGCTCGACGACGAGTCGCGCATCATGATCCCGCGCGAGCGGATCGAGGCGGTCGGGCTGCGACCGCCGATCGAGACCTCCGAGGCGGCGCGCATCTGGAAGATCCTGAAGGAGCGCAAGCGCTCGCGGCCGCGCAGCGGCATCGCCTGGAGCCGGCAGTTCCGCGAGCTGCAGGAGAAGCTGAAGGTCGGGACGATCTTCGAGACGGCCGAGGTGCTGCGCGACCTGCTGCGCCTGCAGCACACCAAGGAGCTCTCGTTCGGCGAGCGGAAGCTGCTCGAGAACGCGCGCTCGCTGCTCGTGCAAGAGCTCGCCGCCGCGGAGAAAACCGGCGCCGAGGAGATCGAGGCCTCGATCCGGGCGGCTGTGAAGTAGTTACAGGGCGCGTGCCGCCCGTCGCGGTATATTCGCCCCCGTCATGCGCGCGCTGGCGTTGGTGCTCGCGGCTGGGCAAGGAGTCCGCCTGGGCCGAGAGGTCCCGAAGGGCTTCGTGCGCCTGCGCGGCCGGACGCTGCTCGAGTGGAGCGTCGCGGCGCTGGCGCGCACGCCCGAGGTCGAGGCGCTGCAGTGCGTGGTGCCGGCCGGCAGCCAGATCGAGCCGCCGGTCCTGTTCCGTGGGGCGCTGTGGCTTCCCCCCGTGGTCGGCGGCGCGCGCCGCCAGGACTCGGTGCTGCGGGGACTCGAGGCGGGCTCGGCGGCGCGACCGGACCTCGGCTGGGTGCTGGTGCACGACGCCGCGCGCTGCCTGGTGGAGCCCTGCGACGTCTCGGCGGTGCTGGCCGCCGCCCAGGACACGGGCGCCGCGCTGCCGGTCCTGGCCGCGAGTGACACCGTGAAGCTCGTCGATTCCGGGCGGGTCGAGCGCACGCTCGAGCGCGCGCGCATCGGCTTCGCCCAGACGCCGCAGGCCTTTCGGGTCGAGGTGCTGCGCGAGGCGCTCGAGAAGGCCGAGCGCGACTGCTTCGAGGGCACGGACTGCGCCTCGCTGGTCGAGCGGCTGGGCGTCGAGGTGCGCGTCTCGGCCGGGCGCGCCGGCAACTTCAAGGTGACTCATCCCGAGGACCTGGCGCGCGCGGAAGCCTTGCTGGCGGCCCGGGAGGAGGGTTGATGCGGATCGGGCAGGGCTACGATCTACACCGCCTGGTGTCGGGCCGGGCGCTCCTGCTGGGCGGCGTGCGCATCCCGCACGCGCGCGGCCTGGCGGGTCACTCCGACGCCGACGTGCTGGCACACGCGGTCGGCGACGCGCTGCTCGGGGCGCTCGGCCAGGGCGACCTGGGCGTGCACTTCCCGTCGAGCGACGAGCGCTGGCGCGACGCCTCGGGGGCCCGGCTGCTCGGCGAGATCGTCGCCAAGCTCGCGCCCGCGGGCTTCGCGATCGCCAACGTCGACGCCACGATCGTCGCGCAGGAGCCGCGGCTGGCGCCGTTCCGGGTCGAGATCCAGGAGAGCCTGGCGAAGCTGCTCGGCGCCGAGCCGGCGCGCGTGAACGTGAAGCTCAAGAGTACGGACGGGCTCGGGGCGCTGGGCCGGGCCGAGGGCATCGCCGCGCAGGCCGTGGTGCTGCTCGAGCGAGTCATGCGATGAGCGAGCTCGCGCTCCACAACACGCTGACGCGCCGCAAGGATCCGTTCGTGCCGCTCGAGCCGGACTCGGTGCGCATCTACTCGTGCGGGCCCACCGTCTACAGCCGCCAGCACCTGGGCAACCTGCGCGCCTACGTGTTCGCGGATCTCCTGAACCGCACGCTGCGCTACTTCGGCTACCGCGTGAAGCACGTCATCAACATCACCGACGTGGGTCACTTGACCAGCGACGCCGACTCGGGCGACGACAAGATGGAGAAGGCCGCACGCGAGTCACGGCAGAGCGCCTGGGACGTGGCGGCGAAGTGGACCGCCGTGTTCCGCGCCGACCTGGCGAAGCTGAACTTCCGCGAGCCCGACGTGTGGTGCAAGGCGACCGACAACATCCCCGAGCAGATCGCGATGATCCGCACGCTCGAAGAGAAGGGCTACACCTACCGCACCAGCGACGGCATCTACTTCGACACCGCGAAGGATCCCCACTACGGCGAGCTCGCGCACACCGCGCTGGCCGAGCAGGAGACCCAGGAGCGGATCGAGCACGCCGGCGAGAAGCGGAATCCCGCCGACTTCGCGCTCTGGAAGCTCTCGCGGCCCGGTGAGTCGCGGCAGATGGAGTGGGACAGCCCATGGGGCCGCGGCTTCCCCGGCTGGCACATCGAGTGCTCGGCGATGAGCGTGAAGCACCTGGGCAAGCGCTTCGACATCCACACCGGCGGCGTCGATCACATCCCGGTGCACCACCCGAACGAGATCGCGCAGTCCGAGGCTGCGCTCGGCGTGCACCCCTGGGTGCCGTACTGGCTGCACGGCGGCTGGCTCATGTTCGGTGACTCGAAGCTGTCGAAGTCGACCGGCGGCAGCGTCTTGAACCTCGACGCGCTGCTCGAGACGGGGGTCGATCCGCTCGCCTACCGCTACTTCCTGCTGGGCGGTCACTACCGCCAACAGCTCGCGTTCTCGGAAGAAGCGATCCGCGGCGCGCAGGCGTCGCGCGAGCGCCTGCTGCGCCGCGCGGCCGAGCTGCGCGAAGACGGTTCGAGCCGGGGGAAGGCCGAGCAGGCCGAGCTGCGCGCGCGCTTTCGCGACGCGCTCGCCGACGACCTGAACGCGCCGCGCGCGCTGGCGGTGGCCTGGGAAGCGGTGCGCAGCGACGCGCTCGGCGGGCGCGAGAAGTGGGAGCTTCTGCAGGAGTTCGACCAGGTGCTCGCGCTGGGCCTGTCCGACGCCAAGCCCGAGGCGCAGGAGGTCGACGCCGAGATCGATGCGCTGGTGCGCGCGCGCGACGAGGCGCGCGCCGGCCGCAACTGGAAGCGCGCCGACGAGCTGCGCGACGAGCTCAAGCGCCGCGGCATCGTCTTGACGGACTCGCCGCAGGGCACACGGTGGCGCCGTGGCTAGCTTCGAAGTCGTCTCCGACTACGAGCCACTGGGCGATCAGCCGCGCGCGATCCAAGAGCTGGTCGAAGGCATGGAGCGCGGCACGAGTCACCAGACGCTGCTCGGCATCACGGGCAGCGGCAAGACCGCGACCATGTCGTGGGTGATCGAGCGCGTGCAGCGCCCGACCCTGGTGATGGCGCCGAACAAGACGCTTGCCGCTCAGCTCTACGGCGAGTTCAAGAAGCTCTTCCCCAAGAACGCGGTCGAGTACTTCGTCAGCTACTACGACTACTACCAGCCCGAAGCCTACATCCCGACCACCGACACCTACATCGAGAAGGACTCCTCGATCAACGAGGAGATCGACAAGCTCCGCCACTCGGCCACGCGCTCGGTGCTCTCGCGGCGCGACGTGATCGTGGTGGCGAGCGTCTCGTGCATCTACGGCCTGGGCTCGCCCGAGACGTACGGCCAGATGCACGCCTACGTCGAGCAGGGCCAGCGCATGCGCCGCGACGACCTCACGCGCAAGCTCGTCGACATGCTCTACGACCGCAACGACCTCGACTTCCACCGCGGCACGTTCCGCGTGCGCGGCGACGTGGTCGAAGTGTTTCCCGCCTACGAAGACGAGCGCGCGATCCGGGTCGAGTTCTTCGGCGACGAGGTCGACTCGATCTCCGAGATCGATCCGCTGCGCGGGCGCGTCTTGTCGAAGCCGCGCGTCGCGGTCGTGTTCCCGAACAGTCACTACGTGCAGACGCGCGACCGGCTCGAGCGCGCGATCGCGGGCATCCGCGGCGAGCTCGACGAGCGCATCGTGCGCTTCAAGGGCGACGGCAAGCTGCTCGAGGCGCAGCGCATCGAGCAGCGCACCATGTACGACCTCGAGATGCTGGCCGAGATGGGCTTCTGTCACGGCGTCGAGAACTACTCGCGCTGGCTGGACGGCCGGATCAAGGACCAGCCGCCCTACACGCTGATCGACTACTTCCCGAAGGACTTCCTCTGCTTCGTCGACGAGAGTCACGTGACCGTGCCGCAGATCGGCGGCATGTTCCGCGGCGACCGGCGGCGCAAGGAGACGCTGGTCGACTTCGGCTTCCGACTCGAGTCGGCGCTCGACAACCGCCCGCTGCGCTTCGAGGAGTGGGAGCAGCGCGTGGGCCAGGTGCTGTTCGTGTCCGCCACGCCGGCGGAGTACGAGCTCGAGAAGAGCGTGGGCGTGGTGGTCGAACAGATCATCCGCCCAACCGGTCTCATCGATCCCGAGGTCGAGCTGCGGCCGGCCAAGAGCCAGGTCGAAGACCTGCTCGGGACGATCCGCGAACGGGTCGCGCTCGGTGATCGCGTGCTGGTCACGACGCTCACCAAGCGCATGGCCGAGGAGCTCACCAGCTACTACCAGGACGTGGGCATCCGCGTGCGATACCTGCACTCGGAGGTCCCGACGATCGAGCGCACCGAGATCCTGCGCGACCTGCGCAACGGGGTGTTCGACGTGCTGGTGGGCATCAACCTGTTGCGCGAGGGGCTGAACCTGCCGGAGGTGTCGCTGGTCGCGATCCTCGACGCGGACAAGGAAGGCTTTCTGCGCTCGACCCGCTCGCTGATCCAGACCATGGGCCGCGCCGCGCGCAACGTGCGCGGGCTGGTGCTCCTGTACGCCGACACCGAGACCGAGTCGATCCGCGACGCGATGGCCGAGACCAACCGCCGGCGCGAGCTGCAGCGTGAGTACAACGCGAAGAATGGAATCACCCCGCGCACCGTCGAGAGCGCGATCACCGCGCTCACCGACAGCCTGTACGAGGCCGACTACGTGACCGTGCCCAAGGCCGCCGATCTCGACTTCAGCCCCGAGGAGCTGCGCTCCGAGCTGGCGAAGCTGCGCGCGCAGATGCGCAAGGCGGCCGAGGATCTCGACTTCGAGCGCGCGGCCGAGCTGCGCGACCGGATCAAGTCACTCGAGGAGGGATCGCTGCTCGCGGGCTACGAAGCCGAGCCGCAGACGGCGAGCGCCGGCGCTGGACGGCCGGTCAAGAACAAGGGGGGCATGCGCGGGCCGGGTCCACGGCGGGGCGGGCGCAGGCGGAAGTGACTCCGCTCGAGGAGCGCATCGCGCTGCTCCCGGTCGAGCCCGGCGTGTACCTGTTCCGCGACGCGGCGGCCCGCGTGCTCTACGTGGGCAAGGCGCAGAGCCTGCGCGCGCGCGTGCGCAGCTACTTCAACCGCGGCGGCGACGGCCGCATGCAGGTGCCGTTTCTGGTCGAGCGCATCGCCGACGTCGAGGTGATCGCCACCGCGAACGTGAAAGAGGCGCTGCTGCTCGAGAATCAGCTGATCAAGCAGCACAAGCCGCGCTTCAACGTGCGGCTGCGCGACGACAAGCAGTATCTCGCGCTGCGGCTGGACCCGGAGGAGGCGTATCCGCGCTTCACCGAGACCCGGCGCTTCGCGCGCGACGGCGCGCTCTACTTCGGTCCGTACACCTCGAGCGTGTCGCTGCGCGAGACGCTGGCCCAGCTGCAGCGCATCTTTCCGCTGCGCACCTGCAGCGATCCGGTGTTCCGCAGCTACCGGCGCCAGGGCCGGCCGTGTCTCGAGCACTCGATCGGCCGCTGCGCGGCGCCGTGCTGCGGGCGGATCTCGGACGAGGCGTACGGCGAGCTGGTCTCGGGAGCGACGCTGCTTCTGCGCGGCAAGGCGGACGACCTCTTGGGCGAGCTGCGCGCGCGCATGCAGGCGGCCGCCGACGCCGAGCGCTTCGAAGAGGCCGGGCGGCTGCGGGATCGCGTGCGCGCGGTCCAGCGCACCGTCGAGTCACAGGCGATGGTCTCGCGCAAGTTCGTCGACCGCGATGCCTTCGGCGTCGCGCGCCAGGGCCCGCGGCTCGAGATCCAGGCGCTGTACGTGAGACAGGGCAAGATCGCGGGCAGCGCCGCGCACGAGTTCCGCGACGTGGCGGGCGACGACGCCGAAGCGCTGGGCTCGTTCCTCGCGCAGTTCTACGCCGAGCGCGAGATCCCGCGCGAGGTGCTGCTGCCAGTCGAGCTCGAGAGCGCGCCGGCGTTCGAGGAGCTGTGGCGCGAGCGCGCCGGACACGCGGTCGAGATCTCGGTGCCGCGGCGCGGCGAGCGCCGGCGGCTGGTCGAGCTGGCCACACGCAATGCCGCGCTCGCGCTCGAGGCGCGCGACCAGAGCGCGCAGAACACGAGTGAGCTGCTCGAAGCGGTGCGCGAGGCGCTGCGCCTCGAGCGCGTGCCGGTCACGATCGAGTGCTACGACGTCTCGCACCTGCAGGGCAGCCTGGGCGTGGCTTCGCGGGTGAGCTTCGTCGACGCGCGGCCCAACAAGGCCGGCTACCGCAAGTACAAGCTGCGCGACACCGCGCCGGGCGACGACTACGGCGCGATGCGCGAGGTGCTGCGCCGGCGGCTCGAGAGACTCGAGAGCGAGCCCGCGCCCGACCTGCTGTTGCTCGACGGCGGCAAGGGTCAGCTGAACGCCGCGCGCGCGCTGTTCGCGGATCTCGGCGTCGAGGGCATCGCGCTGGCCTCGCTGGCCAAGGAGCGCGACGAGGAGTCGCCCTCGGGCCGGGTGATGCGCCACGGCGGGCAGAAGCGCGAGAAGCTGTTCCTGCCGGGCGTGAAGGACCCGATCCTGTTGCCGGCGGACTCGGCGGCGCTCTTGCTCCTGCAGCGCGTGCGCGACGAGTCACACCGCTTCGCGATCGGCTACCAGCGCGAGCTGCGCCGCAAGTCGAACTTCCGCTCCATCCTCGACGAGCTGCCCGGCATCGGCCCGATGAAGCGACGCGCGCTCCTGCGCCACCTGGGCAGCCTCGAGAAGATCCGGGGCGCGAGCCTCGCCGAGCTCGAGGCGGTGCCGAAGCTCGGCCGGCGCGCTGCGGGCATCGTCTATCGCTTCTTCAATCCCGAAGTGCCTGTGACCGAACCCGTCAAGGAAGACACCGCCGCCGCCGATCCTCCCCCTGAATCCTAGGCTTGCGGAGCCCGGACTCGGGGGTCGTCATGCGTGCGAAGCTCGTGAAGGCGGTGACTTGTGTCTCGCTCTGCGCATTCGCTGCCGGTGCGCGAGCTGATCTGTACCGCTGGGTCGACGCGCAGGGTCAGGTCCACGTCACCGACGACCGCAGCGAGATTCCCGCGGGCGCGACGATCACCGTGCAGCCCACCCGGCAGAGGCCCGCGGGCACGAGCGCGGCGCCGCCGGCCAGCCCCGCGGCGGCAGCTCCTGCGCAGAAGGCGGCGGCGCCGGGCAACGTCCGGCCGGTGCTCGCGGTGCGGCCCGACAACACGCTCGAGAAGACCGGCGTCGGCACCACCCACATCCTGCGCTTCCAGCGCGCGAGTCACGAGATCTCGGTGGATGTCACCCTCGACGACCACTCGCACTGCGTGTTCAAGGTCGACACCGGCGCCTCGCTGAACACCGTGCCGGCCTGGGTCGTGCGCGAGCTCGGGATCGAGATCGGCGCGGATACGCCGCGCATCTCGCTGGTCGGCATTTCCGGCAAGCCGGCGCTGGTGCCGCTGATCGTGATGCCGACGGTGCGCGTGGGCGACGTCATGGTCGAGAACGTCGAGATGGCGGTGCTCGACACCATGAACGAGGGCCTGCTCGGCATGCCCTTCTTCAATCACTTCCAGGTGCAGATCGATCCGGCCCAGGGCGAGCTGCGCCTGACCGAGATCGACCTGTCCAAGGTCGACGGCGTGTACGGCGGCATGGGCGAGGACGCCTGGAAGCAGCGTTTCCGCCAGATCCACGAGCGGCTGGCGCAGATCCAGAAGGCGCGCGAGTCGGTGCCCGAGGAGTCGGAGACGATGGCCGCCAACTACCTCGAGAAGCTCGACCGCGCCGAGCAGGCGACGCAGCACGAGCTCGACGAGCTCGAAGATCGCGCGCAGGCCGCCGGCGTTCCCGCCGGCTGGCGCTAGGCGTGAGTAGCGCGATCCACCGGAGCGGGAAAGCTTTTCCTCGCGTTTGATTCGGCGCTGCGCAGGCGGCTGCGCAGCGCGCCGCAACCGCGGCGCCAACCCGTTGCAGGCCCGAGTGATTCGCGCTCGCTCGCGGCGCCGGCGTGGTTTGGCACCGTGCTTGCTACTCACGCGCGGCATGTCGCCGTTTCACCGGAAGATCGTCGAGCTCCTGGAGGGTCGCTACGGAGTCAGCCCCGCGTTCGCGGAGCAGTTCGTGCCGGTCTTCGAACAAGTCGCGCAGAGCCGTCCCTCGTCGGACGACTGGGAAGCGCTGATGTCTTGTCTGGCCTCCGCCTACCGCTCCCTGCCGCAGGTCGAGGACAAGACGCTCTCCGAGGCGCAGGTCCTGGTGGGTCAGTTCGTATCCGAGCTGCAGAAGATCGACGAGTCACTCAAGGTGGTCGGCGTCTACCTGGAACGGCTGCGCGACCAGCTGGGCGCGCCCGAGATCTCGCGCACGCTGCACTAGCCGCGACTCACCGCCCCGGCCCGGTCCCCGCGAGGACGCCCTGCGAGAACGGGTGCCACTGGCCGCGCTCCTGGTTCCGTTCGCGCTCGGGATCGGGCTCGAAGACCTGCTCGGGCTCGCGCCGGTGTGGAGCGCGGGTGCGGCGGCCCTGGCGGGTGCGGCGTGGGCGCTGACTCCTGTCCGGATCGGGCGCGCGCTCGAGGCGGCGATCGGGTCGTGTCTCGGCGCCCTCGCGCTCGGCCTGCGGCTGCACGCGCCCGTGCCGGCGGTAGAGCCGGGGCCGGTCGCGCTGACGCTGCTCGAGGCGCCGCTCGCGAATCAGGGCGACTGCCGGATGGCGGTCTGGATTCACGGTGCACGTCCCGGGCGCGCGCTCCTGCTCGCGCGCGGCGCGGCCTGCGCGCTGCTTCCGACGCAGCCGGTGCTGGCGCGGGTGCGACTCGAGCGGGTGCGTCCGGCCAGCAACCCCGGCGCGGGTGACTCGCGCGCGCGGCTGGCGCGGCGCGGGATCCGGCGCATCGCGCGGCTGGAAGGCGAGGCGCTGGCGCCGATCGGCTCCGAGCCGCGCGGGCTCGCGGCCGGAGTCGAGCGGCTGCGCAGACACTTCGCCGATACGCTCGATCCGCCACAGGCGCCGACGCGCGCGGGCGCGCTCTTGCGCGCGATGGCGGTCGCCGACGTGTCGCGGCTCGACGAGCCGCTGCGGCGCGCGTTCGCGGACTCGGGCACGACCCACCTGCTGTCGGTCTCGGGCACGCACATCGTGTGGGTGTTCTGGCTGACCCGGCTCGCCGTCACCTGGGCCCTCGGGCGCAGCGGGCGGCTCGGCTGGGTGCGCCGCGCGCGGGCGGCGGGCATGCTGGCCGCGGCCGCCGCCGGCCTCGGCTACGCATTTCTGTGTGGGCTCGAAGCGCCGGCACTGCGCTCGGCCGCGATGGCCGCGGCGGGCGGCATCGCGCTCCTGGGCGGACGCACGGGCACCGGCTGGAACGCGCTCGCGCTGGCCGCACTGATCGTCCTGGCATTCGATCCCAGCCAGCTGTTCGAGGCGTCGTTCCAGATGTCGTTCGTCGCGGTCGCAGCTTTGCTGACCTGGCAGGCGCCGCCAGGAGTGATTCGCGGGCTCGCGCACGCCTCGCTGGCGGCCGGCCTCGCGACCGCGCCCCTGGCCGCGCGCCTGGGCGCACCCTTGCCGGCGGGCTGGCTCCTGGCGAACGCGCTGGCCGTGCCGTACTTCGGCGCGGCGGTGGTGCCTCCCGCGCTCGTGGCGGGCGCGCTCGGAGGAGTCATGCCCGTCCTGCCGTGGCTCGCGCGCGCTGCCGCGGCGCTGGGGGTGCGCGGGCTGCAGTGGCTTGCGACGCCCGACCTGCTGGCGGGCCCGCACGACCGGGTCGCGCTCGCCGCTTTCGCCGCCGCGAGTCTGTTCGCGCTGCGCGGGCTGTGGCAGCGGCGGCGCGGGCTCAGCGCGCTGAGTCTGCTGGCCGCCGCAATCAGCGGCGCTCTCGCCGCGCCCGCTGACAACGAGCCGGTGATTGCGCCGCGCATCGTGTTCTTCGACGTCGGTCACGGCGACGCCGTGCTGGTCCGCGCCGGTCGCCACGCCTGGCTGGTGGACGCGGGCACGCACACGCCCGACTTCGACGCCGGGCGCTCGGTGGTGCTTCCGGGGCTGCGCGCGCTCGGCGTGCGGCGGCTGGACGCGCTGGCGCTCACTCACAGCGACCTCGACCACGTGGGCGGCGCGCCCGCCGTGCTCGACGGGCTGCCGGTGCGCGAGCTGTGGCTGACCCGCGAGACGCTGGGCTCGCCCGCGCTGCGCGTCCTGCGGCGCAGCGCCGCGCGCCGCGGGGTGCGACTGCGCATCGTGGCTGCTGGCGATCGCCTGGGTCCGGCGGAGCTCGCGCTCGACGCGCTGTGGCCGGCGGCCGACTTTGCGCCGCCCAGCACCAACGCCGGGTCGCTCGTGCTCCGGGTCGGCGTGTCGCCGCGCTGCGCGCTGCTGGGCGGAGACGCGCCGGCCGCGGTCGAACGCGCGCTGTCGCCGGCTCTCGGTGCTTGTGACTTGCTGAAGCTCTCTCACCACGGCAGTCAGAGCTCGAGCGATCCGGCGCTGCTCGACGCGCTCGAGCCGACAGTCGCAGTGGCGAGCGCCGGTCGGCGCCCGCGCTCGCCGCTGCCGCATCCCACGGTGCGGGCGCGCCTGCGCGCACGCGAGATCTCGCTGTGGGAGACGCGCCGCGACGGCGCGATCGCGGTCGAGCTCGCGCGCCCCGGCCCGCTGGTGCTGCCGTGGCTCAATCCGCGTTGGTCGGACTGATACACTGGCCGCATGATGCGCCGGCCCGAAGGCATGGATCCCGAGGTCTGGAAGGCGCAGCGCGCCGCGTACTGGAAGAAAGTGAACCGCTTCTGGAACGTGCTCCTGGTGCTGGGGCTCCTGGCGCTGGCCGCCCGCTACTTCGGCTGGCTACCGAGCCGGTAACACGTAGCGGCGCACCGCCTCGAGCAGGCTCGGCGCCGCCGCGGAGTCACTCGAGCCCGGCGCGGCTGCGATACGCACCCAGGCACAGCCGACCGCGCGTGCCAGGCCGACGTCGCTGTCCTGGTCGCCGATCACCCAGCTTCGCGCCAGATCGATCGCGAACTCCTGCTGCGCCCGCCGCACCAGCCCCGGGCGCGGCTTGCGGCAGTCACAGCCCGCGTCGGGTAGATGCGGACAGTGGTAGACCGCGTCCAGCTTCGCGCCGTGCGCGGAGAAGTCCGCGAGCAAGTGGGCTTGGAAGCGGGCGAAGTCCCGGGCCGTGTAGAGGCCGCGCGCGATGCCCGATTGATTGGTCACGATCGCCAGGCCGAAGCCCGCGTCGCCGAGCGCTCGCACCGCCTCGTAGGCACCGGGCAGCGGAGCGTAGTCGGCCAGCGCGTGGACGTAGCCGCGGTCTTCGATCAGCGTGCCATCGCGGTCGAGGAAGACGAACGGTCTCAAGACTTGTCCTCGCAGCCCTCCGGCCGGTGACCCGGCTTGGCGCGGTGGGCGCGCACGAACGCCGCGAGGTCACCGTGCAGGTCTGCGAGCTCGTGCTCGAAGCAGGGCACCAGTCCGAGATAGTCGCGGTTCGCGACCACCCACGCGTTCGACAGCGTGAGCAGTGGGAAGCGCGAGAAGCGGTTCGTCTTCCAGGGCTGCGCGGCGTAGACCTCGTTCTGGTAGCGCGCGAAGATCGGCGTGCGCTGCTCGCGCGCCTGGTCGGGAGTCAGCTTCTTCGCATACAGCGCGTCGAGCTCTTCGCGCAGCTCGTTCAGCATGCGCGCGTAGACGAGCTCGTCGGCGAAGGCCTCGCTCGCATGCTCGGCGAGCTCGGGCCGGTCGGCGAAATACTGCAGCGTGGCGTGATGCGCGATGAACGTGGCCAGGCTCTCGTCGTAGGCCACGTCGCTCGCGACGTAGACCGTGAGGTGGGTCTGCTCGTGCAAGGCGGTATCGACCAGCTCCTCGATCGGCCAGCGCAGGATCGGCCGCGGCAGCGGGTCCTCGAACCAACCCAGGGTGGAGTAGAGCGGGGACGGGCGCAGGTAGACGTCGAGGCCCTCGCCGCGCAGCTCGTCGGCGAAGCGCTCCGCGCGCTTGGCGTCGAAGTAGCCGCGGTAGGTGACGCTGCCCACGATCGGGAACCACCACGTCACCGGCTCGAGCGCGTTGGGTTTGGCGGCCGTGACCACCTGCACCAGCCAGTCTTTCCCGGTGTCGGCGAGGCGGCTGTAGCTTGTGGTCTGGCGCAGGCCGAGCGACTCTCCGAACGCCAACGCGCCGCGGAAGGCCTCGTAGTTGGCGCGCTCCCCGGGAGGGAGCTGCGCGATCTTCTCGGCCGTGAGTGACTCGCGCGACCAGAGCAGCTTCAGCTGCCCGGTGCCCACGTGGGTCAGGTAGGCGAGCATGCTGTCGGCGCGGGCCGCGCCGGGAAGGAGAAGGGCGATTGCGCACGCGAGGCGCGCGAGCCGAGAGCCTGCGGGTGCGCCTCGAGGCGCCCGAGCGCGAGTGCGAGCGGCTGATCGCCGAGCTCTGGTCACTCGGCACCGCGGGTGTGGAGGAGCGCGCGCCGGCGGGCGCGGCGACTCACTCCGAGCTCCACGCCTATTTCGCCGCCGCGGGCGCTCCGCTGGCAGAGCTCGAGGCGCTGGCGCGCGCGATCCCGGGCGTGCGCATCCTCGAGATCGCGCCGGTCCCGGATCAGGACTGGGAGGTCGCCTGGCGCGCCGGCCTGGCGCCGCGGCGCATCGGCGGGCTGTGGGTGCGGCCGAGCTTCTGCGCGCCCGTCGGCTCGCCCGAGCTGGTGATCGATCCGCAGCAGGCCTTCGGCTCGGGCGAGCACGCCAGCACGCGGCTCTCGCTCGAGCTCGTGCAGGAAGAGCTCCGGGCGGATGACTCGCTGCTCGATCTGGGCACCGGCAGCGGCATCCTCGGTCTGGGCGCGCTGCGCCGCGGCACGCGCCGGGCGCTGGGGATCGACAGCGACCCGATCGCGATCGCGAACGCCAGCGAGAACCGCGCGCGCAACGGCCTGCCACTGCTCCTGGCCTGCGCCACGCTCGAGGCGCTCGCCCCGCGCGCGCGCTTCGACGTGGTGGTCGCGAACCTGCTCCTGCACGAGCTCCTGCCGTGTCTCGACGACCTGGCGGCGCGCGCACGGCGCGTGTTGATCGTCTCCGGCTACCTGGAGCGCGAGCGCGCCGCGCTCGACCGAGCGCTCGCCGCGACGGGTCTCGAGCTCGCGCGCGAGTCGAGCGAGATCCAGTCCGGCGACCGCTGGTGCGCGCGCGTGCTCCATCAGGCGGCGGCTCCGTCGCGATAGGCCTCGAGCAGGGCGTCGAAGGCGTCCTCGACCGAGTGACTCGGCGTCCAGCCCAGCGCGCGCAGGCGGCCGGCATCGCCCGCGAAGGCCAGCTCGTCCGGCGGCAGGGCGCGGAAGCGCTCGGGATCGACCTCGACCCGCGGCCGCACGCGCGAGCGCGCCAGCAGATGGTCGACCACCGATTGCATCGAGCGCCGCACCCCCGAGCACACGTTGTAAGTCTGCCCGCGGACGCCGCGCTCGAGCAGGACGAGATAGCCGCGCACGACGTCGCGCACGTCGGAATAGTCGCGCACGGGGGCGAGATTGCCGACGCGCAGCACCGGCTCCTGCGCGCCGCGCTCGATCCGCGCGAGCTGCTCGGCGAACGCGGACTCCGCGTAGAGCGCCGGTCGCCCCGGCCCCGTGTGATTGAACGGCCGGGCCACCACGGCGTCGAGCCCCGCGCGCGCCACGGCCAGCGCGACCCGCAGCTCGCCCGCGGCCTTGGTGGCCGCATACAGGTTCCAGGGCCGCAGCGGGTCGCTCTCGCGGCGGGCGGGCGCGTCGGCGCGGCTGGGACCGTAGACCTCGCCGGTGGAGACGAGCAGGAGCCGCACGCGCCGTGACACCAGCGCCGCCAGGAGTGAATCCAAGGCGAGATAGTTGGCCCGGAGCGCGTCGAGCGGGGCGCGCTCTACCTGGCTCGGGGCGGCCAGCGCGGCCAAGTGCACGATCTCGTCGGGCGCGGCCTCCTCGATCAGCGCCCGCGTGGCGCTCGGATCGGCCAGGTCGCAGGCGCGCCACGCGATCGGCGCGGGACCGGGCGGAAGGCCCGGCAGGTGCACGCCGACGACCTCGCGGCCCGAGGCGAGCAGCGCCGGGACGAGGTGCCCGCCCACGAAGCCGGCTGCCCCCGTCACCAGCGTGCGCGCGTGATTCACCGGGCGCGAGGCTAGCACTTGCGTGTTACTCTGCAGCGCGGGGAGGAGAGACGATGAAGGTCGGCGTCGCCGGTACGATCGCGGCAGGCAAAGGCGAGGTCGTGCGCCTGCTCGAGCGGCGCGGCTTCTACCCGGCCTCGCTCTCCGACGTGATTCGCGCCGACCTCGCGCGCGACGGGCTCCAGCCCACGCGCGAGCACATGATCGAGCGCGGGCGCGCGCTGCGCGAGCGCTTCGGCTCGGCGGTGCTGGCCGAGCGCGTGCAGCGCATGTTGCCGTCCGATCGCAATCACGTGATCGATTCCATCCGCCATCCCTCCGAGGTCGAGGCGCTGCGCGCCGGCGGAGAGTTCCTGCTGCTGTGGATCGATGCCGATCCGCGCCTGCGCTTCGAGCGCTCCGTGCAACGCGCGCGCCCGGGTGACGGCGACGATTTCGAGACCTTCCAGTCGCTCGAGGCGCGCGAGCTGGGCAGCGCGAACGCCGCGGCGCAGCAGCTGCTCGCGGTGCGCGACCTCGCCGACCGAGTGATTCGCAACGAAGGCGATCTGGCCGCGCTCGACGCGCAGCTCGAGGAGGTGCTGCGCGACCGCATGTTCTTTCGCGACCGGCCGCCGTGGGACGAGTACTTCATGAACATCGCCCGGGTCGTGGCCTCGCGCAGCAACTGCATCAAGCGCAAGGTCGGCTCGGTGATCGCGCTCGACCGCCGCATCATCTCGACCGGCTACAACGGCACGCCCCGCGGCATCCGCAACTGCAACGAGGGCGGCTGCCCGCGCTGTGCCGGCGCCGCCGAGTCCGGCACCCGCCTCGACGAGTGTCTGTGCAGTCACGCCGAAGAGAACGCGATCACGCAGTCTGCGTATCACGGCGTGAGCGTGCGCAGCGGCACGGTCTACACCACGTTCTGCCCGTGTCTGATCTGCACCAAGATGATCATCAACGCGGGGCTCAGCGAAGTGGTCTACGCCGCCGACTTCCCCATGGGCGAAGTCTCGCTCCGGCTCTTCCGCGAAGCCGGCATCAAGGTCCGCCAGCTCACGTAAAGGTCGCGAGTTGGAACGCGAGGCGGATGCCCTCGCTGATGTCTTCGGCGCGCAGCGGGTGAGCCAGCTGCTGTGGTCCGGAGAGCCAGCGGATCACGGCCTCCTCGGAGACGCCCACGATCACGGTCTCGACCTGGCGGCGGGCGAGGTCGTCGAGGGTGCGCACCAGGCCCAGCGCTTCGACGGCGTCGACGCGCGCGCCGGTGACGTCGAGCACCACCACGCGGATCGCGCGCTCGCCGAGATCGGCGGCGATCGTCTCGAGCGCGGCGATCGAGTCACCGGCGCCCGAGTAGGGCAGCACCATCACCGGCCCCCAGACGTGGACCGCGGGCGAGAGCGCGTCGAAGGCGCCCATCATGTCGCCCTCGAACACTTCACCTTCGGCGGCGAGGCGCTTCTCGGCGCCCTCGCGCATGGCCTCGAAGTCGAGATACTTGAGCAGCTTCTCCGCCCACGGGTCGTGGTCGCGCGTCCAGTGCGCGACCGGCCGGGCCTCGAAGCGACAGTGCGCGGACTGCGCCGCGGCGCAGGTGAGCTCGCGCACCAGCACGGGCTCGTCGAACAGGGCCGAGTACCAGCCCGAGCAGTAGCCCGCGCTGACGTAGCAGATCGGCGCCGGCGCCGCGCCGTAGCGGCGCTGGTGCACCCCCGCTTCCACCGAGGCCAGGAGGCTCCCGCTGAAGCAGTGCTCGCGGTCGAGGCCGCTCGGGCGGATCAGGAGACCCAGGCCCGGACCGGCGTGACCCGGCACGCCGCCGAGCGGGCCCGCGAAGCGGCGCGCGATGCGCAGCGCGTCGTACAGGCCTTCGGCGACGCCCATGCCGTAGAGGATGCCCTCGGCGAGCGGCGCGCCCACGCTCTCGAAGGCGTTGGCGCGCAGCCGCTCCAGCGCCTCGGGGTCGTCGAAGGCGTCGCTCTCCGCATTTTCGGGCTCGAGCTCGAGCGGCTCGTCGTCGCGCTCGCCGCTCACCGTGACTCACTCGGCTCGGAGACGAAGTCCTCGATGTCGAACTTCGAGGCGGTCTCCAGGAAGCCTTCCTCTTCGCGCTCGGCCAGGCGCAGGAAGGCGTCGGCCGCCTGCGGATCGAACTGGCTGCCGCGGAAGCGCGTGACTTCTTCGATCACGCGCACGATCGGCAGCGCCTTCCGGTAGGGTCGGTCGGAGGTCATGGCCTCGACCGTGTCCGCCACCAGGATGATGCGGCTGGGATACGGAATCTCGGTCGCCGAGAGTCTCTCCGGATAGCCCATGGCCGAGCCGTCGTACCACTCGTGGTGGTGGCGCACGCAGGGCACGATGTCGGCCAGGAACTTCACCGGCTCGAGGATGCGCGCGCCGATCTCGGGGTGGCGCTTCATCAGCTCGTACTCGGCCTGAGTCAGCTTCTCGGGCTTGCCGATGATCGCGTCGGGGATGCCGATCTTGCCGATGTCGTGAAGCAGGCCGGCGAGATAGATCCGCTCGATGAACTCGCGCTTGCAGCCGAGCTCGCGCGCGATGCGCGACGCGTACACGCCCACCCGCTCGGAGTGACCGCGGGTGTACGGATCCTTCGCGTCGACCGCCTCGGACAGCGCGCGCACGGTGGAGAGATAGGCAGTCCGCAGCTCGCGGTTCTTGACCTCGAGCTCGCGCGTGCGCTCGGCGACCTTGCGCTCGAGCGAGTGATTCATCTCGTGGAGCGAGGCGTTCTGCGCCTGGGTGAGCGCGTTCAGGCGCACGACCTCGGCGCGGATCGCGCAATCGGCGAGCGCCTGGCGCACGGTCGCGCGCAGCTCGTCGTCGTTCCAGGGCTTGGTCAGGAGCCGGAAGATCTCGCCGTGGTTGATCGCGGAGACCGCGACCGCGATCTCGGCATGGCCGGTGAGCAGGATGCGCACGACCTTGGGGTGGAGCTCGCGAATCTGCGCGAGCAGCTGCACGCCCGACGTGCCCGGCATGCGCTGGTCCGAGATCACGACCTGGATCGGCTCGGCCGCCAGCCTCGCGAGCGCCTCGGAGGCCGAGCTCGCGGTGAAGACCTGCACCGGCTCGGAGCGGAACAGGCGCACCAGCGCCTTCAAGATGTTGACCTCGTCGTCGACGAGCAGGACGCCGGGCTTCTCGGATGGGGAGTGGACTGGACGCATTTCGCGACCCGGACTCTTCAAGGCCCGTGCCCGTCGGAACGTCAGGCGCGCCAGCGCGCCGGCGCGCAGCGCGCGCGCGGACTAAGCCCAGTCACTGCAGCGGCGCTGCTCGCGCGTTGCCGGCGGCAAGCGCTTCTCGGCTGCGGGACGGAGCTGCGCGAACCTGCCGGCGAGGTGCGCGCTCGACATGGCTCTCTGCGCGCACGGCCGGGCGCAAGTCGCGGCGCAGGCGCGAGTCACTCTGCGCGGATCGGCTCGCCGCGACACTCTCGCCACGGGCTGCGTGTCCCGAATTCGGGAGGTCTCAGCGCTGGGACGGCTCGCCGAGGAACGCGGGATCGACCCAGAAGATCTCGAGCAGGTGGCCGTCGGGATCGCGGAAGTAGACCGAGCGCCCGTCCGAACGGTCGTACGGTCCCTTCTCGGGACTCAGGCCGTGGTGGCGCAGCTGCTCGACCCAGCGGTCGACCTCGCCGGGAGCTTCGACCATGAAGCCGAAGTGCTCGAAGCTCGGTGCCTTCGGCACCGGCCCCTCCGACAGGCCGAGCAGGTCGTCGCCCGCGGCCAGCCAGACCGTGTTGCCCTTGGCGAACGACACCTCGAAGCCCAGCAGCTCGGTGTAGAAGGCGCGCGCGCGCGACAGGTCGGCGACCTGCAGATTCAGGTGCTGGATGCCTTTCACGCGCAGCGCCATCCGGTCCTCGCGCGCGAAGCTCTCACACTCCGGCGTGACCCGCAAACACGGCGACCGCCACGTTGTCGCCCGCGCCGCCGGCCAGCGCGGCCTCGGCGATCGCGCGCGCGGCGGCGAGATCGCTCGGGCTCTCGGCCAGCGTGCGCGCGATGCTCGAGACGTCGGGCGTGAAGTTGGTGATGCCGTCGCTCACCAGCGCGATGCGCGCGCCGCCTGCGCGCACCAGCTCGCGGTGGAAGAGCTCCGGGCGCGCGCGCGCGAGTGACTCGGGGTTGCCGAGCAAGAGCGTGTTCTCCGGCACGAGCCCCTTGGGCGCGCTGGCCACGAACGCGTTCGAGTCACCCAGGCTGGCGAGCTCCATGCGCTCGCCGCGCAGCGCCACCAGCACCAGGCACGAGCGCGAGCGACTGCCACGGGGCAGGGCGTCGCGCACCTCGTCGGCCAGGCGAGTCACTTGCCGGCGGAAGGCCTCGCCGCTGCTCTCGACCAGCTCGGCGGCGCGGGCGCGCACACGCGCGATCCCGAGCTCGGAGGCCTCGGTGCCGTTGAAACCGTCGGTCACCGCCAGGAGCACGCCGCTCGGCGTGCGCACGACGAGCGCCCCATCCTCGTTCGGGTCGGTGTGCGCGTAGGACTTGGCGTGGGCGCCGCGCGAGAGCGCGAGCGCGCCGCCGTCGGGCAGCTCGGCCAGGGCGAGCGGCCCGAGCTCCGTCCAGTCACGTCCGAGGAGCGCGATCGAGCGCACCGCCGCAAGCTCCCGTTTGGGGCGCGCGCGCGCAAGCCGGCGCGCGGTATCCTGCCGCGCGATGAAAGCGATCGCGGTCGTGGGTCAGGGGAAGGACTCGAGGCTCGAGCTGGCGGAGGCTCCGCGGCCGGAGCTCCGGCCGGGCGAGGTCCGGATCTCGATCGCCGCCAGCGCCGTGAATCGCGCCGACCTGATGCAACGGCGCGGCCTGTATCCGCCCCCGCCGGGCGCCTCGAACGTGCTGGGGCTGGAGTGCTCGGGAGTGATTGCCGAGGTCGGCAGCGGCGTGAGCGGCTTCGCGCGCGGCGAGCGCGTGATGGCGCTGCTCGCGGGCGGCGGCTACGCGGAGGAAGCCTGCGTCGACGCGGGCTCGCTGATCCCCGTGCCCAAGGGCATGAGTCTGCTCGAGGCGGCCGGCATTCCCGAGGTCAACCTCACCTGTCACTTGAACTTGTTCCAGCTCGCGGCGCTGCCCGTCGGCGGCTGGGCGTTGGTGCACGGCGGGGGCAGCGGGATCGGCACCGCGGCGATCCAGCTCCTCCGGTTGGCGGGCGCGCACTCGATCGTGACCGCCGGCAGCGCGGCCAAGTGCGCGCAGTGTCTCGAGCTCGGCGCGGACGTCGCGCTCGACTACACCAAGGGCGAGTTCGCGCCGGCGGTGCTCGAGAAGACGGGCGGGCAGGGCGTCGACGTGGCGCTCGACTCGATCGGCGGCCCCTATCTCGCGCAGCATCTCCAGTGTCTCAAGATCGGCGGCCGGCTCGTGTTGATCGGGCTGATGGGCGGCGCGAAGGCCGAAGCCAACCTCGCGCTGGTCGTGGGCAAGCGGCTCTCGATCATCGGCTCGACCCTGCGCGCCCGCCCGGTCGCGGAGAAGGCCGAGATCGTGCGCGGCTTCCGCGCGCGCTTCGGCGCCGCGCTCGAATCGGGCAAGCTCCACGCCGTGGTCGACCAGGTGATTCCGCTGGCCGACGCCCAGCGCGCGCACGATCGCGTCGAGGCCAGCACTCACTTCGGCAAGGTGATCCTGCAGGTGCGTTCGGACCTCTCCTAGAAGAAGCCGAGCGAGGGCTCGCTGTCGTCGAGCGCGATCAGCGACGGGTCGTCGTTCTTCACCGAGTTCACGCGCCGCGACACCGGCCGTGACTCGAGCGCTTCCGGGCCCACGGGCTCGAGCAGCGCCAGCAGCGTCTCGGTCTCGCCGTTCAGCTCGGGGTCGATCCACGCGCCTTCGGCGCTGCGCTGCAGGATCACGGGCATGCGGTCGTGCAGCTTCGCGATCGCGGCGTTGGCTTGCGTGGTGACGATCGCGCACGAGAGCAGGATCTCGCCGAGCAGCTCGTCTCTGCGCCGCCACTCCGCGTAGAGCCCGGCCATGGCGAACGGCTCGTGATCGCCGCGCGCGATCCAATGAGGCACGCGCCGGTTGCGCGCGCCACCCGCCTGCCACTCGTAGAAGCCGTCCGCCAGCACCAGACAGCGCTGCGCGCGCAGCGCGTCCCGAAAGGCGCTCTTCTCGGCCAGGGTCTCGGCGCGCGCGTTCACCAGCAGTGACTGCTCGCCGATCTCCTTGGCGTACGGCGGCACCAGCCCCCAGCGCATCAGCCGCGGCTCGCGCCCGCCGCCCGAATTTACCAGCACCAGCACGTTCTGGGTCGGCGCGATGTTGTAGCGCGCGGGCTGGGGCGCGAGCGCGGCCGGGTCGAACTCGAAGCGCTTCGCCAGTGCCTCCTTCTCGGTGTGCAGCGTGTAGCGCCCGCACATCGCGCGCTAGCTCGCCGTCTCGGGCGGGCCCTTCAGCTCGACGGTGTTTCCGTCCGGATCCTTCACGTAGACCGAGGGTCCGTTGCCGTCGGCGCCGTAGCGCGTGCCGACCTCGCTCGCCTCGACGCCGTGCGCTTCGAGATGGCGCCGCAGCTCCTCGGCATCGAACGGCTCGATCCGCAGACACAGGTGGTCCATGTTGCGCGCGGTCGCCTCGGCCGCGGCGCCCCCGAGCTTCCCGAGCGGTGAGTCGACCGGCACCAGGTCGATGAGCGACCGGCCCAGCCGCACCTGGTAGAGCCCCAGCGCGTCGATCCGCCGCTCGACGACGCCGTCGAGCACCCGCGTGTAGAACGCGAGCGCGGGCTCGAGCGCGCGCACGCGCAGCACCACGTGGTCGAGCCCGAGCGTCGTGAAGGGCGGCTTCACGCGAGAGACTCGCCGACGGGCTTGCCCGCGCGCAGCACCGGCAGCCAGTCGTTCAGGGTGAAGTCCCGGAAGCGCAGCGTGTGGTCGACGGTGCCGGCCTCGCCGTAGTGGTACACCATGGCCGCGCGCAGTGACTCGGAGCGGTTGTCGGTCGACTTGTGCATGAGCTGGCCGTGGAAGACCAGCAAGTCGCCCGGCTCGAGCAACACCGGCCGCTCGCCGCTCACGTCGTGGTCGACGATCTCCACGTAGCCCATCTGCGCGTGCTCGCGCCGGTCGGGCACCACCGCGTGGATCGGCTCGCGCTGCGAGCCCGGCAGAACCCAGAGCGGGCCGTTCTCGAGCGTCGCGGCAGTCACGGCCAGCCACACGCCCACCTGCGGTCGGCGGTCGAACGGGAAGTAGAACGCGTCCTGGTGCCAGGGTTGCCCGAGCGCGCCCGGGTTCTTGAAGATGAACTGCGACAGGAAGCAGTCGAGATCGGGGCCGAGCAGCGACGCCACCAGCGCCAGGAGCCTGGGATTGCGACAGAACGCGTTGAACACCGGCTCGTGGCGGTGGATCCGGAACAGCTTCGAGGTGCGGTCCGCGGCGCTCCCTTCGGCGCGGCGCAGCGCCGGCTCCACCAGGCGCAGCGCGCTCGCAACGTCCGAGCCCGCCTCGACGCGCGTGCACAGCTCCGACACGCGCTCGAGCATTGCCTTGCAGACGTCGGGCGCGGCGAAGCGAGGCAGGATGAAGAAGCCGTCGCGGTCCCAGGACTCGCGTTGATCCGGCGTGATCATCTGGATCCTCTGGAAGACCTTGGTGGAGCTGAGCGGGATCGAACCGCCGACCTCCTGAATGCCATTCAGGCGCTCTCCCAGCTGAGCTACAGCCCCCCGGTCCGCAGGCAGGTTAGGCAGGCGACCTCCCAGGGTCAACCGGCCGCTGCGCTACGATGACACGACTCAAAATCGAGCCGCCAGGCCCAGATCGAGAAGGCGCAGATGCAGCGCGAAGGCACCTGGCTGCCGCCGGACGCGCGCCCGAGGCCAGGGTCCTCGAAGGGCTGGCTGCAGGCGGTGCTGGCCGGAATGAGACTGCCCACGCATCTCTCAAAGGGACGAAGCGACCGGCGTGAAGGTGGATCCAGCAGAAGATGGGTCACTCTACGTGCGGCATTGAATCTCGTATCTACTCGCTGCATTCTAGGGTATGTCAGTTTTCCCTCACCGCCGCGTCGCCGCTCTGCCAAGACCTTGCGAGCTGGCTTTCAACAGCTCGACTCGCGAGCGGGGGACCGCGTTCACGTGATCCCGGATCATGTCTGAACGTTGATCCGCCACAGCTAGGTCTTACTAGCTTCCACAGACAGATTCGTCGGGCGTATCATCGCAAAGAACGGACGCCCGATCGTTCAGCAAAGTACATGCCCAGGATGCTTGCGGATGTCTACAAGCCGGAACCTAGGAGTCATGCACCGCACGACTCTCCATCTGTTCCTACTTTTGGGCATATTCGCCCATGCTGTTCCAGCGACAGCCGGGGCGACACATAAGCAGAAGACCCCTCTCTGCACAGGGGGCTTCTTCGAAGTAGACCCCGCCATCGGGACTCTTGTATCTGGCGACACTTCGCCCGACCAGTTGGAAGTGAGTTCCAACGGATCGGTAGCGATCGCAAGCGGCTGCCCACTTGTCGTAGGACGAATAGCGCGGAAAGGCCTCGCGACTCAACTCTCGGCGAAGTGGACCAAGAAGAGTGGACTCTGTAAAAGCTATTCCCGGACTGCCGCTCTCAAAGCCAGATTCTCAGCTGACTGCCGGACTCTCATCGGGAGCTTCAAAAGCCAAACGGGATTGAAAGCCTTTCAAGCCAATCGGATCGAGGTCCTTCCGCCACCGTCGAACAATCAGTCGGAGGCAACTGCAACTGCCGCTGAGTGGACAATGTTGTTGCCTGGTGTTGCCTCGGTCCACTTTCCGAGTGGATCGATCCCGCAAGGACAGCAGGTTATGGTCGATGCTGAGGCAACAGAAGACGCCGACGAAGCCTTCGAGACAATTGGTCACAGCGTCTTCCAGGTAGCCATTCGCTCTTACGAGGTCATCATCAACTCGGGTCTGA
>DATJZP010000077.1:0-87650 GCA_035498875.1 Myxococcota bacterium
CGAACGGCTCGGCGGCTTCGAGGAAGATTGCGCCGTGACCCGCGTTCGGCTGGACCCAGAGCGCGGAGCCGGGGATGTGGCGGTGGAGCTCGACGCCCAGCTCGACCGGGTAGAGCGGGTCGCGGTCGCCGTAGACCACCAGCGTGCGCGCAGTGATTCGCCCGAGCTCGGCCGCGCCGAAGACGTGGTCCGTACTCTGGGCCAGGTCGCGCTGAGCCTCGAACAGCGCGCGGATCTGCGCGTCGCCGTGCACGTGCCGTGCGCGCATCGTGCGCCACTCCTCGGGCGAGCGGTCGTCGGGCGACACCGTGCGCATGAGCGCGCGCGCCTGCTCCGGGAAGTAGGGCGCCGCGCTCACCAGCACCATCGCCTCGAGCCGCTCGGGCTCCGCCGTGGCCAGGTGCAGGAGCGTGTTCCCGCCCATGCTGAGCCCCACGGCCTTGCAGCGCCCGATCTCCAGCGCGTCGAGCAGCCCGCGCAGATCGAGCCCGAGCTGGCGGTGCGTGACTAAAGCGAGCGGGTTGGTCGAATGACCGTGCCCGCGCGCGTCGGGCACGATGCAGCGGTAGTGACTCTCGAACGACTCGCGCGCGGCGTACTGCCAGTCCTGCGCGCAGCCGCCCATGCCGTGCAGCAGCAGGAGCGGCTCGCCGCTGCCCGAGAGCTCGACGTACAGCTCGGCGCCGTTCACGCGCAGGGTCTTTCGCAGCGGGTCCCGGGCCATGGCGATCCTCCCTGGCCGCACAGACTCGCCCCGCGCGAGGCAGATTGACAGCTACCGGAATTCGCTAGTAAGCTGCCTGCTTGCGGTCCCGATGCGCGCGCCTTTCGTGCCCGCGTACCCCGAGCGACTGAGTCGCTAGACCTTCGGCACCTCCATGCCGCGCTTCACCGCCGGCCGTGCCGCGATCCGCTCGAGCCAGCCCACCACGCGCGGCAGCTTCATCAGGTCGGGGGCCTTCATCGCGAGAAGGAAGGACAGCCACGGGTAGTGCATGATGTCGCCGATCGAGTAGTCACCGGCGAGATACTCGCGTCCGTCGGCCAGGATGCGGTCGATCACGCCGAGCAGCCGCGCCACCTCGCCCTGGAAGATGGTGATCATGCCCTGGTTCTTCTCGGCGTCCGGCTTGCGCAGCTCGCCGCCCAGCCGGCCCAGGTTGGGGCCGATGCCGCCGGCCTGGAAGAAGGCGTACTGGATCGCGGCCATGCGCTTGCGCGGGTCTTTGGGCAGGATCACGCCCTTGGGGTCGTGCTTCTCGCCCAGGTGCAAGAGGATCGCGCCCGACTCCCAGATCACCTGACCGTCGTCCTCGAGCACGGGGATCTTGTGATTGGGGTTCAGCTTCAGGAACTCGGGGGTCATCTGCTCGTTCTTCTGCAGGTTGACCGGCGCGACCTCGTACTTGAGGCCGAGCTCCTCGAGCGCGATCGAGATCTTGCGGCCGTTGGGCGTGGTCCAGGTGTGGAGCTTGATCATGGCTAGGAGACTCCTTTTCCGGGGTAGAGTTCGGGGTGCACGGCGTTCAGCAGGAGCGCGAGTGACTCGACGATCCTGGGACCGGGACGGTTGAAGTACTGGTTGCCGTCGAAGACGCGACAGAGGAATTGCTCGAGACGTGGCGTACGGTCGACCTCCGCGCACGCCTGATCGAGGTCGAAGCCGCAGGGGACCACCACCACGACGTCCGGACGGGCCGCCTCGAGCTCCTCCCAGGTGATGCGCGGCGAGTGCTGGCCGGCCTTGCCGAAGAGCGGGACTCCGCCGGCGCGCTCGATCAGCTCGGGCATCCAGTTGCCGCCCGCGATCAAGGGATCGAGCCACTCGAGCGCGGCCACGCGCGGCCTGGCGGCCGCGGAGCGGCCAAGCGCGGAGAGCGACTCGATGCTCGCGCGCAGCCGGGCGCCGAGCGCGGCGCCTTCCTCCGCCCGGCCGATCGCGCTGCCGATCCGGGTCACGTCCTCGAGCACGTCGTCGAGCGAGAGCGGCGCGAGTGACACGATCGCGGGCGCGTGGCCGATCCAGCTGCCGAGCGCCGTCTCGAGGTCGGCCGGTGTCGCCGCGCACACCTCGCACAGCGTCTGAGTCACGATCACGTCCGGCGCGAGCTCGCGCAAGCGCGCCGCGTCGAGCTCGTAGATCGACAGCCCGCGAGTCACGAGCTCCTCGATCCGGTCGTGGATCGCGCGGCCGGGGGCGCGCGGGTCGAGCCGCGGCGACGACACCACCGGCAGCGACGCGACGCCCGCCGGGAAGTCGCACTCGTGCGAGCGCCCCACCAGCGCGTCGCGCGCGCCCAGCGCGCAAACGGTCTCGGTCGCGGACGGAAGCAGCGACACGATGCGCATCGGGTTCGTTCTATACTGGCCGGGTGAGGCTCGCAACGTTCACACACGCGGATTCGAGTGGTCGGGCTTCGACGCGGATCGGAGTCATCGCCGGTGACGAAATCGTGGACCTCGCCGCGGCCGTTCCCGAGATGCCGCGCGCGATGGAGGCGTTTCTGGCCGCAGGTCCGGCCGCGCTGGAGCGCGCCCGGGGCGCCGCGCGCGGCGGCCCGCGCCTGCCGCTGGCCGAGGTGAAGCTCGAGGCGCCGGTCCGCAACCCGCGCAAGTTCCTGGCGATCGGCCTGAACTACGCCGACCACATCGCCGAGACCGGCCGGCCCGCGCCCGAGTTCCCGGTGTTCTTCAACAAGCAAGTCACTTGCGTGAATGCGCCCTTCGATCCGATCTGGATGCCGCGCGTCTCGGACAAGCTCGACTACGAAGGCGAGCTGGCGCTGGTGATCGGCCGCCGCTGCCGGCACGTGCCGCGCGAGCGCGCGCCCGAGGTCGTGGCCGGCTACCTGATCTGCAACGACGTCTCGGTGCGCGACTGGCAGCAGCGCTCCCCGACCATGACGCTGGGCAAGTCGTTCGACACCCACGGCCCGCTCGGCCCGTGGCTGGTGACTCCCGACGAGCTCGGCGATCCGCACGTGCTCGACCTCGAGACCACGGTCGACGGCGAGCGCCGCCAGAAGTCGAACACCAAGCACCTGATCTTCGATTGCTGGGCGCAGATCGAGACGCTCTCGACGGTGTTCACGCTCGAGCCGGGCGACGTGATCTCGACCGGCACCTGCGGCGGCGTGGGCGTGGCCATGAACCCGCGCGGCTATCTCAAGGTGGGCCAGCGAGTCAAGATCACGATCTCGGGCATCGGAGCGATCGAGCACGAAGTGATTCCCGAGCCCGCGGACTCGGCCGTCCTGTGAACGGCGCCGAAGCGCTGATCCGGACCGCGACCGCGGCCGGCGTCGACGTGTGCTTCGCCAATCCCGGCACGACCGAGATGCACGTCGTGGCGGCGCTCGACGCCGCGCCGGGCATGCGCGCGGTGCTGGCGCTGTTCGAGGGCGTGGTCACCGGCGCGGCCGACGGCTACGCGCGTCTGTCGGGGAAGCCGGCGCTGACGCTCTTGCATCTGGGTCCCGGCTTCGCGAACGGCATCGCCAACCTGCACAACGCGCGCCGCGCGCACTCGCCGATCGTGAACGTGATCGGCGACCAGGCCACCTGGCACCTGGCGGCCGACGCACCGCTCACCTCGGACATCGAGTCACTGGCGCGGCCGGTCTCGCGCTGGCTGCGCAAGAGCGCCACGGCGGCGGCGCTGGCGGGGGACACCGCCGACGCGATCGCGGCCGCGCGCGTGGGCGGGGGCGGAGCGGCGACGCTGATCGTACCCGCCGACTGCGCCTGGGGTGACTCTCCCGGACCCGCGAAGGCTCGGCCCTTCGACCCGCGCAAGCCCGTGACTTCGGGCGCGATCGACGCCGTGGCCAAGCGCCTGCGCGGGAGTGACTCGGCAGTGCTCTTGCTCGGCGCCGACGCGCTCGGCCGGCGCGGCCAGCTGGCAGCGGCGCGGATCGCGGCCACCACCCGCGCGCGCGTCTTGCTCGGCACCTTCCCGCACTGCGTCGAACGCGGTGCCGGGCTGCCGCCGTTCCCCAAGTTCCCGTACTTCCCCGAGCAGGGCGTGGAGCTCCTGTCGAAGGTGACCGAGCTCGTGCTCGCCGGAATCACCGAGCCGGTCGCGTTCTTCGGCTACCCGAAGCTGCCGAGCAAGCTCGCGCCCGAGAGCTGTCACGTCTCGACCCTGGCGAGCCCGGAAGAGGACTCGGCTGGCGCGCTCGAAGCCCTGGCCGAGGCGCTCGGCGCGAAGCCCGACGCCGGGATTCGCGCCACGCGCGAGGACTTCCCCGAGGCGACCGGCAAGCTCAGCTCCGAGACGTTGGGCCGCACCTTGGCGCGGCTCCAGCCCGAGGGCGCGATCGTGGTCGACGAGGCGGCGACCTCGGGCGCGCAGTGGTTCTCGCTCGCCGCCGGCGCGCCACCGCACACCGTCCTGTCACTCACCGGCGGCGCGATCGGCCAGGGCCTGCCCAACGCGGTGGGCGCGGCGATCGCTTGCCCGGGCCGGCGGGTGATCGCGTTCCAGGCCGACGGCAGCGGCATGTACACCGTGCAGTCACTCTGGACGATGGCGCGCGAGCAGCTCGACGTGACCGTGGTCGTGTGCGCGAACCGCGCCTACCGGATCCTGAAGGTCGAGCTGGCGCGCGCCGACATCAGCCAGCCCGGGCCGGCCGCCCGCGCGCTGACGGATCTCGAGCCGCCGACGCTCGACTTCGTGTCGCTGGCCAAGGGCCTGGGCGTCCCGGCCGAGCGCGCCGAGAGCGCCGAGCAGCTCTCCGCCGCGCTGAGTCGCGCGCTCTCCGAGCGCGGGCCCCGCCTCGTCGAAGCGGTGATCTGAGACTCGAGCCATGGCCGGCAGCAAGCTCGATCACATCGCCCTGGGACTGCCGCGCGCCGAAGACGCGCGCGAGCTCTTCGAGGAGACACTCGGCGGCGTGCCGATCGGCGGCTACGACGGCTCGAGCTTCGACTTCCGGCAGTGGGAGTTCGCGGGCGGCGGTCGGATCGAGGTGATCTACCCGGCGGGGCCGCCCGGCGGCTTCCTGCAGCGCTTCCTCGCCAACGGCGGGCCGCGCATCCACCACGTGACGATCAAGGTGCCGAGCTTCGACGCGAACCTGGAGCGCGCGGCGCGCCACGGCTACGACGTGGTGGGTATCGACCGCAGTGATCCGCACTGGCAGGAGTCGTTCCTGCACCCGAAGCAGGCCCAGGGCATCGTGGTGCAGATGGTCGAGCAGCGCGAGCGGGCCGGCGGAGACGATCTCTTGCCCGCAGCGAAGCCGCGCGAGGACGGCGCGCGCATCGTCGGGCTGCGGCTCCAGGCCCAGTCCGCCGACCGGGCGCGCAAACAGTGGAGCGAGCTCCTGGGCGCGAGCGGCTTCATCCAGGGCGAGTCACTGATCTTCCGCTGGGAGTCGTCGCCGCTGGTGATCCTGGTCGACGTCCGGCCCGACGCGGACGAAGGCCCGGTGCAGATCGAGCTGCGCGCCCCCCGCGACCTGGGTCTGCCCGACGGGCCCTATCCGAAGCTGGGCACCCGCTTCGTACAGGTGACTTAGAACTTCGGCGCGCGCTTCTGCAGGAAGGCGGCCGTGCCTTCCTTCATCTCCGGCGTGCCGCAGGCGTCGCCGAAGAGCTGCGCCTCGAGCTCGATACCGGCGTCGAGCGGCCGATCCAGCCCCTCGCGGATCGCGCGCAGCGACAGCGCGAGCGCGCGCGGGCCGTTCGCGAGACACTCCTTCAGCCACTTCCTGGCGCGCGGCAGCAGATCGTCGGGCTCGGTGACTTCGTTCACCAGCCCGATGCGCAGCGCGTCCTCGGCCGAGACGTGACCGCCGTGCAGCGTGAGCTCGATCGCCTTGCCGCGGCCCACCAGCCGGGGCAGGCGCTGCGTGCCGCCGAAGCCGGGCAGGATGCCGAGCTTCACCTCGGGCTGGCCGAACTTCGCCTTGCTCGAGGCGAAGCGCACGTGACACGCCATCGCCAGCTCGCAGCCGCCGCCGAGCGCGAAGCCGTTCACGGCCGCGACCACGGGCTTCTCGAGCTTCTCGATCCGCCCGAACACCGACTGACCGCGGCGCGCGAAGGCGAGTCCCGCCTCGTGGTCGAGCCGCGAGATCTCTTCGATGTCGGCGCCCGCCGCGAACGCGCGGCCCGCGCCGGTCACGATCGCGCCGCGGATCGCGGTGTCGCGCTCGATCTTCGCCGTGATCGCGTCGAGCTCGGCCAGCAGCGCGCCCGAGAGTGAGTTCAGCGCCTCGGGCCGGTTCAGAGTGACTTGTGCGATGCCGTCCTCGACCGCGAGCTCGACCAGCGCCACGCGTCAGACTTCCACGCCCACGAGCGCGCGCAGCGTCTCGGGCGGCGTCCGGTGCAGGAATTCGCCCGCGGGCAGCCGCTCCGGGTTCTGCGTCTTGATCGCGCGCAACAGACCCAAGAGCACCGGCACCATCTGCTCGGACGAGATCTTCGGATACAGCACCTGCGCGATGCGCGTGCCCTCGCGCGAGCCGCCCACCATGATCATGTGCGCGTTCTTGCCGAAGCCGGTGATGCCGATCTCGGCCGACGGCGGGCGCGAGCAGTGATTCGGGCAGCCGGCCATGCGCACCACCACGTCCACGTCGCCCAGGCCGGCGGCCTCGACCGCGTCGGCGAGGCCCGGCACCGCCTGCTCGGCGTGAGTCATCGCCAGGCCGCAGGTGGGCAGGGCGGGGCAGCCGAAAGCCTGCTTGCGGAACAGTGACACGGTCTCGGGACGCGGCACGCCGTGCTCGGCCAGGAGCTCGTCGACGCGCGCGCACAGCGCGCTCGGCACGTGCGCCAGGATCAGGTCCTGATTGCCGGTGATCCGGATCGCGACCTGCGGGATCTCGCGCGCGATCGCGGCCACCGCGCTGCGCAGGCGCACCGTCTCGGTGTCCTTCACGCGCCCGCTCTCGACCGGGATCCCGAGGAACATGCGCTCGTGACCCGTCTCGCGGTGCCAGCCGTGCCAGAAGCGATTGGGCCCGAGCGGCTGCGGGGCGGCGTCCTTCAGCTCGAGCTTGAAGCGCTCGCGCAGCTGGCGCTTCACCTCGTCGACGCCGAGGCGGCGGATCGTGTACTTCCAGCGCGCCATGCGCCGATCGCCGCGCTCGCCGTGCTCCTTCTGCAGGATCGCGATTGCGCGCGTGGCGTCGACCACCTGGCTGCGCGGAATGCGGCCGAGATACAGCGCCAGCAGCGCCTTGGTGTGCGGCATGCCGTGGGTGGTACCCGAGCCTCCACCGGACCACAGGTCGTACTGCTCGGCGACGGCGCCGTTCACCACCGGCGCGAAGGCCACGTCGTTGGTGAGTGCGTCGACCGAGTTGTCCAGCGGGTGGGCGATCGCCACCTTGAACTTGCGCGGCAGATACTGCGTGCCGTAGATCGGCTCGTCGCTCATCAGCGGCGTCTCGGTCTTGCCGTCCTCGTCGCTGAGGAAGGCCTGCCAGTAGCCCGAGCTGCGCGGTGCCATCTCCATGGCGATGGCGTAGGCCAGCTCGCGTGATTGGAGCGGAAGCTCGGGCAGGAGGTCGTCGACCACGCAGCACATGGTGTTGCGGTTCACGTCGCCGCAGGCCGCGAGCGTCGACATCTGGTAGCCAGTGCTCGGGTACTTGCGGTTCAGGAAGCGGATCATGGCGCCCAGATTCGGCGCCTTGATGTGGTGGAACTGGATGCCCTGGCGCGTAGTGAGTCGCAGCGAGCCGTCGGCGTAGCGGTCGCTCGCCTCGCAGATCGCGCTCCACTGCTGCGCGCTGAACTCGCCGCCGGACGGCACGCGCAGGCGCACCATGAAGATGTAGTTGTGCGACTTGCGGCCCTCGACCCGCTCCTGCTGCTTGTAGATCCCGAAGTGCTTCGAGATCTCCTTGCCCTCGTTCGTGAGCGTCGGAGCGCGGCCCGCCGTGAGATCCTCGATCTCGGAGCGGAAGCTGTGCTTGGTCTTGCCCGCAACCCAGAACAGGCCCTGGCTCTCGATCTTCAGGGTCTCGTTCTTCGACATCTCCGAGAGCTCGGAGGTGGCTAGGGTGATCGGCTCGTCCGGGGGGGTGTCTTCGGGCATCGGCGCGCGACCTTACCGCGTAGAGACCGCGCCGGCAAAGCGGGTTTCCGCGAACCGAATCCCCGCAGCGGGAAAGGGGAAATAATGGTCTTCCCGTCCGACGCCGACCTGATCGGGCGCTCGCTGGTGGATGCCGAGGCGTTCGGCGGCATCTACGACCGCCATGCCGCGACCGTGCTCCGCTTCCTGGGCCGCCGGGTCGGGGCGGATGTAGCCGAGGGGCTGCTGGGCGAGGTGTTCCGGATCGCCTGGGAGCGGCGCAAGGCGTTCGATTCGGGCCGCGAGAGCGCGCTGCCGTGGCTGTACGGGATCGCCTCGAACCTGCTCTTGAAGCACCGGCGCGGCGAGGCGCGCCGGCTCGCGGCCAGCGCGCGCATGGCGGCGGGACGGGCCGCGGCGGACGGCCGCGAGGCGGCGGGCGCGCTCGAAGCCCAGGTGCTCCTGCCACGCGTGCTCGAGGCGCTCGAGTCACTGCCCGAGGGCGAGCGCGAGGCGCTGTTGCTCTACGCCTGGGAGGACCTGTCCTACCCCGACATCGCCGAGGCGCTCGAGCTCCCGGTCGGCACGGTGCGCTCGCGGCTCCACCGCGCGCGCGGCCGGCTGCGCGAACTGCTCGGCGCGCCCGGGAAAGAGGGAGTGAGAACACGATGAAGCCGATCGAGGTGCTGAAGCTGTTGCGGCGCGAGGCCGCGCTCGACCCGGCGGTTCTCGAGAGAGGAAGGGCACGGCTCATGGCGCAGCTTCACGGAGCTTCGAAGCTCGGCGAGCAGATCATCGTTCCGCAGCTCCCCTACGCGGACCCGCGCGCGGCGGTCGAGTTTCTCGAGCGCGCGTTCGGCTTCACCGAGAGACTCGACGCGCGCGTCGTCGACAAGCGCACCGGCGCAGTGGGTCACACCATGGTCGAGTTCCGCGGCGCGCTGGTCGGCATCGGCGGGCAGGGCGGCCACGGGGCCGTGAGTCCCAAGGAGGCCGGCACGCCCACGTTGTATCTCAGCGTGTACGTGCCCGACGTCGACGCGCACCACGAGCGCGCGCGCGCGGCGGGCGCGCGCATCGTGCAGGGCCTGCGCGACCAGTTCTGGGGCGATCGCACCTACGAGTGTCTCGACCTCGAGAACCACCGCTGGCGCTTCCACCAGCGCGTGCGCGAGGTGCCGCAAGCGGAGTGGAGCTGGTCGGATGCGGAGCGGAACGAGGGCTCCTGAATCCGGCGCGCCGAATCCTCTAGACTGGGGCCATGCCCGAAGGCGTCCCCAAGCCCACCGGCGACCTGGCTCAGGCCGAGAAGGATCTGCGCGACTACGGCGTCTGCCTGCTCGAGGGCGCGCTTCCGGGCGCGCAGCTCGAGCGCGTGCGCAACGCGCTCTACCGCGCGGCCGACGACGACCGCACGCGCGGGCGCGAGGCGAAGTTCAACTTCGACTACGCGCACGACGACTCGAACCAGCGCGTGTGGAATCTGCTCTCGCGCGATCCGGTGTTTGCCGACTTGGTCGAGCACCCGGCGGCGCTGCAGCTCTTGAAGACGTTCATCGGCTGGCCGCTCCTGCTCTCGAACATCTCGGCCAACATCACCGGCCCGGGCGGGGGCGAGATGGTGCTGCATGCCGACCAGATCTACATGCCGCAGCCGTGGTCGGGCATCCAGGCGCTGAACGTCGGCTGGTGCATCGACCGCTTCGCCGACGAGAACGGGGCGACGCGCATCGTGCCGTTCAGTCACAAGCTGAACCGCATGCCCACCGACTCCGAGCTCGAGAGTGAGACGGTCGCGCTCGAGGCGCCGGCGGGCTCGATGGTGGTGATGGAGGGCCGGCTCTGGCACCAGACCGGCAACAACCGCACGCAGAGCGAACGGCGCGCCGCGATCTTCGGCTTCTACACCATTCCGATCTACCGCACGCAGGAGAACTGGTTCCTGTCACTCAATCCCAGCGTGCACCGCTATGCCTCCGACACGCTGCTGACCTTGCTCGGCTACAAGGCCGAGGGGCTCGGGCTGGTGAACGGAGCCTCGCCGCTGTAGGAGCCGAGATGGTCGACGCGCTGCGCGCCAAGAATGCCGACGAAGCCAAGCGCCTGCTCGATGCCGAGGGCGTGTGCATCGTCGAGGGCGTGCTCGGGGCCCGCGAGGTGGAGAGAGTGAAGCGCGCGCTGCTCGCGGGGATCCAGAGCGACGAGGCGGAGGGCGTGCCGACGCGCGGCTTCCCGTTCGACCCCGACACCAAGAACATCCGCCTGTTCGACTTGATCGGGAAGGATCCCGTGTTCGCCGAGCTGTGCGAGCATCCGCTGGCGATGGAGCTCGTGACTCACCAGATCGGCGCGCCCTGTCTGCTCTCGAACTTCAGCGCCAACGTGACTGCGCCCGGCTCGGGCGCCATGTACATGCACGCCGACCAGGGCTACGTGCCCGCACCCTGGCCGCCGTATCCGATGGCCACCAACGTGGCCTGGGCGCTCGACGATTTCACGGCCGCGAACGGCGGCACGCGCTTCATCCCGCGCAGTCACTTGCGCGACCACGGCCCCGACCCCGCGCTCGACTCGCGCGACACCGTGGCCATGGAGTGTCCCGCCGGCTCGATCTTCGTGATGGATGCCCGCGTCTGGCACCAGACCGGCCCGAACCAGACCAAGGACGTGACTCGCGCGGGCCTGTTCGCGTACTACGTGCGGCCGTTCATCCGCCCGCAGTGGAACTGGTACCAGACGGTGACTCCCGAGGCGCTTTCCCGCCTGTCTCCGCAGATGCGCGAGCTGCTCGGCTTCGGCTCGAACGTGACCAGCTCGCTCGAGTCGCTGTACATGAAGAAGAGCGGCATCGAGCCGGTGAAGGTGGCCGAGGTGGCGCCGGCGCTGACGTCGAACCGGGCGCGCTAGCGGCCGTATTGCTTTGACTTGCTTGACGGTCATCAAGTAGGATGGCCGCATGGAGCCCGATCCGAAGGCCCGGCGGCCGACCCAGGCGGAGCGGAGCGCCGAGTCCGAGCGGCGGCTGCTCGAGGCGGCTACCCAGCTGGTGGCCGAGCAGGGCTTCAGCCGGACCACGCTGGCGCAGATCGGCGAGAAGGCGGGCTACAGCCGCGGGCTCGTGAACGAGCGCTTCGGCTCGAAGGCGCGGCTGGCGGCTGCGCTGGCATCGGAGTTCCAGAGTCACTTCACGCTCGACCAGCTGCAGCCGGCGCTGGCGGGTCACTCGGGCCTCGAAGCGCTGATCCTCACGATCGAGAGCTATCTCGATTTCATCGTGAACGGCGAGCTGCTCGGGCGCGCGTACTACGAGCTCCTGGGTGAGTCGATCGCGCTCGTGCCCGAGATCCACCCCACGTTCGTGCAAGCGGACAAGACGCTGCGCGAGGGCATCGCGCGCACCGTGCGCTCGGCGGTGCGCGCCGGCGAGATTCCCGCGGAGGTCGCGGTCGAGCCGTTCGCGGTGATGATCGTCGGGCTGGTGCGCGGCGTGGTGCTGCAATGGCTGCTGGCGCCCTCGGGCTTCGAGCTGGGCGCGGTGCGGCGCGAGATCCGCGCGACACTGGAGCGCGCGTTCGGGAAGGGGAAGTGATGGGCGAGCTCCTGGGCGTCGGCACGACTCACGTTCCCTATCTGATGGTCGCGCCCGAGAACCAGCTGCGCTTCCGCGGCATCCTGTGCAAGCTGGCCGAGTCACTCGTGGGCGAGCGCTTCGTCGATCCGCCCGAGGCGCTGGCCGAGATGGGCAGCGACCCCGACGCCGTGGCACGCGAGCACCACCGCGCGCACTGGCAGGCGTTCGAGGCGCTGCGTGCGCACATCCAGCGCGTACGCCCCGACGCGATCCTGATCATCGGCGACGACCAGGCGCAGGCATTCCTGCCCAACAACATGCCCCCGTACGCGCTGTTCGTGGGCGCCGAGGTCGATTCCACGCCTTTCCACGGCGCGCGCATGCCCGGTGATCCGGAGTACGTGAAGCGCACCTGGGGGGTCGATCCGACCCACACCTACCACTGGCCCTGTCACGCGCCGGCCGCGGTGGCGCTGCGCGACGGGCTGATCCGGCGCGGCTTCGACGTGACCTCGAGCAACGACCTGAACTCGAGTCACTGGCAGCACGGGCTGCCGCACGCGCACGCGAATACGCAGCTCTTCCTGCGCAACGACCTGGACCGGATCCCGATCATCCCGCTCTTGGTCAACTGCTACGGCCCCGACCTCGCCATCTTCGACGGCGCGGCGCGCAAGGATCCGAGCCGGGTCAGTGGCTATCCCGCGGCTCCGACGTCACGGCGGCTGTACGCGATGGGCGAGGCGATCCGCGAGCTCGTCGAGGCGTCGCCGTGGCGGATCATGGTGTGTCCCAGCTCGACCTGGTCGCACACCTGGCTCACCACCCGCTACAAGCGCATGCGCATGGATCTCGAAGGCAACCTCGAGCTGATGCACGCGCTCGAGCGCGGCGAGGGCGTGCGCCTGCGCGACTACGACAGCCCGGAGATCGAGGCCAACGGCGACCACGAGCTGCGCAACTGGATCGTGGCCGCGGGCGCCATGGGCACGCGCAAGCTCGAAGTGACCTGGCACCGTGCATCGTGGGTCAGCACCGGCTTCCGCGTGTTCGGGATCTGGCAGTGACCCACGTTATTGATCTGCACAACCACGCCGTGACCGAGGACGTGGTGAAGTTTCTCGAGCGCGAGGGCGCACGGCTCGAGACGCGGATCGTGACTTCGCCGCAGGGGCGCTTCGCCGAGATCGGCGCGTCCGCGCGCCGGCCGCTGCACGCGCGCATGTGCGATCCGGGCGCGCGCGTGGTCGACATGGATCGCATCGGCGTCGACGTACAGGCGGTGTCGTGCACGCCCTTCGTGCTGTACGCGGACGCGCCGCCCGACCTGGCGCTCGCGATCGCGCAGGTGAACAACGACTCGCTCGCGAGCTTCGCGCGCGCGCAGCCGGGGCGCTTCGCGCCGCTGGCCTCGGTGCCGCTGCAGGACCCCGAGCGCGCGGCGCGCGAGCTCGAGCGTGCGGAACCCCTGGGGCTGCGCGGGGTCGAGATTCCCGCGCGCGCCGGGTCACTCGACCTGGACGACCGCCGCCTCGAGCCGTTCTGGGCCGCCGCGGAGTCACTCGGCTTCCCCGTCTGCATCCATCCCTTCGAGGCGTCGCCGCAGGGCCCGTTCGCGCGCTACGGACTCTCAGCGCTGGTCGGCAACCTGTTCGACACCGGTCTCGCCGCGACCCTGCTCGTGCTGGGCGGCGTGCTCGAGCGCCACCCCGGCCTGCAAGTCGTGCTCTACCACGGGGGCGGCACGTTCCCGGCGCTGCTGGCCCGGCTGCAGAAGGGCTACGAGCTGTCGCCCGAGACCCGCTCGGGCGCGCCGAAGCCGCCCTCCGAGTATCTCGACCGGTTCTGGCTCGACACGGTCACGTTCGACGCGCGCTGGCTCGGCTATCTGCTCGGGTGCTTTGGCGCGGAGCAGATCGTGCTGGGCAGTGACTACCCCTTGCCGCTCGGGCCACGCGATCCCGTGGCCGAGGTGCGCGCGCTCGGTCTCTCGGAAGCCGAGGAGCGCGCGGTGCTGGGCGGGAACGCGAGCCGCCTGCTCGGGCTGGAGGGCGCGCGATGAAGCTCGCCGGCAAGATCGCGGTCGTCACCGGCACCAGCCCGAACATCGGCGGCGGGATTGCCGAGGGCCTCGCGGAAGAAGGCGCGGTATTGGCGTGCCTCGACTCCATAGAGGCGAACGCAAGTGACTGCGCGAAGGCGATCGGCGCCGCCGGCGGTCGCGCGCTCGCGCTCGTGGCCGACGTCACGAACGAGCTCGAGGTCGCGCGCGCGTTCGAGCGCATCGCGAGTGAGCTCGGCCCGGTCGACGTGCTCGTGAACAATGCGGCCATCTTCAACCAGAAGGGCGTCCTCGACATGCCGCTCGGCGAGTGGACGCGACAGCTCGCCGTGATCCTCGACGGCGCCTTCCTGTGCACGCGCGCCGCCGCCAGAGACATGGTCGCGCGCGGGCGCGGCGGCGCGATCATCAACGTGATCTCGACCGCGGGTCACCAGGGCCAGCCCGGCAACGTGGGCTACTGCACCGCCAAGTCGGGGCTGCTCAACTTCACGCGCTCGGTGGCGATGGAGCTCGCGCCGCACGGCATCCGCGTGAACAGCTTGACGCCGACCGCGACCGATCCGAGCGAGTCACTCGACCGGGCCGAGCGCTGGGGCCGCAAGCGGCCCTCCGAGCGCGTGGTGGCGGCGTTCGAGTCGTTCCGCCGCGGCGTGCCGATGCAGCGCCTGCCCCGGCCGAGCGACTATGGCCGGGCGGCCGTGTATCTCGCTTCCGACGACGCGCGCATGATCACCGGCACCGACCTGCGCGTCGATGCGGGTGCGGTCGCGCGCTACTGGGCCTGGAATCCATCGAGCTGAGGGAGGTTCGCCATGACGAGTGGAGCGGTGAGCAGCAACGTCCTCGACGATCCGCGCGGCGACGTGTTCCGCGTGCAGCGCCACGCGTTCACGAGCCCCGAGGTGTTCGCGGCCGAGCGCGAGCGCATCTTCGAGCGCTGCTGGATCTACCTGGGTCACGACTCCGAGGTCGCCGAGCCCGGTGACTTCCGCATGCGCGAGCTGGGTGCGCGCCGGCTCTTGTTCGTGCGCGGCAAGGACCGGCTGGTGCGCGCGTTCTACAACTCCTGCACGCACCGCGGCGCCGAGGTCTGTCGCGAGCGCGCCGGCAACGCCAACAGCTTCCAGTGCTTCTACCACGGCTGGACCTTCGCCAACGACGGGCGCCTGATCGGCGTGCCCGGCGACGAGGCCTACGGCCCCGGCTTCTCGCGCGAGTCACTGGCGCTGCCGCAGGTGCCCCGGCTCGAGCAGTACCGCGGCTTCTGGTTCGTGTGCTTCGACCGGAACGCCGTGCCGCTCGTCGAGTATCTCGCGGGCGCGGTCGAGTATCTCGACCTGGTGGCCGACCAGGGTGAGTCGGGCATGGAGATCGTGGGCGGGACCCAGTCCTACGCGATCCACGCGAACTGGAAGCTGTTGGTCGAGAACAGCTACGACGGCTACCACGCCCAGATCACGCACGCGCGCTACATGAAGTGGCTGGCGTCGAGCGGCGCGGTATCGATGCCCAAGGGCAAGCTCGCGAACGTCGCGCGCGATCTCGGCAACGGTCACGCCGTGGTCGAGTACGCCGCGCCCTGGGGCCGGCCGATCGCGCACTGGGTGCCTTCGTTCGGCGCCGCGGCCGAGCCGGAGATCGCGGCGATCCGCGCGCGGCTCGAGTCACGGCTGGGTCCCGAGCGCGCCGCGCGCATCGCCAGCAGCAGCCGCAACCTGGGCATCTTCCCGAATCTGGTGATCAACGACATCATGGCCATCACCGTGCGCACGTTCCATCCGCTCGCGCCCGGGCGCATGAACGTCGAGGCCTGGTCACTCGCGCCGTGCGGCGAGGCGGTCGAGCACCGCAAGCACCGACTCGAGAACTTCCTCACCTTCCTCGGGCCGGCGGGCTTCGCCACGCCCGACGACATCGAGGCGCTCGAGGCCTGCCAGCGCGGCTACCATGCCAATCCCGAGGCCTGGAACGACCTCTCGCGCGAGGTCGGGTTCGAAAAGCCGACGGTCACCGGCGAGCACCAGATGCGCGTGTTCTGGCGGCGCTGGCTGGCGCAGCTCGAGCCGAGTCACGGCAAGCTCGCGGAGGTGCGCCGTGTCGCAGCCCGCTAGCGTGACGCGCGCCGAGCTCGAGGACTTCCTGTACCACGAGGCCGCGCTGCTCGACGAGTGGAGACTGAAGGAGTGGCTCGAGCTCTTCACCGACGACGCGACTTACTCGATCCCGCCGACCGATGCGCCCGACGCCGATCCCGACGACACGTTGTTCCTGGTGGCCGACGACGCCGAGCGCCTGCGCTCGCGCGTGGAGCAGCTCATGGGCAAGACCAGCTGGTCGGAGAGCCCGCACTCGCGCACGCGCCGGCTGATCGGCAACGTGCGCATCCGGCGCACGGAGGGGTCGCTCGTCTTCGCGACCGCGAACTTCGTGGTGCACCGGCTGCGTATGAACCAGCACGCGACTTACGTGGGCCGTTACGAGTACACGCTCGAGACCCGCGGCGAGCGGCTGCGCATCCGCGACCGGCGCGCGATCCTCGACCTCGAGTCACTGCGCGACGTGGGCAAGGTGAGCTTCATCCTATGAAGCTTCCCGACGACGCGGCGCGCACGATCGCGGATCCGCGCTCCTACGCGCGCTGGGACGAGCTGCACGAGACCTTCGCGCGCACGCGCCGCGACCATCCGTTCGCGCGCGCCGAGCTCGACGACTACCCTCCGTTCTGGGTGGCGTCGAAGCTGGCCGACATCCGCGAGGTGGCCAGCCGCAACCTGGAGTTCCTGAGCGGCCTCGGCGGGCTGCTCACGCGCGAGCAGGTCGCGTTCCAGCGCGCCACCGGCGCGGGCCAGCAGTTCCGCTCGATCGTGCAGATGAACGAGCCCGACCACCGCAAATATCGCGGGCTCACTCAGAGCTGGTTCCAGCTCGCCAGCCTGCGCCGCTTCGAGAGCCGGATCCGCGCGCTGGCGCGCCGCCAGGTGGATCGGCTCGCCGAGCTGGGCGGCGCGTGCGACTTCGCGCGCGAGATCGCGAGTCACTACCCGCTGCTCGTGATCCTTCTGATCCTGGGCGCACCGGAGGCCGACGAGCCGTTCCTGCTGCGACTCACACGCGAGTTCTTCGGCAACGTGGACGAGGAGCTGAGCCGCGGCAAGGCGCGGCCCTCGGCGACCGAGGCGATCGCGACCCAGGAAGCCGTGGTCGCCGACGCGCGGCGCTACTTCGAGGAGCTCTCCGCCGCACGCCGGCGCGAGCCGAGCGAGGACCTCGCTTCGGTGGTCGCCAACGCCGAGGTCGACGGCGCGCCGATCAGCGCGGTCGACGCCATGGGCTACTACATCACCGTCGCGTTCGCGGGTCACGACACCACCTCGTCGTCACTCAGTGGCGCACTCTGGGCGCTGGCCGAGCGCCCCGACCAGCTCGCGCGCGTCCGCGCCGACCGCTCGCTCGTCCCGACCCTGGTCGAAGAAGCCGTGCGCTGGACCTCGCCGATCCACCAGTTCGTGCGCGTCGCCGCCCGCGACGCCGAGGTCGCCGGTCAAGAAGTCCGCAAGGACGACTGGATCGTGCTCGCGTTCCCCTCCGGCAATCGCGACGAGGAAGCCTTCGACGCACCCTTCGAGTTCCGCGCCGACCGCGCGCCCAACCGCCAGATCGGGTTCGGCTTCGGCGCGCACATGTGTCTGGGCGTGCACCTCGCCCGCATGGAGCTCGGCATCTTCCTCGAGGAGCTCCTGCCGCGCCTCGAGTCACTCGAGCTCGCCGGCACCCCCACGCGCACCGTCAGCAACTGGGTCGGCGGCCCGAAGTCCGTTCCCATTCGGGCCCGTCTGCGCTAGCGCTCGTCGACCACCGCCATCACGTCTTGTGACTGCTGGCCCTTCTTGGGAGCAGGGATCTCGACGATGCGCTCGGGGACGTCGTCGTACTCGAGGCGGAGCGCGCGCGACATGATCGCGTGCATGTCGTACATGCAGGTCACGTAGGTGAGCTCGAGGATCTCCTCGTCGGAGAGCTCGGCGCGCAGCGCCGCGAACACGCCGTCGGGCACGCGGCCGCCTTCGAGCACGAGACAGTCGGTGTAGGCGAGCACGGCGCGCTCGATGGCTGAAAAGCAGGTGGCGACCTGCCAGTGCGGAATCGCCTTCACCTGCTCGTCGCTGAACCCCACGTCGCGCGCGGCCTTGCAGTGCTGCGAGAACACGAACTGACTCTGGCGCGCATAGCCGGCACGGATCTGGCCCAGCTCGCGCAGCTTCGGCGAGATGCGCCGGTTCTCGCTGCGGTAGAAGCCGAAGCCGTTCACGGCGTGGTCGAAGCAGTCGGGAACCAGCGCGAACACCGTCCACCAGTTGCCGGGGGTACCGGTCGCGGTGCCCGGCGACTGTACGGGATCCCGGTCGCCGAACAGCATCTTGTAGAGCCGCTGGGCGGTGGGGTGGGCGTCGGCCTTGGGAACCTGGCGCAGGCGTGGCATGACTCACGCCACCCGCGTGTGCGCTGCGGCCTTGTGCATCGAGATCTGCTTGGGCGCGGCGCTCGGCTGTGGTGACTTGGCCGTGAGCAGCGCGGCGGCTTCGCCCGCGTCTTCGGCGGTGAAGTCACGCGTCAGCACCGCGAACTCGACCACGATTCCGTCGGGGTCGGTGGTGTAGATCGAGTGCACCCAGCCGTGGTCGATCTCGAGCACGTCGTGACCCTGGCCGAGCCAGCGCTCGCGCCGGAGCTTCAGGTCCTCGAGGTCGTCGGCCGAGAACGCGATGTGATTCGTGCCGCGCTCGAGGCCGAGGTCCTGACTGATGTCGGTCTTGAGCGGCTTCTCGAGCGGCACGTTGCCGTAGTCCCAGAACGCGATCAGCTGGTCGCGCTTGGGGCCGGTCGAGTAGAAGACGTGGCGCGCCACGCCGCCGTTCTTCGGCACGACCTCGACCTTCACGAGCGAGAAGCCCATGGCCTCGGTGTAGAAGCGGTGAGTCCGGTCGATGTCCTGGACCGCGATCGCGAGATGGTGGAAGCCCATGTCAGTCCTCCCGATCCGCAATGGTGGCATACCAGTCGAACGAGTTTCTGGGGATCCAGCCCGGCTGGTTCGAGCCCTTCTTCATGCGCTCGAGCATCGGGGCCGACAGCTTCCCGGCCTTGGCGAGCGCCCCGAACACGACCCCGGCGTTGATGTGGTCGAAGAAGTCGCGCTGCCAGGCCCACTGGAAGTTGCCGGCGTAGCGGAACCACGAGCCGCCCGTGCCCGCGATCTCGTAGGGCTGGCCGTGCTCGTCCCGCTCGGGCGCGATCTGGCGCCAGATGCCGATCACCTCGCCCTTCTGGTCGTCGACGAGCGTGCGCACGTATGGGTAGACCCAGCTCTCGAGCCCGCGCATCTCGGCGCCGAACACGATCTCGTGGATCTCCTTGCGGCCGCGCGCGGCGAACTCCCAGTTGGGGCCGACGTTCCAGGTGTAGAGCGCGTCCTCGGCGTAGTACTGCGACATCTTCGACCAGTCACCGGTCTTGCCGGCGCGGTTGTTCTCGGCGACGAAGCGCCGGATCATCTCTTCGAGCTCGGTGCGCGAATATGCGGGCATGACTCCCTCCTCAGCCCATTTCCAGGCGCAGCGCCCGGGTGGGACAGTATTTCACGGCGCGCTTGACCGCGGCCGCGAGTGACTCGTCGGGCCGGTCGAGCTTGAGCACCACCTTGTTCGTGGCCGGATCCAGGTCGAACACCGCCGGCGCCTCCTCCTTGCACACGGCGTGGCCCTGACACAGATCGGTGTCGACCCGGATGTTCACGCCGGCCTCCGGCGGTAGCGGGCGCGGCAGGGCTGGGCGAGCTGCACGACCATCTTCGAGTGGTCGTTGCGGTAGCTGGCCGGCGGCTGCGCCAGCAGGAACTCGTAGCGGCGGAGCAGCGTGCTGAAGATCGCCTTCAGCTGCATCATCGCGAACGCCGCGCCCACGCAGCGGTGCCGGCCCGCGCCGAACGGGATCCAGGCGAACAGCCGCGCGTCCTCCTCGCGACCTTCCTTGTAGCGGTCGGGGTCGTAGCGGTCGGGGTCGGGGAAGCACTCGGGCATGCGGTTCGAGATCGCGGGAGAGACCGCCACGAGCTTGCCCGCCGGCACCGTCCACTGCTTGTAGTCGAAGTCGTACATCACCTTGCGCATGAGCAGGATCAGCGGCGGGTGCAGGCGCAGGGCTTCCTTGATCGCGCCCTCGAGCTCGGGGATCTCGCGCAGCGCCTGGTAGCTCACCTCGCGGCCGTCGGCGTAGAGCGAGTCGAGCTCGGCCACCACGCGCGCGCCGAACTCGGGATGGCGCAGCAGCTCGATCAGCGTCCAGGCCGCGGTGCCCGAGGTGGTGTGGTGGCCCGCGAACATCATCGAGATGAACATGCCGGTGACCTGGTCGACGCTGAAGCGCGGCTTGCCGTCGGGGAGCTCGAGCGAGAGCAGCACGTCGAACAGCTCGCGCTTGCCGCCGGGATTCTGCGCGCGCCGCTCGAACACGGCGCCGAGCAACTCGACCAGCCGGCGCCGGGCGCGGTCGCGCTTGCGGAACTGTGGCAGCGGCAGGTCCGGGTTCACGTAGGCGATCGCGTCGGTGCCCTTCTCGAGCTCGTAGAACACCCGGAAATACTCGGGCGACAGCTCCTCGCGGAACTCCTTCCCGATGAGACACGCGCTCGAGGTGTAGATCGTGAGCTCGGAGAAGAAGTCGAGCAGGTCGAGCTCGCCCGAGTCACCGAGCTTCGCCATCATCCGCTCGGTCTCGCCCGCGATCAGCTCCGCGTGGCCGCGCATGAACGAGTCGCGCAGCGACTGGTTGCGCAGGCCCTGCTTGCGCTGCTCGGGCGTGGCGTCGAAGAGCACGCCCTTGCCGAAGATCGGCGCCATGAACGGGTAGGCCGCGGCCTGATCGAGCTGCTCGTCGCTGCCGCGGAAGAACGCCTCCTGCGCCGACTCACCCGAGAGCAGCACCACGCGGTTCCCCGCGAAGTTCAGCTCGCCGATCTCGCCGCACTCGCGCTTCGTGCGCGCGAACAGCTCGATCGGACGCTTGCGCAGCTCTTGCAAGTGACCCAGGAAGGGCCAGCCGCCGGAGAGCACGGGCGGCGCCTTGCCGGGCTTCCGTTCCGCCGCGCCACCCGCTGCGGGCGCAGCCGCCGGCTCGAGCGCCGTGCTCACGGCTTCGCCTCGCTGGGCAACGCGATCAGCTTGGTCTCGAGATACTCCTCGAAGCCCAGCCGGCCGTTCTCGCGCCCGAGGCCGCTCTGCTTGTAGCCGCCGAACGGGTTGTCGACGTGGAACCACTGCGCGCCGTTCACCGCGACGGTGCCGGTGCGCAGGCGGCGCGCCACGCCGAGCGCGCGCTCGGTGCTGGCGCTGTGCACCGCGCCCGACAGGCCGTACTGCGAGCGGTTCGCGATGCGCACCGCGTCGTCGTCGTCGTCGAACGGGATCACGCACAAGACCGGGCCGAAGATCTCTTCCTGGGCGAGCGTCGAGTCGGGATCGACGTCGGCGAACAGCGTCGGCTCGACGTAGAAGCCCTTCGAGAGGTGACTCGGCTTGCCGCCGCCCACGACCAGCCGCGCGCCCTCCTGGCGCCCCTTCTCGATCTTCGCGAGCACGCGCTCCTGCTGGCGGCGCGAGATCTGCGGGCCCTGCATGTGCGCGGGGTTCGTGGGGTCGCCGTACTTCCAGCGCTCGAACGCCTTCTTCACCCCCTCGAGGCCCTCGGCGTAGCGTGAGCGCGGCAGCAAGAGGCGCGTGGTGAGTGCGCAGCCCTGGCCCCCGTGCACGCAGGTGAAGGCGGTCATCGGCAGCACCGCAGGGAAGACCGCATCGTCGAGCACCACGTTCGCGCTCTTGCCGCCGAGCTCGAGGAACACCTTCTTCACCGTCGCCGACGCGCACTCCATGATGCGCCGGCCGGTCGCGGTCGAGCCGGTGAAGCTCACCGCGTCGATGCGCGGGTCGCTGGACAGGATCTCACCGAGTGAGTGGTCGGAGCTGGCCACGATGTTGAGCACGCCCGCGGGGATGTCGGTCTTCTCGGCCACGAGCTTGCCCAGGTGCGTCGCCGACCAGGGCGTGTCGGGCGCGGGCTTCAACACCGCCGTGCAGCCCGAGCCCAGCGCCGGCCCGAGCTTGGCGATGTTGAGATACAGCGGCACGTTCCAGGGCGTGATCAGCCCCGCCACGCCCGCCGGCTCGCGGCGCAGGATCCGGCCTTGGGGCCGCCCGAGATAGGGCACGTCCGCGAGTCTCTGCTCGTACGGGTAGCGCTCGGCCAGGTCGGCCCAGTACGCGACCATTTCGATCGGGTCGTCGATCTGCATGAACGGCGTGAGTGACACGGGCGCGCCCGCCTCGCGCACCACGATCGCGCGCAGCTGCTCCTTCTCGGCGCGCAGCGCCTCGTGCAGCTGCCGCAGACAGCGCGCGCGCAGCGCCGGGTCGGTCGACCAGCCGGTCTCGTCGAAGGCACGCCGCGCGGCGGCCACCGCGCGCAGCATGTCCTCGCGCGTGCCGTCCGCGCAGCGACCGATCACTTCCTCGGTCGCGGGGTTCACGTTGGGAAAGGTGGCGCCGTTCGACGCGCCGACGAGCTTCCCGTCGATCAGGTTGCGGGTCTCGGGTGCGAGCTCGGGCAACGCCATCTCAGGTCCGCACGATCTGTCCGCCGTCGACGGCGAAGATCTGGCCAGTCACCCAGGAGGCGGCGTCGGAGAGCAGGAAGAGACACGCGGCGGCGTGGTCCGAAGGCTTCCCCAGCCGCGCCAGCGGCAGCTGCGCGACCATCGGGTCGCGGATCACCGCGGGCACCTGCTTGCCGAGCGCGTCGGTGTCGGTCGGGCCGGGCGCGATCGCGTTCACGCGGATCTTCAGCGAGCCGAGCTCGCGCGCGAGCGCGATCGTGAGTCCGTTCACGCCGTGCTTGGCCAGCCCGTAGAACGACGCAGCCATCCAGGCCGCCGTCGACGACTGATTCACGATCGCGCCGCCGCCGCGCTTGCGCATCGAGCGGTAGCAGGCGCGCGTGCAGAGCAGGGCGCCGTTCATGTTCACGGCCATGAAGCGCTGGTAATAGTCCCAGTCGGCGCCGAGCAGCCCGGCCAGCTTCATGTCGCCGAAGATCGCAGCGTTGTTCACCAGAAAGTCGATCCCGCCCCACTCGGCGCTGACTCGCTCGGCCATCGCCAGCGTCGATTCGGGCGAGGCCACGTCGACCTCGACCGCGATCGCCTGCGCGCCGGCCGCGCGCAGCGAGGCGGCCACCGCCTCGCCCTTGTCCTTGGCGATCTCGGCCACCGCCACGCGCGCGCCCTGCTCGGCCAGCGCGCGCGCGTAGGCCTCGCCGATGCCGCCGCCGGCGCCGGTCACGATCGCCACCTTGTTCGCGATTCCGTCGTAAGTCACTGGGTCTTCTCCTTGGCCCGTCCGCCGGGCTGCACCTCGAGCAGCGTCGGATACGCATCCTCGAGCGGAATTCGAATCACGCGCGCGATCGCGCGCGCCACGCTCTCGCCCGGCATCCAGTGCATGTGCCGGAACACGCCCCAGTACTTCCAGGACTCCAGGATCGGCACGATCTGGTCCTTGGGCATCTGATTGCCGAACTCACTGCCGGTGGGACCGACGCGAATCACGATCGAGCGCACGCCCGTGCCCTCGGTCTCCATCTCGAGCACGCGCGCGAACGCCTCGAGGCCCCACTTCGCGGCCGCGTACGCCGACTGGTATGGCCGCGGGTGCCGGGCGCTGTCGGAGCCGATGAACACGACGTCGCCGCGGCGGCGCGCGAGCATGCCGGGCAGCACGCGGCGGGTCATCCAGATCGCGCCGAGCAGGTTGATCTCGACGTCGGAGCGCAGGTGCTCGGGACTCACCTCATGGATCAGGCCGGCTCGGTTCTCGCCCGCGTTGTTGATCAACACGTCGATCTCGCCCAGCTCGCGCTCCACCGCGCCGCAGAAGGCGTCGACCGACTTCAGGTCGGTGACGTCGAGCGGGTGCGCGAACGCGCGGCCGCCCGCGCTCGTGACCGCCTGCGCGACCTCGCGCAGCCGCGACTCGCGCCGCGCGCCGAGCGCCACCGCGATGCCCTGGCGCGCCAGCTCGAGCGCGGTGGCGGCGCCGATCCCGGAGGAAGCCCCGGTGACGATCGCCGTGCGCGGCAGTGACTCAGCCATGGCGCAGCTCGAGCGGCAGGGCCGCGAAGCCGCGCACGCTCACCGAGTGGATGCGCGCGCTGCCCTCGGGCACGACCTCGTAGTCGGGGAAGCGCTTCCAGAACTCCTCGAGTACGGTGCGGCCCTCCAGGCGCGCGAGCGCGGCGCCGAGACAGAAGTGCGCGCCCTGGCCGAACGAGAGCATCGCGGTGGTGTCGCGCTCGAGGTCGTAGGTCTCGGCGCGCGGAAACACGCGCTCGTCGCGGTTGCCCGAGCCCAGGAGCAGGAGCACGCGCTTGTGCGCGGGAATCTCGACGCCGTGGAGCTCGATCGCGCGCGTGCTGACTCGCCCGATCGCCTGGGTCGAGCTGTCGAAGCGCAGTGTCTCCTCGACCCAGCGCGGCACGAGCCCAGGGTCGTCGCGCAAGAGCTTGCGCTGGTCGGGGTTCCGCCACAGCCAGTACAGCGCGTTGGCGAGCAGCTTGGTCGTGGTCTCGTTGCCCGCCACGATCATCAGGTTGCAGAACGACTGGATGTCGGTCTTGGTGAGTCGCTGGCCGTCGATCTCGGCGGCGAGCAGCGCGCTGATCAGGTCGTCCCTGGGCGCGACCCGGCGCTCCTCGATCCGCTGCGAAAAGTAGTTCCAGATCTTGCCGAAGGCGACGGCCGCGCCCGGCGGCACGTCGAACACGCCTTCCTCGCGGTGCACCAGGAGATCGGCCTGGCGGCGCAGCTCGGCGCGGTCGGGCGAGGGCACGCCGAGCAGCTCGCTGATCACGTCCATCGGCAGGACGCCGGCGAGGTCGGCCACGAACTCGCTCGAGCCCTGCTCGCGCATGCGCTCGAGCGCGGTCACCGCCATCTCGCGGATGCGCGGCTCGAGCGCGGCCACGCGGCGCGGAGTGAAGCCGCGCGACACCAGCGCGCGCATCTGCGTGTGCCGCGGCGGGTCCATGCCCAGGAACGACATGGCCAGGTGCGCGGCGGGGTGCGACGCCGACGGCTCGACCGACACGCCGTGGGTGTTGGTGAAGCGCTCGGTGTCGCGCAGCCCGGCGAGCACGTCGGCGTGGCGCGACAGCGCCCAGAAGTCGAGTGACTCGTTGTGGTAGACGGGCGCCTCTTCGCGCATGCGCACGTAGGTCGGGTACGGATCCTCGTGAATCTCGTAGGCGAACGGGTTGTAGTCGAACGCAGTCACGGCTCGAGCTCGAAGCGCGCCACGTTGCTGACGCGCACGGCGTTCGCCATGGGCGACTCGGGCCGCGGCTCGGCGCGCGGGTCGATCTCGAGCCGCCAGGCAAAGAGCGGCTTGCGCCCCGGCGCGTCGAGCGAGGCGGGATCGAGCGGAACGAGTCGCGCGCGCGGATTCACCGCGGCCGCCACCGCGTCGATGCCGGGTGACTCGCGCTCGCGCAGGAGCGCCAGCCAGCCGTCGGGCTCGCCCTCGGCGAAGGCCTCGCACTCCTCGATCCAGAAGCGGCCCGAAGTCGCCGAGTCGAGCGCGGCGCCGCGGCGCACGTACTCGTGGGGCAGCGCGGGGTCGAGCTGCAGCACCTTCAGCACCGCGGCCGCGTCGTCATTCTCGATTCCGAGCACGCGGCGCAGGCGGGGCACGTACACCGGCGCCAGCGCGGCCCACTGCTCGCGCTGCAGCTCGCGTGCGATGTCGCGGCCCCAGCGCGCGCGCAGCGCCGCCGAGGTCGCGCGCGTGAGCAGGTGCACGTCGAGCGTGAACTCGCGGCACAGCCGCGCCAGCACCGGCTGCGCCAGTGACTCGAGCTGGAAATCGGCCAGGAACGCGCCGGAGTAGTCGGCGAGGCCGGGGCCCAGCTCGGCCGGCAGCTGCGCGAAGCGGAAGCGCGCGGCGCGGCTGGCCGCCACCTCGTCGCGCACGGCGAGCGGCGGGTAGGGCTGCGCGCCCGCGTCGAGGAACACGCGCCAGCGGCAGGTCGGCCCCACGTGTCCCAGCTGCAGCGGGGGCCGGTGCTCGGGCCGCACGCGCGCGCGCGGGTTCACCGCGATCGCGGTCGCGTCGAAGGTCGGGTCCTCCATCTCGTGACACAGCTGGCGGATCGCGGGCTCCGCGCCGCGCGAGATCTTGTGCACGTCCTGGTAGGCGCCGCAGAACGGCAGCTCGAAGAAGCCCAGTGACTCGTCGACGAGCTGGTAGCGCACGTCCATGTAGCGGTGCGCGAAGCCGGGGTCGACCTGGAGTGACTTCAGGATCGCCGACACGCCGTTCCCGGGAATGCCGAGCAGCGCGCGGGCGCGCGCGTTGTAGACCGGGCTCGCGCCCATCCACTCGTCGCAAGCGAGCGGCCCCATCTGCTCGCGCCCGAAGCGCGACGCCACCAGCGGCATCAGCCCGCGGTCGTGGAAGTGCGCGAACAGCATCAGCTCCCGCCCCAGCCGGGCCAGCGCGCCGTGCTCGAGCCGCTCGAACGCGAAGCCCGGCTCGAAGGCGCCGGCGTAGTCGGCGAGTCGGCCAGTCACTTGCGGCTCCGCCCGCCCAGCTCGCGCACCAGCGTCTGTTTCAAGAGCCCGAGCTCGAGCTCGCGCACCGCGGCCGACGGCGCCTCGAAGCGCAGCAGCGACGCGAGCCCGGTCAGCACCGAGATCGTGTAGTGCTGCAGCGCGATGCGCCGCGCGCGTGACTGCGGCCGGTCGCCGAACAGCTCGGTCCAGACGCGATTCCAGGCCTCGAGCATCTGCGCCTGCCAAGCGTGTTCGGGCGCGGGCGCGGCGTAGTGCTGCAGGATCTCGAAGGTGGAGCGGAAGTGGGCGCTTCCGAAGTGCTCCCAGGCGCGGTCGACGAACAGCCCCGCGCGGCGCTCGAGTGACAGACCTGCCGACTCGACGTCGGAGAGCCGCTCCGCGAAGCGGTTGAACGACTCCTCGAGCACCGCGGTCAGGATCCCGTCCTTGCCGCCGAAGTGGTGCTGCACCGCCCCCCAGGTGACTCCGGCGCGGCGCGCGATCTCGGCCGCCGTGCTGCGCTTGAAGCCCACCTCGGCGATGCTCTCGACCACCGCGCCCATGATCGCGGCGCGTGTCTCGCTGCTGCGCTCCTCGTGGCTGCGCCGGCGCGGGCGCTGGCGCGCGAGCTCGATGCGGGGGCTCACCGGCGGCCTCCGTCCTCGACGCCATAGATGCGCGCCATGAGCTGCGACACCAGCCCGGCCACCGGCAGTGACACGCCGGCGCGCCGGGCCAGCTCGAGCGCCCAGGTCAGATCCTTCTCGGCCACGCCCATGTAGCCGCGCAGCAGTGACTGCATGCCGTCGCTGCGCCGCGCCGCCTCGGGCGCCTTGTGCAGCGCCAGGAACGCCTGCATCAGCGGCGTGAGCTGGCCGTTCGACTTGCCCGCCTCTTCCAAGAGCTCCTGCGGCAGTCCCACGGCGCGCGCCAGCGCGAACGACTCGAACGCCGCCGCCCACTGGATGTAGGTGATCAGGTTGAGACTCAGCTTCAGCTTGGCGCCGTTCCCGAGCTCGCCGGCGTGGATCAGCTTGACGGCGCTGACTTCCAGCACCGGCCGCGCGCGCTCGAGCGCCTCGGCCGGACCGCCGACCAGGAAGGTGAGCTGCTTCTGCGCCGCGCGCGCCGCGCCGCCGGTCACACAGGCGTCGAGCACGGCGACACCGCGGGGTGTCGCCTCGGCGGCCAGCGCCAGCGCCGTTTCGGGCAGGATCGTGCTGTGCACCGCGACCACCGCGCCGCGCGCCGCGCCCGCCAGCACGCCCGAAGGGCCCAAAGTGACTTCGCGCACGTGCCGGTCCTCGGGCACGCACAGGCAGATCACGTCGCTCCGCTCGCCGACCTCGCGCGGCCCCGACGCGGCCTTGGCCCCGGCGGCCACCAGCTCGGCCAGCGGGGCAGGCGCCAGATCGAAGACGTGCGTCTCGAACCCGGCCGCGACGAGGTTCGCGGCGATCGGCTTCCCCTGATTGCCCAGCCCGATGAATCCGACCCGCAGCATCGCGCGCGGAGCCTATCACCATTTCCATAGCAGGTGAAATGTATTTTCGGATAGGCTGCGCTTCCGGGAGCCCGAAGAAGGAGAAACGCATGTCCGATCCGACGCGGCGCGCGCGCGGCGCCGAAATGCTCACGAAAGTCTACGCCGGCGACGTGGTGGTGCCGCCCGAGGGCGCGAGCGCCTTCGCGGACCTGATGCTCGAGGAAGTCTTCGCGGAGGTGTGGACGCGCCCGCAGCTCTCGATTCGCGAGCGGCGGCTCTTGATCATGGGCGCGATCGCCGCGCTGGGCGAGTCGCTGACCTGGAAGATCCAGGTGAAGGCCGCGATCAAGAACGGCGAGCTCACGGCCGAGCAGGCGCGCGAGTGTCTGATCCAGCTCACCCAGTACGTGGGCTATCCGCGCGCGGCCGGGCTGTTGGGAGCAACCGAGGAGGCGATCCGCGACGCCACGAAGAAGTGAGCAAAGTCTCTCGCTCACTCCCGCGGATCGGCGGCCCACTCCGACATGTCGGCGACGCGCACCAGCTTCATCCAGGGCACGCGGCGTGACTCGCCGGGGCTGTGGCCGACCATGAGCAGCAGGCTCTGGCCGTCGACCGGCCCGACCTCGCGCTCGAGCTGCGGGAGACTCATGCGGCCGTGCGGGCAGAGCACGGGGCGCACGCCGTAGGGCAGGGCGAGCCGGCGCCAGGTGTCCTCGTAGCGCGAGGGCGCGACGATCGGCACGTCGGGGCGCTGGCGCGAGAGCAGCCGCGCCGCGATCCCGCCGCGCGACCAGGTGACGATCGCGCGCGCGTCGCACTCGCGCGCGGTGCGCACCGCGGCGGCGGAGAACACCACCAGGTCACGCAGCTCCTCGTTCACGCCTTCGAGCGGCGTCTCGGGCCGGCGCGGGTAGGCGTCCTCGGTGGCCTCGATGATCCGGCACATGGTGCGGCAGGCGCGCACCGGGTCGATGCCGATCGCGGTCTCGTCCGAGAGCATCACCGCGTCGCTGCCATCGAGCACCGCGTTCGCCACGTCGGTGATCTCGGCGCGCGTGGGCCGCAGTGCGGTCACCATCGACTGCAGCATCTGCGTCGCCGTGATCGCAGGCCGGCCAGCGCGGATCGCGGCCTGCACGATCCGCTTCTGCTCGACCGGCACGCGCTCGAACGGGATCTCGAGTGACAGGTCGCCGCGCGCGATCATCACCGCGTCGGCGCGGGCCAGGATCGCATCGAGATTCTCGAGCGCGAGCTTGGTCTCGATCTTCGCGACCAGCCCCGAGGGCCGGCCCAGCTTCTTGAGACAGCGGCGCACCGAAGCCACGTCCTCTTCGCTGCGCACGTACGAGACACCGACCAGGTCGACGCCCAGCTCCGCGCCGAGCTCCAGGTCGCGCAGGTCCTTCTCCGCCAGGATCGGCCGCGCCGAGACGCCGCCGGGCGCGTTCACGCCCTTGCCGCTCGAGATCGCGCCGCCCACGACCACCTTGCAGTGGATCTCGGAGCCGTCGACCTCTTCGATCTCGAGCTCGACCGCGCCGTCTCCGAGCAGGATCGGTCCGCCGGGCCGCGCCTCGGCGGCGAGATACTCGTCGGGCACCGGCAGGCGCGCCGCGTCGCCCTTCGAGTCACCGCAGGCGAGCACCACGCGCGCGCCGCTCTCGAGCGTGGCGGTCCCGCCCGCGATCTCGCCCAGGCGGATCTTCGGGCCCGCCAGGTCCTGCAGGATCGCGACCGGCCGCCCGACCTCGACCGAGGCCGCGCGGATGCGACTCACCGCCTCGCGGTGCTCGGCGACGTTTCCGTGCGCGAAGTTGATCCGCGCCACGTTCATGCCCGCCTCCACCAGCCCGCGCAGGACCTGCGGTTCGCGGCTCGTGGGGCCGATGGTGCAGACGATGTGGACCGCGCGTGCGCGCATTACCCTTCCTTGGACGGCGAGAATCGGCCGACCTTGAGATAAGATTCCCCGCACTGACTGCGGGTGCGAGATCCCGGGCTCGAACGGGGATTTGGAGAAACGACGATGACGACCAAACGGGTGAAAGAGATCCTTTCCTGGTACTCGGCCGACAGCGCGGGCACGAAAGCGAACCTGGCGCGGATGTTGAACCACGGCCGGATCGGCGGCACGGGCAAGATGGTGATCCTGCCCGTGGACCAGGGCTTCGAGCACGGTCCCGCGCGCAGCTTCGCGCCCAACCCGGCCGGCTACGACCCGCGCTACCACTTCGAGCTGGCGATCGAGGCCGGCTGCAATGCCTACGCCGCGCCGCTGGGCTTCATCGAGGCCGGCGCCGCCGAGTTCGCGGGCGACATTCCGCTGATCCTGAAGCTCAACAACAACGAATCGCTCTCCAAGGGCGGCGATCCGCTGCCCGCGGTGACCGGCTCGGTCGACGAGGCGCTGCGCCTGGGCGCGGCCGCGATCGGGTTCACGATCTATCCGGGCTCGAGCGAGTCGAAAACCATGTACCAGCAGATCGCGCACCTCGCCGAGGAGGCGAAGCGCAAGGGTCTGGCGGTCGTGATCTGGTCGTACCCGCGCGGCACGGGACTCTCGAAAGAGGGCGAGACCGGGATCGACGTCTGCGGCTATGCCGCGCAGATCGCGTGCCAGCTCGGCGCGCACATCATCAAGGTGAAGCCGCCCACGGCGCACATCGAGCAGGCCGACGCGAAGAAGGTGTACGAGAAGGAGAAGATCCCGATCGGCACGCTCGCGGAGCGCGTGCGCCACGTGGTGCAGTGCGCGTTCGGCGGCCGGCGCATCCTGATCTTCTCGGGCGGCGCCGCGAAGGGGAAGGCGGAGCTCATCGAAGAGATCCGCGGCCTCGCCGACGGCGGCGCGTTCGGCTCGATCATGGGCCGCAACTCCTTCCAGCGGCCGAAGACCGACGCGATCGCGCTCCTGCACGAGGTCATGGACATCTACGCGAACACCTGAGTGAGTCGCGCGCCGTGCTCCGCGTGCGCACTTACTACGATTTCGCCTCGACGCTCTGCTACGTCGCGCACCGCGTGTTCGGCGAGCTCGCGCCCGAGCTCGAGAAGCTGGGCGTGGCGCTCGACTGGGCGCCGCTCGACCTGGCGGGCCTGCTCGGCTGGCCGCGGGGCGTCGAGGTGCTGCCGGCGCGGCTGGCGAACGCCGAGCGTGTGGCGGCCGAGCACGGAATCGCGGTGGCGCCGCTGCGCCTCTGGCCCGACTCGCGCGATGCCGACGCCGCGGCCCTGATCCTGGCGCGCGGTCCCCAGGCGGCCGCGTTCCGCGAGCGCGTGTTCTCGGCGGTGTTCGAGGAGCGCCGCACGCTCGACGCGCCGGGCACGCTCGACGCGATCGCGCGCGATCTGGGAGTCACGTTCGAGCCGCACCGGCTCGAGCGCGCGCGCGACGAGCTGGCCTTCCGCACCCAGGTCGCCGCCGAGGAAGACGTGACCGGCGTGCCGACCCTGATGCTCGACCAGTTCCCGTTCGGCGGCATCCAGTCACGCGAGACCACCTTGCTCGTGGTCGAACGCTGGGTGCGCCGCCGCCAGGCGGGAGCGCTGGCGCATGGCTAGCGGCCCGCCGCGGGCGCCGCGCGGCGATGGCATCGTGCGCGTGCGCCGCGAGACTCAGGGCCGCGGCGGCAAGACCGTGACCACGATCTCGGGCACCGGCCTGGCTTCGGACGCGCTGGCCGAGCTGGCGAGTGACTTGAAGCGCCGCTGCGGCACCGGCGGCAGCGTGAAGGACTGGGTGATCGAGATCCAGGGCGACCACCGCACCGCGATCGTCGCCGAGCTCGAGCAGCGCGGCTTCACGGTCAAGCTCGCCGGCGGTTAGCTGGTAAGCTTCCGCCATGCACGTGATCCGCTACTCCGCGGGCTGCGGCGCGCTGGTGAAGGACGTCGACCTGGCGCGGCTCTCCGAGGCCGAGAAGCCCGAGCTGTGGAAGGCCTTCCTCGAGCACGGCGTGCTGTTCTTCGAGGGCCAGCGACTCACTCCGGAAGACCACATCGCGCTGGCACGGAAGCTCGGCACGATCGTGATCAACGAGTTCTTCCCCGAGAGCACGAGTCACCGCGAGATCGCCGAGGTGCGAAAGGAGAAGGAGCAGCGCACGAACATCGGCGGCGGCTGGCACACCGACCACAGCTACGACGCCGAGCCGGCGCTGGGCTCGATCCTGGTCGCGCGCGAGCTGCCCGAGGCCGGCGGTGACACGCTGTTCGCGAACCTGTACGCGGCCTACGAGTCACTGTCGGACGGCTTGAAGCGCACGCTCGGCACGCTGCGCGCGAAGCATTCGAACAAGCACCTCTACGGCGAGGGCGGCTTCTACCGCAAGAGCGACCTCGGCGCGCAGCTCAAGGCCGGCGGCGCCACCAGCGAAGCCGTGCACCCGGTCGTGATCACGCACCCCGAGTCGGGCCGGAAGGCGCTGTACGTGAATCCCGGCCACACGCTGCACTTCGAAGGCTGGAGCGCGCGCGAGAGCCAGTCACTGCTGCAGTATCTCTACGCGCACGTGACCCAGGCGGAGCTCACCTGCCGCTTCCGCTGGACGCCGGGCGCGGTCGCGTTCTGGGACAACCGCTGCACCTGGCACTACGCCGTGAACGACTACCACGGCGAGCGCCGGCTGATGCACCGGATCACGCTGGCGGGCGGGCCGCTCTGCGCCTGAACGCGAGCCCCGCCGCGGCGCCGAGCAGCGCCAGACCGGTGACTCCTGGCTCGGGTGCCAGAACGGCGTACGTGAACGAGAACACCGAGCTGGTCACGAGTGGCGTGTCTCCCTCGGTCGGCAGCTCGCCGCTGAAGGACAGGACCAGGTGGGTGACGTCGCCGGCGCCGGCGAGCTCGCCCAGATCGAACACGTGATCGTCGAGATCGGTGACGGCGCTGGCGGACGTCGTGTACTGACGTTCGAAGAGGATCGCGCTGCCGTCCCGCGTGAGTGTCAGGTGCAGCGCATCGAAGCTCGCCGCTGCGGCGGTCGGGTCGAGGAACGCGAGCTCTAGGTGTCGCCCGGGCGCGACCGCGGTGCGGGTCAGATCGAGCTCCAGCCCACCGGTGAACTGGAACGAGGCGCTCGGAGCGAGGAAGCTGGTCGTCGCCGCGGAGACGGAGCCAAGGGCGAGCGCTTGCCCTGTGGCGAGCGCGGCCTGCGCGTTCGGGTTTCCGCTCGTCCAGGTCGCCAAGTCCGTGGCGCTCGGCGCGCCGAACATTCGGGCTTCCGCGCCGTTGCCGACCGCTCCCGGCAGCGCCGCTGAAGTCGCGACCCCAGCGATCGCGCTCAGTGACTTGGGCGGAATCCGCGCGAAGTCCTGGCGGAGATCCAGCGGACCCGTCCGATCCAGGGTCGCGCTCGTCCGCTGGACGGCGCCCACCGTCTCCGCCGCCGCGTCGACGTGGAGGGTCGGGGCGTTGATGCCGGAGGCGGCGCTCGAGGCCAACGCCTCTCCCTGGCCGATGGCCGTAGCGCTGGCGTTGCCATCTCCGCCGGCCCCGTAGATCACCTCGCAGGATCCCGCGAAGCACGCGCTCGGCCCGTCGCCGCCAGCCATCGCATTGGCGTTCGCTTCGACCCGCGACGCATTGCCGACCGTCGCGACCACCAGCGCGTTCGCGTCTCCCCCGCCGAATCCCGCGCGCGAGGAGACCTGGGCGAGCAACCGGCCGCCCCCGGGGTTGCTGGCGTGAAGCACGCTCGTTGCGTTCCCCCCTCCGCCGCCCGTGAACTGCTGTGAGTCCGTGGCGAAGGTCGCTTGGGTCAGTGTGAGCAGGCCAGCGGCAGAGCCACTCACCGCTTCGATCGCGCTGGCGTCGGCTCCGGGACCCCCCGGGGCGACGGGATCGGACGGCCGCAAGCCGAAGAGTCTCGGGAAGGCGTCTCCCGCGTGACTGTTCGTGGTCGCGGTTGCATCGCCTGTGTCCGAAACGGCGTGCGCTTGCGCCGTGCCCGAGCCTCCGCGGTGTGAGACGTCGTGCCCGGCTCCGCCGATGCCGGTGGCCGCGGCCAGGGCGTTCCCCGAGTGACTGAAGGCGTCGGCGTCGGCCGTGCCGTTGCCGGGGGTGGTTCCCAGGTTGCTGGCCCCAAATTGGTTGCCCCCGTAGCCTGCTGCGCCAGCCACCGCGTCTCCGCTTCCGGCGTGAGCCTGCGCGGTCGCGAGTGTGTCTTGCGCGCCCTGCGTCGCGTCCGAGTTTGCCGTCGCGGAGTCCCCAGAGGTCGCGCTGCTGTGGGCCTCCACCATGCCGGAGGCACCTGCCGGCCCCGCTGCGCCGGGAGGATGGGCGCTCGAGGTACCGCCCGCGCCTCCTGCTCCGCCGAGTCCCCCACCCGCCTGTGCGAAGGCATCGGCTGCTCCTGTGACCAGCGTGGTCACGGCCGTGGCGTTCGCGTTTCCGCCCGTTCCGCCGAGCCCGCCCGCGCCCGGAACGCCGCCGGAGATCCCGTTTCCGCCCGTGCCACCTGGACCGCCCGTGCCCGAAAAGGCGTGCGCGTCGTTCGAGGCGTCCGGCGAATCGGCGACCGCAGTGGCGTCCGCTCCGGCTCCCCCGGGGCCGCCGTCGCCCGCGGCGGTCGCGGAGTCGGCTCCGGCGCTGCCCGGTGTCCCGTTCGTGCCAGTGACCGTGATCGACGCGGCCAGCGCCAGACCGGCCGGTATCCAGAGCAAAAGAGCAATGGTGAACGCGCGAGTCCGCACCTGACTCCCTCCGACGTGACGCCTTCCCAAAGAGTAGTGTGGGAGAAAGCAGGTGCGGGTGACGCGCAAACAGCGCTCCCACTCGAAACCTTCACGGCGCGCGAATACACCTCGGCTGCGCGCGAAGCACGCGAACGAGCACCTCTACGGCGAGGGCCTGAGCAGAAGCAGCGGCGCCAGCGCGCAGGCGAGCCAGAGAAGCGCGGGCTCCGGGGTCTCGATCAGCGCCAGAGTGAGTCCCAGGGCCCCGTCGTTCTCGAGCTGCGCAGGCAAGAGCAAAGAGAACGCGAGCTGGACGTGAGTCAGGTCGCCCGTGCCAAGGAGCGCTCCGACGTCGATCACTTGATCGTCGAGCTCCGAGAGCGGGCGCGCCGAATCACCGTAGCTGCGATCGAACACCGTCTGGTCGTCGCGTGAGAGCGACAGGTGGAGCACGTCGCGCTCGGCGCCGGCGCCGGGAGTGACCTCGAGAAATGCCAGCGCCAGATGGCTTCCCGGAGCGAGCTCGGCGTGGGTGAGGTCGAGGCTGAGCGTGCCGTCGAACTGCTGGTCGACGCGAGTCCCGGGCTCGGCGCCGGCGGCACCGCCGCGGCCGGCGATCGAGCCCAGCGCCAGCACGTGCCCGGCGCCGGCAGCCGCCTGAGCGTTCGGGCTTCCCGAGAGCCACACGGCGGCGTCCGACTCACTCGGCGACGCGAACACGCGCCCCTCGCCGGTCCGCAGCTCGACTGGCTGGGGCAACGCCGCGCTCGAGGCGATCGCAGCCAGCGCCGAGCCGCCGCGATCTTGGTTCGGCACCGGACCCGGGTCTCCGTCGTAGTCGGGTCCGCTCGCGTCGAGTGTTGCGCTCGCCGCAGTCACCGCACCGACGGACCGCGCAGTTGCATCGGCATGCGCGTGGCTGTTCGTCGCGCGCGCCAGGCTCGAAGAGAGCGCCTCGCCCAGCCCCACGGCGGTCGCAGAGGCGTAGCCGCCCCTGGTTCCGCCCTGAATCACCTCGCGCGAGTAATTCCCGCCGCCAGCGATCGCGCTGGCGTCGCTCTCCACCCGCGCGGCGTTGGTCACCGTCGAGGTCACGATCGCGCGCGCGGGCCCTTGTCTGAAGCCGCCCTGTGCACTCACCCGGCCCACCAGCTCGCCACCGCCCGGGTTCACCGCGTTCAAGAAATTCTCGGCGTCACCTCCGCAGTCCACGCACGGCGCATCCTGCGCGTCCCCGGCGGTCACTTCCTGGATCAACGTGAGCCGGCCGCCTGCAGATCCGGAGACGAGGTCATTGTAGGTGACGAAAGCGTCTGCAGCGGAGCTGGCTCGAGCGATTGCGCTGGCGTTTCCGGACTGCGACGTCGCCGAAGCGATCGGCACGCCCGCACCAGAGTCAGAGGTCGCTACGGCAAGCGCGTGGGCGTCGCCGGAGACACTCTCCGCACTGGCGTGGGAGAACTGTGGCCCGGCGAGGGCCCCGAAGCTCTCTGCGGTTGCAGTGGCAGCGCCGCTCCGCGCCTGCGCGGATGCGCTGGCGCTGGCACCGCCCGAAGCCCCGCCCCGCCCCGTCGCGACTGCAGTCGCCGAGTCCGGCGAAGCGGCATTGCTCGTCGCGCTGGCGAATCCGCCTTGGCCCGCGCCGCCATCGAGCCGGGTTTGAAACGGTCCATCGGGCGGCAGGAGCGGAAGTCCCTGCAAAGCTCCCGGTCCGCCAGCCCCGCCCGTGGCCTGCGAAATCGCCGTCGCCGGGCCACTGGACACGCTGCTCGTCGCAGTCGCGCTCGCATTGCCGCCCGGGCCGCCGGACCCGCCGCGTCCGCCCCGAGAGTTGGGATCCGAGAGGGGTAAGCCGTTCCCGCCCGCGGCTCCGGCCCCGCCCATGCCGCCGACGGCCGTGGCGTCGTTCTCGGCGTCCGGCGCATCTGCCACGGCCGTTGCCGGGCCTCCGGCTTGGCCGTTCTGGCCGTCCTCGCCCTGCAGAGGGGCGTCTGCCGCTGGCGGCGCGGCTACCCCATCGGTGCCCGTGACGGTGACCGACGCAGCCCACCCCGCCGGCGTGTGCCACGTCAGCGAAGCCACGAACATGAGGAACAACGTCCCGCGCCGCATGTGACTCCTCGTCGCCAGAGGATGCATGGAGAGAGAGACGCGCGCGACGCAACTTTGCTTGCAGGCCCCCTTACAATGTCACCCATCGGAGGCAAGCCATGTCCAACCCCGTCGCCTTGACGCTCACAGAGCTGACCGCGCAGCTCCACGCCAGGAAGCTGTCTCCGGTCGAGCTGATGAGCGCGGTATTTGCGCGCATCGACGCCACCAATCCCACGCTGAACGCGGTGGTCGCGATGCACCCGCGCGAGAAGCTGCTGGCGCAGGCGCGCGAGGCCGAGGCGCGCATCGCGCGCGGCGAGGGCCGGCCGCTCGAGGGCGTGCCGCTGGGCGTGAAGGACCTGGAGAACACCGCCGGGCTCATCACCTCTCACGGCTCGCTGCCCTACAAGAACAACCTCGTGACTCACGACTCCGTGCAGGTCGAGCGGCTGCGCGTGGCGGGCGCGATCCCGATCGGCAAGACCAACGCGCCCGAGTTCGGCTACACCGCGATCACCAAGAACCTGGTCTACGGGGTCACCCGCAGCCCGTGGAACCCGGCAGTGACTCCGGGCGGCTCGAGCGGCGGCTCGGCGGCGGCGCTGGCGGGTCTGGTGCTGCCGCTGGTCACCGCCAGCGACGGCGGTGGCTCGACCCGCATCCCCGCCAGCTTCGTGGGCGCGTTCGGGCTGAAGCCGAGCTACGGGCGGATCCCGCACGAGCCATCGCGGCTCTGGTACTTCGGCGACACGGCCGTGCACGGACCGCTCACCAAGACGGTGGCGGACAACGCACTGTATCTCGACATGACCTGCGGCTACGACCGGCGCGACCCGAAGTCACTGCCGCACCCCGGCTACTCCTACCGCGCGAAGCTGGCCGAGGGCACGCCCAGGAAGCTGCGCATCGCCTACTCGCCGGACCTCGGCTACGCGGTGGTGCAGTCCGACGTCGCGCAGACCGTCTACGACGCCGTGCGGCTGTTCGAGAAGCTCGGTCACGAAGTCGTGGAGATTCCGGGTGGTCCGCCCAAGCTGGGCGAGGCCTGGGGCGTGTTCGGCTCGTTCGAGATGGCGGCGGCGCAGCTGCACCTGCTGCCCGAGCACGAGAACGACTTCGCGCGCGCGGTCATGGCGTCGATGAAGGGCGCGTGGGACATGACGCCCGAGTGGTTCAGCGAGGCCGCGCAGGCGCGACTCGCGCTCTCGAACTGGGCTGCGTCGGTGTTCGCCGAGTTCGACCTGCTCGTGACTCCGACCGTTCCCTACGATCCGCCACCGGCGAAGGGACCGTTCCCGCGCGAGACCGAGGGCAGGAAGCAGCTCGCCTGGGGCGTGGCCTCGTTCACGATCCCGTTCAACCTGTCGTGGCATCCGGCGTGCTCGCTGCGCGTGGGTCTGTCGCGCGCGGGGCTGCCGATCGGGCTGCAGATCGTGGGCGAGCGCCATCGCGACGATTTGGTGTTGCAGGCGGCGCAGGCGCTCGAGCGCGAGCGGCCGGCGCACCCGCACTGGCCGGTGGTCTAGCGCGCGTGCGATAGTCCGCGGGCGATGAAGATCGCCCTCGCCGCCGACCACGCGGGCTTTGCCCTGAAGGAGAAGCTCGTCGCCGAGCTGCGCCGGCTGGGTCACGTGTCCGAGGACTTCGGCACCAGCGGCACCGAGTCGTGTGACTACCCCGACTTCGCGATCCCGGCGGTGCAGAGCGTGGCCGAGGCCAAGAACGAGCGCGCGATCCTGTGCTGCACCAACGGTATCGGCATGAGCATGATCGCGAACCGCATGCCCGGGATCCGCGGGGCGCTCGTGTACAGCGCGCGCAGCGCCGCCATGACGCGCCAGCACCACGACTCGAACGTGCTGTGTCTGGGCGCGGGCGAGTTCCCGGCCGAGACACTGCTCGAGTGGGTGCGGATCTGGCTCTCGACCGACTTCGAGGGCGGGCGCCACGCGCGGCGCATCGGGAAGGTCACGGCGCTGGAGCGGAAGTGAGTCGCGAAGCCGCGCTCGCCCGGCTCGAGGCCGACGCCGTGTTCGTGCACCAGACGCTGCCGGCGACCCCACAGTACGCCTGGCCGCTGCTCGCACGCCGGGCGGGCTGCGAGGTCTGGCTGAAGCACGAGAACCACCTGCCGATCGGCGCCTTCAAGGTGCGCGGCGGACTCACCTACCTGCGCGAGCTGCGCGCGCGCCAGCCCGAGGTGCGCGGCGTGGTCACGGCCACGCGCGGCAATCACGGCCAGAGCATTCCGTTCGCGGCGCGGCGCGCCGGGATCGCGGCCACGGTGGTCGTGCCGTTCGGGAACAGCGTCGAGAAGAACGCCGCGATGCGCGCGCTGGGCGCGAAGCTGGTCGAGCACGGCCGCGACTTCCAGGAGGCGTTCGAGCACGCGCAGGAGCTCGCCAAGTCCGAAGAGCTGCACTTCGTGCCCTCGTATCACGAGTGGCTGGTGCGCGGTGTCTCGAGCTGCGCGCTCGAGCTGTTGCGGGCCGCGCCCGAGCTCGACGTCTTGTACGTGCCGATCGGCATGGGCTCGGGCGTGTGTGGCGCGATCCGGGTGCGCGAGGCGCTGGGGCTGCGCACGCGGATCGTCGGCGTGGTGGCCGAGCAGGCGCCGACGGTGGCACTGTCGTTCGCGGCCGGACGACCGGTGCCGACGCAGACTTCGGACACGATCGCGGACGGGCTCGCGGTGCGGGTGCCCAACGCCGAGGCGCTCGAAGCGATGCGCGGCGGGCTCGAGCGCGTGCTGCAGGTGAGCGAGGCCGAGATCCGCTCGGCCATGCGCGCGCTGTTCAGCGACACGCACAACGCGGCCGAGGGCGCGGCCGCGGCCGCGTTCGCGGCCTGCCTGCGCGAGCGCGAGTCACTGGCGGGAAAACGCGTGGGCGTGGTCTTGAGCGGCGGCAACGTCGATCGCGAGCTGTTCGCGCGCGTGCTCGCCGAGAAGGAGTGAGTCGGTGGGGGCTTCGAGATGGGGAGTGGTGGTCGGGCTGTGCTGCCTGGCGCTCAGCGCGCGCGCGGCCGATCCCGCGCAGAACGCCTGGTTCAAGGCCGGCCGCGAGGCGGTGAAGAAGGCCAGCGCAGGGCTGCCCAAGGCGCACGCCAGGAACGTGATCCTGTTCGTCGGCGACGGCATGGGCATCGCCACGGTGACCGCCGCGCGCATCCTCGACGGCCAGCAGAACGGCAAGAGCGGCGAGGAGAACCTGCTCTCGTTCGAGAAGCTGCCCTACACGGCGTTCTCGAAGACCTACACGGTCGACTTCCAGGTCGGTGAGTCGGCGGGCACGATCACCGCGCTGATGAGCGGCGTGAAGACGCGCTCGGGCGTGCTGGGCGTCGACGAGAGCGTGACGCGCGGCGACTTCGCCAAGGCCAAGGCGGCCTCGGTACCCAGCTTGCTCGAGCAGGCCGAGGACCGCGGCTTGTGGACCGGCGTGGTCACCACCACCACGATCACGCACGCTACGCCCGCCGGCACCTACGCGCACACGCCCGAACGCAACTGGGAGGACGACTCACTCGAATCTCCCGGCGCACGCGACGCCGGCTTTCCCGACATCGCCCGCCAGCTGGTCGAGCAGCCGCACGGCGACGGCATCGAGGTGGCGCTGGGCGGCGGCCGGATCCACTTCGCGGGCAAGCCCGACGGCCTGCGGCTCGACGGCCGCGACCTGTCCGCTGACTGGCAGAAGCGCTTCCAGGCCGGCGGTGCGGCCGTGACCACGCGCGACGAGCTCCTGGCGGTCGACCCGAAGAAGGTGCGGCACCTCTTGGGCCTGTTCACGCCCGAGCACATGAGCTTCGAGATCGAGCGCCGCAAGCTGACTCCCGCGCTCGAGCCGACGCTGTCCGAGATGACCGCGAAGGCGCTCGACATCCTGACGCGGAGCCCGAAGGGCTTCTTCCTGATGGTCGAAGGCGGCCGCATCGACCACGGTCACCACGCCGGCAACGCGCAGCGCGCGCTGACCGAGACGATCGAGTTCGCGAACGCGGTGAGCGTCGCGCTACAGAAGACCAAGCCGACAGACACGCTGATCGTGGTGACCGCCGACCACAGTCACACGCTCTCGATCTCGGGCTATCCCAAGCGCGGCAACCCGATCCTGGGCCTGGTGGTCGGCTCGATCGGCGAGGGCGCGCCCGGCAACGAGCCGGTGAAGGACTTGAGCGGCAAGCCGTACACGACCCTTCACTACGCCAACGGCCCGGGCTACACCGGTCAGTCCGACGCGCAGCCCGAGGGCGCGAAGCTCTTCCCGCACAAGCCGACCAGCTACCAGGGCACGAAGCTCGGACGACCCGACCTGAACGAGGAAGAAGTAGAGGGTCCAGCCTATCTGCAGGAGTCTTCGGTGCCGCTCTCCTCCGAGACTCACGGCGGCGAGGACGTGCCGATCTACGCGGGCGGCCCGGGCGCCGCCGTCTTCCACGGCGTACAGGAGCAGAACTTCGTGTACCACGCGATGGCCGCGGCGCTGGGGTGGGCCGCGCCCCCGAAGTGACTCGTGAGTGATTTCGACGTCGCGGTGATCGGCGGCGGCGTGATCGGCGTCTCGGCCGCGCACGCGCTGGCCGAGCGCGGCGCGCGGGTGGTCCTGCTGGAGCGCGGCGCGCTCTGCTCCGGCGCGTCCTACGGCAACGCCGGCTGGATCTCGCCGAGTCACGGCACGCCGCTGCCTGCGCCCGGAGTGATCCGCCAGGCGCTGCGCTGGCTGTTCGACCCCGAGAGCCCGTTCTATGTGAAGCCGCGGCCGAGCCTCGAGCTGGCGCGCTGGCTATGGGGCTTCCTGCGCGCCGCCAGCGCGCCGCGCGCCGCGGAGACCATGCGCGTGAACCGCCAGCTGATCGTCGCGAGCCTGGCGCGCTACGAGAAGCTCGGCGCCGAGCTCGGCGACGACTTCGGCTTCGCGCGGCGCGGGCTGGTCGTGGCCTGTGAGTCGGACGAGGGGCTGGCCAAGGCCAGACATGAGCTCGAGCTCTTGCAGCGCCTCGGCGGCGAAGGCCAGGCCCTCGGCGCAGCCGAGCTGCGCGCGCGGCTGCCGGGCGCGGCGCCGTCGCTGCGCGGCGGCGTCTGGTTTCCCGAGGACGCGCACCTCGACCCCGAGCGCTTCGTGCTCGCGCTGGCCCGCCGCGCCTCGGAGCTCGGCGCGCAGCTCGAGACCGGACAGGAGGTGCTCGAGCTCGAGACCGCGGGCCGGCGCGTCACGCGCGTGGTGGCCACGCGCGGCGAGTTCCGCGCCCAGCAGGTGGTGCTGGCCGCCGGCGCCTGGTCGCCGGGGGTCGTGTCGCGGCTCGGGCTCGCGCTGCCGGTGCAGGCCGCCAAGGGCTACAGCGTCACCGTACGGTGTCGGCCCGATCGGCTCGCCGATCCGGTGCTCCTGTCCGAGGCCAAAGTCGCAGTGACTCCGCTGGGTGACCGCCTGCGCTTCGCCGGCACGCTCGAGCTGGCGGGTCTCGACCTGTCGGTGAATGCGCGGCGCGTGCGCGCGATCCTGCGCGCGGCCGAACGCTTCCTGCCCGGGCTCGCCGAGTCGCCGCGGCTCGAGACCTGGCGCGGCCTGCGCCCGCTCTGTCCCGACGACAAGCCCGTGCTCGGCCGGCCGCGTGCGTTCGACAACCTGGTGATCGCCACGGGTCACGGCATGAGCGGGATCTCGCAGGGGCCGATGACCGGGCGGCTGGTCGCCGAGCTGTGTCTCGGCGTGGCGCCCAGCTTGCCGCTCGCGCCGTTCTCGCCGGACCGCTTCGGGTGAGCCGCGAGGTCTTCACCGCGGGTCACTCCACGCGCAGCGCGGAAGAGCTGGTCGCGCTGTTCGCCGAAGCCGGAGTCACTCGCGTGGTCGACGTGCGCCGCTACCCGGTCTCGCGCCGCTTCCCGCAGCACTCGCGCGAGCGGCTGCGCGGGTCGCTCGAGGCGGCGGGCGTCGGCTACGCGTTCCTGGGCGACGCGCTCGGTGGCCGGCTCGAGCCGACCACGCCGCCCGAGGCGTCGCCAAACGGCGCCTGGCGCGAGCCCTCGCTGCGCGCCTTTGCCGACGCGCTCGATACGCCCGAGCTCAGGGCCGGGCTCGCCGCGCTCGAGTCGCTGGCCGCCGAGCAGCCGAGCGCCGTGCTCTGCGCCGAGCGCGACTGGCGGAGCTGCCACCGGCAGATCGTTGCCGATGCGCTCGCTGCACGCGGCTGGCGCGTGATGCACCTGTTGCGGCCCGGCGAGCGCGAGCCGCACCGGCTCCACGCGAGCGCCCGGATCGACGCCGAGGGCCGCCTCAGCTACCCGTCGCTCGTCTAGAGGCGGGGTGGTATGGTGCGGCCCTCATGTTGCGCCGTTCCGCCTTGCTATCGCTCGCCGCTCTCGTCCTGCTCTCCGCCTGCTCGCGCTCCGAGCACAAGCCACCGGCGCCCGGCAGCCGCACGCCGGCCGCGATCTGGGGGGACGTCCTCGGCCAGCGCAACAACATCCACCTGGGCTTCGTCAAGGAGCTCGAGGAGGTCACTCACAAGGACTGCGCCGACGTGGGCGCGTCGGCGCACCGGCTCGACGACCTGCTCAGCGAGCTCATGAACACGCTGGGGGCTACCATCAGCGACCGCGGCCAGCTGCGCTCGATCGGCGACGCCGCTTCGCGGCTCAACTCGGTGGTGTCTCAGATCCGCGAGAGCGCGCTCGCCGAGTCACCCGGCGCGTGGCCGGAGCTGCGCTTTCCGCTCGACTTCGCGCTGTACCAGATGGAGCAGATCGTCAGCCCCGGCGTCCTCGGCCCGGATAGCGTGACTTCGTGCCCGGGCTTCGAGACGAAGCCGCTGCCGCGGCCGCCTTCCCCGGTCTAGCGTTCGCGCGCGCCATGCCCAGGATCCGCTCGTACTCTACCGGCTCGACCGGCATCACCGAGAGCCGCCCCTGAGTCACCAGCCCGAGCTTCGCGAACGCGGGATCGGCCTTGATCTCGTCGAGCGACACCGGCGCGGGCAGGGGCTCCTGCGCTGCCAGCTCGACCGCGAGCCAGCGCGGATCGTCCGCGGTCGGGTCGGGAAAGGCGCTGCGAGTCACGCTGGCGATGCCGACCACTTCCTTGGTGTGCGAGTGGTAGAACAGCACGCGGTCGCCCACGGCCATCGCGCCCAGGTGGTTGCGCGCGGTCGGGTTTCGCACGCCGTCCCAGGTGGTCTTGCCGTCGGCCAGAAGCTGCGAGAACGGGTACACCTCGGGCTCCGACTTCAAGAGCCAGTGACCCTTGGCCATCAGCCGAGCTTCCGCACGCGCTCCGGCAGCTCCTTGGCGACGCGGATGATCGGGATCCCGGTCTGGGTGCCGAGATACATCTCGTGCATCGCGCGGGGCATGTCCTCGAACGCGTACACTTCCTTGTGTACGGTGGGCCTGAACACCACGCCGTACAGCTCGGTCGCGGCGCTGCAGCCCTCGACCGTCTCGTAGTGGGTGTGGTCGATCGTCACCTGCTTCACCGACATGAGCGGCGAGTTGTAGCTGACCACCTGCGAGAGCTGCCAGCCGGCCGACACGTTGACGCCGCAGCGCGCCGAGACCGTGAGCCCGGCCTCGAAGCAGGGCCCGCGCAGCATGTCGCAGACCAGGTGCATGTTCACGCCGTTCGTGAGCTTGCGGCACTCGGCCGAGAACGCGCGCACGTCGTCCTTCGAGGCGAAGCGGTTGAACGCCTTCTGGTCGATGCCGGTGATGCCCTGGCGCTCGAGCGCGGCGCGCCGCTCGGGCGAGCCCGAGCAGAAGAAGGCGCGGTGACCTTCGGCCTTGGCCAGCATCAGGAACAGCTCGCCGACGCCGCCGCCGAACGACATCACGTTCAGCCGGCGCAGCTTCTCGTCGCTGACCTTGATCCGGAAGATGCCGAGCGCGCGCCGCCACAGGTGATAGGCGGTGGGCGCGCGCAGCGGCAGCGCCGCCATCTCGAAGAGTGACAGGCCGCAGTCGAGCGGCGCCGGCACGAGCTGCCAGTCACCGACCACGGCTTCCTCCCCGTACCAGCCGATCGAGTCGGGCTGGTCATACGCCCAGATGCGCTGTGGGAAGCCGAAGCTGTCGGGATCGCCGTTGCAGTGGGTGAGCGCGATGTCGCCCGGCTTGAAGCGCTTCACTTCCGTGCCCACTGCCAGAACTTCGCCCACGGCGGAATTTCCGGGGAAGATCTTGCCGCCACGGCGTGCCGCGATGCCGTCGGTGTCGGCGAGGATCGCGTGATCGACGTTGTGCTCGCCCGAGACCGCGAGGATGCGCAGGTGCACGTCGCGCGGCCCCACGGCGCGCAGCTCCAGTCGATCGAGCTTGAGCACGTTCGCGAAATCGAACTTCGAGACGTCGCCGCCGGTGCGCTCCTTCTCGGCGGTGATGTCGGTTGCGCTGATGGAATAGGCTCTGACCATGGCGCGCATGATGAATCGAGGCCGGAGTTGGTTCAAGAGTGAGCTATGATGGGGCCGTGAGCGACGGGTCCAGGCACCGTCGACTTCTTCCGAGCGAAGTCGCAGCGCAGATTCAGGCCAAGATTCTGGACGGGTCGTTTGCCCCGGGCGATCGCCTGCCCCCGGAGCGCGAGCTGGCGTCGCGCCTGAACGTGAATCGCAGCTCGGTGCGCGAGGCGCTGAAGAAGCTCGAGGAGCTGCGGCTGGTCGACATACAGCAGGGCTCGGGCACGCGCGTGCGCGCCAAGGAGCAGGCCAGCTTCGAGCTGGTCTGGAACATGGTGTTCCCGGCCGGCCCCGAGAACGTGCTCTGGATCCAGGAGCTGCTCGAGCTGCGGGAGGTGCTGCTGCCCGGCGTGCTGCGCATCGGCCTGGCGCGCGCCACGGACTCGGAGCTCGAGGCCGCGGTCGCCGAGATCCGGCGCGTGGCCGATCCGGCGCTCGGCGCCGAAGACTTCATCGACGGGCTGCGCGAGCTGCAGGGCGTGATCGCCCGGCTGACTCACAACCGCGTCATGATCTTGCTCGCCAACTCGATGATGCGCTTCCTCGCGCAGCGCCCGCTCGTGCGCGGGATGCTCGAGCTGGTCCAGGACCGGCGCGCGCTCCTGCCGCTGTTGCAGCGCTTCGCGATCGCGGTCGCGGCGCGCGACCTCGACACCGCCCAGCGCGCGGCGCGCGAGATTCTGCGGCGCGTGACGCGCCTGGTCTTGAGCGCCGCCGAGGGCTCGGGTCCCGTTCCGACCGAGCCCCGGGACAGTTGACCCTTCGAAACTCGCGCGATAAAACCGAGCCCGTCCACAAACACGCCGAGGAGCGAAGCCCCGAATGAAAGCCACCAAGCGCCGCGCCGGGGCCGCGAAAGGCTCGATCGAGTTCTTCAAAGGCTTTCTCAAGAATCCGCGCGAGGTCGGCTCGGTGATTCCGAGCTCGCGCTTCCTCACGCGCCGCACGCTCGAGTGTGGGGAAGTCCGCCGGGCGAAAGTGATCGTGGAGCTCGGGCCCGGCACCGGGGTGCTGACCCGACACGCGCTCGAGCACATGCGGCCCGACGCCAGGCTGGTCGCGATCGAGATCAGCAAGGACTTCTGCGAGGTGCTGCGCGCCGAGTTCCCCGATCCCCGGCTGTACGTCCACCACGGCAGCGCCACCGAGATCGAGGCGGCGCTGGCGAAGATCGGCCAGTCACGCGCCGACCTGGTGATGTCGGGCATTCCCTTCTCGACGCTCGAGCGCGGGGTCGGGCTCGCGACGCTGCGCGCGGCCAAGTCGGTGCTCGCGCCGGGCGGTCGCTTCGTGGCCTATCAGTTCCGCAGCAAGGTGCGCGACTTCGGCGAGCCGGTGTTCGGCACGCGCGCCGAGACTCACTCGGGCTTCTGGAACGTGCCTCCGATGAAGATCTACGTGTGGAGGCAGCTCGAGTCACCCGCGTGAGGGTCGAGTTCCCGAGCGGCGGTGACTCGCTGGCGGGCGAGCTGGCGCTGCCCGAGCGCCCGCGGCCCGCGCCGGGCATCGTGATCCTGCACGACGTCTGGGGCCTGGGCGATCTGTACCGGGGCTTCGCGCGCAAGCTCGCCGGCGCGGGCTATGCGGCGCTCGCGCTCGACCTGTACGCGCGCGGCGAGCAGCCGGGCACGCCCGCCGACATGCCGGGCGTGATGCGCTTCATGAACGCGCTGCCCGACGCGCGCGTGCTGGCGGACATCCAGGCCGCGCTCGACTACCTGCGCGCGCGACCCGAAGTGAGTGGCCGCGCGGTCGGGCTGACCGGCTTCTGCATGGGCGGGAAGTACACGTTCCTGGCCGCGAGTCACTGCCGCGATCTGGCGGCCGCGGTCGCCTGGTACGGCATGCTGCGCGCGCCGGCGATCGACGCCGCGAATCCCGAGCACGCGCTCGATGCGCTGGAGCGCGTGCGCTGCCCCGTGCTCGGCCTTTTCGGCGCCGACGACGCGCTGATTCCGCAGGGCGACGTCGAGCTGCTGCGCCGCCGCGCGGAGGCGAAGCGCGCGCCGATCGAGGTCGTGGTCTACCCGGGCGCCGGCCACGCGTTCGCGAACGAGCTGCGCGCCGAGAGCTACCGCAAGCCCGCCGCCGACGACGCCTGGCGTCGCGCGCTCGACTTCTTCGCGAAGCACCTCGCCGCGCGCTAACGTCGGCCCCGTCCCGGATGCGGGAGGGGGGGAGTGACCGAGGCGGTAGTCCTGACGGAGCCGTTTGCGGCGCGCTCGGCGCCACAGAGCGTCGACGAGATCGAGCTGTCGGATCTGCACGACGCCGAGGAGCTCGAGGTCACGACCGACGACGGCTGGACGCTCGTCGTCACGCGCTACCGCCCGCGGCCGCAGGCGTTCCCGCAGCCGCTGCGCGGCGTGCCGCTGCTCTTGGTGCACGGCTACACGCAGAACCGCCGCGCCTGGAGCGCGGGTGAGTTCGTGAAGAACATGCTGTTCTTCGGCGCCGACCTGTTCCTGCTCGAGCTGCGCGGTCACGGCAAGAGCTCGCCGGAGCGCACGCGGCGGCGCGCGCGCGCGGCCGGCGTCGCGCCGCCGCACGACCTCGACTACCGCTGGGACCTCGACTCACACCTGTTGTTCGACTTGCCCGCGGCCGTGGCCGCGGTGAAGCGCGCCTCGGGCCGCGACAAGATCTTCTACTGCGGTCACTCGCTGGGCGGGATCCTCGGCTACGCCTATGCGACGCTGTTCGACGACCTGCTCGGGCTGATCACGATCGGCGCGCCGTCGGACTTCGCGCGCCTGCCCTTGTGGCTGCGGGCGCTCGCCTGCGCGCCGCCGCTCCTCTTCCCCGCGGTCGACGCGGCGATCGCCGGCGCCAACGCGGCGCGCGTCGCCGGCCGCGCGCTGCGGCGCCTGCCCGGCCTGCGCGCGCCCAAGCACGCGTTCCGGCCGTGGCGCTTCCGCCGGCTGCCGTTCCGCGCGGCCTTCCGCTGGCTGGAGCAGAACCTGGCGGGCGCCGTGCACGCGCCACTCACCGGCCGGCTGCCGTTCAGCCGGCCGCTGCTCTACCAGCCGCACAACGTAGCGCTGTCGGCGCTGCGGCCGCTGTTGCGCGAGGGCGCCAACGACGAGCCGCGAGTCACTCTCGAGCAGATCGCGCGCTGGGCGCGGCGCGGCCAGCTCACCAGCCCGGCCCTGCGTCACGACATCGCTGCCGCCTTCCCGCGCATCCGCGTGCCGCTGGCGATCTTCTTCGGCGACGAGGATCCGCTGGCCTCGGTGGAGACCACGCGCAACGTCTACCGCGCGGCCTCGAGTGACTACCTGCTGTGGCGTCCGGTCCGCGGCAACAGTCACCTCGAGCTGACCATGGGCTACGACATCCGACAGATCTGCTACGACGTGAAGAACCTGATGACGTACGCGCTCGACCACCAGGGAATCGGCACCTCGCTCCCGCGCCGCCGCCGAGCGCGCTGATCCGTCCGATTGGTCACTACCCACGCTCCAGGCCCGTGGCCCGAACCCCGCACGGCGGGATGCTGAGGCGCTTTGACGCAGCAGAGTGCTGCATGGGACCGCTTTTCGCCCTCGTCGCCTTGACCCGCAATCGGGTCGCGAGTAACCATCCCGCGCGTCGATGGGATCGGGGAAGCGCACCGCCGTTGGGCTCAGTGTGGCCGCCGTCTGCGCCGTGGTGTTCGCCGCAGGTGCAACGGGCATCTACCAGTACACGCCGGAAGAGCTGACCGGCCCCGAGCAGCCGATCGCCTTCAACCACCAGATCCACGCCGGCGGCGTGACTGACGGGAACCTCGGCATCCCCTGCCTGTACTGCCACGGCCCGGCCGAGCGCGGCTGGAACGCCACCGTTCCCGCGGTCTCGGTGTGCATGGGCTGTCACCAGTACGTGAAGCAGGGCCGCACGCCCGGATCCGAGGCCGAGATCGCGAAGATCCACGAGTACTTCGACAAGAAGGAATCGATCCCGTGGGTCCGCATCCACCACCTGCCGGACTACGTGCAGTTCAAGCACATGCGCCACGTGCAGGCGGGGATCCAGTGCCAGGAGTGCCACGGCCAGGTGCAGGACCTGAAGCGCGTGTATCTCGTGCCGCAGACGCGCTTCACCAAGCGCAGCTTCTTCCTGCCCGCGGCCAAGCTCGAGATGGGCTGGTGCATGGAGTGTCACCTGCAGCGCGGTGCGACCGACGACTGCGTCGCCTGTCACTACTAGCGCGGGGACCGAGACGAAGATGCCGGAGATCGATCGCCGAGACTTCCTGAAGATCGCGGGCCTGACCGGCGCGGCGGCGACCGTCGCCGCGTGCAGCGAGCCGGTCCACAACATCTTCCCGTACGTGCAGGCGCCGGACGAGTCCACGCCGGGCATCGCGACTTACTACAACTCGACCTGCCGCGAGTGCGCGGGCGGCTGCGGCATCCGCGTGAAGACGCGCGAGGGCCGGCCGATCAAGATCGACGGCAATCCCGACCACCCGCTGTCGCAGGGCAAGCTGTGCGTGCGCGGCGAGTTCGGGCACATGCGCACCTACGACGTCGCGCGCTTCCCCGGCCCGATGAAGCGCGTGACCGACGCCAGCGGCGCGAAGACGCTCTCGAAGATCAGCTGGGAAGAAGGCCTCGGGCTGCTCGTCGACGCGCTGAAGAAGGCGCCCGGCAAGGCCGTGTTCCTGGGCGGAGCTGAGACCGGCACGCAGGACGCGGTGATCGACCAGGCGCTGGCCGGCATCGGCTCGCCGCACCGGCTGCGCTTCGAACCATTCGCCTACGAGGCGCTGCGCAGCGGCAACCAGCTCGTGTTCGGCAGCGACACGGTGCCGCAGTTCAAGATCGGCGCAGCCGACGTGCTGATCGCCTTCGGCACCGACTTCATGGAGACCTGGCTGTCGCCGCTCTCGAACCAGATGGCGTTCAGCGAGGCCCGCAAGGAAGGCAGGGGCTTCGCGATCTTCGTCGGCCCGCGGCTCTCGTTCTCGGGCGCGAACACCGATCAGTGGCTGGCGCCGAACCCCGGCAGCGAGTCACTGGTGGCGATTGCGCTGGCGAGCGAGGTGGCCAAGAAGAAGGGCAACGCGCCCGAGGCGCTGCGCGCGCTGCTCGGGAAGTACTCCGCGGCCTCGGTCGCCGACAAGACCGGCATCCCGCAGGCGACACTGGAAAGTGTCGCCGCGAAGATCGCCGGGGCGAGCGCGCCGCTGGCGCTGCCGCCGGGCATCGAGGTGCAGGGCACGAACGCGGCGCGCTTCGCGGCCGCGGTGCAGATCCTGAACGTGGTCTCCGGCGCGGTCGGCAAGACCGTCGTGTTCGGGCCCGACCACAACCTGGGCAAGCTGGCGCGCTTCGCAGACCTGTCAGAGCTGGTCGGCAAGATGCGCGGCGGCGAGGTCGGCGTGCTCTTGGTGCACGGGCAGAACCCGGCGTACAGCGCGCCGCAGGTCGGCATCGCCGATGCGCTGCGCTCGGGCAACGTGTTCACGGTCAGCTTCGCGTCGGCGCCCGACGAGACCTCCGAGCTCGCCGATCTGATCCTGCCCGATCACACCGCCTTCGAGAGCTGGGGCGACGCCGAGCCGGTGCGCGGCATCAAGACGCTGCAGCAGCCCACGGTCCGCCCGCTGTTCGACACGCGCGCGACCGTCGACGTGCTGCTCGACGCGGGCCGGGCCATGGGCGGAAGCGTGCCCGCGGGCAGCTTCCGGGAGCTCCTGGTCGCCGCCTGGGGTGGGCGCGTGGCGTTCGACGCCGCGCTGGCCAAGGGCGGTGAGTGGAAGGAAGTCGCCGCGGCCGGCGCGACGCTGGCCAGCGGCGTCGGCTCACTCGACTTCGACGTCGCGCCGCTGGTCGGCACGGCCGCCGATCCGGTGCTGGTGGTCTATCCGTCGCACCACCTGTACGACGGGCGACTCACTCGCGTGCAGGCCCTGCACGAGGTGCCCGATCCGGTCACCAAGACCATGTGGGGCAGCTATGCGGAGCTCAGTCCCGAGACGGCGAGCGCGCTCGACGTCGAGCTCGGCGACGTGCTGAAGATCAAGACCGAGGCCGGCGAGGTGCAGGTCACCGCGTATCCGCACGAGACGGTGCGGCCGGGAGTCATCGCCGTGCAGATCGGCCGCGGCGCGATCCCGCGCGATCCGAACGCGCCGCAGGATCCGCACTCCTACTGGCAGCGCCAGGTGATCGGCGTGAACGCCTACTCGCTGATCCCCGCCAAGCTCGATCCGCAGAGCGGCGCGCTGGCGTGGCTCTCGACTCACGTCTCGGTCACGAACACCAAGGGCCGCGCGCCGGTGGTCCGCACCCAGCTCACTTTCGACCAGGAGGGCCGCGGCTTCTCGCGCGCGGTCACGCTGGCCGAGCTGGCGGGAGCCGAGAAGGGCGGCGGGCACGAGTCACGCGGTGAGGAGGGCGAGGGCGGGCACGCGCTCGGCGCGTCCTCGAACCCGCGGCGCGTGCGCCCCCTGCCGCTGCAAGGCAACGCCGACCACCTGTTGATCCGCAGCTACGACCCCGCGGCCGACGCGCATCCGGACAGCCCGTACCGCTGGGGCATGAACATCGACCAGGACGCCTGCACCGGCTGCAACGCCTGCATGGCCGCCTGCATCACCGAGAACAACATCCCGGTCGTCGGGCCCGAGAACATCCGGATCGGCCGCGAGATGCACTGGCTGCGGATCGAGCGCTACGTCGAGATCGCCGACGACCGCGAGGTCGACGTGCGCCACACGCCGATGCTGTGCCAGCACTGCGGCGCCGCGCCCTGTGAGTCGGTGTGTCCGGCGCTGGCCACCTACCACAGCAAGGAAGGCCTGAACGTGATGGTCGAGAACCGCTGCATCGGCACGCGGTTCTGCTCCAACAACTGCCCGTACAAGGCGCGCCGCTTCAACCACTGGTCGTACGACTGGTACGTGCCCGAGCCCGAGAACTGGGCGCTGAATCCCGACGTCATGGTGCGCGCCAAGGGCGTGATGGAGAAGTGCACCTTCTGCGTGCAGCGCATCAACGGCGCCAAGGACGTCGCGCGCAAGGAGCAGCGCACGGTGCGCGAGGGCGAGATCGTGACCGCCTGCCAGCAGGTGTGCCCGTCGCACGCCATCAGCTTCGGCAACCTGCGCGACAAGGAGTCCGCGGTCACGCAGGCCCGCAACGTTCCGCGCGCGTACCGCGTGCTCGAGCACCTGTACACGCGCCCGGCCATCTCCTACCTGATGAACATCCGGCGCACGGAAGAGACCTGAACATGGCGGCAATCACGGAGCCGGTCCCGACCCACCCAGACCAGATCAACGACGACATCCTGCGCGTGCTCGAGCCGCCGACGCCGATGTACGTGCTGATGGTGCTGTTCCTGGCGACCCTGGTCGGCATCGGCCTGGTCGCGTTCCTGTACCAGACCTACTGGGGCCTGGGAGTCACCGGGCTCACCCACCCGGTCATGTGGGGCGTGTACATCACGACCTTCGTGTTCTGGGTCGGCATCGCGCACGCCGGCACGCTGATCTCGGCGATCCTGTTCTTGTTCCGCGCGCGCTGGCGCAACGCGGTGAACCGCGGCGCGGAAGCGATGACCGTGTTCGCGGTGCTGATCGCGGCGATGTTCCCGCTGATCCACATCGGCCGCGTCTACAAGTTCTATTTCATGGTTCCGTACCCGAACCAGCGCGGTGTCTGGCCGAACTTCAAGTCACCGCTGGTCTGGGACCTGTTCGCGATCAACACCTACATGATCAGCTCGATCCTGTTCTTCTACGTCGGGCTCATCCCGGACCTGGCCGCGGCGCGCGACCGCGTGCGCGACTGGCGCCGCTACCTGTACCGCGCGCTGTCACTCGGCTGGCGCGGCTCGTCCGAGCAGTGGCGGCACTGGACGCGCACCGTGCTGCATCTGTCGGGTCTGTGCACGCCGCTCGTGCTGTCGGTGCACAGCGTCGTGTCCTGGGACTTCGCCACGTCGATGGTGCCCGGCTGGCACACCACGATCTTCGCGCCCTATTTCGTGGCCGGCGCGATCTTCTCCGGCATCGCCATGGTCATCACCGTGCTCGTGCCGGTGCGCCGCGCCTTCCACCTGGAGGGCTACCTGCGCAGAGAGCACTTCGACAACATGGGCAAGCTGATCCTGCTCACGTCGTCGGTGGTCGGGTACGCGTACGGCATGGAGTACTTCATGGCCTGGTACTCCGCGAACCCGTACGAGCAGATGAGCTTCTGGTGGCGCGGCTTCGGCTATCACTGGACCAGCACGTGGATCATGATCTCGTGCAACGTCATCTCGCCGCTGCCGCTCTGGATCAAGTGGTGCCGCACGAACGTGGCATGGATGTGGGTCACTTCGATCTTCATCAACATCGGCATGTGGTTCGAGCGCTACGTGATCATCATGACCGGCCTCTCGCACGAGTATGACCCGGCCGCCTGGGGCTACTACGTGCCGAGTCTGACCGAGCTCACGATCCTGGTCGCGAGCTTCGGTCTGTTCCTGACCATGTTCACGATCTTCCTGCGGCTGGCGCCGGTGATCGCGATCCAGGAGGTGAAGGAGCTCTGGTACGAGGCGCAGGCGCCGCACGGAGGTCACCACTGATGGCCCAGGTGCTCGGCGTGCTGAAGAGCCCCCACGAGCTGGCGTCGGCGATCCTCGACTTGAAGGGGGCTGGCTTCAAGGACCTCGAGGTCTACTCACCGGTCGCGAATCACGAGATCGAGGCTGCGCTCGACCGCCCGCCTTCGATCATCCGGCTGCTCACGCTGATCGGCTGTCTCACCGGCGTGTCGTTCGCCTACTTCATGCAGATCTGGGTGGCGTACGACTGGCCGCTCGTGATCGGCGGCAAGCCGTTCGCGTCGATCGTGTCGGACACGATCATCGGCTTCGAGCTGAACATCCTGCTCGGCGTGACGCTGACGGTGCTGGGTCTTTTGTTCTTCGGCCTCTTCCTGACTCGCAAGGGTCACGAGGCCTACCAGCCCGGCTTCTCGGGTGACTCGTTCGGCTGCCTGGTGGCGTGTCACGGTGACCAGGTGGGGCGCGCGCAGGAGGTGCTGCGGCGCGCGGGCTCGCAGGAGGTGCGCGTTGTCGAAGGCTAGGCGCCTCGTCGCGGCGGCACTGTTCGGCGTGTTCGCGGGCTCGGGCTGCTGGGAGCAGGTCGATCGCCACTGGTTCGATCAGATGAAGAACGGCCCGGCGGTGCAGACGCTCGCCAAGAAGCCGTTCGATCCGCCGGAGGGCACGATCCCCGCCGGCGGCATCCCGGAGCGGATCACTTCCGACAACCCGATGTTCGCCACGCCGATGTACGCGCCCGAGGTGCGGGACCTCAAGAACCCGATCCCGACCAGCGAAGAGTCGGTCAAGCGCGGCAAGCACGAGTTCGAGACTTACTGCGCGGTGTGTCACGGCGAGGACGGCATGGCGGCGCAGACGCCCGACCACCCGGTCACCGTGAAGCTCGGCGCGAACGGGGCGCCGCCGTTCCCGCTGGCCGCGACCCCGAGCTACACCGACGGCATGATCTTCACGAAGATCCGCTACGGGAAGCCGCTCATGCCCGGCTATCCGCAGATCCCCGCCGAAGATCGCTGGCACATCATCAACTACCTGCGGACGCTCTTCAAAGGGGTCTCCTGACGTGGCAGAGCCTGCGCTGAAACGGAACATGGCTTCGCTGAGTGCCGACGTCGCCACGCCGCGCTCGCTGCCGACGCTGCCCGCCGCGATCTTCGCGGCGCTGCTCGCGATCGGCGTGATCACCCTGCTCGTCGGCGTGTCGAGCTCGGACGCCGAGCTCTCGAAGCGCGCCTGGCGCGTGTTCCTGCACAACTGGCTGATGTGGGCGGTGCTCTCGAACGGGGCGCTGGTGCTGTCGTCGGCCATGCGACTCACGAACGCCCGCTGGCAGGGCCCGATCCACCGCATCGCCGACTCGATGGGCGCGTACGTACCGGTGTCGCTGGCGCTCTATCTGGTGATCTATCTCGGCCGGCACAACCTGTACGCCTGGGTCGACCACCCGGTTCCGGGCAAGGAGTTCTGGTTCGAGCCCGCGTTCGCCTTCACGCGCGACACGATCGCGCTGGGCTGGATCACGTTCATCTCGCTGTTCTACCTGTATCTCACCGTGCGCCCGATGCTGGCTCGCGCGCGCGAGAGCGCGACCGGGCTGCGCGGCGCGCTCTACCAGCGCTGGACCGCCGGCTGGCGCGGCGAGGACCGCGAGCGGGACATCTCGGCGCGCCGGCTGCGCAAGCTCGCGGCCGTGCTCGTGCTGTCGTACGCGATCTGTTACTCGCTGATCGCGATCGACCTGGTCATGTCGCTCGCGCCCGAGTGGGTGAGCACCATGTTCCCCGCGTTCTACGCCTGGGGCGGCTTCCTGTCGGCCTGCTCGATGCTGGCGATCGTCTGCCTGGTGATGCGGAACTCGAACGAGCTCTCGGGCGAGGTCACGACGCCCCGCATGCACGACATGGGCAAGATGATCTTCGCCTTCTCGATCTTCTGGATGTATCTCTTCTGGTCGCAGTACTTCGTGATCTGGTACGCGAACGTCCCGGAAGAGACCACCTTCGTGGTGAATCGCCTCGGGACTCAGTTCGTGCAGGACACCTGGTACATGGCCGGCTTCTGGACGCGCATCGCCGAGCCCTACGTGAAGGTGTCGCTGTCGGCGTGGCTGTTGATCTGGGTGGTGCCCTTCTGGGTGCTCTTGGGCCAGAAGCCGAAGAAGACGCCGGCGATCCTCGGTCCGGTCGCGCTCGGCTCCGTGCTCGGCTTCTACCTCGAGCGCTACATCCTGGTGACCCCGTCGCTGGTGCCGCCCAAGGCCGTGCTCGCGGGCGCGGCGATCACGCCGTTCTCGTGGATCGAGGTCGGAATCGCGACTGGCTTCGTCGGCCTCTTCTTCCTGTGCTTCCTGTCCTTCGCGCGGGTCTTTCCCGGCGCCCTTCCGTCCAAGAGCTAGCTTCACCGCCTCTGCTAGCATCGCGGTAGACGGGAAGGGCGTTGGGTAACGCGATCCACCGCATAGCAATCCTGAACCGCGGCGAAGCCGCCTCACGCGCGCTGCGGGCGCTGCGCGAGCTGCGCAGCGAAGAGCAGAGCGACCTGGTCGGGATCGCGCTCTACACCGAGCCCGACGCCACGGCGCCGTTCGTGCGCGAGGCCGACGAATCACTCTCGCTGGGCCCGGCGCTGCGCGCCTCGGCGAGCGGCGCGATGCGCCCGGCCTATCTCGATCACGAGCGCGTGCTGGCCGCCCTGCGCGCGATGCGCGCCGACGCGGTCTGGCCCGGCTGGGGCTTCCTGGCCGAGGACCCGAGCTTCGTCGAGAAGCTCGAGGCCAGCGAGATCGCTTTCCTGGGCCCGAGCGCGGCCACGATGCGCCGGCTGGGCGACAAGATCGCTTCGAAGCTCATGGCCGAGGCCGCGCGCGTGCCGGTCACGCCCTGGAGCGGCGGTCCGCTCGCGCGCGAGGACGCCGAGCGCACGTGCGCGGCGATCGGCTTCCCGCTGATGCTGAAGGCCACCGCCGGCGGCGGCGGCCGCGGCATCCGGCTGGTGCGCAGCCCGGACGAGCTCCTGGCCGCGTTCGACAGCGCGACCAGCGAGGCCGCGAACGCCTTCGGCGACGGCACGCTGTTCGCCGAGGCGGCGGTGTTCGGCGCGCGCCACGTCGAGGTGCAGATGGCGGCCGACCAACACGGAACGGTGTTGGCCCTGGGGCTGCGCGACTGCTCGGTGCAGCGCAAGCACCAGAAGGTGGTCGAGGAGGCGCCGCCGCCCGGTCTCTCCGATGCGATCGTGCGCCGCATCCGCGAGGCCTCGATCCGGCTGTTGCAGCAGGCGAGGTACGTGGGCGTGGCGACCTGCGAGTATCTCGTGGTCGCGAACGACCCGCAGGAGCGCTTCTATTTCCTGGAGGTGAATCCGCGCCTGCAGGTCGAGCACGGAGTCACGGAGCTGCTCACCGACTTCGACCTGGTGAAGGCGCAGATCCGGATCGCGCGCGGCGAGGCGCTGCCCAAGGAGTCACCCGAGGAGCGCGGCTGCGCGATCGAGGTGCGGCTGTGCGCCGAGGATCCGGCCAACGGCTTCGCGCCCAGCCCGGGCTGGATCGCGCTGCTCGACCTGCCCGCGGGTCCGGGCATCCGCGTCGACGCCGGCATCGCCTCGGGCGGCACGATCCCGTCCGAGTTCGATTCGATGGTGGCCAAGATCCTGGCGCGGGGCGCCACGCGAGAAGAGGCGCGCGCGCGGCTGGTGCGCGCGGTCTCGGATGCGCGTCTGGTCGTGCTCGGCGGCATGACCAACAAGGGCTTCCTGCTCGACGTGCTCGAGCACCCGGACTTCCGGCGCGGCGGCATCACCACCACCTGGCTCGACCAGAGCGACCTGGCCTCGGCTCCCGAGCCCGCGGTCGAGGCGCTGATCATCGCCGCGATCCAGAGCTACCAGGAGGAGCGCGCCAAGACCCGCGTCAACTTCTTCCGCGCCGCGAGCCGCGGCCGGCCGCGCGACATCCCGCCCTCCGACGGCGCCGAGATCGACCTGGTCTACGCCGGCCGGCCCTATCGCGTGCAGCTGTTCGCGGTCGGCGGCTGGAGCTACCGCGTGAACCTGGGCGAGCGCGTGCTGCAAGTGACTCTGCTCGAGCAGGGCCCCTACTCGGGCATGCTCGTCTTGGGCGAGCGCCGTTCGCAGGTGTTGATGTCGAGCTCCGGCGTCGAGATGCAGGTCGAGCTCGACGGCCGGCTGCACCGCGTGCTCTGCGACCTGGGCGGCAAGGTGCGCGCGCCGTCGCCGGCGCTCTTGATCGACGTGGCGGTGACTCCCGGCCAGCGCGTCGAGGCCGGCGCGCGGCTCGGCCTGTTCGAGGCGATGAAGACCGAGACCGCCTTCTACGCGCCGCTCGCGGGCGTGGTGCGCGAGATCCTGGTGCGGCCCGGCGAGCGCGTGTCGGCGGGTGACGTGATCCTGGTGATCGAGCCCGAGGCGGGCGCGTCGCAGGTGGGCACGGCGCTCGGCGCGCTCGAGCTCCCGCTCGAGCCCGATCCGCTCGAGATCTTCCGCGGCGACGAGAGCGGCGCCGATTTCGAACGCGCGAGCAGTGAGCCGGCGTCGCTGCGCGCGGCGGCGGTGAACGCGCTGCGCACCGAGACGCGCCGCATCCTGATGGGCTACGACGCCAACGCCGAGCGCGCCGATCTCCTGGTCGAAGTGCTCGAGGCGCCGGTCGCGAAGATCTCCGACGCGCTGCGCTCCGACCTCGCGGCGCTGGCCAGCTCGGTCGAGGTCTACGCCGACGTCGAGACACTCTTCTCGCGCGCGCCCACGCGCCTGGAAGAGGACGAGCTCGGGCCGTCGAACGACGCGCGCATGGCGATGTACCTGCGGCGCATCGGCGTCGAGGGCGCGGGCATCGATCCGAGCTTCCTCGAGCTGCTCAAGAAGGCGCTGACTCACTACAACATCCGCTCGCTCGCGCACTCCGATACGCTCGAGCGCGCGGTGCTGCGGCTGTACGCGACGCGCACCACCGGGAACCGCCGCACGCGCGTGATCGTGGCGCTCCTGCACCTGTTGATCGGACTGGCCGAGCGCGGCGAGACCTTCGCGCGCAAGCCCGAGCTCGCGGCCGCGCTGGACGCGCTGTCACTCCTGCGCGGCACGGTGCGGCCGAGCGTCGCGGACCTCGCGGCGCAGGCGCGCTTCATGCTGTTCGAGCGGCCGCGGCGGGCCGAGTCCGAGGTCGCTGTCGAGCCGGTGCCGCGCTGGGACATCCGAGACACGCTGGTCGAGCCGCCCGATCCGGCGCTGATCGAGCAGATGGCGCTGGACGTGGGTCTCTCGCCCGACGAGGTGCGCCGGATCGAGCTGTGGCGGCTCTGCAAGTTCGAGCTGGAGCCGCTCGACGTGGGCGGCTTCGAGGGCATCCACGCGTTCTACGGAGTGTCTCGCGACGACAACCGCGACGAGCGCATCATTTGCTTCGCGGCGGTGGGCGACGTGGGTCCCGGCGTGCCGTACGCGCCCGACCTGGCGCGCTTCGAGGAGCGCTTCCACGAGGCGATCGAAGCGATGCGCCGCGTGCAGGGCTTGCGCGATCCCGACCACCGCCTGCAGTGGAACCGGCTGTATCTCTACGTGCGGCCGCCGATCGCGCTCTCGAACCAGCTCATGACCGAGGCGCTGCGCCGGCTGGCGCCCGAGACGGGTCATCTGGGGCTCGAGAAAGTCATCGTGCGGCTGGCCAGCTTCGAGCGGGACGCCCCGGACGCGCCGCGCAAGATCGAGCTGCTCGCGGGCAACCCGACCGGCAGTCGCGTCGAGTGGAACCTGCGCGTGCCGCACGATCGGCCGCTCGATCCGGCCACGCCGTACTCGCAGCGCGTGGCCTCGGCGCGCGCGCGCGGACTCACCTATCCCTACGAGATCGTGCGCCTGTTCACCGCCCCGCCCGAGCGCGGCGCGCGCGGCATCTTCCTGCCCACCGGGCCCGGTCGGTTCCAGGAGTACGAGCTGGTCGATCACCACGCCGTGGCGGTGAATCGCGAGCCGGGTCAGAACCGCGCGGGCGTCGTGTTCGGCGTGATCTCGACGCCCACCGCCAAGCACCCCGAGGGCATGCGGCGCGTGCTGATCCTGGGTGACTCGACGCGCGAGATGGGCGCGCTGGCCTCGGGTGAGTGCGACCGGATCGTGGCCGCGATCGACCTGGCCGAGCGCGAGCAGCTGCCGGTCGAATGGATCGCCGTCTCGGGCGGCGCGCTGATCTCGATGAACAGCGGCACCGAGAACCTCGATGCCACGGCGCGCGTCGTGCGCCGGCTGGTCACCTTCACCGACGCGGGCGGCGAGGTGAACGTGATCGTCGGGGGTCCGAACGTCGGCGCGCAGAGCTACTTCGACGCGCTGGCGGCGATGGAGCTCGGCACGCGCGGCGTGCTGATCATGCTGCCGAACTCGTACATGGTGCTGACCGGCCGCGCGGTGCTCGAGTTCTCGGGCGCGGTCGCGGCGGAGGACGAGATCGGGATCGGCGGCTACGAGCGCATCATGGGGCCGAGCGGCGAGGCTCACTTCCAGGCGCGCGATCTCGGCGACGCCTACACGATCCTGCTCGAGCACTACGGCTGCAGCTACGTGGCGCGCGGCGAGCGCACGCCGCGCCGCTTCGCCACCACGGACTCACCCGAGCGCGACGCGATGCGCGAGCCGTACGAGGGCGAGGAGGGCTGGAAGACGCTGGGCGAGGTGTTCTCGAGCGAGGCCAACCCGGGCCGCAAGCGCCCGTTCGCGATGCGGCCGCTGATGCGCGCGCTGGTCGACGCCGACGCCGGCTGGCTCGAGCGCTGGCGTGACTGGGCCGGCGCCGAGACCGCGATCGTCTGGGACTCACACCTGGGCGGCGTGCCGGTGACGCTCGTCGGGATCGAGAGCCGCCAGATCGCGCGCATCGGCTACGTGCCCAACGACGGCCCCGACGCCTGGACCGCGAACACGCTCTTCCCGTACTCGTCGAAGAAGGTGGCGCGCGCGCTGAACGCGGCGAGCGGCAACCGGCCGGCGGTGATCCTCGCCAATCTCTCCGGCTTCGACGGCTCACCCGAGTCGATGCGCCGCGGCATCCTCGAATACGGCGCCGAGATCGCGCGCGCGATCGTGCGCTTCCAGGGCCCGATCGTGTTCACCGTGCTCACGCGCTATCACGGCGGCGCCTACGTGGTGTTCTCACACGAGCTGAACCCGCGCATGCGCGCCACCGCGCTCGAAGGCAGCTATGCCTCGGTGATCGGCGGCCCCGCCGCGGCGGCGGTGATCTTCTCGCGCGACGTGCGCAAGCGCGCGCAGGCCGACCCGCGCGTGGCCCAGGCGCGCGCCGCGATGGAGGCCGCGATCGATCCCGCCGTGCGACTCGCGCGCCGCGCGCGGCTCGACGCCATCCAGGGCGACGTCATGCTCGAGAAGCAGGCCGAGATCGCAGCCGAGTTCGACGCCATCCACAGCGTGGAGCGCGCGCTCGAGGTGGGCTCGATCGAGGCGATCCTCGCGCCCAGCGATCTGCGCCGCTCACTCATCCACTGGCTGAGCGAGTGAGTCAGACGGGCTTCAGAGACTCCAGGTCTTCGAGCTTCCGGTAGTAACACCGCGCGCGCGTCTTGCCCGACGCGTCCTTGGTGTGACACACCCCGCCGTGCGGGCGCACGCGGTAGAGCAGCGAGTTCTGCTCGCAGTTGACGCGCACGTCGACCAGGTCGAGCCAGTCGCCCGAGGTCGCGCCCTTGTGCCAGAGCTCGTTGCGCGAGGTCGACCACAGCACGGCCTGACGCACGCGCAGCGTCTCGGCCAGCGCGCGCTGGTTGGCGTAGCCGATGAACAGCACCTCGCCGGTGTCGGCGTGCTGCAGCACCACCGGCAGGACTTCCTGCCCCGTCTCGCCGATCTTGCGCAGCTTCTTCCAGTCGAGCTGCGCCCGCGTTCCCTCTTCGAGCTCGTTCATGGGGCGGGCAGGATACGCTACGCTCCCGACCCGTGCGAATCGGGTGGCTGCTGCGCGTCGGCGTGTCCGTGATCCTGGTCTGTGCCTGCAAGCCCTCGGGCGGCGATCCCGTCGAGGCGGGCCGGCGCGCCTACGCGGCCAACTGCACCGCCTGTCACAACCCCGACCCGAGCAAGGTCGGCAGCGTCGGGCCCGCGCTCGCGGGCAGCCCGCCCGAGCTGGTGCGCGCGCGCGTGCTGCGAGCGGAGTATCCGCCCGGCTACACGCCGCAGCGAGACACTCACCTGATGCCGGCGCAGCCCTTCCTCGCGGCCGAGGTCGAGGGCCTGGCCGCCTATCTCGGGTCGCTGCCGCCGGTGCCGCGCTAGAGCAGCGCCGCAGCCAGCACGTACAGCACGAGCGTCAGGCCCAGGCCCGAGTGAATCGTGCCCGAAACGGTCGAGAGCGGCTTGGGCACCGTGCCCGTGAAGATGTTCGCCTCGCAGATCGCCGCGATCACCAGCACCCCGACGAGATACGGGACGACCATCGGCTCCATGCGGCTCGCGAGCTGCGGGAAGTGACTCGCGGCGCCCATGAAGAACAGCATCGGGATCGAGAACAGCGTGTTGGTGCGCGAGGCGCGGCCCGCGACCGGCGCGACCGCGGCGGCCGCCGGATCGGCGGGCTTTCCCGCCGCCACGTTCTCGGCGTTGGCCATGATCTTGTACTGCCGCGGCATGATCACGAACCAGACGTTGAACCACATGAAAGTGCCCAGGAAACCGCCCGTGAGGATCGTGGCGTAGTAGACCGAGCTCGAGCCGCCCACGACCATCTTCGTGATCACGATCGTCCAGCCGGTGAGGAACGTGATCATCGCCCCCCAGCGGAACCACCACAGCACGCTGGGCACCAGGCCGCGCAGCATCGGGCTGCGCGCCGTGCCGCCGAGCTCCGTGGCCAGGAACGGTGTCTGCGCGAAGTTCAGGTAGTAGAGCATTCCGATCCAGGTGATCCCGGCCATGAAATGGATCCAGCGGAGCAGAATCAGAAAGCCGTCCAGTGAAAAGATCGCCATGGTTGCTCCCTTCCTATCCCCTTCGCGCCCGCGGCTATCTCACCCAAGGCGTCTCGCCTTGTCAAATGAATCCGCTGTACGGTGAGTCCGGCTATTTCTCGCTGGGGCGAATCACCGGCGGCTGACCGGTCGTCCCCTTGTCCACGCCGCTCAGGCCGAGAAACGGCGAGGCGTTGCCTTCGCTGCGCATCTTGGCGAGCAGGTTGGGGCCCGCCGCAGTGAGTCCGCCGTCGACGACCAGCGGCTCGCCGGTCACGAAGCGCGAGTCATCGCTGGCCAGGAACAGCGCCGCGCCGGCGATGTGCTCGCCCTCGCCGGCCTCGGGCCAGGGCTGCAGGCTCTGGAGCCGCGCGCGCACCGGCTCGGGGTTTCCGCGGTGGACGAGCGGGGTCACGATCCCGCCCGGGCAGATCGAGTTCACGCGGATCCGGTCGGCGGCCAGCTCCGCCGCGGCCGCGCGGGTCAGGTTGACGACCGCGGCCTTGGCGGCCGAGTAACACAGCGGGCCCGAGCCGCCCGAGAGACCGGCGACCGAGGCGGTGTTGATGATCGAGCCACCGGTGCCCTGGCGCTTCATCGCGCGCGCGCCGTGCTTGATGCCCAGGAACACGCCACGCACCAGCACCGCGAAGGTGAAGTCCCAGTCTTCGACCTCCAGGTTCGTGAGCGGGCCGAAAGCGCCACCGATGCCCGCGTTGTTGAACACGATGTCGACCTTGCCGAAGTCGCGCCCCGCGAGCTCGATCATGTTCACGACGTCGGCTTCCTCTGACACGTCGGTGCGGACGAAGCGCACGTCCTTCGAATGGCCGGCCTGCGCCGCGGTTTCGAGAAACTCCTTGCCGCTCGCGTCGTTCAGGTCGGCGACCACGACCTTCGCGCCCTCGTCCAGGAAGCGCAGCGCCGTCGCCCGGCCCATGCCGCTCGCACCGCCCGTGATCACCGCCACCTTGCCCGCCAGTCGCATCGCGCGCTCCTTTCGACGTGAGTGCGCAGTGTATCAGGCGAGGCGGAACGGGTTTCTGAGCTACCGACCCCTGGGCTTGTCGGCGAACGGGAAGGCGCGCGCGTGGTCGACCGACTCCTCGGGCAGCTTCAGGCCGTCGGGGTGGCGGGCCGCGAACATGCGCCGGGTGGGCACGTAGACGTCACCGGTCAGCTCGAGCGCGTACTCGGGCTTGCAGCCGCACTGACAGCGGTCGCTGCCCGCGCAGGCGCCGCAGCAGAACCACTCGTCGTCCTGTCGCGCGGCGGCATAGCCGAGCGGACAGCCACAGCGGCGACAGCTCCCCATGACCGGGGCGGTGTGAATCGGCTCCGACACGGCCACTATCGATCGGCAATCTCGCGCGGCTTCACAACCCCCACCTGGAACTCGAGCGCGCCCTCGAAGGAAACGTGCGCCGGCACGAGCGCGGGGGCTCCGGGCAGCGCGAGCTGGATCTCGCCCTCGCGCCGGCCCGGGAGCCGGAGCCGCACGCGGGCCTCGCCCGGCGCGCCGGGAATCACGCTCTCGGTCTCGAGCGCGCCCGCGCCGAAGTGGAGCGTCGAGCCGACCACGCGCGCACCGTCGTCGGGCACCAGCCGGAGCAGCCGGGTGGCGTGCGGCGCGAGCATGCCCAGTGACAGCTCGCCGCTCGTGCGCGCGAGCTCGCGCTCGCCGAACACGTCCCAGACGTGCACCGCGTCGTGCTGCACGAGCGTGCGCAGATCGAGGTCGAGTCTCTCGGGCTCGTCGGACAGGTTGAGTCGCAGATATAAGACACTGCCGTCGTCGAAGCGCGTGCACAGCTCGCGCGGCAGCCCGTCGCGCGCGATCTTGCCGGCCTCGGGCGCGCGCGAGAGGCTCGGCAGCATGCGCTCGAGCCAGCGCAAGCGCTCTTGCGACAGCTCGGCGACGTCGTCCGACACCACCACCAGCCCGCCGGACAGGGCGACCGCCGCGGCCAGGCTACGCACTTCGGTGTCGGACAGGTCGGAGGGCGCCTCGCGCAGGAGCACGCAGTCCGGATCGTTCAGCCACAGCCGCTGGTGCAGCGGCGCGCGCACGAGCACGTTGGCGAGCGAGTTGTGCACCGACGGGGCCGAAGGCAGCCCGAGCAGCCGGTCGATGCCGGGATTGCGCCAGCGCGCCGCCACGTCGGGACCGATCCGCATCGCCTCGAACAGACCCACCGACGGCCCGAGCGGCGCGCCACAGCCCAGCAGGAACACGCCGGGCCCCGCGCCGCGGCGCAGGGCGGCGATCCCGCGCCGGTAGGCGACGAGCGCGGGTGTCGCCGGGTCGTGGCGCTTGCCCGCGAGCGCGCCGGCGAACAGGAAGTCGAGCTTCAGATAGTCGAAGCCCAGCGCGCGCAGCTCGCGCCCGAGTGACTCGAGAAAGCCTTCGACCTCGGGGTGACTGGCGTCGAGCGCGAAGGCGCGCCGGCCGGGCCAGTCCGGGTTCCAGAGCGCCGTGAGCGGCCGGCCGTTCCGGCCGCGGAGCAGCCAGTGGGGCTTCTCGCGCGCCAGCCGCGAGTGCGGCGCGGCGAGAAACGGCGCGAGCCAGAGCCCGGGCCGGTAGCCCTCGGCTCGGATCTCGCGCGCCACGGGCGCGAGGCCCTCGGGGAAGCCGGGCGCGGGCGACAGCCAGTCACCCAGCGCCGACTGGAAGCCGTCGTCGATCTGCACCACGTCGAGCTTCGGGCCGAGCCCGCGCAGCGCGTGCAGGCTGCGGCGCACGTCGTCGGCCTGCACGCGCGTGCCGAAGCGGTACCAGGAACACCAGCCGCTGGGCGACTGCGCGGGCACGGGCGCGGCCATCTCGCGGCCCGCGCGCTCGGCCCATTGCGCGAGGCCGTCTTGGGCCGCCGTGGTGATCCCGAGCCAGAGCCGCTCGCTCGCGAGTGACTGACCCGGCGCGAGCTCTGGCGCGTCGAGCGCGCAGCAGGCGCGCAGCGCGTGCACGCGGCCGCGCGCGTTGGCGAGCTCGATCCACGACGACCAGCGCGCGTGACTCGTGAAGCCGAGCACGAGTCCCGCGCGCTCGGGCTCACCCAGCACCGCCGCCGCGTCGGAGACGAAGCGCCCGCGCCGGGCCGGAGGCGCGAGCGGACTCGCGAACACGCGCCGCACCCAGCGCCGCGGAGTCGGCGGCCGCTCGCCCAGCCGCAGCCAGCGCGCGGGCGACCAGGACTGGTGGCCGAGCTGCAGAAAGGCGAGGCGCTCCGGGTCACCGGGCAGCGCGAGCCGCGTGCCCCCGCCGCCCGCCTGCCACACGAACGGGGCGAGCTCGGCGATCGCGCGCGGGCGCGCGCCGACGTTGCGCAGCTCGACCGACCAGGCGATTCCCGGCCAGCCGGCGCCCAGCTCGAGCGCGACGCCGAGCTCGAGCCCGTCGGGCATCGCCACGCGCGCCCGCACCCGCGTCGCGCGGCCGAGCGGCGTCTCGGCGTCGTCCTCGAAGGAAACATCGCGCACCAGGCTGGCCTGGAGCTCCTTGCCGCCGCGCGCGCCGCCCTCGCGTGCCACCGTGTCGACGCGCGCGGATACCCCAGCGCCGAACACGCCCAGCTGCTGATCGCGTGGCTGCCCTGGCCACCGTCCTTCGCCGAAGGGCACCGACAGCGAGATACGCAGCGGCGCCAGCTCGAGCCGGGCTCGCACGAGCTCGTTCCCGAGAGAGACCGCCGACTCCTCTCTCTCTTTCGTGACCGCCACAGGCACCTCCACGCGCCGCGCCAGTTATACTCGACGGCGATGAAGATCTACACGAAGGGGGGTGACACGGGCGAGACCTCCCTGTTCGGCGGCGAGCGCGTGCGCAAGAACACGCCGCGCGTGGCGGCCTACGGCGAGGTCGACGAGCTGAACTCGGTCCTGGGCGTGGCGCGCGCCGAAGTCACCCATGCCGACCTGCGGGCGAAGCTCGAGACGATCCAGTCGTCGCTGTTCGACCTGGGCGGCGAGCTGGCCACGCCGAACGCGCGCGCCAAGAAGACCGGTCCGCGCGTCGGCGAGCACGACGTGGTCGAGCTCGAGGGCTGGATCGACGCGCTCGAGACCGAGCTCGAGCCGCTGCGCAACTTCATCCTGCCGGGCGGCGCGCCCGGTGCGGCGTTCCTGCACCTGGGCCGCACGGTCTGCCGGCGCGCGGAGCGGGCGGTGATCACGCTTTCCGAGCACGAGCCGATCGAGTCACTCCTGATCCGCTACCTGAACCGGCTGTCGGACTTCCTGTTCGTGCTGGCGCGCGTGGTGAATCAGCGCGCGGGCGTGGCCGAGCCGCAGTGGATCGGGCGCGAGCGTTGAACCCCAAGGATTGCGCCAAGCTCCTGGTCTCGATCGGCGCGGTCGAGGTGCGGCCCGACCCGAAGGACTGGTTCACCTGGGCCTCGGGCGAGCGCGCGCCGATCTACTGCGACAACCGGATCGTGATGTCGTTCCCCGACGCGCGCCGGCGCATCGCCGCGGGCCTGGCCGAGTCGATCCGCGGCGCCTTCCCCGACGCCGAGGTGATTGCGGGGACGGCCACCGCAGGCATCCCGCACGCCGCCTGGGTCGCCGAGCTGCTCGAGCTGCCCATGGTGTACGTGCGCGGCGCCGCCAAGGAGCACGGCAAGGGCAAGCGCGTCGAGGGCCGGGCGTTGCGCGGCGAGCGCGTGGCGCTGGTCGAGGACGCGGTCTCGTTCGGCGGCAGCTCACTCGCCGCGGTCGAGGCGCTACAGGCCGAGGGCGGTAAAGTGGTCGGCGTGCAGGCGATCTACAGCTACGACTTCCCCAAGGCCAAGGAGCGCTTCGCGGCCGCCGGAGTCACACTTCGCGCGCTCACCAACTTCGACGCGCTGCTCGAGTCACTCGAGCTGCCGGCGGCTAGCCGGGAAGCCCTGCTCGCTTGGCGAGCGCGCTGAAGGCGTCGAGCGCCGAGCCCGGCGTCTCGGCGCAGAGCTCGGCCACGGCCGCCTTGCCGCCCACGCGCTCGAGCCCGAGCGTGCCGAAGCGCCGCTCGAACAGCTCGAGCGCCCAGGCCTTTCGCGCGCGCGCGCGGCGCAGCTCGAGCTCGCCGTTCAAGAGGAAGGCGCGGTGTGCCTCGATCGCGCGGCCCAGCGCGTCGACGCCTTCTTGAGTCTCGCCGCTCGCGCCGATCACCGGTGGCTTCCAGCCGCCCGAGTCGAGCTTGCTGAGCGCGAGCCAAGCCTCGAGGTCGGCGCGCGTGCGCTCGGCGAGCGGGCCCAGATCCCACTTGTGGACGACCAGCACGTCGGGAATCTCGAGGATTCCCGCCTTCATGAACTGGAGTGAGTCGCCCGAGCCGGGCTGGAGCAGGAGCACCACGGTCTCGGCCACGGTCTCCACGTCGATCTCGCTCTGGCCCACGCCCACCGTCTCGACCAGCACCCAGTCGAAGGCCGCGCGCAGCACCGCGACCGCCGCGCGCGTGGCCGGCGCGAGTCCTCCGAGCTGCTCGCGCGCGGCGAGCGAGCGCACGAACACGCGCTCTTCGGGCTTGAAGCGCAGGCGCGCCCGGTCGCCGAGCAGCGCGCCGCCCGAGCGCCGGCTCGAGGGGTCGACCGCCACCATGCCCACCGACTGACCCGCGGCCAGCCAGCGCGCGATCAGTCTGCCTGACAGCGTAGACTTGCCCGCGCCGGGCGGGCCGGTGATGCCCACCACCGCGCGCTCGCGCGGCGTGTCGGCCGCGAGCTTCCCGATCAGCCGGCGCTGCAGCTCGAGCGTGTCGGGGCGGGTGTCCTCGACGAGCGCGAGCGCCGCGGAGATCGCGGCCGAGTCGCCCGCGCGCACGCCGCGCAGCAGTGACTCGAGCTCGGGCTCAGCTCGCGCCATGCGCGGCGGCGGCGATGTCGACGATCTCGCGCAGCATGCGCAGCACGTCGTAGTCGCGCGGCGTGTAGACGGCCGCGATGCCTTCGGCGCGCAGCTTCTCCGCGTCCTCTTCGGGGATGATTCCGCCGACGATCACCGGGATGCGCGCGCGGCGCGCGATCTCGGGCGCGAGCGCGAGGTGCGACCCGGACAGGATCGACAGCCCGATCAGGTGCACGCCCTCCTGCAGCGCCGAGTTCACGATCTCGTCGGGAGTGAGTCGGATGCCCTCGTACACCACCTCCATGCCCGCGTCGCGTGCGAAGATCGCGATCTGCTCCGCGCCGCTCGAGTGGCCGTCGAGCCCGGGCTTGCCGACCAGGAGCTTCAGGCGGCGTCCCAGCTTGCGCGAGATCTCGTCGACGCGCGCGCGCACCGCCGCGAGCTGCGCGGCGTCGCTGCGCGGCACGGCCGCGGCGTCCACGCCGGTCGGCGCGCGATACTCGCCGAAGACCGCGCGCAGCGCGTCCGCCCACTCGCCCGTGGTGACTCCCGCGTGCGCGCAGCGGATCGAGGCTTCCATCAGGTTCGCGCCCGAACGGAGCACGTCGCGCAGGCCGGCGAGCGCCGCCTCCAGCTCCGGCTTGCTGCGATTCCTGCGCTGCGCGCGCAGTCTCTCGATCTGCTCGCGGCCGGCCGCGTCGTCGACCGACAGGATCGAGCTCGCGCCCTGCAGGAGCGGCGAGGGCTCGCCCTCGCTGAACTTGTTGACGCCCACCACCGTGCGCGCGCCGGACTCGATGTCGGCCACGCGGCGCGCGTTCGACTCGACCAGCTTCTGCTTCATGTAGCCGGACTCGACCGCCGCGATCGCGCCGCCCAGCTCCTCGATGCGCCGGATCTCGGCCCAGGCGCCGCTCTCGATCTCGGCGGTCTTCTGCTCGATCACCTTCGAGCCCTCGAAGATGTCGGGGTACTCCAGGATGTCGGTCTCGAAGGCCAGGATCTGCTGGATGCGCAGCGACCACTGCTGGTCCCACGGCCGCGGCAGGCCCAGCGCCTCGTTCCAGGCCGGCAGCTGCAGCGCGCGGCAGCGCGCGTCGCGCGACAGCGTGACTCCCAGCGCTTCCAGCGCGATCCGCGGCACGTTGTTCTCGGGCTGCGCCTCGGTCAGACCGAGTGAGTTCACCTGCACGCCGTAGCGGAAGCGGCGCTGGTCCTTGTCGGTGACTCCGTAGCGCTCGAGCCCGATCCTGTCCCACATGCGCGTGAACGCGCGCAGCTTGCAGATCTCTTCGATGAAGCGGATGCCGGCGTTGCAGAAGAAGGAGATCCGCCCGAACACGTTGCCGAGCTCGGCCTTGGGCACGCGTACCGAGTCGAGCACGGCGATCGCGTTGGCCAGCGCGAACGCGACCTCCTGCACCGGCGTCGCGCCCACCTCCTGCAGGTGGTAGCTGCAGACGTTGATCGGGTTCCACTTCGGCGCGGCTGTGACCGTCCACTCGATCATCTGGCGTGTGAGATCGAGCGACGGCCGCGGCGGGAAGATGTAGGTCCCGCGCGACAGATACTCCTTCACGATGTCGTTCTGGGTCGTGCCCTGGAGCTCGGCGCGCGCGACCTTGCGCCGCTCCGCGACCGCCACGTACAGCGCCAGCAGCCACGCGGCGGTCGCGTTGATGGTCATGGACGTGTTCATGCGGTCGAGCGGGATGCCCTCGAGCAGTTGGTCCATGTCCTCGATCGAGCCGATCGGCACGCCCACCTTGCCGACCTCGCCCGCGGCCAGCGGGTGGTCGGCGTCGTAGCCGGTCTGGGTCGGCAGGTCGAAGGCGATCGACAGGCCGGTCTGGCCCTTGGCGAGGTTCTGTCGGTAGAGCGCGTTCGAGGCGCGCGCGGTCGAGTGACCCGAGTAGGTGCGGAAGATCCAGGGTCGGTCGGCCACGCGCGCGCTCCTAGCCGAGCTTCGACTTCGCGTAGCGCACGATCTCGGCCACCGCGCGGTCGCCGTCGTCGATGCCCGGGAAGAGCATGAAGTCGTGCGGCATGCCCGCGTAGCTCGAGAGCGTGACTTCGCGCCCGGCCTTCTTGAGCTTGTCGGCGAACTGCAGCGCGTCGTCGCGCAGCGGGTCGATCGCGCCCGCCACTACCAGCGCGGGCGGGAACTTCGACACGTCGGCGCGCACCGGGCTGGCCAGCGGGTCGGCCCAGTCACTGGGGCGCACGTAGCAGTCGCGGAAGAAGGTCATGATCTCGGTGTCGAGCACGCCGTCGTTCGGCCCGAAGGTCTTCATCGACTCGCTCTCGAGCGACATCTCGAGCCAAGGGCAGAGCAAGAGCAGCGCCTTCGGCAGCTTCTCTCCCGCGGCGATCAGCCGGAGAGTCACTGCCGCCGTGGCGTTTCCGCCCGCCGAGTCACCGCCCGCCGCGATCCGGTCGGGATCGCCGCCGAGCTGCGCGGCGTTCTTCGCCACCCAGCGATACGCCGCCAGACAGTCGTTCACCGGTTCCGGGTAGCGCGCCTCGGGCGACAGCCGGTAGTCGACCGACACCACCAGGGCCCCGACGCCCGCGCACAGCTGCTTGCAGATCTTGTCGTGGGTATCGAGGTTCATCGCCACGTAGCCGCCGCCGTGGAAGTACACGAGCACCGGCCAGGGGCCCTGCTTGGGCTCGGCCGGCGTGTACACGCGCGCGGGGATCTGCCCGGCCGGGCCCGGGATCTCGATCATCTTCGTCCCGGCCACCGTGGGCGCGCCCGCCGCCAAGAGCGCCGCCAAGGCTCCCAGCCCTTCGCGCAGCGGCTTGGGCTCGAGCACGCGGGTCGCCTTGCCGGCGCCCATCATGTCGAACAGCACCTTGACCTGTGGATTCAGCGGACCGCGCGGATCGGCCATGGATTCCTCCTCGCGCGTAACTTACCACCCAGACCTAGCCGGAGCGCGGGTAGGGTGCCCGCGCGTTCATCGGACGAAGGGAGTGATCTTTTCCTGGAGCTGCGCGGGGGAGAAGGGCTTGCGCAGGTAGTCGTTGGCGCCGGCGGCGAGCGCCTCCTGGACCCGGTCGAGGCCGCCCTCGGTCGTGATCATCACGATCGGCAGGTCGGCCCCGCCCAGCGCCTCGTCGCGCACGCAGCGCACCAGAGCCAGCCCGTCCATGCCGGGCATGTTGATGTCGGACAGCACCAGGTCGAACTCTTCCTTGCGCAGCGTCTCGAGCGCGCTCGCGCCGTCCGGGGCCTCGCAGCACTCGAGCTCGGCAAAGCCCGCGTCGCGCAGACCTTTGATGATGATCTTGCGCATCGTTGCGGAGTCGTCGACGACCAGGACTCGTGCCATTCGCGACTCCTATTCGGTCCGGCAACGAGAACGCTTGATGCGCATTCAGTCTCGCAGGCGGGCGGTCGAGAAGAGCAACGATGGACGCTCGCAAGCTCGCCGAGATCATCCGCAACGCGACCCACAGCGTGTTCTCCACGATGCTCGGCACCGAGCTGACGGCACAGGATCCGTTCGAGGACCCGCAGCCGTTCAAGGCCAGCGAGGTCACCGGCTTCATCGGCATGGCGGGCGAGTTCGCGGGCTACGTCTCGATCCACGTGACTCGCTCGCAGGCCACCGATTTCACCGCGCGGCTGGTGGGCGTGGACGTCGACGAGATCACCTCGGAAGACGAGATCCGCGACGCGGTCGGCGAGATCACCAACATGCTCGCGGGCAACGTGAAGACCGCGCTCTCGACCATGGGCGTGGTCGAGATCGCCCTGCCGACGGTGGTGATGACTCCCAAAGCCGAGCTGCGCGTGCGTGGCGCGCGCGGCCTGGCGGTGCCGTTCGAGGACTACACCGGCGTGTTTCACGTCGAGGTGGTGCTCTCCGACGGCGGGGAGCCGGCCCCGCTCGACCACGGCTAGCTGGGCTATCCTCCGCGGCCATGCCGCGGACGCTCGGAATCCTGCTCGGCCTGTCGCTGCTCGCCTCGGCGTGCATGCCGGCGAACGACCCGGAGACGGTGCGCGCGCGCCAGGCCAACGAGCTGTCGCGGAACCTGATGAGCCCGTTCTGTCCGGGCCGCACGCTGGCAGACTGCGGCAGCCCGGACGCCGCGGTGGTGCGCGACGAGATCCGCGCCTCGCTGCGCGCGGGCGAGTCACCCGACATGATCCAGAAGCGGATCGAGACGCGCTTCGGCGAGCACGTGATCGGCGTGCCGCAGCAGGGGATCGGCTGGGCGCTCCCCATCTCAGTACTGCTGATCGGGGCGCTCTTGGGGGGCGTCGCGCTGTTGCGCATGGTGCAACGGCCACGCGCAACCGAGCCCGCCATCCCACCGGAAGTCGAGCGGGAATTGGCCCGCGAGCTGGACGAGCTCGAGCCCCGCTAGCCACTCACTCGGCCGCAGCTCGTCCTTGATCCGCCCGGACTCACTTCAGCTAACTCGCGAGTGAGGGGCGTCACGCTGTAGCTCCGCGAGCCGCCGATTCGTGTCGGCGATGGTGAAGCGCGCTCTCGGAAAGCGTTGGGCAAGGATTGCGGCCTCGTGCGTCTTCGCGCTGCTCGTGCTCTCGAGCGCGGGCGCGGCCCAGGCGCAGCTGCGCAACGTGACGCTCACGTTCCGCCCGCCCACCGACACGCGCGTGGTCGGCTTCCACGTCTACGTGGCCGCGGCCTCGCACGCCTACGGCGACTACCGCGACGACATCAACTTCGTCCCGCCGCTGGACGGCAGCGGCGCGGCTTCCTACGCGCTGAACGGCATCGAGCAGTTCTCGAACGTGTACGTGTCGCTGAAGTCGTACGACGCCAGCGGCGCCGAGTCCGCGTTCTCGAACGAGGTGGTGGTGCCCGGCCAGCAGCAGTGTCTGGTGACCGGCTGCAACGACAACAACCCGTGCACGGTCGACACCTGCGACGCCAACACCGGCTGCAAGTTCGACCCCGCGCCGCGCGTGGGCATGACCTGCGACGACGGCAACGCGATGACCTTCTCCGACATGTGCACGTCGAGCGGCTCGTGCAAGGGCACGCAGGCGCAGTGCAACGTCGACAGTGACTGCGGGGCGCCGGCCGATGCCTGCGCGGGGCCGCAGTCGTGCTCGAGTCACAAGTGCGTCGCCGGCGCGTCGCCGCTGCCCGACGAGACCAGCTGCAACGACAAGAACGCCGCCACCAAGTACGACGTGTGTCGCGGCGGCGTGTGCCGCGGCTTCGCCTGCGGCAGCGACGCGCAGTGCTCCGACGGCCAGGCCTGCAACGGCGCCGAACGCTGCGTGAACAACGCCTGCGCCGCAGGCACGCCCATGGTCTGCAACGACGGCAACGTCTGCAACGGCACCGAGACCTGCGTGGGCTCGGCGTGCGTCGCGGGCACGCCGCTCACCTGTCCGACCGACGACGGCCCGTGCTTCGACGCGTTCTGCGATCCGAGCCAGGGCTGCCGAGTCACGATGCACCCCGACGGCGAGCAGTGCCTGACGCAGATGTCGGGCGCCGAAGGTCAGTGCGCCTCGGGTGTGTGCGTGGCCACGCCGGTCACCCCGCCGGCCTCGCCGGAGCCGCCGCCGTCGATGCCGCCGACCACCGATCCGAACACACCGCGCGATCCGGGCACCCCGTCCGCGCCGGGCCAGACCGCGTGCAGCGGCACCTTCGCCGCCGCCAGCGACGTGCACCAGGAGCTCTCGCCCGATTCGGAGACCACCCGCACGATCGTCTGGAACGCGCCGGACAACCCGATGGGCTCGGTGCTCCAGTACCGCAACGAGACGGACGGCTTCTGGCGCTCGCTGCGCGCCGTGTCGAAGAAGAAGAACGGCTGCAACGCGACCTACTCGGTCACGCTCTCCGGCCTCGCCGCCGGTGCGCGCTACCGCTACCGCGTGAGCGGCGCTGCGTCGACCGGCCGCGATTTCAGCGACGGCTTCGCGCTGACGCCGGGCCCCGGCACGCCGAAGTCGAGGTTCAAGGTGGCGTTCTTCGCCTCGAACGGCGTGCAGTCGCCGACTCAGTCGACCCAGGCCAGCAACGTGCTCGACTCGATCAAGCGCGGTCACTTCCCGCTCGTGCTGGGCGGCGGCGGCTACGCGCTGTCGTCCGAGGCGATCGCGGCCGGCGTGGCCTCGACCACGCAGCAGGCGATCCAGATGTGGAAGGACCAGGCGGTCGCGGTCACCGGCAACTCGATCTTCGCTCCGGTGCTGGGCGACACCGAGGCGTTGTCGGCCACCGAGCGCGCGGCGGACTACGCCGAGTACATGACGCTCAACGACCCGAACCAGGCGAACCAGAGCTACTCGTACGATTTCGGCGCCACTCACTTCGTGGCCGTGAACGCGCCCACGATCGGCAGCATCCACCCGGGCACCGCCGCCGGCGTGGCGGCGCTGGCCTGGATCGACGCCGACCTGGCCGCGGCCAAGGCACGCGGTGCGCGCTGGCTCGTGATCTACATGCACGCCGACCTGTTCTCGAGCGAGAAGACCGACGCCTCGGTCGCGACCGTGCGCAACGCGCTCGGCCCGATCCTGATGAAGTACGGCGTCTCGCTGGTGCTCTCGGGCGAGGGCGACAGCTACGAGCGCACGCGCCCGCTGCGCAACTCGAACCTGACCCCGTCCTCGACGGTGGCGCTCGACCAGGTCACGACCGCGACCGACGGCGTGTTGTTCGTGCGCGCGGGCTCGGGCGGGCGCACCTCGTTCCAGCCCTGGCTGCGCACCGGGCAGCCCAGCTGGTCGGCCGTGCGCGACAACACGCATGCGATCTACCTGCAGCTGCTCGTCTCGGACAAGCAGCTCGAGGTGACTGCCTACGGGCTCGACCCGGATGGCAAGCGCACCGTGATCGACGACGTCAAGATCTTCTGAGACCGGACCAACAGTTGCGCATCGAGTCCGCGTAGAATCGCGGGCCAATCTCCCGGAGTGGGATCCGGGAGCGGAGGGTGCGCATGTCGTCTCGGGGAGTCGCGCTGGCCGTCGTGTCGCTGGCGCTCGGTTTCGGAACCGTTGCGCGGGCGGGGAACCTCAAGGTCGTCCAGTCCGGGACGACCGTGAAGGCGACCGGGGATGCGGCGGGCGTCTCCGTCGGGGTCACCAGCGTCTCCGAAGGGGACTCCGATCCCACCACCGGGGTGGTGCGCTTCGTCCCGCTCGACGGCAGCACGGTGAACGGCGGCACCGCCGACGTGCAGTTCAACGGCGTGAAGAACGTCTCGATCAAGCTCGGGAAGGGCCCGAACTCAGTCGGCGGCGAGGAGATCGACGTGCTCGGCAACTTCGCCGTGAAGGGGGGCGCCAGCGCCGACGAGCTCACCTTCGGCGGCGGCTTCGTGGGAGGCATTCTGACGCTCGACGGCGGCGACGGGGCTGACACCGTGGAGTGTCAGGACATCGAGATCGGCCGCGATGCGGTGCTGAAGAGCTCGGGCAGCGGGCTCAAGACATTCACGTTCGGCTGCAACGCGGCCGGCAACTTGAAGGCCTCGTTCAGCGGCTCCGGCCACAACCAGCTGAACGTGACTGACGACGCGAGCGCGGAGTTCTTCACGCTGAAGGCCAACGGCGCCTTCGACGAGATCAACGTGGGCGCCGCTTCGATCGGCCAGAACGCCAAGCTCAGTCACGGGAATGGCGCCGGCACCGTGATCTTCACCGGCACGTTGATCGGCGAGGCGCTCAGCGTGGGCTCCGGCTCGGGTGCCGACACCATCCGGCTGAATGGCGCCCACGTCGGTGCAGCCGCGAAGATCAATGCGGGCAATGGCGCCAACATCTTGATCGCGGGCCCGGATCAGACGCTGATCGGCGAGTCATTCCAGCTGACGGCGGGCGCCGGTGCCGACACCTTCAACCTGCAGAACGTCACCGTCGGCGAGGACTGCACGATCAAGATCGGGAACGGCGCCAACCACGGCACGATCACCGGCTTCACGATCGGCGAAGACTTCACCGTGACCGCGGGCACCGGCTCCAACAACGTGAGCGTGACCGGCAACACCGTGGGCGGCGTGACGAAGATCGGCAGCAACGTCGGCCCGTAGTTCTCCACCCTGGGTAAGAAGCTTCACATTCCGCGCGCGCGGCCGCGGGATCGCCCGCGCGCAGCTCGCCGACCTGGGTGCCCGTTCGGACTGCGGCTTCGGGGCCTGAGTCCGATTCTGGTACGGATCCTGCTCAAGCCAGGGCCGACCGCAATCGGAACGTGCGCCGGGAGCGGAGCCGCGGGCACTCCCACCGCTCCCTCCTCCCTCCCACGAAGCTGCGACCCGCTCCCGCGCGCACTTCCGACCGCGGCAACCCCTGGCTAAGTTGGTCCGCGGAGGATCGCGACATGCCGGGAGCAGCGGGCGCAGGGACTCTCAACGTCGGAGCCAGGCGCTTCCGCTATCACCGGCTGGCGAGCGTCGAAGAGGCGGGGCTGGGGAAGCTGGCGCGGCTGCCGCGCTCGATCCGGGTCCTGCTCGAGATCCTGCTGCGCCACGAAGACGGCGTGACCGTGACTCGCGACGACATCGCGGCGCTCGCCAGCTGGTCGGCCTCGGGCAAGAACGAGCGCGAGATCGCCTTCCGGCCCGCGCGCGTGGTGCTGCAGGACCTGACCGGCGTGCCCGCGGTCGTCGACCTCGCGGTCATGCGCGACGCCATGGCGCAGCTGGGCGGCGATCCCAAGCGCATCAACCCGCTGCGGCCGGCGGACCTGGTGATCGACCACTCGGTGCAGGTCGACTACTTCGGCACGCCCGACGCGCTGGCCAAGAACTCGACGCTCGAGTTCGAGCGCAACCGCGAGCGCTTCGAGTTCCTGCGCTGGGGTCAGTCGTCGTTCGAGCGGCTGCGCGTGGTGCCGCCCGCGACCGGGATCGTGCACCAGGTCAACATCGAGTATCTCGCGCCGGTGGTGTTCACGGAACAGGTCGACGGCGAGTGGCTGGCCTACTTCGACACCGTGGTCGGCACCGACTCGCACACCACCATGGTGGGCGGGCTGGGCGTGGTCGGCTGGGGCGTGGGCGGGATCGAGGCCGAGGCCTCGCTCCTGGGCCAGCCGCAGTCGATGCTGATCCCCGACGTGGTCGGCTTCCGCATGACCGGCGCGCTGCCGCCGGGCGCGACCGCGACCGACCTCGTGCTCACCGTGACTCAGATGCTGCGCAAGCACGGCGTGGTCGAGAAGTTCGTCGAGTTCTTCGGGCCGGGCGTGCGCTCGCTCTCGGTGGCCGACCGTGCCACGATCGCGAACATGGCGCCCGAGTACGGCGCCACGATCGGCTACTTCCCGATCGACGAGAAGACGCTCGAGTATCTGCGGCTCACGGGCCGCAGCGACGAGCAGATCGCGCTGGTCGAGAGCTACGCGCGCGCGCAAGGCACCTTCGCCGACGCGAGCTCGCCCGACCCCGAGTACAGCTCGATCCTCGAGCTCGACCTGGGCACGGTCGCGCCCTGTCTGGCCGGTCCGTCGCGCCCGCAGGACCGCGTGCTCCTGCCCGACGTGAAGGCGGCGTTCGCGAAGGCGCTGCCGGGCCTGGTCGGCGGCAAGGGCACGCCCGACGCCGCCGCGCTCGCGAAGCGCGTGCCGGTGCGCGTGGCCGGCGCGAACGCCGAGCTGACTCACGGCAGCGTGGTGATCGCCGCGATCACCAGCTGCACCAACACCTCGAATCCGCACGTGCTCACTGCCGCGGGCCTGCTGGCCAAGAACGCGGTCGAACGCGGACTCACCACCAAGCCGTGGGTGAAGACGAGCCTCGCGCCCGGCTCGCGCGTGGTGGCCGACTATCTCGCGCAGTCGGGCCTCCTGGCGCCGCTCGAGAAGCTGGGCTTCGGGATCGTGGGCTACGGCTGCACGACCTGCATCGGGAACAGCGGTCCGCTGCCGCAGCCGGTCGCCGACGGAGTCAGCGAGGGCAGCCTGGTCGTGGCCTCGGTGCTGTCGGGCAACCGCAACTTCGAAGGCCGGATCAATCCGCTCGTGCGCGCCAACTATCTCGCCTCGCCGCCGCTGGTGGTCGCCTACGCGCTGGCGGGCCGGATCGACCTCGACCTGACGCGCGAGCCGATCGGCAGCGACAAGAACGGCAAGCCCGTGATGCTGTCCGAGCTGTGGCCCTCGCCCGACGAGGTGCAGCGCGCGGTCACCGGCTCGGTGAAGCGCGAGATGTTCCAGCGCCGCTACGCCGACGTGTTCCAGGGAGACTCGCACTGGCGCGGCATCCAGGCGCCGGCCGGCGACCGCTACGCCTGGTCGAACGCCTCGACCTACATCCGCAAGCCGCCGTACTTCGACGGCATCCAGCGCGAGCCCAAGCCGATCGGCGACGTCCGCGGCGCGCGTGTGCTGGCGCTCTTGGGTGACTCGGTCACCACCGACCACATCTCGCCCGCGGGCTCGATCTCGGCCAAGGGGCCGGCGGCGAAGTGGCTGCTAGACCAGGGCGTGGCGCAGGACGACTGGAACTCGTACGGCGCGCGCCGCGGCAACCACGAGGTGATGGTGCGCGGCACGTTCGCGAACGTGCGCCTGCGCAACCAGCTCGCTCCGGGCACCGAGGGCGGAGTCACCACCTACCTGCCCGACGGCGACGTGACTTCGATCTTCGAGGCCTCGGAGCGCTATGCCCGGGCGGGCGTGCCGCTGGTCGTGATCGCCGGCGCCGAGTACGGCTCGGGCTCGTCGCGCGACTGGGCCGCCAAGGGCGCCATGCTGCTCGGCGTGCGCGCGGTGATCGTGAAGAGCTTCGAGCGCATCCACCGCTCGAACCTGGTGGGCATGGGCGTCCTGCCGCTCGAGTTCGCCGATGGCGCGACCGCGCAGTCGCTCGGCCTCACCGGCCGCGAGCTCTACGACCTGGAGGGCCTGGCGAGCCTGCGCCCGCGGCAGTTGCTCACGGTCCGGGCGCGCGGCGAGGCTGGCGACAAGAGCTTCCGTGTCACCGTGCGCATCGACACGCCGCGCGAGCTCGACTACTACCGCCACGGCGGCATCCTGCCCTACGTCCTCCGACAGCTTGCCTGACCCGTAGCTCCCCAGGAGTCGCTCCTGGCGGCAGCCGTCCAGAGTGACTCGCGCAAGCCGCGCGGGGCCGGCGCCGATGCATGCCCTGGTGCCGTGCGCGATCCGCACGGCCCTTGGGCGAGGTCCAGGCGTTGGTTTCCGATCCCGCATTGATTTCGGAGTTCGTCACCGAGTCACTCGAGCACCTCGAGACCGCCGAGCCACTCTTGCTCGAGATGGAGAAGCGCGCCGCCGGTGACCCGGCGAGCGTGAACGAGATCTTCCGCGCCATCCACAGCATCAAGGGCGCGGCCGGCTTCCTCGGGCTGGAGCACATCTCGGCCTTGTCTCACGCGCTCGAGAGCCTGCTGATGCGGCTGCGCGACGGCGAGTTCGAGTTCCGGCCCGCGATGGCCGACCCGCTGCTGCGCGGCATCGATGCGTTGCGCCGCATGCTCGGCTCGCTGCCCGACAGCGAGGGCGAGCCCGCCGACGCGCTGTGCGCCGCGCTCACGGCGCTGGTCGAGCGCGGCGGCGCGACTCACTCGGCGACGCCCGACCCGGTCGCCGATCCGTTCGAGCAAGCCTGCGCCGCGCAGCGCCGCAAGGGCAATCACCTGGTGCGGATCGCGCTGCCCGCGAAGAAGCGCGAGCGCGAGCGGCTGCTGGGCTCGCTCACCCGCTACGGCGAGCGCGTGGTGCAGGAGGGCGAGAAGAAGACGGTGGTCTTCGCCTCGCCGCTCGAGCCGGACCTGCTGGCCGAGGCGATCGGCATGCCCGCCGAAGCGCTGCAAGAAGTGCGCGCCCCGGTCGACGGCGCGATCGACGAGTTCCCGCTGCCCGACGACGCGCGCCCGCTGCCGCTGTACTTCGGCCAGATCGCCGTCGACCTCGGCTTCTTGAACGACGCGCAGCGCCGCGAGGTGCTGCGCGCCCAGCGCGGGTCGCTGTTGCGGCGCTCGTTCAGCGCGACCGCGATCGCGCTGGGGCTGCTCACGGTCGAGCAGGCCGAGGCGATCGCCGCGGCCCAGGCCCAGAGACTCGCCGATGCCGAGCTGCCGGCGCATCCGTTCGAGGAAGAGGAGCGCCCGGCCACTGCCGAGGCGCCCGATCCCGCCGACGCCGCCGACGAGCACATGGCGGGCTCGGAGCGCCGCGCCGAGACCATCCGCGTGTCACTCACGCTGCTCGACAAGCTGATGAACCTGGCCGGCGAGCTGGTGCTGGGCCGCAACCAGATGCGCCAGCTGCTCGAGAGCTCGAACACGCCCGGCGTGAAATCGGTGCTGCAGAACCTGGATCTCGTGACCACCGAGATGCAGGAGAACATCATGAACACGCGCATGCAGCCGATCCGCGTGCTGTTCGACCGCATGCCGCGCCTGGTCCGCGACATCGCCCACCGGCTCGGCAAGCGCGTCGAGCTGGAAGTCACCGGCGGCGACGTCGAGCTCGACCGCTCGATCATCGAGGCGCTCGCCGACCCGATGACTCACATGCTGCGCAACGCCGTGGACCACGGCCTCGAGGACCCCAAGGGCCGCGTGGTGCTGGGCAAGTCCGAGGTCGGCAAGGTCTCGGTGCGCGCCTACCACGAGCGCGGGCGCGTGGTGATCGAGGTGCAGGACGACGGCCGCGGCATCGACCCCGAGCGCGTGAAGGAGGCGGCGGTGCAGCGCAGCGCGATCACGCGCGAGCAGGCGCTGTCACTCTCCGAGAAGGACGCGATCGCGCTGATCTTCCAGCCGGGTCTCTCGACCGCGACCGAGATCTCCGACGTCTCGGGCCGCGGCGTCGGCATGGACGTGGTGCGCACGAACATCCAGAACCTGGGCGGCCAGATCGAGGTCTCGAGCGCGATCGGCGAGGGCACGCGGCTGCGCATCCACCTGCCACTCACGCTGGCGATCATCCCGTCGCTGATCGTCTCGGTCGAGGGCGAGCGCTTCGCGATCCCGCAGCTCAACGTGGTCGAGGTCGTGCGCCTGAAACGCGAGGCCGAGCAGATCGAGCGCATCCGCTCGAGCGAGGTGCTGCGCCTGCGCGGCGACCTGCTGCCGCTGGTGCGGCTCGCGCAGTGTCTCGAGATCCGGCGCGCCCAGGAGTCGAAGCGCACGCGCGCGAACGTGGTGATCCTGCGCTCGGGCGCGCACCTCTACGGCCTGGTCGTCGACGAGCTCCACGACAGCGAGGAGATCGTGGTGAAGCCGGTCTCGACCTACCTGTCGGACTGCGGCTGGTACGCCGGCGCCACCATCCTGGGTGACGGCCGCGTGGCGATGATTCTCGACACGCTGGGCATCGCCAAGCGCGCGCAGATCCGCTTCGACGAGGTCGCCGACGAGAACCTGCGCAACCGTGACTCGGTCGAGCCCGCGGCCGCGGCCGCGGAGCGCCGCTCGCTGGTGTTGTTCTCGAACTCCGCGGACGAGCGCTTCGCCATGCCGCTGCGCGAGCTGCTGCGGCTCGAGCGCGTGGAGAAGCCGCAGGTGGAGTGGGTGGGCTCGCGCCGCTTCCTGAAGCACCGCGGGCGCACGATTCCGCTGGTGCGGCTCGAGGACGTGCTGCCCGTGCGCGGCGGCGGCGAGGAGGCCGACGAGTTCTTCGTGCTGATTCCGCGGCTCGAGGGCCTCGAGGCCGGGATCATCGCCGCGCGCATCGTCGACACTCTCGAGTCCGACGCGCAGCCCGACAAGTCACAGCTGAACGCGCCGGGTCTAGCCGGCTCGGCGATCATCGAAGACCGACTCACGCTCTTCCTGGACGCGCCGCGCCTGCTCGAGGCGGCCGGCATCGAGAGGACGGCATGAACGCGCACACCGCCAACTCGGGCGAGCGCCGCTTCTGCACCTTCTATCTGGGCGACGAGTGCTACGGCATCGACATCCTGACCGTGCGCGAGATCAACCGCCAGGTGCAGATCACGCCCGCGCGCGGCGCGCCGGCCGCGGTGCGCGGACTCATGAACTTGCGCGGACAGATCGTGACGGTGATCGACCCGGCCGTCCGGCTCGGCTACCCGGCGCGCGAGCAGAAGAAGAGCACGCGGCTGGTGATCCTGAAGACCAACGCCGACCTGGCCAGCCTGGGACTCGGCAAGCTCGCCACTCACGACGAGCTGGCGGGCTTCTGGGTGGACCGGATCTCCGACGTGATCACGGTGTCCGAGGATCAGATCGCACCGGCCCCGCCCGATCAGTCCGGTAAGAACGACCACCTCTTGTCGGCGGTGGTGCAGCAGAAAGATCAAGTGATTCGCATCGTGGATCCCAGCGCGCTCTTGCGGCAAGGCGACACGGAGTAACGAATGGCCGAGCAGCTCAAAGTTCTGATCGTCGACGACAGCGCGATCTACCGCAGCCTGGTCCAGGGCTGTCTGCGCGAGATGCCCGACATCAAGTGCGTCGGCACCGCGGGCGACGGCAAGGACGCGATCGCCAAGGCGGGCGAGCTGCGCCCCGACCTGATCCTGCTCGACGTCGAGATGCCGGTGATGGGCGGCGTCGAAGCCATGCCCAAGCTGCGCCAGTTACTCCCCGACGCGGGCATCATCATGGTGTCGAGCCTGACCACCAACGGCGCGAACATCACCATGGACGCGCTGCAGGCGGGCGCGTTCGACTTCGTGACCAAGCCGCAGGTGAAGGCCGGCGAGGACGGCTTCGCCGCGCTGCGCGAGCCGCTCGGCGCGGTGATCGACGCGTTCCGCGAGGGCCGCGTGCAGCGCGCGCGCCCGGCCAAGGTGCAGAAGCCCAAGCAGGCGCGCGGCAAGGCGCCGCTGATCGACGTGGTGGCGATCGGCAGCTCGACCGGCGGCCCCAGCGCGCTCGCCGAAGTCATTCCCAAACTGCCCGCCGACCTGCGCGTGCCCGTGCTGATCGTGCAGCACATGCCGGCGCGCTTCACCGCGTCGCTCGCGACCTCGCTCGACCGCCGTTCGAAGCTGCGCGTGCGCGAGGCCGAGGAAGGCCGGCCGCTGCGCGCGGGCGAGGTGCTGGTGGCGCCCGGCGGCAAGCACCTCGAGGTCGCGATGCAGGACTCCGAGCCGTTCGTGCGACTCACGACCCAGAAGCCGGTGAACGCGTTCCGGCCCTCGGTCGACGTGCTGTTCAAGTCGATCGCGCAGGCCGTCCCCGGCAAGTCACTCTGCATCGTGATGACCGGCATGGGCTCCGACGGCTTCGAGGGCGCGAAGACGGTGCGCCAGGGCGGCGGCTGGTGCATCGCGCAGGACCAGGCGAGCTGCGCCGTGTACGGCATGCCGCGCACCGTGATCGAGGGCGGCGAGGCCGACGAGGTGATCGCGCTCGACGATCTCGCCACCCGCATCCAGGTGATCGCCAAGGGCTCATGAACGTTCCGAGTCTCGAACGACACGAGTTCGATCTCTTGCGCGGGTTGATCGAGACCTGGTGCGGGATCTCGCTCGAAGACGCGAAGATGTATCTCGTCGAGACACGTCTGCGCGAGGTGGTGGTCGAGACCGGCTGCGCGAGCTTCGGCGAGTTCTACCAGAAGGCCAAGGTCGCGGGGCCCACGCTGCGCGACCGGATCATCGACGACATGACCACGAACGAGACTTCGTGGTTCCGCGACATGCCCTTCTGGGAGACGGTGCGCCAGGTGATCATCCCCGAATCCGTCGAGCGCGCGCGCCAGGACGGCCGCCCCCGCGTCTCGATCTGGTCGGCGGCCAGCTCGACCGGCCAGGAGCCGTACACGATCGCGCTGCTCTTGAAGGAGATGGAGCGCACGGGCGAGCTGCGCGGCTTCCGCGCCGAGCACTTCGACATCCTGGCCACCGACATCAGCCGCAACGCGCTCGCGATCGCCGAAGCCGGCCGCTACGACCCGATCTCGATGCGCCGCGGCCTGCCGCTGCGGCTGCGCGAGGACTACTTCACGCGCGACGGCCGGATCTCGGTGCTGCGCGACGACATCCGCAAGCTGGTGCGCTTCAAGCGCATGAACCTGCTCGACTCGTTCGGGAACCTGGGCGTGTTCGACGTGGTGCTCTTGCGCAACGTGCTGATCTACTTCGCCGCCGCCTGGAAGCGGAACATCCTGGCGAAGGCGCGCGACGTGATGCGCTCCGAGGCCACGCTGGCCGCGGGCGCGACCGAGACGCTCGAGCTCTACAGCAGTGACTTCACCGTGGTCCGCCATGGCCGGTCCACGTACTACCGGTTGAAGGAAACGTGAGATGAAGGTGCTGGTCGTCGACGACTCCGCAATCATGCGCAAGGTCATCGAGCAGATCCTCGAGATGTTGGGTCACGAGGCCGTGCCCGCGGGCAACGGCATCGAAGCGTTCGAGCGGCTCAAAGAGCACGACGACGTGCAGCTGATCCTGCTCGACTGGAACATGCCCGAGATGAACGGCATCGAGTTCCTGCGCGCGGTGAAGGACCGCCCCGGGCTCTCGAACATCCCCGTCATCATGCTCACCACCGAGTCCGAGCGCCGCAAGATGATCGAAGCGATCGAGGCCGGCGCCAAGCACTATCTCACGAAGCCCTTCCAGCCCGAGACGCTGGCGACCAAGATCCTGCAGTGCGTGGAGGGCGGCTCGTGAATTCGCACGCCACTCAATCCCGAAGGTTGAGCACGTTCGCGATCGTTTGCCTGGCGGCGCTGGGCGCGCTGTTCGCGGCCGGCCAGCTCGGGCCGGCGGCCTGGAGCGACCCGCTCCAGCTCGGCTTCGGGCTCCTGGCCCTGGGCGCGGTCGCGGGGCTGTGGCTGTGGACGCGCAGCGCGCTCCTGATTCCGCTCGAGGACGCGGCGCGCGCGCTGCGCTCGGACGACGACGACGCGGTGCGCCGACTGCTCGGCTCACTGGCGCCGGGCGAGGTGCGCAGCCTGCTCGAGGGCGCCGAGGCGCGAATCACTCCGCTGCGCGCGGACGCGCACAGCGTGCGTACCGCGGCCGACGCGCTGGCGCGCGTGTGCAACGCACTGGGCCCGGCGACCGACTCGCTGGAGCAGGCCGCGACCGGTCTCCTGCGCGACACCGAGGAGATGCACGACGCCAGCGAGAGCACGATCTCGGCGATCCAGGCGGTGGCCGCCGCGGTCGAGGAGTCGAGCGTCAACGTGCGCGACGTGGCCAAGGGCGCGGGCGCGGTCTCCGAGCACATGAGCTCGGCAGTGTCGGCGATCGAGACCTTCAACGACTCGATCCGCTCGGTGAACACCGCGGTCGAGGAGATGAGCGCCTCGCTGCGCGACGTGTCTTCGAGCTGTCACCACTCGGCCGACGTCGCGGTGCAGGCGGCCCGCCTGGCCGAAGAGACGAACCAGACCGTCGCGGTGCTCGGCACCGCCGCGCGCGAGATCGGGCGCGTGGTCGACGTGATCAACGACATCGCCGACCAGACCAACCTGCTGGCGCTGAACGCCACGATCGAGGCCGCGAGCGCGGGCGAGGCGGGCAAGGGCTTCGCGGTGGTCGCGAACGAGGTCAAGGAGCTGGCGCGCCAGACCGGCGCGGCGACCGAGGAGATCGCGAGCAAGGTCGACGGCATCCGCCGCACGACCGAGGGCGCGGTATCTTCGATCGAGCGCATCGGCGCGATCATCCAGACCATGCGCGAGGCCACGCAGACGATCGCGACCGCGGTCGAGGAGCAGACCGCGACCAGCGCCGAGATCTCGTCGTCGGTCGGCACCGCCGCCGGCCGCGCGGACGAGATCACGAGCTCCGTGCAGCTGGCCGCCTCCACCACGCAGAACGTGGCGCGCACGACCGACGAGCTGTCGAGCGGCACGAACGAGATCGCGCGCAACGCCGCGCACGCCTCGACCGGCGCGGGCTCGCTGCGCCGCAAGGTCGACTCGGTGCGCGCGGCCGCCACCAAGACGCGTGACTTCGCAACCGGCGCCGCGCAGTCGATCGCCGAGATCAACAGCCAGGTCTCGCAGATCCGCAGCGTGCTCTCCGAGGGCTCGCGCGCCGACTGAGTCCGCGCGATCCTCTCGGGCGATGAACCGTCGTGAGCGGATCGAGATCCTCTTGCGCGGTGCCTTCGCTCCGCTCGAGCTCGTGGTGACCGACGAGAGCGCGAAGCACCGCGGCCACGCCGGCGCGGCCGGCGGCGCGGGTCACTTCCGCGTGCGCCTCGTCTCGGAGCGCTTCCGCGGCGCCGCGCGCGTGGCGCGACACCGCATGGTGTACGACGCGCTCGCCGCCGAGATCGGCCCCGAGATCCATGCGCTGGCGCTCGAGCTGGCCGCACCGGAGGAGCCGTGAGATCGAGCGCGGTGGCGCTCTGCGTCTGGGTCGTCGCGCTTGCCGCTCCGCAGCTCGCGTGCGCCGAGAGCGCCTTCCGGCTGGTCACCGAGGCCAGCGACCCGGAGCTCTGGAAGAAGGTCGAGCAGGAGCTCGCGCCGGAGCTCGTCCTGGAAAAGGGGGACGCCTCGCGCAAGCTCGAGTGGGTGGGCGTCGCAGACGGCGCGGTGCTGGCGACGGTCGAGATTCACGACGTCGAGAACGAGATCGAGTCGCTTTCCAAGGTGTTCACACTGCCGCTCGCGTGTGACTCACACAGGCGCCTGGCGCTCTCGCCGGGCGAGGCGCAGCTGCGTTTCGAGCGCGAGCTGCCCGACGTCCCGCCGCTGCCGGTCACGTTGCTCTTCAGCGTCTATTCGTGCCGCGAGTGCGAGGCGACGAAATACCTGCTCGCGTTCCGACCGGACTCCAAGACGCGGCGCTGGTCGCTATTGAGCTGGCAGACGCCGGAGTCCCGTCCCGGCCTGCCACTGGACGTGATGGCCGTCGAGGACCGCTCGGTCGACCAGTGCTCGGTCGGCGTGGTTGCGAACGCGCGCGGGGAGCCGACCGACCTCGGAGTCTCGTGCCGCGAGCAGATGAACGACGACGACCCCGGTCATTGGGTCACCGATCGCTATCTGCGCAGAGGCGACAGCTTCGTGAGATCGGCGGTCACGGGCGATGCGCAGCTGCGCGCCTTCCGCGCCGAGCTCTGCAGCCACTCGCTCGCAACGGCTCAGTGCACGTCCTCGCCCTAGGCTCGCGGCGGGAACCAGCGCTTCAGCAGCCCGTCCGTCCGCGCGCCGTGATAGCGGCGGAAGCGCCAGTGCCGATAGACGTACTCACTCGCGAACAACGCCCCGATCAGGACGTAGGACACCGCGCCGGTGTACACGGCCCAGCTCTCGCGTGAGCCGTAGAGCGCGAACCCCGCGCAGGCGGCGGCGTTCGCCGCGAAGAACGCGCACCACACCCCGGTGACTTTCCGGCAGTAAGT
>DATJZP010000078.1:0-1911 GCA_035498875.1 Myxococcota bacterium
CGCGGCCGGGACTGGTACGCGGCGCTGTTCGCGGGCGCTTCGGCCTCGCAGCTGTGCGGCGAGTCGAGCACTCACTACACGAAGCTTCCTACCCATCCCGAAGCGGCCCGCCGCATGTACGAGCTTCTGCCGAAGGCCAAGCTCGTCTACGTGATGCGCGATCCGCTGGAGCGACTGGTCTCGCAGTATCTGCACGAGTGGAGCACGCGGGAGGTGGAGGGCTCGCTCGAGCAGGCGGTGACTCGGCACGAGCGCTTCGTCGCTTACTCGAGCTACGCGCGCCAGCTGGAGCAGTTCGTCGAGCTGTGGGGGCGCGCCGCGATCCTGCCCGTGTTCTTCGAGCGCCTGGTGGCGTTTCCCGACGAGGAGCTCGGGCGCATCTGCCGCTTCCTGGGCGATCCCAGCCCCGAGCCGCCGGTGTGGCGCCAGGACCTGGAGCCCCAGAACGTGACCAGCGAGCGCATGCGCACGAGCGCGTTGCGCGATGCGCTGCTCGGCATTCCCGCCGTGCGCTGGCTGAAGGACCAATTCCCGCAGTCGCTGCGCGAGCGCGTGAAAGAGCTGTGGAAGCCCGGCGCGCGGCCCCAGCTCACGCCCGAGCTGCGCGCGCGCCTGGAGCGAACGCTGGATCAGGACCTGACTCGGCTCGGTGAGTGGCTGGGCACAGAGCTCTCGTGCCATGGCTGGACCGAGCAGGTGCTCGAGCGCGCGCTCGAGTGGAAGCGGTAGGCAGCCGTCTGGGCGCGCGGCCACTCGCGCTGCTGCTCTGGATCCTGGCGGCCGGTCTCGTCGGCTGGACCGCCGCGCGCGGTTTCGAGGGGCCGGATCGCCGTCTCGACGCGCGGCCGATCGTGCTCGCCGGTCACGCATGGTTGAGCGGCGAGTCGCCGTACGTTTCTGAAACGTACTCGCGGCTCTGGCAGGCGGAGCTGCACGGCCCGCGTCCGGACGCATTCGTGTTCGCCTATCCGCCGAACGCAGCGCTCGTGCTGGCGCCGCTCGCGCTGGGCGGCGTCTCTCTCGGGCTGGTCCTGCTCGACGTTCTGAACGTCGCATGCTTCGCGCTGGCGCTGTTCTTCTGCATGCGACTGGCAGGCGACGGAGTGAGTCCCGAGTGGCGGTCTGCGGCCCGCGCCGGCGCGCTGGCGCTGTGCGCTTCGTGTGGCGCGCTCTCGGGCACGCTCCTGATCGGACAGACCAGCCTGTGGGTGCTCGCCGCCGTGCTCTGGCTCTGGTGGTCGGGGCCGTCCGCCGTGCCGCGCGCGCTCGACGTCTTCGCCGTGGCCCTGCTCGCCATGAAGCCCAGCCTGACTCTTCCGGTGCTCTGCTTCCTGGCCGTACTGCGACCGTTGCCGGTGGTCTTCGCCGCGGCGCTGTCCCTCGTGACCTGCGTGGTGGTGGCGCTGTGGACCGACGGTGGGGCCTTGCCGGCCGAATGGCTGCGCGCGCTGGCCAGCTACTCGGCGACGCCGGCAAACCAGCCCGCTCTGCTCGCGTCGGCGCAGCACCTGTTCACGGGCCTGCCTGCGCCGTCACTGCCCGCCTTCGGCGCGCTCATGGGCGCCTTCCTGGGTTTTACGGCGCGGAAGGCGCCGCGCGACTCACTCGACGAGCCCTGGCTCGCCGTCCTCGCGCTCGCGCTGGCGTGCTCGCCCGCACACGAATACGACCTCGTGCTGGCCGCGCCGCTCGCGGCGTTCCTGGTGCGCGCTCGCCCAGCGGCGTGGCCGTGGTACGTCGCCGGCGTCGTGGCCGTGGCAAGACCGGCCGCGCTCGCACGGATCACGGCGCGGCTGGGCCTGGGCGAAGCCGGAGAGCTCGAGAGACTGATCTCCGCGCTCGCGACCGTGCTGCTCGCGGGCGGCACGCTCGTTCACGTGGTTTCGAAGACGCCCTGGCTGCGCGTCCCTT
>DATJZP010000079.1:0-43217 GCA_035498875.1 Myxococcota bacterium
TACCGGTCCGGCGGGCAGGTCGGCGCGATAGGCGATCTCGAAGCCACCGAGCGAGCTCAGCGTGGCGATCGCGGCCGCCACGGCGAAGGTCGCCCCGAGGTGACTCGTGACGCGCAGCGCGGCCAGCGCCGGCAGCACCAGGAACCCGAACACCACCATCGGGCCCGCCGTCATCACGCCCACCGAGATCCCCACGCCGAGCAACAGATACAAGAGCGCGTCGTAGCGCGCGGGATTCCGGCCGATCGTGCGCGCGAACTCGGCGTCGAACGAGACCAGGAGCAGCTCGCGGCGGAACGCCGCGAACAGCGCCAGCACCAGCGCCGCCACGATCGCGAGCAAGAGCAGGTCGCGGTTCGAGATCGCGAGCAGCTCGCCGCGCAAGAGGCTCGTCATCTCGAGGTCGCCGGTGGGGTTCAGCGCGACACAGAACAGTGTCGCCGCCGAGGCGGCCGCGAGCACCGCGCCGATCCGCCACTCCACCGGAGTGCGCCGGCCGGTCCGGCCGCCCAGCACCAGCACGCCCAGCGTCGCGAAGGTGGCCACGAGCGAGCCGCCCAGTGCGAGCGCGTGCGCGCTGGTCTCCTCGTCGCCGCCGTGGTGAGTGAGCAGAAACACGAGCGCGATCCCGGCGGCGCCCGCCTGCGGCAACGCCACGCCGAGCAACACCATGCGGCGCAGCGCAACGTACACGCCGAGCAGCGCGCACATCACGCACACGATCCAGCCGCCGGTGACGGCGTTGCGGAACAGGAAGTCGGGAGAGAAGAAATCCATCATGCCGGCCCCCCCTCCGTGACCGCGCCCGCGTCGACGTGCACCACGCGGTCGACGGCGCCACGCACCGCCTCGGCGTGGTGAGTCACGATCCAGACCGCGAGCGCGTGCTCGCGCCGAAGTCGGGCCAGCACGCCGAGGATCGCCTGCTCGGCTTCGCGGTCGACGCCGGCGGTCGGCTCGTCGAGCAGGAGCACCTGCGGATCGGAGGCCAGCGCGCGGCTGATCAGCACGCGCTGGCGCTGCCCTCCGGACAGCTCCGAGTAGCGCCGGCGCGCGAACTCGGTCGCACCGCAGGCAGCGAGCGCGGCGCGCATGCGGTCGCGCTCGCGTTTGCCCACGCGGCCCCAGAACGGCACGTCGCCGTAAGTGCCCATCAGCGCGACGTCGCGCCCCGTGAGCGGATACAGGTCGTCGAGTGTCTCGCGCTGCGGTACGTAGCCGAGCCGGAGCTGCGGCGCGCGCTCGACTCGGCCCGCGAGCGGCGGCAGGAAGCCGAGCAGGCTGCGCAGGAGCGTGGTCTTGCCCGAGCCGTTCGCGCCCAGCACCGCCACGAACTCGGGCGCGCGCAGCGCGAGCGACACTTTCCGCAAGACCACGCGTCCCGGGTAGCCCAGGCTCGCGTCCTCCACGCGGATCAGCGCGTCAGCCATGCGAGTCACTCTGGGCCTTGGCCCCCGCGACCAGCGCGCGCAGGTTGGCATCGATGAAGTCGACGTAGGTAGGGGAGTTCGGCAGCCCGCCGGTCAGACTGGATACCGTCACCACCTTCGCGCCACCTCGCTCGGCCACCTCCTGCGCCAGCGGCAGCTCGTAGGCGATCTCGCGCACCACCAGCGCCACTTTCTGCTGCTTCATGAGCTGGATCAGCTCCTCCAGGTGACCCGGCGTGGCCGGTACGCCCGGCTTGGTCTCGATCGTACCCACCAGCTCCATGCCGTAGTGTCTCGCCAGATAGATCAGGTCCGGGTGATAGGACACGATCTTCAGGCCGCGCAGCGGCGCGGCCAGCTGGTCCCACTCGGCGATCTTCTGGTCGAGCAGCTGCTCGTACTTTGCGAGCCCGGCCTGGTACGTCGCGGCGCCGTCCGGGTCCACGCGAGTCAGTCCCTCGGCGATCGCGCGCGCCATCAGCTTGCCCTGCGCGGGGTCCATGTTGAAGTGCGGGTTGCCCAGCGCATGGAGCTCGCCCTGGGCGCGGCTCATGCTTTGGGGCACCTCGAGCGGCTGGATGTAGAGCGAGGCGTCGATGTACGCGGCTGCGCCCGGCATGATGTTCGGGTTGCGCGCCGCCTCGAGCAGCGCCGGCAGATACGCGTGCTCGAGACCCATGCCCTGCACCACCAGCGCATCGGCCCGGTTCAGCTTGGTCACGAAGCTCGGCTTCACCGGCACCTTGTGCGGGTCCTGGCTGCCCTCGGCGATCGTCGTCACGTCGACGCGGTCGCCGCCGATCTGCCGGGTCATGTCGGCCACGTCGGGCAGCGAGGCCACCACCCGCAGCGCCGCCGGCGCCGCGCTCGCGAGACACAGTGAGAGCGTGAAGGTGACGAGGCGGCTAGCGCATTGCAAAGCCATGACTGTGACTCCCGATGAAGGCGGTCCACTGGAGCGTGAAGCGCTGGTCGTTGGGTCCATCGATGCCGACGTCGTCCCACTGCAAGCGCAGGCGCTGGAACTCCGAAGGCTTCCAGGTGACGAAGGCCGAGTAGGTGCGCTGCAGGTCCTTGTCGCCGAACGGGTTCTCCGCGTAGTCGAAGCGCCCGCCCACCGAGAAGCGGCGGCCGAAGAAGCTCTCGAAATAGGCGTAGCCGCCATCGCGGTGGAAGCGACCGGAGCCGACGATCGCCTCGCCGGTCACCGGGTCACTGGCGACCGCCACACCGTCGAAGCGCTCGCTGTTCCACAGCCACTCCACGCCCACGTCGGTGCCCTGGTAGAACTCGCTCGTGCCCGGTTGGTGGCGCAGCGTGGCGTCGACCCCGTACAGGCCGCGCTTTGCGCCCGTGGGCACCGCGAGATACGAGCCTCCGAGCTCGAGGTTCAGCGTGTCGGTCAGGTCGAAGTACGTCGTGGGGTGAACCAGGTAGCTGAGCTCGCTGAACGAGCGCTGCCCCTTGCCGGTTCCGAAGGCCCCAGGATCGTCGAAGCGCGCTGCACCCATCGAGTTGTACACGCCGACCGTGACGTCGAGATACTGATCCATCGGCGCCAGCCACGAGACCTCGACGCCTTCGGACTGCGACTCACCCCCGATCAGCTTGTCGATCGACGCGGGCCGGTTCACGAACGGCAGCGCCTCGTCGTGCCAGTGGGGGAAGCGGCCGAAGTCGGCGAAGAAGCGCCCGCCCTTCACGGTCAGGTTCCAGGGCAGCGCGGTGGTGACCAGGGCTGCCTCTTCGACGTCGAAGCCCTGGTCCGTGGTGCCGTTGATGCTGGCGTAGCCGCGCAGGAAGGGGTCGATCGGGGCGGAGATGAACAGCTCCCCGGTCCCCAGCAGGAAGCCGGCACCCTGCTCGCCCTGCGTGTTCGTGCCGAATTGCCCGTCGACCACGAAGCTGATCCCGGGGTTGTCCGCATTCACCGGCGCGATCCGCGCGGTATCGGACGCGCCCGGCGGCGGCGCGGCAGCCGGCGCGCCGGCCCCATTGGAGGCGAGCGCCTCGACCTTGGCCTCGAGCGCGTCCAGTGCGGACTGGGTCTTCGCTAGCTCGCCTTTGGTGGCGGCGAGCTCGGCTTTCAATGCGGAGATTTCCTGACTCTGGGTCTCGGCATGGCCGAGATCCGACGACGACAGCGCAACCAGCGCGAACAGCGCTACGGCCGCGCGAGACACCGAACGTGCGGGTCCCATCGCATCCTCCCGAGAAAGTCGTTGTCAGAATCGCGACTAAGCGCGGCGCATGGGAGCGGGAGGTGCGCGCGCGCACGCAACGAGCGGTTGGTTGCTCGGGGTCGAGCGCGGCGATCCGAAGGAAGCGCGTCCCAGCTCAAGGAGCGCCGCGCTCGCGGGAGAGAGGCGCGAGGCAATCAGCGAGCGCGGCTGGGTGTGCGCGAGCGCGCTGCATACGCCGCAGCTCCGTGCATGAGCCGGAGCGCCGCCGTGGTGGCGGCAGGCACGCTCGGACGCACGCTCGGACTTTCCGGCCTGGCAGGCGCTCGACAGGTGACCGCAGTCACTTGCGATCGCGTGCAAGTACGGGAACAGCACGGTGCAAGCGAGCGCCAGGGACCCGAGTGCCGCGCACAGCCGATGAACCGCGCGCTGCGTGCTCGCCATGGGCGCGCAACCTATCGGAGGCGGCCCCACCAGTCAACGGAGCGCGCCAGGGCATGGCGGCTGTCACCAAATGGTGTAGAGGCAGAGACCGCTCATCTCACCGAAATCGGGATCCGGACCTCGAGCGTCGAAGCCACCGGCTGGCCGTCCTCCAACGCGGGAAAGAAGCGCCAGGTTCGGAGCTTCGCGATCAGGTCTCCGTTCAGCGCCGGATCCGTCGTGGGCTCGACCAGCTCGACCTGCACCGTGCCGTCGGTCGCCACCTGGAAGCGCGCCACCGCGACCAGCGCGAGCTCGCGGTGTCTGAGGCGCTCGGGCACGTCGGGAAGCGGCCGGTACAGCGCGCGGGCGCTGATCTTGCCCCGAGGCGGGTCGAGCGCGGGTCCACGCGTTTCGGCGGTCTGTGGCGGAGCCGCGGTTGCGCTCTCCGCCGGAGTCACGGGCGTCGGAGAAGAAGGGGGCTCGGGGCTCGGGCGGCGACGGGCCGCGGGCTTCGCGGCCGGCCGGCGTGCCGGGGGCGGTGGCTCGGGCGCGGCCGGGGCGACCGGCAAGGGGGCGGCCGCCGGCTCGACGGCCGGAGGCGCGACCTCCAGGAAGCGCGCCTCCAGGCTCACCGGCGCGGGGGCGGAGGGGCCCGCCTGGAAGGAGAGGATGCGAAGAAAGACCGCGAGCAGCGCCGCGTTCAAGAAGAGCGCGAGCGGGAGGGTGAGGCCGAGGCGCCGCCAGGGACTGTCTGGGAGCATGCGAGTCAGTCGCGCCTCACCGCGATCAGGAAGTGTTGTGCCCCCGCGTCGCGCGCGCGGAGCATCGCCCGTACCACGACTCCTTCGGGCGCCGCCGAGTCCGCGGCGACGATCACGTCTTGCTCCGCTTGCAACAGGCCGCGCAGGGCCGGCTCGAGATCGTCGAGCGTGAGTGACACTTGATTCAGATAGATCTCTCCGTCCCGCGTCACCGTGAGCGTGACCGGTGCGCGCGCCTCCATCGGATCCGCCTTGCCGGCGGGTAAGTCGACGCGCAGCGAGTGCAGGTTCTGCATGGTGAGCGACGCCAGCATGAAGGTCGCGAGCAGGAAGAACATCACGTCGATCATCGGGATGATCTCGATCCTGCCCTTGCGCGGCACGCGTCGGCTACGGATCCGCATGGCGGGTCTTCTCGTCGAGGCGGATCTGGTCCACGAGGCGCGTGCCCAGTCTCTCGAGCTCAGCCATGAAGCGCGTCTGGCGACTGCTCACGAAGTTGAAGGCGAAGAGCGCCGCCAAAGCAATGAACAGACCGACCGCCGTCGCAATCAGGGCTTCCGCGACGCCGCCGGTCACGCCCCGCGGGTCCACCAACCCCTGGTCGCCGAACAGATGGAACGAGCGGATCATGCCCGTGATCGTGCCCAGCAGTCCGAGCAGGGGAGCGGCGGTCACGATCGTCTCGAGGATCCACAGCCAGCGGGTCAGCCCGCTCTCGATCGCGCTGGCCTCGTCTTCCGCGCGTGACTCGACCCACCACGCGGGCCGCTCGCGATTCGCCGCGATCCTCGTCATGAAGCGGCCGAAGTAGTTGCGCGGATCCAGAGCCTCGAGCTGCTCTTGCAGCGCGTTCCAGTCGAACTTCCGCTCCTCTTCCACGAGCTTGCTGACTCGCGCCGGGAGCCGCGCAAAGCGCCAGAACGTCCAGCACTTGTCGAGCAGGATCACTCCGGCGAGCACCGCCAGCGCCAGCAATGGGTAGATGACGGCACCGCCCAGGCGCAGCGCCGAGAACGTTTCGAGCATCATGATCGGTCACTCCATTTCTGCATTGCGTTCAGAAGCTCTTCGAAATTCCGACGTAGTAGGAGCGGCGCTGCCCGAACTGCGGAGCGCCGACGCCGATCCCGCTGCCGTCGCGGATCTCGTAGCTCTCGTCGAACAGGTTGATGATGTCGCCGCGCAGCGTGAGCGAGCCGTAGGGCTCGACGTGGAAGACGTGCGAGACGCCGAGATTCACCGGCATGTAGGCCGGAAGCTTCTCGTCGTTCGCGAAGCCGCGCCGCAGCCCGCTGCTCGTCAGACAGTCCAGGGTCAGCCGCGTATCCCTCCACAGATAAGACACGCCGAACGAGCTCGTGTATCTCTGATCGTGGTCGAGGTACACGAAGTGAGTGGCAATGAACGCGAGCTCGTCGGGATCGAACTCGAACTCGCTCGATACGATCTGCGTGGCACGGGCGACCGAGTAGGCGAAGTTCGCGAAGGCGGTGAAGTTCTCGATCTGGTACGAGGCGGAGAGCTCGGTGCCGTAGACATAGCCTCGCTTGTAGTTGAACGGCGACAGGATCAGCGCCGCGCCAAACTGGCCCTCGTCGATCAGGTCGCGGACGCGCTTGTAATAGGCGTCGATCCCGACCTGGAGGCCGGGGAAGATCACCTGAGTCACTCCAGCGTCGTAGTAGTCGGTTCGCTCCGCCTTGACCGGCGAGTCGGCCTTGATCGCCGACTCGTTGGTCGTGCCGTCGAACGCGCTGACGGAGGTCGGCGCGACCAGCTCCATGGGTGGCGGGGTGAAGTAGCGCGACCAACCGACGTGCAAGGTGGTGCCTGTCGGAGCCGCGTAGACCATGTTGATCCGCGGGCTGAACTGGTCAGCACGGATGAATTCCGCAACCCGGTCGTAGCGCAGGCCGTAGTTGAAGGTCAGCTCCTTCGTGAGACGCCACTCGTCTTGCAGATAAAGCCCGTACAGGAAGCCCAGCTTGTCGCTGTTGTCGGTGATGCTGAAGGGAACGTCGCTGGTCTGCGCGCCGCCCGCGTCGACGGGAAACACGCTCACGTCGTTGTCGCTGCTGACCTTCTCCTCCTGCACGATCAGCCCGAAGCGCAGCGTGTGCGAGTCGGACAGCTTGTACCCGGCGTCACCCTGGAAGCCGTTCGCCCAGCTGTTTCGGCGGTCACGGCTCGCGACGCCGTTGAAGATCAGGTCACCCGCGACGTCCGGCCGAAACAACGTCTGAGTGAAGCGCGTGAACACCGACAGCTGGACATCGAGCGGGCCCTCGGACTTCTGCAGGGCCAGAATCCCGTAGTGATTCCATTCCGACTGGTTCTCGTCGAGATTCCGCGACTCGAAGGTTGGGACGCCGGACAGCGTGAATCCGGGTTCCTGCCCTGGATTGTTGGGAATCTGGAAGCGACCGACGAAGTTTCCGGTGAGCAGGCTGACTCGTGTCGTCGGGTCGAGCAGATCCGACAGATAGGCGAACCCCCTGCCCTGGTTGGTACGGTCGTGGAGCGGATTGACGGTTCCCGTGGGTGACTCGACGCCGAGCTCGTTGTAGAGCCAGTTGCCGGTGGCGTAGTAACTCAAAGATTCCGTAGCCCCACCATATTCGATGCTGGGCTGAAACGTGCTGTGACTTCCGCCGTACATCGAGAGCGACCCTCCGGGCTCGTACGCCCCGTTCTTGGTGTCGATCTCGATCACGCCCGCGGTGCGGAAGCCGTACTGCGCGGGCAGCGCGCCGTCGAGCAAGCGCAGGCCGTCCAGGTAGCGGGCGTCGATCGCTTGCCCGAAGCCGCTGATGCCCTCCGGCAGCTGCACACCGTTGATCCGGTACTGCAGGTTCGCGTGATCGCCCCGGATGTGGATCTGGCCGAACGAGTCGTTGGCCACGCCGGGCGCGCGAAGCAGCACCTGGTTGAAGGCCGAGTTGTCGCCCTGCGGCTGACTCTCGATGGACTGCTGCGTGATGTTGTAGACGCTGCTCCCCGTGCTCTGCGTGATCGAGTTCCGGGCCACATCGAGCTTCTGGGCGATCACCCCGATCTCGAGTGCCTTCTTCGAGGCGAGCACGAGGCGGGCGGACTGCGTCTCCCCGTCGGCCACGGTGACGATCGCATTGCCGGCTTCGAAGTCCGGCTTGGACGCCGACACCGAGTAGGTGCCGGCCGGCAGCGCGGAGAACTGGAAGCGCCCGTCGGGAGCGCTCCTGGTCGTGGCGACCGTCCGGCCTGCCGCATCCTGGAGGGAGACGTCGACGCTGCCGAGCGGCCGGTCGAGCGCATCCTTGATCTGACCGGAGATGGTCGACGAGGCCGTAACGGTCCCGGCATCAGCCACGATGCCGGCGGCGAGACAAAGCGGAAGCGCGAGCGCGAGCAAGAGCATGGACCTCATGGAATCCCCCCTCAATGCGCGGTCGGCCCGCGCGGCTCGGGCCGCGCGAGTGACCTCGCTCGCCGCGCGCCGGAGTGCCCGAGGGCACGCGCTTTGCGCTGCGCGGCGAATTCGTCTAGATCGACGGGCTCCGTTCCGGCGACGCACGAGAGCCTGAACGGCTGCTCACGCGTGCGGTCGGACCCGCTCGATCAGTGAGTGACGAGTGTCTCTAGGTGTAAGAGACGCGGGGAGGCGCTCGAGCGCACGCGACGTCGAGGTCGCGACTCGGGGCAGCCGCCAGCGAGACCGGCGGCAGCGCGCTGAGCTGGACTTCGACGCTGGCGAGCGGGAGCGCAATCGGAGCATCGACGGCGCGGGCGCCGCCGTGCGCGAGCGCACTGCAGACCGGACACTCGTCGGAGTGATTCGAGCCGCCTTCGTGGGCGGGAGCCGATTGTCCGTGGTCGGGAGCGGCGCACAGGTGCGTGTGATTCGCCGGTTCGCAACCGGGCTCGAGCGCGTGCAGATAAGGAAGGAGCGCATGCGAGAGGAGCGCGAATACGGCGATCAGCGTCGCCGTCTGCAGCCGCGCGCGAATCCCGGTCCGCATGGGCGCCGAGGCTATCGGAGGGTCTCCGGCGTGTCAATAAATGCCGGTGACTCGCTCTACTCGCGCGCCAGCGCTGTCCGCATCGTCACGAACTCTTCCGCCGCTGTGGGATGAATGCCGACGGTTGCGTCGAACTGCGCCTTGGTCGCGCCCATCTTAACCGCGATCGCGACGCCCTGCAGAATCTCGCCCGCGTCGGCGCCGAGCATGTGCGCGCCCACCACGCGCTGCGTCGAACGCTGCACGACGAGCTTCATGGTGGTGCGCTCGTCGCGGCCGGTGAGCGTGTGCCGGAGCGGCTTGAAGCTGGTGAGATAGACGTCGAGCTCGCCGCAGCGCTCGCGCGCGGCGGCCTCGGTGAGTCCGACCGCGCCGATCGGCGGCTGGCTGAACACGGCGCTCGGCACGTCGGCGTGGTCGATCTTGGTGGGCGTCTTCCCGAACACGCTCTTCGCGAAACACATCGCCTCGTGGATCGCGACCGGCGTGAGATTCAGGCGATCGGTCACGTCGCCGATCGCGTACACGCAGGGCCGCGAGCTGCGCGAGTAGTCGTCGACGGCGATCGCTCCGCCCGGCGTGACTTGCACGCCGATCGTCTCGAGCCCGAGGCCGGTCACATTCGGGGCGCGGCCGATCGCCACCAGCACCTGGTCGCTGTCGATCGAGCTTCCGTCCGTGAACGTGGTGCGCAGCGCCGCGCCCGCGCGCTCGATCCGGCTCATGAGCTTCTTGAAGCGCACCTCGATCCCGCGCTTCTCCATCTCCTTGCACAGCGCGCGGCGGATGTCGTCGTCGAAGCCGCGCAGGAAGAGCTCGCCGCGGTGGGCCTGGGTGACTCGCGCGCCGAGCCCCGCGAAGATGCCGGCGAACTCGACGGCGATGTAACCGCCGCCCACCACCAGCACGCGCCGCGGCAGCTCCTTCAAGTGGAAAGCCTCGTTCGAGCTGATCGCGAGCTCGATCCCGGGAATCTCGGGCATGCGCGGCCGGCCTCCGGTCGCGATCAGGAGATGCTCAAAGGTGTAGGTCTTGCCGCCGGCCTCGATCGAGTTCGGACCGGTGATGCGCGCGCGCGCGTCGATCCGCTGCACGCCCGCGTCGTCGAGCAGCTTCCCGTACACCGTATTGAGTCGCGCGATCTCGCGGTCCTTGTTCGCGATCAAGGTCGCCCAATCGAAGCTGCGCTCGCCCACGCTCCAGCCGTAGGCCGCCGCGTCCTCGAAGTCGTCGGCGTAGTGAGCGGCGTAGGTCAAGAGCTTCTTCGGGATGCAGCCCACGTTCACGCAGGTGCCGCCCAGATACCGCTCCTCGGCGACCGCCACGCGCGCGCCGAGCGCCGCCGACATGCGGCTCGCGCGCACGCCGCCAGAGCCCGCACCGATCACGAACAGGTCGAAGTCGAATCGCGCCATCGCGCGATTCTAGCGGGAGCGCCCCTCGAAATCGCCGAGTGAGAAGGCGACGCCGCGGGCGAGCTCGGGCACCGGCGGGTGGAGCTTCGTCACGCGCAGCCACAGCTCCGCGCCCGGCGGCACCAGCGGCCGCAAGCGCGCGAACAGCTCGTGCGCGAGTCGCTCGACCAGGTGGAACTCGCGCCCCGCGACCGCCGCGCGCGCGGCCTCGACGAGCTCCGCGTAGCAGACGGTGTCGCCGAGCTTGTCGGTCTCGCAGGCGGCCGGCAGCTCGCCGAAGCGCACGGCGAGGTCGAGATCCACGGCCTGCGGCTGCGCGCGCTCCTCCGCGCCGCAGCCGAGCCGCACCCAGAGACGCGCGCCGTTGAACTCGAGCAGGCTCACGGCCCCGATCGTAGCGGCTCCTGCTAGATTAGCCGCGTTAAATCTCCTGGAAGATTCGTCCAGTGAATCTGAACAGCATCGACCTGAACAAGCTGCGCACGTTCCTGGCGGTGGCCGAGCGCGGCGGGGTCAGCCCCGCCGCCGCGGCGCTGGCGCTGACCCGCTCGGCGGTGAGTCAGAGCGTGGCCGGGCTCGAGGGCTCGCTCGGCGTGCAGCTCTTCGACCGGGTCGGGCGGAAGCTCGTGCTGACGCGCGAGGGCCGCACCCTCGCCCGCCGCTTCGGCCGGCTGCACGCGGAGCTGTCGAGCACGCTCGAGTGGGTGATGAGCTCGGAGCGCGAGGTGCGCGGGCTGGTGCGGCTGGGTCTCTTCCTGGGCGCGTCGCGCGCGCGCGTCGCCGGCTTCCTGGCGCGCTTCGCGGCGAGTCACCCGCGCGTGCAGGTGAAGCTGCTCTACGGCGCGCACGCCGAGCTGCGCGAGCTGTTGGCGGCGAACCGGCTCGACTTCGCACTGGCGCTCGTGCCGAGTCACTCGGAGGTGGCGCGCGTGCGCTCGAGCCTGTTGTTCCGCCAGGAGCTGCTGCTGGTGTCCAGCACGCCGTTCGCGCGCGGCCGGACGCTCGGCGAGTCACTGGGCGCGCGCAGCTACGTCGACTACTACCAGTCGAGCCCGTTGATCCGGCGCTGGCTGCGCCACCACTTCCCGCGCCGGCGCATCGCGCCCGACGTGCGCGTGTTCGCGGCCAGCACCGACATGGCGCTGGAGCTGGTGCTGGCGGGCGCCGGCGCGGCGGTGCTGCCGCGCCAGCTGGCCGAACCGCTGCTCGACCAGGGGCGCCTGCACGCCGCGCGTACCGGCCGGCCCGAGCTGCGCGACGCCGTCTGGCTCGAGGAGCCGGCGGGCACCTGGCGCAGCGAGACGCTGCGCGCATTCCGCGCGGCACTGCTCGCGGACCTGGCCGAGGCATGACACCGCTCGGTGTCGCGCTCGAGATCACGCCGCCGCGCGAGCCGCGGCCCGAGGTCCTGCTGCGGCGGGCGCGGCTGCTCGGCGAGCGCGCGAGCTGGGTGCACGTGATCGAGCGCGTCGAGCGCCAGCCGAGCATCGACGCGGCGCTCGAGCTCGAGAGCCGAGGCATCGCGGCGGTCTGGCACCTGGTGAGTCGCGGCCGCAGCGAGGCACAGTGCGCCCGGACGATCGAGCGGGCCGTTCGCGGCGGTCTGCGCGCGGCGCTGGTCGTCCGGGGCGAGCCCGGTCCCGCCGAGGTCGGTGCGCCGCCGACGCTGGTCTCACTCGTGCGCCGGCTGCGTGCCGCGCTGCCGGACGGCCGCATCGGAGTCACCGCCGACCCCTACGCCGAGCGCGAACGCGTGCTGCGCTTCCTGTGGCCAAAGCTCGAGACGGGCGCCGGCTTCGTGCAGACCCAGCCGATCTTCGAGCTGGCGGCGCTGGCGCCGCTGGCCGAGTCGATCCGCCGGCGCGCACCGGGCGTGCAGATCGTGCCGATGCTGATCCCGCTGCTCTCCGTGGCCTCGGCCGCGCGCCTCGGCCAGCGCCTGGGCGTGCCGCTGCCCGAGGCGCTGCTGCGCGGGCTAGAGCGCGCGGGCGAGCCGTTCGGCTGGCGCGCGTTCGCCCGCCTGGTCGCCGAGCTCACCCGCTCGGGGCTCTGCGACTCACTCGCGCTGATGACTCAGGAGGCCGATCCCCCGAAGACCTTCGGCGAGCGACTCACGAGCGCGCTCGGCGCGCGCCGCGAGCCGCAGCCGGAGCAGCGTCAGTCCGACGTGTAGATCCGCCACTCCTTGCCCACGATCAGGCGCGCGCCGCGCCGGAAGCGGAAGTACGACCAGGCCCACTGGAACACGACGATTGCGCGATTCCGGAAGCCGACCAGGTAGTAGACGTGCACGAACAGCCAGACCCCCCAGGCCAGCATGCCGCGAACGCGCCAGCCTCGGATCTCGCCCACCGCGCGGCTGCGGCCGATCGTCGCGAGCGTCCCGCGGTCGACGTAGTGGAACGACTCGCGCGGCCGCCCCGCCAGGTCGTTTCGGATCTGCGCAGCCACGAAGCGGCCCTGCTGCAGCGCCACCGGCGCGAGCGCGGGCAGGTCTTTTCCCGACTCGGCGTGCGCCTGCGCCTGGTCGCCCGCCACAAACACCTCGGGGTGATCGGCGAGCGACAGGTCCGGCCCGACCGGCACCCGGCCGCCCGGCGCCAGCGCGACTCCCAGCCGCTTGCTGAGCTCGTCGCTGCGCACGCCGGCCGCCCACAGCACGGTGTACGACTCGATCCGCTCGCCTCCGATCTCGACGCCGTGCGCGTCGACGCGGGTCACCTTGCTGTGCGTCCAGACCTGCGCCCCGAGTGACTCGAGGTCGCGCACGGCGCGGCTCGCGAGCGTGAGATCGAGCGCCGGCAAGATGCGCGACTCGGCTTCGACCAGCACGATGCGCGCGAGCTTCGGGTCGATGCGCCGGAAGTCGCGCGCCAGCGTGAAGCGGCTCATCTCGCCGATCGCACCCGCGAGCTCCACGCCGGTGGGCCCGCCGCCCACGATCACGAACGTGAGCAACGCGCGCTGGCGGCGCGGATCGGTCTCCTTCTCGGCCTCCTCGAATGCCGACAGCACGCGCCGGCGGATCTCGGTGGCCTGCTCGATCGTCTTCAAGCCCGGCGCGTATGGCTCCCACTCCTCGTGGCCGAAGTAGGAATGGCGCGAGCCACAGGCCAGGACGAGATAGTCGTAGGCGAAGGCGCCCTCGTGGGTCTTCACCTCGCGCGCCTCGAGATCGACGTCGCGCACCTCGCTGCGCAGCACACGCGTGTTCGCGAAGCGCGACAAGAGCCCGCGGATCGGCACGGCGATGTCGGCGGGCGACAGCCCGGCGGTGGCCACCTGGTAGAGCAGCGGCTGGAACAGGTGGTAGTTGCGGCGGTCGAGCAGAGTGACTTCCAGCCCGGGCTGGCGCCCCAGAGCGCGGGCCGCGTTCAGGCCCGCGAAGCCTCCGCCGACGATGACGACGCGCTTCATTCCCCCAAGGTAGGGGTCGCCGCGCTCACTCGCAGGCGCGCAGGCCGGGGTCGGCGGCGGAGACGCGGGTCCAGCTCGCCTGGCAGCTCCCGACCCGGCCAAAGGCGCCGCCGATCTGGATCTGCTCGCCCACGATGCGGAGCGGCAGGGTCGCGCCCTCGTCGCCGTACGCGTTCTGCAGCGCGCCGCAGCGCACGAGCTCGCCCTCGCCGCCCGAGACGTGGCCGCGGTAGCCGACGCCGTCGATGCGCGCCGCAACGCTGCCGTCGGCGAGCTCGGAGAGCAGCAGCGTGGAGAGGTCGCGGGGCGCCGTGGCCGCGCGGGCCGCGCCGTCGGCCGCGCACCGGGTCGCGCCCGAATAACTTCCCGAGAGACTCCCGCCCGCGCCCGCCTGTGTCGCCAGCGCGACCGCGCACACACTCACGAGTCGACCCAGCCACCGCGACGTTTCCAGAGTCATGGCGGCCAGCCTACCGCATCGCCACGCGCTCGAACAATCGCGCGAAGTTGCCGGTGAGTTGCCGGTCGCGAGCGACACGCTCGCCTCAACGGCGCTGCCGGGCCTGCCGATAGGCGCTTGCCGATGTCGACCCCACAGAACCCTCCCGCTCCAGCGACGCCCGCGGACGCCCTGCTGGGCCGCGTGGCGGTCGCCGCCAAGCTGATCACGATGGAGCAACTGGCGCAGGCCACGCGCGAGCAGGCGCGAATCGGCGGCGGGCGGAACCTCGGCGAGATCCTGGTCGCGATGGGCTTCATCAGCCAAGCCCAGTTGGCCCAGGCCGTCGACCTGCAGAAGAGCGTGATCGCGCGCGCGCGCGAGAAGAAGGGCGACGCGCCCGTGACTCCCGCGATCGCCAAGCTCGCGCCGGAGCTCGGCAAGGAGACGGACGCGCCCGCGGCCGCGTCGCTGGCACGCGAAGCGCGGCCCGCGCCGAAGGCGGCGCCGGCCACGGCCCCGAAGTCGCGTCCGCCGGTCGTGGGCACTTCGTCCGGCGACCAGGCCGGCCGGATCGCGCTCGACCGCGGCCTCGACTCACTCCTGGTCGACGCGGCCAGTCAGGGCGCGAGCGACGTGCACCTGCACAGCGGCGCGAACGTGCGACTGCGCATCCGGGGCGCGCTGCTCGAGGTGCCGGACTCGAAGCTCGCGCCACCCGTCGCCGAGAAGCTGATCCTGTCGGCGCTCTCGCAGGAGGAGCGCGCCACGCTGGAAGCGCACGGCGAGCTCGACTTCTGTCACACGGTGAAGGGCCTGGCGCGCTTTCGCGCCAACGTCTACCGCCAGCTGCGCGGCCTGGACGCGAGCTTCCGGCGCATCTCGCTCCAGCCTCCCACGCTCGACGATCTGAACCTGCCGAGCGGGCTCGCGAAGTTCACGAACTTCCACCAGGGCATGGTGCTGATCACCGGCCCTTCGGCCTGCGGCAAATCGTCGACGATGGCGGCGCTCGTGAACCTGATCAACGAGGAGCGCGCGGAACACATCCTCACGATCGAGGATCCCATCGAGTATCTCCACCCGTCGAAGCGCTGCGTCGTGAACCAGCGCAACGTGAAGCGCCACACCGAATCGTTCGCGCGCGCGCTGCGCGCCGCGCTGCGCGAAGACCCCGACGTGATCGTGATCGGCGAGCTGCGCGACCGCGAGACGATCTCGCTGGCCATGACCGCGGCCGAGACCGGTCACTTCGTGCTGGCCACCCTGCACACCGACAACGCCGTGCGCACGGTGAACCGGATCATCGGCTCGTTCCCGCCCGAGCAGCAGAGCCAGGTGCGGGCGATGCTGTCGGAGTCACTCCGGGCGGTGATCTCGCAGCGCCTGCTGCCGCGCGCCGACGCGCGCGGGATGCTGCCCGCGGTCGAGATCCTGGTCGTGAACCGGCCGGTCGGAAACCTGATCCGCGAAGAGAAGACGGTGCAGATCCGCTCGACCATGCAGACCGGCGCCGCCTCGGGAATGTGTCTGCTCGACGCCTCGCTGGCGCAGCTCGTGAAGGAAGGCAAGGTGAAGCGCGACGACGCGCTGCTCCACGCCGAAGATCCGAAGCTGATTCCGCCGGGGAAGTGAGCGGGGGAAGATCGTGGCTCAGCTCGACCAGCTCCTCAGCTACCTGAAGCAGCACAAGGGCTCCGACCTGCACCTCGCGGCCGGCCTCGAGCCGCGCGTCCGCGTGAACGGCGAGCTGCGCGCGATCGAGGGTCAGTCGAAGCTCGACGACGCGGGCCTGCGCAAGCTGTTGCGCGAGATCGCCAGCGAGTCACAGTGGGCGACCTACGACGAGAAACACGACCTCGACTTCGCCTACGGGCTCGAGGGCGTGGCGCGCTTCCGCGCCAACTTCTTCGTGCAGGAACACGGCGCCGGCGCCGTGTTCCGGATGATCCCCGAGAAGATCGTGCCGCTCGAGGACCTGCACCTGCCCAAGGCGATCGAGGGCCTGGTGCACCTGCGCAAGGGCCTGGTGGTCGTGACCGGACCTACCGGCTCGGGCAAGTCGACCACGCTCGCGGCCATCATCGACAAGATCAACCGCACCTACGCGAAGCACATCCTCACGCTCGAAGACCCGGTCGAGTTCGTGCACGAGAACAAGAAGAGCGTGCTGTCGCACCGCGAGGTCGGCTCGCACACCCGGGGCTTCGGGCCCGGCCTGCGCGCGGCGATCCGACAGGACGCCGACGTCGTGCTGGTCGGCGAGATGAGAGACTACGATACGATCTCACTCGCGCTCACGGCCGCCGAGATGGGGATGCTCGTGTTCGGCACGCTGCACACCAACAACGCGCCCAAGACGATCGACCGCATCATCGATACCTTCCCGTCCGACGAGCAGGCGCAGGTGCGGCTGTCGCTCGCCGAGTCACTCTCCGGCGTGATCGCGCAGCTCCTGCTGCCGACCGCGGACGGCAAGGGCCGGGTGGCCGCGAACGAGATCCTGCTCAAGACCAAGGCCCTGCCGAACATCATCCGCGAGGCCAACGTGAGCATGCTCGGCTCGTTCATCCAGCAGGGCAAGGCCGACGGCATGCAGCTCATGGACGACGCGCTGTTCGAGCTGGTCCAGTCCAAGAAGGTCGACCCGCACGACGGCTACGTCAAAGCCAGCGACAAGACCCGCTTCGAGCCGCTCCTGCCCAAGGAGTAGCGGCCCCGCGGGCGTGATACGCTCGCGCCATGTTGAAGCTCAGCTTCTGCCTCCGCCGGCTCCCGAATCTGTCGCGCGAGGCGTTCCAGAAGTACTGGTTCGAGATACACGCACCGCTGGTCAAGAAGCACTCGGCCGCGCTGCGCATCCAGCGCTACGTGCAGACCCATACACTGGTCGGCGACGCCGCGGACACGCTCCAGCGCACGCGCGGCGGGCCACCCGGCTACGACGGCGTGGCCGAGCTGTGGTGGAAGAGCGAGCAGGACGTGGCCGCCGCGCTGGCGACCGCCGCGGGCGCCGAGGCGGGCCAGATCCTGCTCGAGGACGAGCGCAAGTTCATCGACCTGTCGCAGTCGCCGCTGTTCTGGGCGCGCGAGCGGGAAATCATTCCCGGGAAGTAACTTGGTCACCCTCGAGGTCTGGTCGGACTATCTCTGTCCGTGGTGCAACGTGGCCACGTACCGACTGTCTCGGGTGAAGGCGGAGTTCGGTCGCGACCTTTCGCTCAGCTGGAAGAGCTTCCTGTTGCGGCCCGAGCCCGAGCCCGGGCGCGACCTCGAGAAGTTCAAGCGCTACACTGAGCTGTGGCAGCGTGCGGCAGCCGAGGAGCCCGGCCTGGTGTTCCACACCTGGGCGAGCAAAGAGGGTCCGCCCTCTCACAGCGTGCCCGCGCACCTGGTCGCCAAGGCCGCCGCCACGCTCGGCGACGAGCCGTTCGAGCTCATGCACCAGACGCTGCTCCAGGCCTACTTCGTGCAGAGTCGCGACATCTCGAACGCGCGCACGCTGGCCGCGCTCTGGCGCGAGGCGGGTCTGCCGGCGGACGAGCTGGCCGCGCGCATCACGGATCCCGCGCTCCTGCGCCAGGTGACCGACGAGCACAACCAGGCGGTCGAGCTCGGGATCGGCGGCGTGCCCGCGGTGCGGATGGCCGGGAACGACGTCGCGATCAGCGGCGCGCAGCCGCTCGAGGTCTACCGCCGCTGGGTGAGCCGCGCGCTCGACCAAGCCGGCTGAGTCACAGGAGTCCGTCATGCGCATCGGTCTGCAGATCCCGATCTTCACCTGGCCCGGCGGCACCGCGGCGCTCGGCGCCAAGCTGCGCGAGATCGCGCAGGCCGCCGAGGAGGCCGGCTTCGCCAGCGTCTGGGTGATGGACCACTTCTTCCAGATCCCGATGGTGGGCCCGGCCGAGCAGGAGATGCTCGAGGGCTACGCCGCGCTCTCGTATCTCGCTGGAGTCACCCAGCGGGTGAAGCTGGGCACGATGGTCACCGGCGTGACCTACCGCCACCCCGGCGTGCTGATCAAGACGGTGACCACGCTCGACGTGCTGTCGGGAGGGCGCGCGTACCTCGGAATCGGCGCGGCCTGGTTCGAGCGCGAGCACGCGGGCCTGGGGGTGCCGTTCCCGTCGCTCGGCGAGCGCTTCGAGAGACTCGAGGAGACGCTGCGGATCGCCCTGCAGATGTGGTCGGGAAAGGTCGCACCCTACGCCGGCCGCCACTACCAGCTGGCCGAGACACTGTGCGTGCCCGCGCCGCTCGCGCGGCCGCGCCCGAGGATCCTGATCGGCGGCGGCGGCGAGCGGAAGACGCTGCGCCTGGTCGCGCGCTACGCCGACGCCTGCAATCTGTTCGCGTTCCTGGGCCCCGACGGCCTGGCCCGCAAGCTCGACGTGCTGCGCAGACACTGCGACACCGAGAAGCGCGACTACAACACGATCGAGAAGACTACGCTCGGCACCGCCTGGCTCGCGCCGGGCAAGCAGTCGGCCGCCGACCTGATCAAGGTCTGCCGCGAGCTCGCGGCCGTGGGAGTCGATCAGGCGATCTTCAACCTGCCCAACGCCCACGAGATCGCGCCGCTGTCGACGTTCGGCAAGGAGATCATCCCCGCGGCAGCTCAGCTCTAGAGCAGGCTGCCGCCCAGGATCAGGTTCGCGATCGTGAAATAGATCACGAGCCCGGACACGTCGACGAGCGTGGCCACGAACGGCGCCGACGCGCTGGCGGGGTCGACGCCGAGCCGCCGGAACAGGAACGGCAGGAGTGAGCCGGCCAGCGACCCGAACAGCACCACGCCCACCAGGCTGGACGCGACCGTGAACGCGACGCGCAGATAGTGCGGCCCGTAGAGCGGAGACACCATCTGCCAGATCACGATGCGCAGGAAGCCGATCGAGCCGAGCAGTGAGCCGAGCGCGATCCCCGACGCGAACTCGCGCCGCACCACCCGCCACCAGTCGGCCAGAGTCACTTCGCCCAGCGCCATCGCGCGCACGACCAGGGTCGAGGCCTGCGAGCCCGAGTTGCCGCCGCTCGAGATGATCAGCGGCACGAACAGCGCCAGCACCACGGCGCGCGCGATCTCGTCCTCGAAGAAGGCCATGGCGGTAGCGGTCAGCATCTCGCCGATGAACAGCGCAGACAGCCAGCCCGCGCGGCGCCGGAACATGCGGTTGAAGGCGATCTCGAGATACGGCGCCTCGAGCGCCTCCATGCCGCCCAACTTCTGGATGTCCTCGGTGGCCTCTTCCTGCACGACGCCGACGATGTCGTCGAAGGTCACGATGCCCTTCATGTGACCTTCTGAGTCGACGACGGGGATCGCGATCAGGTCGTTCTCGGTGAAGACCTTGCTGACCTCCTCCTGGTCCTGATCGTCGCGCACGGTGATCAGGTCCTTGCGCATGACCTCGCGCACCGTGCGCTCGGGCGGCGACGCGAACAGCTCGCGGAACGAAACCACGCCCAGCAGCCGCTGCTGGTCGTCGATCACGTACAGGTAGGAGATGATCTCGAGGTTCGTGCGCGCCTGGCGGCGCAGATAGCCGATCGCCTCGTCGACGGTCATCTCCGGGCGCAGCCGCGCGTAGCGCGGGTTCATCAGCCCGCCGGCCGCGTCCTGCTTGTAGGCGAGCAGCGCAGTCACTTCCTTGCGCGTCGGGTCGTCGAGCAAGCCGAGCAGCTCGTTGCGCTCCTCGTCCGGCACGAACTGCACCAGGTCGGCCGCGTCGTCGGGGGCGAGCAGGCGCATCCAGGAGCGCCGCTCGGTGCGCGGCAGCGCCCGCATCAGGCTGGCGAGGTCGGCGGCGGAGAGGCCGAGGAAGAACTCCTCGGCGTCCTCGCGGCCCAGCAGGTGGAAGGCTTCGACGCGCTCCTCGGGAGTCAGTATCCGCCAGATCGTGCGCAGATCCGTCGGATTCAGTCGGTCGTCGTCTTCGACCAGCGCTTGAGTCATTCGATCGCTCCGGGGCGCGGAAACGCCGCGGGCGGCGCGCCGCGCGCGGATTCTCGCGCAGCGCCTGCGGGGCGTCTACCGCGTCGCGGTGCGGAACCAGTCCGCCTGCGCGAACTGCTCGGTGCGAATCTTCTCCCAGCGGTCGCGAACGCTCGCGCGTTCTTCCTCGAGGTGTTTCGGAGAGCTCTCGGCGTCGACCTCGGCCGAGAAGAAGAACAGCCGCCGGCTGGTCTCGCGCGCGGCCGCGGAGCTGTCGTGAAAGACGATCGCGTTGTGCAGCTCGAGCAGCGCTCGAGACAGATTCTTCCAGTCGTCGTTGCTCGGCGCGTCGGTCGCGTAGAGCAGCGCCTCGGCCGCCTGGATCTCCGCGCGATACGGCGTGGGATCGAGGTGCCCGTCGACGCTGGCGACGGCGGGCGGAGGGGTGTCCACCGGCGCCGGGGCCGGGGCGTCCTTGCTGCCGCAGGCGGACAGCGCCAGCCAGGCCGCAGCCCAGAGCGCGATCGCCGGAACGGAGCGCCGCCTCGTCGCCATCGAGCAATTCCCTTCGCGCCTAGCTTGGCACAAAGGCACCTTGCCCGGGGTGACCCCGGGGCTAGAGCACGTCGATCGCGTCCTCGGGGAAGACACCGAGATAGGCGAGCGCGGCGTGCGTGAGCTCGTCGCCGAACGAGATGCCCGGCGGCACGAACTTCGCGTCGAGCACGCGGTTCAGGAGCATCGCGTTGATCATGCGACCGACGAAGTTCGCGGCCACGACCGGAATCGGGTGCAGGATCTCGTGCCGGCGCGCGACCACGAGCTTCACGAACAGCTCTTCCATCTGCTTGTAGAGTCTCTCGGAGCGCGCGTAGAAATTGGGATCGCTGGTGGTGCGCAGCGCGAACGCGCGCAGCTGACCCCGGCGCTGATCATTCACTCGCACCTGGAACGCGACCAGCTCGCGCACGATCTCGCAGATCGAAGCGCCCACCCAGCGCTTGTCGTCGAGCGCGACCTGCGCGGTGGCCCAGGCCTCTTCGACGAAGCGCTGGTGCAGCGCGGCCAGCAGGGTGTCCTTGTCGGGGAAGCGGGTGTAGAAGGCGCCGACCGACGACCCGGCACGGCGCGCGATCTCCGCGACCGACGCATCCTCCCAGCTCTTCTCGGCCAGGATCGCCTCCGCAGCGTCGAGGATCCGCGACAGCGTCAGCTGGCTGCGGGCCTGCTGGGGCGGTCGGATCCAAACGAGCTCGGGGAGCGGCGGGGTCGGGGTGCTGAGCTGGGGGGCTGCCATGGCGGATTCTCCTCTGCCCGAAGACGCCGTCTGGGGATGATTTATTGGAATTTCTAACTTACCGGTCCGAATCCGAATTCTGGTTCTGATTCGGCCCGACAGTGCATTCATACCGGTCGGACCAAGAAGACGTCAAGAACTATTTGTGACGGATGACCAGGGCGCAGACCAGCTCAGCGCTCGGGGAAGTCCCAGGGAGTACCGGCCTTGTAGGTCGCCAAGATGCGTCTCGCGGTGGTGCTGATGTGCACCTCGTCGGGACCCTCGGAGATCCGCGCCAGCCGCGCGTTGCGGTACATGCGCTCGAGCGGCGTGTCCTCGGTGACTCCGCGCGCGCCGTAGACCTGGATCGCGCGGTCGATCACGTCGTGCAGCACGCGCGCGGCGAACACCTTGATCATGCCGATCTCGACGCGCGCCTCGTCGCCGCGGTCGATCTTGTGCGCCGCGGCCAGGGTGAGCAGCCGGCTCGCCTGTATCTCGCACAGGCTGTCGAAGACGAACTTCTGGATCTGCTGGTGCTGGCCGAGTGTCTTGCCGAAAGCCACGCGCGAGTTCGCCCGCTCGCACAAGAGATCGAACGCGCGCTGCGCCTGGCCGAGCCAGCGCATGCAGAAGAAGATGCGCGCCGGCCCCAGCCGGCGCTGCGCGATGCGGAAGCCGGCGCCGCGCGGACCGAGCAGGTTCTTCTTCGGCACGCGTACGTTCTCCAGCTTCACCTCGCAGTTCCCGCCGTACGCGCCCATCACGCGCACGTCGCGCACGATCTCGTAGCCCGGGGTGTTGGTCGGGACGATGATCATCGAGAACGCGTCGTGTGACTGCGCGTCGGGCTCGGTCCGGCACATCACCGTGGTGTAAGCGGCGATGTCGGCGTCGGTGGTGAACCACTTGTGACCGTTGATGACCCAGTTGTCTCCGTCGAGCACGGCGCGCGTCTGCAGCTGCGTGGGATCCGAGCTGGCGACGTCCGGCTCGGTCATCGCGAAGCTCGGCAGGAGATCGCCGTCGACGAGCGGGCGCAGGAACTTGTCGCGCCACTCGGCGTCGGCGAACTCGTGCAGCATCAGCGAGTCCTGCAGCGAGTGGGTGCCGAGCGCCAGCACGGCCACGTCGGAGCGGCCGATCACCTCGGTCACGTACACGTAGTCCAGGAACGGCAGCCCGCCGCCGCCGAGCTCCTTGGGGTGCCCGAGCGCCCACAGGCCTTCTTCCTTCGCCGCCTTCATCAGCCGGCGCAGGACCGCCCGCCCGCGCGCATCGCTGCGATTCTCGAGCATGCGCTCGACCGGGTAGCAGCGCTCTTCGACGAAGCGCCGCACCCGCTCGCGGACCTCTCGAACGCGCTCCGGGACTTCGAACGACATGCCGACTCCGTGGCTGGGTGCGCCAGCCTAAATCCGCGCCCTGCGGCGGGGCAAGGGAGGGCTTTCCAGCGCCGTGCGAGTGGGCTACCCACCCCCATTCCATGACCACTCCTGCCTGGAGGGAAGGCAGCAAGCTGGTCCACCCCTACAACCCCGAGCTAGGGGTGGGCTTCGTCCGGCGCGTCGAGGGCCGCTATCTCGTGGTGTATTTCCCGGCCGTCGAGCGGGAAGTCACCATGGCCGCGCAGGGCGCGGGCCTCGTGCCGATGATCTTGCCGCCCGGATCCCCTGCAATCGAGCTCACGACCAGCACCGAGGTGCGTATCGCGAGCTGGGACGGCGAACGCTACGTGCTGGCCGACGGGCGCCTGGTCGAAGACAAGGAGATCTGGCCCCTCGAGCAGAGCTCCGGGCCGATCGAACGGCTGGCGCAGTTCCGGCTCGATCGCCTGGGCTCGTTCCGCAACCGGATCGAGGGCCTGCAGCTGCGCAAGCTGCGCGAGGCGGGCGGGCTGGGCTCGTTCCTGGGCGGACGGATCGCGCTGTTCCCGCACCAGCTGCATACGGCGCTGGCGGCGGTGCGCAGTGACCCGGTGCGCTGGCTGCTCGCCGACGAGGTCGGGCTGGGCAAGACGATCGTGGCCTGTCTCATCCTCTCGGCGCTGATCCGCACCGGCCGCGCCAAGCGCGCGCTCGTGATCGCCCCGTCGACGCTCACCGTGCAATGGCTCGGCGAGCTCTACCGCAAGTTCCACCAGGTGTTCGTGCTGATCGACGAGGCGCGCATCGAGAGCGTCGAGCGCGACTACGGCGAGGGCAACAACCCGTTCGACGTGCACCCGTTCGGCGTGGTCTCGATGGAGGACCTCGCGTCCGATCCGGCGCTCGCGCGCCAGGCCCGCAACGTCGACCTCGACCTCGTGATCGTGGACGAGGCGCACCGGCTCGCGCTCGAGCACTTCGACGCCGCGGTCGCGCCGCTGGTCAAGAACGCGACTCACTCGATCCTGCTCTCGGCCACGCCGCTGTCCGCAGACAAGCGCGGCTTCTTTCACCTCTTGCAGTTGCTCCACCCGGAGGCCTTCGCCAGCTTCGACGCGTTCGACGCGGCGGTCGGATCGGGCGGGGCGGTGTTCCCGTGCACGAGCGCGGTGCGCCGCAGTGACCTGGGCGGACTACCGCCGCGGCGCCCGCTCGCCGTCGACGTGGCCGCGTTCGGCAAGGATCCGCGCAAGGACCCGCGCAGCGAGTGGCTGTCCGCGCACGTGCGCGAATGGCATCGCAAGAAGGAGAAAGCGCTGGTCTTCGTGCACGACCTCGACCGGCTCGAGAAGCTGAAGAAGCAGCTCGAGCAGACCACGCGCACGCACATCGCGGTCTTCCACGAGTCACTCACGCCGGCGCAGCGCGACATCGAGGTCGCGCGCTTCCGCGAGACCAATCTGCCCGTGCTGATCTGCACCGAGGCGGGCGCCGAGGGGCGCAACTTCCAGTTCTGCGACCGGATGGTGCACTTCGACCTGCCCAGCGACCCGGTGGCGCTCGAGCAGCGCATCGGCCGGCTCGACCGCATCGGCCGCACCAAGGACGTCGAGATCGTCTACTTCCGCGGCGCGAACGTGCGGCCCGACGTGGCGCGCCTGTACGAGAGACTCGACCTGTTTGCGCGCCCGTCGGCGGGGCTCGACCTGGCGCTCGCCGGCGTGCGCGCCGCGATCGAGCGCGCCGAGCTCGACGAGTCAGCGCTCGACGTCGAGGCGCTGGTCGCCGAGATCGACGCCGCGCGCGCGCGCTCGGTGGCCGACATCCCGCGCGTGATCTACCGAGACGCCTACGACGCCTCGCAGGCCGAACGGCTGCTGGCGCTGGTGCCGCCCGAGCTCGAGCAGCACATGCGCCGCTTCTGTCTGGGCGCCGCCAACGACCTCGGGCTCAAGATCGTCGAGAAGGGCGGCACCGCGCTCTACTATCTCGAGATGGGCACCTCGCTCACCGTCGAGTCACTTCCGGGCGTGCGCGACGAGAGCCGCTGGCTGGGCACGTTCGACCGGGTCGAGGCGCTCGAGAAGGACGAGCTCGAGTTCTTCGCCAGCGGTCACCCGCTGGTCGAGGGGCTCCTGCTCGAGCTCGAGGACGGCGTCCGCGGCCGCGCTTCGATGTTCACCGTGCCGTCGGCAGAGCTGCGCGGCGCCGGCGTGATGTGCGTGTTCAAGGACGGCCCCGACTGGAGCGCGCTGGCCTTCGACACCAAGGGCGAGCCGCGGCCCGAGTGGGTGTCGAAGCTCGTCGAGTCACTGGGCAAGGCCAAGGCCGCCAAGCCCGAGGAGCTGGGGCTCGACCAGCGCGCCGCCGACGGCATTCGCGAGCTCGGCAGCATGTGCGAGCTCGAGGCGCCGGAGTCGGCGGTCCTCGAGGCGGCCGCGTTCTTCCGCTTCGTGCCCGAGTCACCGTCCGGCACGTAGCCGTAGAGCGTGCGGAAGTAGAAGCGCTGGCCGAGCACGCGCTCGCTCAGCACCTCGGAGCTCTCGATCTCGCCGAGCTTGCCCGCGTAGCGCGCCGAGATGTCGTCGAGGTCGCGCGGATCGTCCGACACGCACAGAAGCGTGGTGCCCGCGAGTGACTCGGCCGGCGTCCAGTAGTCGAACATCAGGCTGGGGCCGGCGCCCAGCAGGTTCGGGCCGCCGATCCGCCAGCGCGGGCCGTTGTCGGGCTGGTAGAAGCCGAGCAGGCTCGCGGTCGCGTAGCGGTCGAAGCCGACCACCACGGGTGACTCGCCGATGCGCTCGCGCAGCGCCTTCACCGCCGAATCGACCGCGACCGCGCGCGCCCGCCAGTGTTGGGCGTAGCGCGTGTCGGCGGGGAAGCGCGTCCCGGGCAGGCCGAGCGCCAGCGCGTGCAGTCCCAGACCGTAGCCGACCAGCGCGAACCAGAGACTCGGCGCCGCCAGGCGCTGCGCGCCGCCGAGGGGGATCTCGGGTGACTCCTGGCCCAGCGCGAACAGCGCCGCGGTCGCGGGCAGGAGCGAGAGCCAGAGCGGCCCGGTCCAGTTCACCTTCGGCACGTGCGCGAGCGAGAACGCGACGAAGACGGCCAGCGGGACGAGCGCGCACAGCGCCGCGAAGCGCCAGTGGCGCGCCCTCTCGGGCTCGCGTGTGTCGGCATCGAGCTCGCGCCGGACGCCGCCGTTGCGCAGCGAGAACAGCGCCCACACCACCGCCGGGCTCAGCAGCACGAGCACGCTGCCCACGAGCCGGTGCAACCCGAACGCGGGCGGCGCGCTGAGCCGGCGGCCGCTCTGGAACACGAACGACGCCCACTCGTGGCGGTAGTTCCAGAACAGCACCGGCGCGAACAGCGCGGCGGCGAGCGCGACCGCGAGATAGGGCTCCGGCCGCCGCAGCGCCGCGCGCGCCCGCGCGTCCGTCAGCAGGAACAAGAGCGCCCCGCCGGCGAGCAGCGCGATCGTGTACTTCGCGAGCAGGCCCACGCCCATGCACGCGCCGACGCCCCACCAGGCGCGCGGGCGCTCCTCGACCAGCGCCAGCCAGAAGAAGAAGAGCGCGCCGGCCCAGGCCGCGGTCAGCGGCGCGTCGGGAGTCATCAGCACGCCGGTGGTGAACCAGAACGGCAGCGCGGCCACCAGCGCGATCGCCGCCGTCGCCGCGGTGCGGTCGAACCAGCGCGCAGTCAGCGCCGCGCAGAAGCCGGCCGTGACCAGCGCGCAGGCCATGGCGCCGATCCGCACCGCCCACTCACTGTGACCGAACAGCACGCCGCCCAGCGAGATCAGCCAGGCAACCAGCGGTGGGTGGTCGAGATAGGAGAGATCCAGGTGCTGCGCGTAGCTCCAGTAGTACGCCTCCTCGGGCAGGAGCTCGATCGCGCCCGCGTACGCCGCGCGCAGCAGGAATAGATAGGCGGCGACCGCGAGACAGCCGATCCGGAACGCCTGGGCGCGCTGCTCGGGCGGTCGCACCGGCGCGAACACGAACAGCGCGCTCGCGGCGCAGCTCCCCGCCAGCGCGAACCCACACGCGAGCGCGAACGCGGGCAGCACGTCGAGCGGGGTGTTGCGCAACAGACTCTGCAGCGCGCCGCCGCGCCAGAGCAGCGCCAGCACGCTGATCGCCGCGAAGCGCAGCGCCGGCGCACCCGACAGGTCGCGGCGACGCAGCCCGAAGACCGCGGCGGCTGCCACGCCGCCGCTCGCCAGGTGCGCGCTGCTGAGCGCGGCGCCCGCCGCGCGTAGGAACGCGAAGAGCACGACGTCGAGCAGTGCCGCGGCGCACAGCGCGCCGAACAGGCGGCGCGCTCGCGCCGTCGTGATCTCTGCACCGGCCAGCGCGGCCAGGCGCCACAGATACTCGCGCACCTGCCGGGCTCCGAGCTTCGACTTTCCGTGCCGGCGGTCGACGAACTGGATCGGCACCTCGACGCTGCGCAGCCGGGAGCCGCCGTGCGCGAGCAGCTCGAGCAGGATCTTGAAGCCGGCGAGCTGTCCACTCGCCGGATCGGCCAGCGCCAGCAGCTCGCTCTTGCGCGTGGCGAAGAAGCCCGCCATCGGGTCACTCACGGACACGATCGGCCAGGCCATGAGCGCGGCGACGCGAGACACCCACTTGCGGTACGCGGGCCAGCCGTGAGTCGCGCCGCCGCGCACGTGCCGGCTGCCGATCGCGACGTCGGCCGCGCCGGCGCGCAGCGGCCGCACCAGATCCGGAATCACGCTCACCGGGTGCGAGAGGTCGGCGTCGAGCACCACCACGATCTCGCCGCGCGCCGCGCGCGCGCCGTCGACCACGGCGCTGGCCAGGCCGCGCGCGCCGCGGCGCTCGATCACCTGCACCGGGTGGTGCGCGCCCCAGGCGCGTGCGCGCCGGGCGGTGCCGTCCTTGGAGTCGTCGTCGACGACGATCACTTCGAACGGCGGCATCTGCTCGCCCAGCGCGAAGATCTGCTCGAGCAAGAGGTCGATGTTCTCCGCCTCGTCGAGCGTGGGCACGACGAGCGACACCTCCGGAGCCAGGCTCTGTCCCCCGACGCCGCTCATCGCCGCTTGGTAGCAAGGGAGGGTGGGCAGGTGCGAGCCATTCGAAGCTCCTGAGCCGAGTCTAAGAACGCGCTCATGGCTCGGCTCCGCCCCCGCTCTGGCGCAGCCGCTCGATCGCGACCGCGGACACCGCGGCCTGCAGGTTGTAGCAGGGAATGAACCCGGCCATCGGCACGCGCAGGCGCTGCTCGCAGCGGGCCAGCACGGCCGGCGGAATGCCGCCGTTCTCGCCGCCGACCACGAAGACACAGGGGCCGGTCAGGTCGGTCGCGAAGTGAGTCGCCGCGCCGGCCTCGTCGATCGCGAGCACGCGGTGACCGAGCGACTTTGCCCGGTCGAGCACCTCGCTGGCCGCCGTCCACAGCACGGGCATGAACTTGTCGGCGCGCATCGAAGCGCGCAGCGCCGCGCGCTTGGCCTCGTGGTCGAAGTCGCCGTCGATCGCGATCGCGTCGGCGCCCGAGACCTCGGCGGTGCGAATCACCATGCCCACGTTGCCGGGATAGGCCACGCCGACCAGCAGCCAGAAGGCGCCGCCGCGCGCCAGTGACTGCTCGAGCGTCGCCGCCGGGTCGCGCCCGACCAGCGCCAGGGCCTCCTCGGCCGGGCGGGGAATCGAGAGCCGCGCCAGCACGTTGCGCGTGGCGGTGCGGACCGCGATGCCGCGGTCACTCGCGCGCGCCACGAGCTCGCGCAGCTGGGGCGAACGGGCGTCGTCGGCGACCAGGATCAGGCGCACGTCCTCGCCCGCGTGGAGCGCCCGCTCGATCGCCGGCACGCCGGCGAGCTGTCTCACCAAAGACATGCGCGGAGTCTACTGGAGCTCGCAGCCGAAGCCGATTCCCGGCGCCGCGCCGGCGAGCGCCCGGCGCAGCAAGGTCGCGGCCAGGACGTCACAACCGCCGCCCGCCTCGGAGCTCACGTTGCACTTCTGGGGTGCCGCGAGCGCGGCCCCGGGGCTGGCGAGAGACTGCCGCAGCGCGAGCGTGTCGGCCGCGTCGACCCGGCCGTCGTTCGAGACGTCTCCGCACTGACAGGCGTCGCCCACGCCGTCGGGCGGGGCGGCGCTGCCGACGCCGCCCGTGTCGCTCTGCGCGGGGTCGGCGCGCAGCGGGCAGACGTCGAGCGCGTCTTCCACCCCGTCGCCGTCGGCGTCGCCGCCGGCCGCGGCCGACAGGCTGCCGCCCAGGTGACCGCGCACCACGTACGAGTTCGGGCTCGCGGTCACGAACAGCGCGTCGGTGGTGGTGAGTCCCGAGCTGCCGGTCGCGCGCAGGAGCAGCGGGCCCGGGCAGCACTCCTGCCCGATCACGCCGGCCGAGCCCGTGGCGGCGAGTGTCTCCGCGGCGCCGAAGCGCGAGCCGAGCAGGGGGTGCTTGCGCCCGAGGTTGCGCGGGTCGAAGGCGGCGAAGGCCATGCCGCCGTCGTTGTAGGAGGTGGCCACCGCGAAGTCGCCGCTGGCTGCGAAGCGCACCTGGGGCACGTAGGAGTAGACGCCGCTCGCGCCGGGCGGCGGCGGCAGCAGCAGCGCGTTCGCGCCTCCGCGGATCACGCGCGAGCGCAGGCAGGGCACGCCGCCGGCGCTCGCGGCTTGTGAGTCGTTGCACGAAGGGCGCTGCAGCCGCGCGTCGACCGGCGCCTCCGGCAGTGACTCGAGCCCGCGCACGTCGACGGCGTAGATGCGGCGGAAGGTGGTCGAGCCGGTGATTCCGACCGCGCCGCTGGGGTCGAGCTCGAGCGCGCCGGTCGGATTGCCCGCGCCCAGCGGAATCGAAGCGACCAGCGCCCCGCTCGCGGGCTCGATCACGTCGATCGAGCCCTGCCCGGTGACCTGCGGCGGGAACGAGGCGTCGAAGATGCCGGCGTTCGTGACTGCCACGCGCCCGCCCGGCAGCAGCGCGAGCCCGATCGGGTTGGGATCGGAGGTCAGCGCGAAGAACGGCGTGGCGGGCGCGACCGCCGGCGGCGTGGCCGAGTCGTCGATCGAGAAGAAGAGCAGCGTGCCGGGGTTGTAGATCGGGTTCGAGCCGCCCTGCTGCAGGTTCGACGTGGCGACGACCAGCCGGTTGCCCGCGCGCACGACGGCGCTGGTGAAGTTGGTCTTGAACGAGGCGATCGACGCGCCGCCGCCGCCGTTCTGGTAGCGCGTGAACGCGCCGCTGATCGTCTGCTTGGTCGGGACCGCGCTGCGGTTCGAGCCCGAGTAGCTGAGCGTGACTCCCGCGCCGGTCGCGTAGTTGAAAGGCACCGCCAGCTCGCAGCTCGAGGTGTTGATCCAGCCGCGCGTGGGGCCGGTCGGCTCGAGCCAGAAGCCGCCGATGCGCGGCGTCGTGAACGGCGCCGACTCGGTGCAGTTCAGGTTCCCGGCCAGCGCGTACGAGGAGCCCATGAGCACGATCGACTGACCCGACGCGACCCGGAGCTGGAACACGCCGGGCTCGGTCTCGGAGTCGGCGAGGAAGGCGCGGTCGGGGTTCTGCGGATTGACTTCCAGGGCGGGCGGCGCGGTGGTGCCGAACACGAACGTGTCGTTCCCGCCGACCGAGAGCGTGACTGCCAGCAACAGGCCGATCACGGCGTCGCTCCTCGGATCCGGAAGATCCACAGCGTCTGTTTGGACAGCGGCTGGCCCAGCGAGTCGCTGCGCTGCTCGTGAGTCAGGTTGTCGGCCTCGAGCGAGAGCGCCAGCGCATCGGGCAGGAACGACAGCCGCGGAATCCGGCTCGGCCGCAGGATGACTCCGGCGTCGACCTGGAAGCTGGCGGGAGCCAGCGGCTGGATCTGTCCGGCGCGGTAGGCGAACTCACTGTCGTAGCGGAGCTCGGCCCAGGGCCGCAGCACGTCCAGCTCGAGCCCCGCGTTGGCGCTCAGCGAGTTCATGGGCACGTGCGGGAAGACCACGCGCTGGCCGCTCTGGAAGGCCGCGTCCTCGGGCGGCCGGTCGAGATAGCGCGCGTCGGTGTAGGTGTACGACGCCGCGAGCTGCAGGCGGTGGAACCAGGTGCTGTGCAGCGACGCCTCGCCACCCAGCGCGCGCGCGCGCCCGGTGTTGAGCGGCATGTAGGCGTTGCCGCGGCTCAAGAGCCACTCGATGCCCTGGTCGAGCTCGCGCTGGAAGAGCGTCATCTCGAGCCCCCAGTCGTCGAGCACGCCCACGCCGTGACTCGCGAGCTCGAAGCCGACGTCGGCGTTCCAGCCGCGCTCGGGCTCGAGCTCGGGGTTGCCGCGGATGAAGCTCCAGTCCGGGTGGTACAGCTCGGTGAACGTGGGCCGGCGCAGCACCTTCTTCCAGTTCGCCTTGAGTCGCAGCCCTGGTGCGACCTCGAGGATCGCGCCGACCGAGGGCAACCATGCGGTCGGGTCGTGCGGCGTGGTCTCGACCAGGCTTCCGAAGCCAGCCTCGCGCGCCAGGCCCGCACTCGAGCTCGCGCCTTCGACGCCCAGCGCGGGCAGGATGCGCAGCGTGCGACCGAAGAAGGCGAGCTGCGGCAGGAGTGACCCCGAGAGCAGCGTGCGGCGGTGCAGGTCGGCGTCCGACGAATCGACGGTCGTGTAGCGCAGCGCGGCGACCGCGCGTGTCTCGAGCTCGATCCCGTCGAAGCTCCAGCGCTGTGACTGCCAGCTCGACTCGAGCGCCGACTCGCGCTCGCGCCACGAGGCGTGGTCGCGGCCGCCCGTGACGATCGGCCGCACGAAGCCACAGGCGCCGCCCGGATCGTCGAGCAGGCTGTCCTCGGCGCGAACCGACCCCGCGAGCTCGAAGGCGCCGCTCAGGAACTGCTGATTCACCAGGCCCAGTCGGGCGATCCCGCGGCGGTAGCTCTCGTCGCTGGTGGTGCAAGACAGGTCGTCGCTCGTCGAGTGACTGATCGGCTTGCCGAAGACGCTGCCCGGCTGGCCGCCGTCCTTCTGGTAGAGGTCGACAGTGGCGTCGAGCTGCGCGTCCGGAGAGAGCCGCAGGCTGCCGCGCAACAGCCCCGCGTCCTCGGCGAAGTCGGCATTCAGGCGCTGGAAGGTGTAGGTCTGCTGCGGCGACCGGGTGGTGGTGAGGTCGAAGTGGTAGTCGTTCTCGCTGGAGAGGCGCGAGTAAGTCAGGAGCGCGCTGCCGCGGTCGCCGGCGGCCGAGAGCGATACGTCGCCGCCGCGCAGCTCGAGCCCGCCGCCGGTCAGCGCCGCGTCGGCGTGCAGGCCGTCGTTCGCCGCCTGGCGCGTGGTGATCACGACCACCCCGCCGACCGCGTCGCTGCCGTAGCGCGCGGCTCCGCCGCCGCGAATCACCTCGATGCGCGCGACCTGGCGCAGCGGGATCGTCGACAGATCGGCCGAGCCGCGCGAAGGCGAGTTGAGCCGCACGCCGTCGAGCAGCACGAGCACCTGCTCGGCCTTCGCGGCGCGGATCGAGATCGTGCTGCGCGCGCCGATGCTGCCCGAGCGAGTCACACGCGCGCCGGGCACCTGGTCGAGCAGCTCCTGCACGGTGGCGAAGCGGTCGTCGAACTGGCTGGCGTCGATCACGGTCGAGAACGCCGACGGATCGTCGACCGACTCGTGCAGCTCGCCGGCCGAAGCCAGCCCGGGCAACGCCAGCGCACAGGCGCACAGCCAACGCCGCGCCGCGCGAAAACGACCTGCTCCCACCAAGTGACTCCCTCCTCGGAGAGCGGGACTCTCGTCCCGAACACTCGGCAGGTCTCCTGGCTCAGGGGTCTTGGGTCACCCGCCTTCCCAGGAGCCGTGCTCCCAGTGGCTTCGTCGGTGACTCGTCGGGAACCCCATTACAGTGGCGGGACCGCGGCCGACTTTCACGGCCTTCCCTATTTCCGTCCGCAGCGCGGACACCGAGTTCGTCGGACGGATATCACCCGCGGCGCGACGGTGTCAACCGGATGGAAGATTTGACGCGCCGACCGCGAGCGAGGTAGAAAGCCACCGACAAGAGTCGCGTCAGGTGTCGGGAAGCCGGTGAGAGTCCGGCGCGAGCCCGTCGCTGTGACCGGGGACGAACGCCGAATCACGCCACTGGGATTGCTCGGGATCCCGGGAAGGCTCGGCGCGAGGGTGATCCGGGAGCCAGAAGACCGGCCTGCCGCGTGTGGAACAACGCTCCGGAAAGCGAGCAAGGAGTTCGTCATGCGAGCCATCGCGCTCACCCTCGTCTTTGTCTCGGCCGCCCTGTCTTTCGTCTCTCTCTCGCCCCGCGCCGCCTCGGCCTCTTCGTTCGCGACCGAGGTCGTGAGCTACAGCGCCGGCTCGAACGTGCCCACCGGCTACGACAACCCGGCGGCCGCGCTCGGCTCGCCGGGCCGCAGCACCGGCAGCGGCCCGTTCGACGGCGACGTGACTCCCTTCAACGCCCCCTATCAGGCCAGCGACGTGGTCACGATCGGCGCCGGCGGATCGCTGGTCGTGAAGTTCGACCACCCCGTCGTCGACGACGCCGCGAACCCCTACGGGATCGACCTCTTGGTGTTCGGGAACGCGTTCCTGGGCATCGACTTCGACAACGGCCTGGCCGACGGCACGATCTTCGCCGAGCCGGGTCACATCGCGGTGAGTCAGGACGGAGTGACCTGGTTCGAGACCACCGTGACCGCCGACGGGCTCTACCCGACGTTCGCCTACCAGGACCCGACCGGGCCGTTCTCGTCGGGCGGCACGATCCCGACGAGCTACACGCGGCCGGTGAATCCGGCGCTCGGGCTCGCCGACTTCGCCGGCAAGAGCACCGCCGAGCTCGCCGCGCTGTACGTGGGCTCGGGCGGCGGCGCGGGCATCGACCTGGCGCCGCTGGGCCTGCCCTGGATCCAGTACGTGCGCGTGTTCCAGGACGCGAGCGACGGCTTCGCCACCGACATCGACGCCTTCGCCGACGTGCCCGAGCCGTCGCGGGCGGCGCTGCTGGCGGCGGCGCTCGTTGGACTCACTTGCTCTCGAGCGCGAACACGGCGTCCCAATCGTCGGCCGGCGGAGTCCGCTCGAGCTCGCTAGCGCGAGCGCGCAGGAGCCGGCCCGGGGCATCCTCGGGCTCGGCTGCGAGCAGCTCGTCGAGCAGCCGCAGACACTCTGCGAACGCGCGCGCGCGGTACGCCGCCAGCGCGCGTTCGTAGAGGTCACAGGCGCGGCGGGACTGCGGCGTGGCGCGCGAGTCGAGCCCTACCAGCTCGAACAGGCGCACCGGCGTCCTGCGCCCGACCACGCGCACCAGGTCGAGCTCGCGCAGCAGGAACGCCGGCCCCAGCGCCGCGCGCGTCGCCTCCGAGACCAGCACGCGCGTGCCGTAGAGCTTGTTGGCGCCCTCGATGCGCGCGGCGAGATTCATGCCGTCGCCGACGATCCCGTAGGTGCCACGCTCGGCCGAGCCGATCTCGCCGGCCACCAGGTCGGCGCTGTGCAGGCCGAGCCGGTAGCTCGGGGCAGTCACTCCGCGCGCCACCCAGCGCCGGCGCAGCTCTTCGAGCCGACTCACGGCGCCGAGCGCGGCGCGGCCCGCGCGGGGCGCGTGGTCGGGCTGCGGGATCGGCGCGCCCCAGAACGCGATCACGCCGTCGCCCTGGAACTCCTTCACCGTGCCGTCTTCCTCGAGCACGGCGCCGCACACCGCCTCGAAATACTCGTTCAGGTACGCGACCACGATCTCGGCCGGCAGCTCCTCGGCCAGCGAGGTGAAGCCGCCCAGGTCGACGAACAGCACGGTCAGCTCGCGCCGTGCGCCGGCCAGCGTGACTCGCCCGGGATCGCGCAACAGCTCGGCCGCCACCTTCTTGCTGACGTAGCGCTCGAGCGTGCCCTTGATCAGCTCGCGCTCGCGCAGCCCGGCCGCCATCTCGTTGAAGGCCTGGCCGAGTGACTCGAGCTCGTCGCCGGTGGCGATCGAGACGCGCGCGTCGAGGTCGCCCGCGCCGACCCGGCGCGCCGCGCGGCCGAGGTCGGAGAGCGGGTTGGTGATGCCACGCGCCAGCGCGTAGCCGACGGCCAGCGCGCCCGTGAGCACCAGGATCCCCACGCCGAGCAGCGTCGCGCGCAGCTCGCGATACGCCGCCAGCTCGCCCGAGAGCGAGGCCAGCAGCAGGAAGCCCGCGTCGGCTTCGGGCGTGCCCGGCTCGAGCTCCGAGCGCTGCGCGAGAAAGCGCTCCTCGCCCAGGCTCACCTCGTCGATGCCCTTGGGCTGGGGCCCGGGCCGGGACAGACGCTCGAGCGCGCGCGGCAGCGCCGACTCGTGGGCGGCGGACAGCGTGGTGGCGATCACGTTGCGCTGCGACAGGAGCGCGAGGTCGACGCCGGTGATACCGCGGAGTGACTCGAGCAGCTCCCGGTCGAGCGGCTCGCCCAGGAGCACGATCCCGTGCACCTCGTCGTCGAACACCACCGGCTCCCCGCGCACCAGATACAAGGCCGGCGACGGATAGGCGGGCGCGAGCCGGGCGCCGTCCACCACCGCGTCGCGGTCGAGCCAGAGCCAGCTCGCACGCGCGCCCTGGGTCACGCTGGCCACGCGGCCCAGCGCGCGCAGGTCCTGGCCGTAGCGCTCCGGGTCGGCACGGCTGAACAGGAGCCGCCCCTGCGCATCGGCCAGAGCGAACACCACCAGCTTCTCGTCGAGCGCCAGCGACGGCAGCGCCGACTGCAGGCGCAGGTTCGCGTCGTGCAGTGCGTCCTCGTGCGCCGCGCCGCCGAAGCCCAGGTCGGCGCTCGCGAGCGACGCGGTCGACAGCACCGTGCGCAGCTGTGAGTTGGCGCGCGAGAGCGCGTCGATCTCGGCCGAGGCGAAGCGCTCCCGCAGCCGCTGCAGCTCGTGGAAGGCGGCCAGCGTGTGGTCGAAGCGCGCGCGCGACTCTTCGCGCACGCGCCGGACCGCCGCCCCCTGCGCGACCGCCAGCGCCACGGCCAGCGCCACGCCGACCACGCCGCACAGCGCGATCCAGATCTTGGTGCGGAAGCGCAGGCGCAGCCGCGCCATCAGTTGCCCTCGTAGCTGGGCGGCGGCGGATAGGGCGTCCCGTCCTTGCGCAAATGGGACGGGATCGCCTGGGTCTCTTCGAGCACCAGCTCCTGAGTCACTTCCGCACCCGCCGCCAGGTCGAGCTCCTGACTCACGCGCTGGGCGCCCGGCATCCAGGCGTTCAGCGCGCGGTGGCCCGGGCGCACGCGCAGCTCGAAGCGGCCGTCCTCGCCGGTGAGTGCGAAGGCGCGGTTCTCGAGCACAACCACGTACGAGATCATCTGCGGGTGGATGTTGCAGTACACCGGCACCAGCCCGGGCTTGTCGAAGGTCTGCGTGCGTGGCGGGTCGCTCGACTTGTACTGACCCAGGTCGAAGGACAGCGTCGGCGAGACCGAGAACACGTTGTGGTAGAAGCGGTCGCGGTTCGGGAAGCTGACGGTCTGTCCCGCCACGATCGGCAGGATGCGCGGCGCGAAGCGCTCGTTCTGCTGCTCGAGCTGAGCCACGCCCGGCGGCGCGGGCTCGTCGTAGCCGGTCACGTACACCAGCACGCCGCTCTTGTCGTCGGCCGGGCCGATCCGGCCGAAGAAGCCCTTCTTCAGCACCTTGACGCTGCCGCGAATCACTCCGCTCGCCGAGTCGGCGCGCGCGCTCGCCACCGGCGAGAGCGCGAGCCAGACGAGCGCGAGCGCGACGGCGCGCACGGCTCAGATGACTCCGCGCTCGCGCAGCGCCGCGCGCTCCTCGCTCGAGACTCCGAGCTCCTCGAGCACGGACGCGGTGTGCGCGCCGAGCGCGGGCGCGGCGCTCCGCACCGCGACCGGCGTGCGCGAGAACTTCGCCGCCGGGCCGACCACGGGCGCAGACTGGCCGTTCTCGAGCTCCACGGTCTGGAGCATGTCGCGCTCGCGCACGTGCGGATCGCCGGCGGCGTCGGCGTAGCGCCGCACCGGCGAGGCGGGCAGGCGCGCTCGCAGGAGTGCCTCGACCACTTCGTGGACGCTGCGCTCGCGCACCCAGCCGTCGACCAGCGCGTTCAGCTCCGCGCGCCGGGTGACTCGCAGGCGGCCGGTCGCGTAGTCGGGGTGGTCGGCCAGCTCGGGTCGGCCCAAGAGCTCGGCCAGGATGCGCCAGTGCGCGTCGAGCAGGACGCCCATCATCACGTAGCCGTCGCGGCAGCGGTACACGCCGGCGGGGGCCGCGACCACGAACTGACTGCCCATGCGCGGCAGGTCGACGCCCAGCGCCGCCAGCATCGGATAGCCGTTCGACTGGAACAGGAGCGCGTCCTGCAACGCCACGTCGACGTGCTGGCCTTCGCCGGTGCGGTCGCGGTGGCGCAGCGCGGCCAGCGCGCCGAGCGCGCCGTGCAGCCCGCCGACGTCGTCGCCGATGAAGGTCGGCGCCTTCACCGGCGCGCCGCCCGGCTCGCCGTTCAGCGACAGCCAGCCGCTCGCGGCCTGCGCCATCGGGTCGTAGCCCGCGCGCTCGCGGTCGGGGCCGAACTGACCGAAGCCACTGATCGAGACGTAGACCACGTCGGGCCGCACCGCGCGCACGTGCTCGTAGCCGATGCCCCAGGCGTCCATCGTTCCGGGGCGGAAGTTCTCGACCACCACGTCGGCGCTGCGCGCGAGCCGCAGGAACAAGTCGCGACCCTCGGGCTCGCGCAGGTTCAGCGTCACGCTGCGCTTGTTGCGATTCACGGTCGTGTGCATGAACGAGAGCGCGGGCTCGCCCTCGCCCGGCAGGAACGGCGGCAGGCGGCGCGCGACCTCGCCTTCGGGCAGCTCGACCTTGATCACGTCGGCGCCGAAGTCCGCCAGCACGCAGGCGCACATCGGCCCGGCCCAGGTCGTGGTCGCCTCGATGACTCGCACGCCGGCGAGCGGGCCCGCAAGATCGCCGCGCGCGCGCCGGAAGAACTCGTCCTTCGTCAAGACACCGCGAGACACGAGGCGGCGCGGCTCGAGATCCCGACCCCGCGCCGGCCCTGGCGCATGTTGTTGCGGTCGTGGCCGTCGGTGCAGTAGCCGATCGAGATCCCGGTCTTCGGGTCGGCCCAGGCGATCTGTCCGCCCGCGCCGCCGTGGCCGAACGCGAGCTCCGAATTCGTGTGGCCGAAGCCGCGGTAGGTCCGGTCGGAGTCACCCGCGACGATCACGCCCAGCGCGCGGTTCGCCAGCTTCCTGAACAGGAGGTCGCGCAGCTCGCCCGAGCGCACCTGGCACGCGCCGGCCAGCGTATCCGGCTTCCACAGCTCGCGGCCGGCAAGTGACTTCCCGCCGTCGAGCAGCGACTGGTAGAACAGCGCCAGCTCGGCCGCGGTCATCGTGCCGCCGCCGCCCGGGATGCCGGCGGTGCGCACCTCGGGCCGGTTGAAGCTCGTGATCGCCTCTTCGGTCACCTCGGTGACCGGCGGCTGCGGGATGCCGAGCTTGCGGTAATCCTCCTCGGTGAGCGCCTCGCCCACGTGCACGCAGTCGGCGAGCCGGCCGTGCAGCTCGCGCGGCAGGCCCACCCACAGGTCTTCGAGCCCGAGCGGCTTGGCGATCCGCTGCCGCACGAAGTCACCGTAGGTCTGGCCGGTGATGCGCTCGATGATGTCGGCGATCACGTACATGGACGAGCTCGGGTGGTACTCGAACTTCGTGCCCGGCTGCCAGTTGAGCCGCCAGGCGGCGAAGCGCTCGCGCCGCTTCTTCGGGTCCGGGAAATCCGCGGGCACGAACGGCGCGTGCGGAAAGCCCGCGGTGTGAGTGAAGAGCTGCTCGATCACGACCTGCTCTTTGCCGTTCTCGCGGAACTCCGGCACCAGCTCCGAGACCTTGCAGCGGACGTCGAGCGATCCCTCCTGGATCAACAGCCAGGCCGCGGCGGAGGTGATCGCCTTGGTCGAGGAGAAGACACAGTAGAGTGTCTCGTTCGTGGCGGGCTCGCTGCGCTCGCCCTTGCGCACGCGCCCGAAGCTGCGCATGCCGGCGATCCGGCCGTTGCGCGCGATCGCGATCTGCGCGCTCGGCAAGAGCCCCTCGGCCACCTCCTTCTCGGCGCGCTCGAACAAGGCCTCGAGCTGCTTGGAGTCGATCCCTACGTCTTCCGGCGACTTGGCGACGAGTCTTTGGTCGAGCATCCCGGGAGGATACCATCAGTCTTCGAGATCGAGGTCTTCGCCGCGTTTGATCTGGAATGACAGGCCGGCGCGCGTCACTTCGCTCTCGGCGCGCTCGAGCGCGCGCGGTCCGAAGCGCGCGCGAATCTCGTCGAGCGCGCGGTTCAGGCGGCTGCGTCTCTCGCGCGCGGTCCGGGTCTCGGCGAGCAGCGAGAGCTGCTCGGAGCCCGCGGCCTCGAGTCGCTCGGCGGCCAGACCGACGAGCCGGATCGGCTCCTCGAGCGCCGCGCGCGCGAGCAGCGCGCAGCCGGCATCCGCGAGCGCCTCGCCGTCGTCACTCGGCTCGCGCAGCGTCTGTGAGCGCGTGAGGATGGGGAACCTCCCCTGGCCCAGACTGCGCGCCAGCTTCAGCTTGAGCCGCACGCCGCGCGCCTGCAGGCCGTCGTGGCGCAGCCGCCGCGCGACCGCGTCCGCGTGGGCGCGGATCGCGTGCTCGATCTGCGAGGTGACGCGCACGTCGTGCTCGAACGTGTTCTCCTCGGAGTACGACTTCGCCTCGCGGTACGGCTCGACCTCGCGCGCGTCGTCGCCGCGCGCCAACCGCGCCGCGGCCGGGCCGAAGCTGCCCAGGAGCTCCAGCAGCTCTCGATCGTGGCGCCGGCCGAGCTCACCGATCGTGTGGATGCCCGCGCGCTCGAGCCGCGCGCGAGTCACTGGCCCGACGCCCCAGATGCGTCCCACCGGCAGCGGCGCGAGAAACTCGGGCACGCGGCCCGGTGGCACGACCAGGAGCCCGTCGGGCTTGGCCAGGTCACTCGCGATCTTCGCGACCAGCTTCACCGGCGCGAGCCCGACCGAGACCGCGAGCCCGGTCTCGGCGCGCACGCTCTCGCGCAGGCGCATGGCCGTGCGCTCGGGCGGTCCGAACAGTCTCTCGGTGCCGGACAGGTCGAGAAACGCCTCGTCGAGTGAGATGCCTTCGACGGCCGGCGTGAAGCGGCCGAAGATCTCGAAGATGCGCCGGCTCTCACGCCGGTACACCGACATCCGGCCGGGCACGAACACCGCGTGCGGACAGAGCTTGCGCGCCTGCACGGTGGGCATGGCCGAGTGGATGCCGAAGGCGCGCGCCTCGTAGCTCGCGGCAGACACGACGCCGCGCGTGGACGAGCCACCGACCACCACGGGACGGCCACGCAGCTTGGGGTCGTCGCGCTGCTCGACGGACGCATAGAACGCGTCCATGTCGGCATGGATGATGGAGCGTACGTCGCCCATGCGGGCGAGCTTGGCGCGCGGGCAGCAGGGGCGCTAGCGGGCGGCCTTCTTCTTCAGACCGAGGGCGGCGATCAGCGCGCCGAAGGCGTACAGGCCCACGGTGCCGGGCTCCGGGATCGGATTCACGCGCGGCGGAAACACGAGCTGGTCCTGGTAGCTCATGCTGACCGCCCAGATCGCGCTCGGGTCGTAACCCGAGAGATCGGCGCCGCCGAGCGAGGTCAGCATGCTGTTGGCCAGGTTGATCACGCCGCTGCTCGCGCCGCCGGGAGTCAGCGCGAAGGCGCCGCTGAACAGGTCATAGGGGCCCGAGCTCTCACCCATGACTTCCCAGAGCGACACCTGCAGCGCGGCGATCTCGGTCTTGCGCAAGAGCGGCGCGCTGTCGAAGGTGGGGTGGAAGGTATCGACGAGCCAGGCCGCGCGGATGATCTGGTCGTTCGCGTCGGCGCTCATCGCGCGCCAGCCCGTGGTGGTGCCGACGCCGATCGACTGCGCCAGGTCGACGCAGTAGGCGTAGCCCGAGACACCGCCGATCGTGACGTTGAGCTCGGCGGTCGGGACGCTGCCGGTGTCCGCGCCGTTGGCGATGTCGACGTACTCGCCGAGCGTCCAGCCGCTCACGGTCAGCGACGCGGCGTGCGCGTTCGCGGCCAGCGCGAGCACACACAGGAGTGTAGAGAGGGCCAGGGTTCGGGCAGGGAGGTAGGGCTTCATCGCGCGGGCGGAAATGCAACGCACGTGCCCGCCGCGGAGGACGCTCCGCGACTCTCACGAACCGGCAAGGAAAAATCTCGGTGAGATGTGCGCGCAAGTTGCGCCCGCGCTGCCGATAGAGAGGAAAAATGGCGCCCAACTTGGAGCCGGACGACGTGGAGCTCGCGACCCTGGTGGCGGGCATGGCGCACGAGATCAACAACCCGATCACCTACGTGATCGGCAACTTGAACGAGCTCGCCCAGACCTGCGCCGCGATGGCGGAGACACTCGCGGGCTACCGGCGCGAGCTGCGCGCCGTGACCGGTGAGACCGCTTCCGCGCGGATCCGCGACATCGAGGGCAAGCTCGGCGAGCTGGGCGGCATGGCGCTGGCCGAGGAGCTCCTGGCCGACGCCGCCGAAGGCGCGCGTCGCATCCGCGACCTGGTGCGCGATCTCCTGTCTCTCTCGCGCTCGCCCTCCCCGCCGAGCGCGCCGCTGCGCATCGACGACGTGATCGAGCAGACGCTGCGCCTGATCTCGCGTCCGGCGGCGGCGCGCGCCGAGCTCGTGCGCGACTTGTCCGCCAGCCACACCGTGCTGGGCGACGCGCAGCGCCTGGGTCAGGTGTTCCTGAACCTGCTCACGAACGCGCTCGACGCCTGCGCGGAAGCTCCCGGCCGCGCTCACACCATCTGCGTGCGCACGCGCGACCTGGGACGCGGAGTGCGGATCGAGATCGACGACACGGGCATCGGCATCGAGCCCGCCGAGCGCGGGCGCGTGTTCGCGCCGTTCGTCACCACCAAGCCGCCCGGCGCGGGCACGGGTCTGGGGCTCTACGTATCGAGGCGCATCGTGGCCGCGCACCGCGGTGACATCGGCTTCGAAGACCTGCCCGGGGGCGGCACGCGCTTCTGGGTCGAGCTCCCGGCCAGTCCCGTCCCGAAGTGAGTCACTCGGACTCGGCGCTCTTCCAGAAGGCGAAGAAGTTGAACCACTGGAACGGCGTCTCGAGGCAGCCGCGCTCGAGCTCGGCCGCGAAGCGGTGCGCGAGCTCTTCGGCGTGCTTCAGCCGGTCGACGCGTGGCACCACGCCCGCAGGCGCGAACGGCAGCGTGCGCGCGCGGTAGGTCGCGGGAGCGACCCGCACGCAGGTGGTCATCAACATCGGGCAGCCGAGCGCGCCCTGCAGCAGGTACGGGTCGAGCGGGAAGCGCGCGCGCCGGCCGAGAAACGGGATCGACACCGTGCGGTGTCGGTCCGAGTACCAGCTCCGGTCACCCAGGATGCCCACGAACTCGCCGCGCGCGATCGCCGCGCGGATCTGGAAGGCGGCATCGAGCGAGCCGGGATCCACGTGGATCAGCCGCAGCTTGCGCCCGACCTGCAGCCGCTCGAAGAACGAAGTGATCATCTGGACGTGGCGCGAGAACATCAACACGTTGAGCACGATCCCGGTCTGGTCCGAGAGCTCGCGCAGCATGTCGAAGCTGCCCAGGTGGCTGCTCAGCAGGATCGCGCCGCGGCCAGAGCGTGCGAGCTCGTCGAGCCACTCACGGCCCTGGTTGTGAATGGTCATCCGGTGACCGTCGCCGCCCCACAAAATCATCCGATCGAGCAGATTCTCGGCGAACGAGAACAGGTGCCGGAACACGTGGCGGCCGCGCGGCGGGCCGCCGAGCCGCGCGCGCCCCTCGGGCGTGGCGTGGAGCGTTTGTAGAAAGTCGCGCGAGGCGAGCTTCTCGCGCCGGCCGGTGAGATAGAAGTAAGTCACGATCGGCACGAGCAGCGCGACCGACATGCGCCGGCCGAACAGCCGGTACCACCCGCGCAGCAGCGCGAGCGCGCGAATCGACCCGCGCTCGGCCATGCTGGCCCAGGCGCTTGGTTCGCTCATTTTTTTCCCTTCCCGGACGCGCTCCACTATGCACGAAGTGCGCCTCGCTTATGCTCAGAGCGATGCCGGGGCTGTTCACGTTCGGGCTGGTCGCGTATCCGGTGCTGGTGTACGTGGCGCTCGGCGTCGTCTCGCCGCGCACGATCGCGCTGGGTACGCTGGGGCTGTTCGCGCTGCGCGCGGTGCTGACGAAGCCCGGACGGCTCTGGACGTACGCCGGCGTCTTCTCGCCGGTAGGTGTCGCGGTCGCGGCCACCGCCGTGTGGGGCGCGTGGTCGGGCGATCCGCGACCGCTCCTGCTCGAGCCCGCGGCCAGCAACCTGGCGCTGCTCGGGGCGTTCGGCGCGTCGCTCTTCCGCGAGCAGAGCGCGATCGAACGCCTGGCGCGCGCCCAGGTCGGCGAGCTGCCGCCATACGAAGTGACTTACTGCCGGAAAGTCACCGGGGTGTGGTGCGCGTTCTTCGCGGCGAACGCCGCCGCCTGCGCGGGGTTCGCGCTCTACGGCTCACGCGAGAGCTGGGCCGTGTACACCGGCGCGGTGTCCTACGTCCTGATCGGGGCG
>DATJZP010000080.1:0-2154 GCA_035498875.1 Myxococcota bacterium
CGAGCGCGTGGTGATTCCCGGGAACCAGCTGCTCGCCGAGTATCTCGATCGCTGCGTCGCGCGCGGCGCGCTGCGGCCGCTCGATACGTTCGTGGCGGCGCGTGCGCTGGTCGGCTGTCTGGTGATGTTCCTGATCTCGCAGAGCGTGCTGGGCGGCGATGCGCTGCGGCCGATCTCGGATGCCGCGGTGATCGAGACCGTGACCGAGCTCTTCCTGCGCGGCGCGCTGCCGCGCGAGTGACTCAGCTGGCGCCACAAGCTCTCACCCGCTTCCCGGCCTATCGCGCGGCGCGGCTCTTGGGAGTGATGGGCCCCGCGTTGTTCCGGTATCTGTCGCTCTTCGAGAGCGATCTCGCCGGCTGGGAGCGCGCGCACGCGCGCACCGCCGGCGGCTTCGCGGGTCTGGGCAGCGACCTCGGCGGTCTGTACGTGAAGCTGTGTCAGGTCGCCGGCGCGCGCGCGGACGTGTTCCCGCCGGTGTTCGTGCGCGAGCTCGCGCGCTTCCACGATCGGGTGTCGCCCCGTCCGTTCGGCGAGCTGCGGCCCGCGCTGGAACGCGATCTCGGCGCACCTCTGGACCGCGTCTTCGCCCGCTTCGATGCCACGCCGCTCGCCGCAGCCTCGCTCGCCCAGGTGCACCGCGCCCAGCTCCACGACGGCGCCGACGTCGCCGTGAAGATCCAGTATCCCGACGCCGCGCGGCTGTTCGGAACCGACCTGGCCAACGTGCGCCGCGGCGCGCGCCTGGCCGCGCGGCTGTTCCCTCGCTTCCCGCTGCGAAGCGCGATCGAAGAGGTGGCCGACTTCATCGCGCTCGAGCTCGACTTTGCGCGCGAGGCGGAGTCGCTCGCGCGCGTGGCGGACGCGCTCAAGGACGACCTGGACGTGCGCGTCCCGCGGCTCTATGGCGATCTATGTCGCCCGAGGCTCCTGGTGATGGAGTATCTCGACGGCGTGCCCGTGCACGACCTCGCACGGCTGCGCGCCGCCGGCACCGACCTGGGCGCGCTCGCGGACCGTCTGGCGCGGCTGTACCGGCGCATGATCTTCGAGCACGGCTTCTTCCACGGCGATCCGCACCCGGGGAACTTGCTGTTGCTGCGCGACGGCCGGATCGGGCTGCTCGACTTCGGGCTCGCCAAGTCCCTTCCGCCCGGCTTCGGCGCCGAGCTCGCTCGGATGTTCGGGGCCGCCTTGTCGCAAGACGGTGACTTGGCGCTCCGTCACGCCCGCGCCCTCGGCTTCCAGCTCGACGGTGTCGCGCCGGCCGAGTTCCTGCGCGCGCTCGGCATCGCGCTCGGCGCGAAGCACGACCTGCTCGAGGTGCGCGAGCTGATCTTCTCGGGCCTGGGCGACGGCGTGCCGCGCGACGTCGCCTTGGTGGTCCGCACCCTGATCCTGCTGAACGGCCTGTCCGAGAGACTCGCGCCCGGCGAGCGCCGCATCGCCCGTGAGCTCTTCGCGGGTGCGATCGCGGCGATCCGCTAGTCGTCGAGCAGCTGGCGCGCCGTCTTCTGCTTGCTGGCGTCGAACCAGAACACCGCGAGCTGCTCGCGCGGCCGGACCAGCTGCCGCGGCGACTGACGCGAGCGCCAGGAGTGGACCTCGACGCCGTGCGCCGGGCCGCCCGTGAGCTGAGTCAGCTCGTACAGCCCTCGAAACTGCCAGCTGACTTCCTCGCCCGCGTGGTTGCGGTAGGAGTGCTCCGCCTTGGCGCCCACCTCGAGCGCGAGCGTGTACGCCTCGTCGGGGTGGCTCGCCTCGACCAGCCGCACCTGCAGCTCGGGCTCCTGCTGTGACTGTCGACCAATGACGCACTCGAGCACCAGGACCGCGCTGTACCAACTCATCGGGCTGACTCATCGGTTCAGCGCCGGAATGACTCGAGCCACGGAGCGCGGCTTGCCAGTGCGCGTAGAACCGCTCGAGCTCCGGGTGCGTCGCTGTCGCGAGTACCCCGAACACCATGCGGCCGGGACGCACGCATCCGTCGTCGAGGGCTAGAATGCGCCTCATGCCCTCCTTCCGCACCCGCGGCTTCGCGATTCACTACGAGGTCCACGGCGACGGAGCGCGCCCGCCGCTGCTCTTGATCATGGGCATGGGCGGGACCTGCCAGGGCTGGCTCACCGTGACGGTGCCCGACCTGGTGAA
>DATJZP010000081.1:0-34913 GCA_035498875.1 Myxococcota bacterium
TGGGGGTCGCTCGTCCGGGCCCAGAGCCCGATCGTTCGCAGCGAGCCGCTCGCGACCCTGGGTGACTCGCTCGCGCTGTTCCGCACTTCGATGTCGTTCAGCGCGCTCGCCGCGGGCGACGTCGCGCCATTCGGCGCGGTCACACGCGAGGAGATCGTCCTGGTCGAGGCGGGGCCGACCGGCCACCAGCGGCGGATCGAGACGTTCGCGCCCGACCATCTGGCCGATGCGGTCGCGCGACTCTACGAGCGTCATGCTGACTCACTCCCCGAGGGCCCGGCGCGCCTGCGTGCACGGGCGACCGCGCGCGTGATCGGCGTGCTGATGGCTCCGCCTGCGCTCGAGCCCTATCGAACGGTGTTCGCGCCCGACGTCGCCTGGGCGGACCATCGCACGCTGGGCTTCGGCTCGCTGCGGGGGAGCAAGGCCCTGCTGGGTGCCTTCCAGTCACTCTTCGATTCGTCCGCTGAGCTCGCGGTCCGCGTCGAGGACGTGCTCGCGCTCGAGTCGAACGCCCTACTCGTGCGCTGGACCGTCTCCGGCACCGACCGCGCCGGGGGCGGAGCCTTCGAGCGGCAGTTCCTGCTCGCCTGGGCGTTCGGCGAAGACGGTCTCGTGATCCACAGCGAGCAGTTCGACGCAGATGACGTCGACATCGCCCTCGCGCGCATCGAGCAGCTCGCCGTCGAGTCGCCCGAAGCGCGAGTCACTCGCCGCGTGCGCCTCAATGCCGCGACCGCGAACGCGGCGCGCACCGAGGCCGCGGTGGCCGCGCGGGACTTCGAGGCATTCCAGGGCCTGTTCGCCGACGGCGCTCGGAACGTCCACCATCCGACAGGCTCGGCGTTCGCAGAGTCGGAGTCCATGGAGAGCTACCGCCGCCTGCTGAACGCGGAGGAAGTGGCCATGCGGCACGAGCCGCTGGCCACCCTGGGTGACTCGCTCGCCCTGTTCCGCGCGTCCGTGTCTTTTCGCTCGCTTCCGAGCAGCGACGCACTGGGTCCCTTCGGCGCTGTCCACACGGAGCTGCTCTTGTTGCTCGCGGTCGACGGTGCCGGCCGCCGCCGGCTCAGCGAGGTCTTTGCGCCCGATCGTCTGGGCGATGCCGTGACCCGCAGCTATGAGCTCTTCGCGGAGGCGGTCCCCGAAGGTCCGGCGCGCACCCGCGCCGAGGCGACCGCGCGCTCGATCGCCACGATGGTCGAGTCACTCGACCCCGATCGCTTCGCGACCGCGATCGCGCCCGGCGTCGAGTTCGCCGACCATGGCCCGATCGGCATCGGATCGTCGCGCGGCGAGAAGGCGATCCTGCGCGGGCTCGCGGCGCTCCACGGGCTGGCCGCCGAGGTCGCCGTCAGCGAAGAGGACGTGCTCGCCATGCAGCCCGATCTCCTGCTCACGCGCTGCACGACCTCGGGCACCGATCGCGCCAGCGGCGGCCCGTTCGAACGGCACTTCCTCGCGCTCTGGGTCTTCGGAAGCGACGGCCTGGCGACGCGTGTCGAGTGGTTTGCGCCCGACGGCGAGGCCGAGGCGTTTGCCCGGATCGACGCGCTGACCTCTCCCGTCGAGGCAGCGCAGCCGCGCGTGCGTCCGAACGCGGCAACTGCCAACGCGACTCGGCTGGATGCCGCTGCAGCGGCCCGGGACTTCGCGGCGTTCAAGGATCAGTTCGCCGAAGGCGCGCAGGTCGTCCATCATCCGACGGCGACGACCTTCGCGCAGAGTCGGAACCTTCAAGCGTTCGAGTGGCTCCTGCAGGCCCCGGCGTTCGAGTTCGCGAACCGGCCGATCGCGACCCTCGGCGACTCACTCGCGCTGCTGCGCGCGTCGCTGTGGGTCGATGCGACGACGGACCAGGAGATTGGCGAGACGGTCAACGAGTGGCTGCTGCTGACCGAAGTCGACGCCGAAGGCCGCCGCGTGCTCTCCGAGTTCTTCCCCACCGACCGTGCGAGCGATGCGATCGTCCGGCTGTACGAGCGCTACGCCGAGTCGCTTCCCGAAGGCGAGGCGCGCAACGCAGCGGAACGGGTGGCACGCTCGCTGCGGGCGATGTTCGACGCTCCCGATCTCGAGCGCCTGGGCCGCGCCTTCGGGCCCGAGATCGAGCTCGTCGACCGCAGTGCGCTCGGTATGTGGTCGGCGCGGGGAGTCGCGGCGGCGCTCGAGCACTTCCGCACGCTGGCCGAGGTGGCGAGCAACGTCGCCTTCCATGACTACGAGATCCTCCGACTCGAGCCCAGGGCGGCGCTCGTGCGGCGGACTCACTCGGGAATCGACCGCGCGAACGGCGGCGCCTACGAGACGCGCCTCGTGCTGTTGCTGCGGTTCGGCGGCGACGGCCGGCTCGACCGGGTCGAGTGGTTCGACGCGGACCGCGAGACCGAAGCCCAGGCACGCTTCGACGAGCTCACCGCCGAGTCATGGACGCGCAGGCGCCAGGTGCGGCCGAACGCCGCGACCGCCAATGCGGCGCGCGTCGATGCCGCGATCGCCGCTCGCGACCTCGACGCTCTCGCCCGCGCGTTCGCGCAGCAGGCCGAGATCGTGCACCACCCGACCGGGGCGGCGTACGACCAGCGCGGCGTGCTGAGCAACTGGCGCTCGCTGCTCGGCGCACGCGACGTGCGCTTCGCGACGCTGCCGCTCGCGACTCTGGGCGACTCACTCGCGCTGTGTCGCGGGAGCGTCTCGTTCAGCTCGCTCGTCGCGGGAAACGAAGAGTCGTTCGGAGCGGTCGCGAAAGAGGAGTTCCTGCTGATCGAGGTCGATGCCGCCGGCCGGCGCACGCGCATCGAGTTCTTCGCCCTCGATCGCCTCGCGGACGCGATCACGCGACTCTACGAGCGCTACGCCGAGTCACTTCCGCAGGGCCCGCGTCGCGAACGCGCCGCGGAGGCGGCCCGCTCGGCCTCGCTATTGGCCTCACCGTTCGAGTTCGATCGCTCCGCACAGGCCCTGGCCCGCGACGTCACTTTCGTCGACCACCGGCCGCTCGGTCTCGGCACCGGGGTGGGGGTCGAAGGGCTCGCGAGCTGGCTCGGCAGCCTGCCCGGGACCACCGACGATCTCGTGATGAGGATCGACGACGTTCTCGTTCTGCTCCCCGACCAGCTCCTGGTCACGACCACCTCGGGTGGCCGTTTCCGAGCCAGCGGAGGCACTTTCGAGCAGCGGAGCGTGCAGCTCTACCGGACCGGGCCAGACGGGCGCGTCGCGCGCGTCGAGTGGTTCGACCCCGAAAAGCTCGACGACGCGCTCGCGCGCAGCGACGAGCTCGCGGCCGACTCGACGTCGCTCGCGAACCTGGCTTCGCGCACGATGAGAGAATTCGAGCGCGCCTGGCGCGCGCGCGACTGGAACGCGGTGCTGGCGACCTTCGTCCCGACTCACCACATGGACGACCGCCGGCGGCTGATGCGCGTGGCGATCTCCGGCGCCGATTTTCTCGCCAACGAGCGCATGCTGTTCGAGGGCGCCGCGAGTGAATGGCGGGGCACGCTCTTGGCCACCCGCGGCGGCCGCCTCGCGCTGTTGCGGATGCGCTTCCGGACCGAGATCGAGGGCAGCGGGCCCATGGCGGTCGAGATGCTCGACCTGGTCGAGGTCGATGCCGCCGGCCGGCGCAGCGCGCTGGTGGTGTTCGATCTCGACGATCTCGAAGCGGCCTACGCCGAGCTCGACCGGCGCTACCTCGCCGGCGAGGGCGCGCCGGTGAGTCCGCCGGTCGAGAACGCCGCGACTCGCTCGCTCGACCGGTTGACCCAAGCCTGGGCGAGTCGTGACTGGGAAGGCGTCGTGGCCACCCTCGGGGCTGGATTCCGGCAGATCGATCGCCGGCCGATGATGCAGCTCGACCTGGATCGCGAGCAGTTCCTCGCGTTCATGCGCGAGGTCTACGACATGAGCTCGTCCCGGCTCGTGTTCGAGATCCTGGCGACCCGCGGCAGCCGCCTGGCTCTGGCCCGGCTGCGCTTCGAGGGAGCGGACGACTCGCTCGGCTTCACCGAGATCGAGTCACTCGCGGTGCTGGAGACCGACGCGCAAGGCATGCGCCAGGCGATGGTCCGGTTCCCCACCGACGACCTCGCCGCGGCCCAGCGCGAGCTCGAGGCCCGATACGCAGCGCTCGAGGGGAGTCAGTCGAGCGACCCGCTGCTCATCCCGCCGAACGCGGCGTCGCGCACCGGTGACCGGCTCCAGCGAGCGATCGAAGTCCGCGACTGGGACGGCGTTCGCGCGCTGTTCGCGCCAGTGCTGGAGTACGAGGACCGCCGTCGCGGCGCGCAGCTGCAAGGCGATCACGAGACGTTCCTCGCGAGTGCCCGCACCTATGCGGCCAACCAGGAGCGAATGAAGCGCACGCTCCTGGCGACGGCGGGAGATCGCCACTCGCTCACGCTCTTGCGCCGCTCGGGAACGACTCCCGACGTCGAAGCTTGGGAGGTCGAGAGCCTCTCGCTGCTCGAGCTCGACGCAGAGGGGCGCATCGCCCGTGTGCTCGCGTTCGACCCGTCGGACCGAAGCAAGGCGAGCGCCGAGATGTTCGAGCGCTACGCCCGCGGCGAGGGCGCGAGCGCTCTCTCGCCGTTGGCCTGCGAGGGGATTCGCGCGATGAACGCGCGTGACCTCGAACGTCTGCGGGCGGCCCTACCTGATGACTTCGTCCTGTGCGACCGGCGCCGCACTGGCCTCGGCCTGATCCGGGGCGCCGGCGCGTTCATTCGCTCGCTCGCCGCGCTGTTCGAGGTCTCGCGCGAGTCATGGGTCGAGACCCTCTACACGCTCGAGCTCCAGCCGCACGGCGAGCTCGCAATGGCCCGGGTGCTCGGCACGCTCCGCGACGGTGGAGCATTCGAGTCGGCCTATCTTCGAATCATCACCCGAGAGGGCAGCATGGAGCTTTTCGAGCCCGAGGATCTCGAGCTCGCGCGGGCCCGCTTCGAGGAGCTCCGGCCGAAGTGACTGGCTAGGCCGGGGCCCGCCGCAGCAGGTCGCCGAGGATGCGCCCGGCCAGCCCGCGGTAGCTCTGCCCGGCGACGAGCATGTCGGCCATCAGCCGGCGCGCCCGCCGGCTGCGCTTCGCCAGCGCGACCGACAGGTCGACGGTGCGCGGCCGGTACAGCCGCCGGGCCAGCCGCGCGCAGGCGGCGAGCTCGCCGCCGGGGCCCGTGCGCCAGCGTTCGGCGTAGCGCGCGGGCGCGCCCGCGACGCCCGCTTCGAGCAGTGACTCCGCGAGCAGCCCGCCGGAGTCGAGCGCGTGCTGGATGCCCTCGCCGGTGATCGCGTCGTTCGCGGCGGCGGCGTCGCCCGCGAGCGCGAAGCGCGGGCCGGAGACCGGGCCATCGGCGACGGGGATGCTGGCGGCGTAGGGCTCGCGCGGCAGTGACTCGCTGCCGGGGTAGCGGCGCGCGAGCAGCGCGTCGACGCGCGCGCGCAGCTCGCGGCCGTTGGCGTGGCCCACCGGCGCCGCGATCCCGACCGAGGCGTGGTCGGAGCGCGGGAACACCCACAGATAGCCGGCGTACTCGCGCGTGAACTCGACCACGATCTCGCGTTCGGGCAGGCCGAAGACGTGCACGCCGGCGGTGGCGTAGCTCGCCGGCCCGCCGGGCTTCGCGCCCAGGAACGAGCGGCGCACCACGCTCGAGGCCCCGTCCGCACCCACCACGAAGTCGTGGCGCGCGCGCTCGCCGCCGCCGAGCTCGAGCGTGACTCCCTCGGCGTCGGCCGCGACCCGAGCCACCCGCACCGGCCGCAGCTCCGCGCCCGCCTTGCGCGCGGCCTCCAGCAAGAGTGAGTCGAGCACGCGCCGCGAGAAGATCTCGATCGGCTCGGAGAGCGTGACCCGCACTTCCCCGCCGCGCGGCGCGGTCATGCGCACCGCCTGCGACGGGCGCGCTGCGCCGCGCAGCTCGGCCAGCTCGGGCCAGCGCGCGAAGCTGCCGGGAGTGACTCCCCCGCCGCACGGCTTCTCGCGCGGGTGTGACGGGTCGTAGAGCGTGACGCGCGCGCCGGCGCGCGCCAGCCGTCCCGCGCAGAACGACCCGGCAGGCCCGGCGCCGACGATCGCCACGTTCATCGCCGACTCACATGTTCGTGTAGTCGGGGCCGTCGCCGCCTTCGGGGGTGGTCCAGGTGATGATCGCGTACGGGTCGGCGACGTCGCAGGTCTTGCAGTGCACGCAGTTCTCGTGGTGGATCACGAGCCGCTTCTTCCCCGGCTTCGCGTCGTCGGGGATCATCTCGTAGACCGCCGCCGGGCAGAAGCTCTCGCACGGGTTGCCGTACTCGACCGCGCACTGGTTGGCGCACACGTCGGTGTCGGCCACGTGCAGGTGGTGCGGCTGGTCGACTTCGTGGCGCGAGCCGGCCAGCGCCACGGCAGTCACCTTGTCGAAGGTGTACTTGTTGTCGTAGGCGACCTTGTCCTTCTTCGCGCGCTCCTTGGGCGAGAGCTCCGCGAGCTTCTTCATGTGCTCGTGGTCGGGATGCGCGTGCACCATGCCGACGAGGCCGCGGCCGCCGGTGATCATGGCCAGCGCCTGGCCGTTGATCAGCCACGGCAGCTGACGCAGCCAGCCGAGCCACTGCGGCATCTTCTGCGCGAACTTGAACGACGCGTGGAAGTTGCGCGCCTTCTTGTGCTCCTTGGCCAGCCAGCTCGCGTCCCAGCGCGTCTTGTAGCTCGACAGCGTGGCGTCGGAGTAGTCGTCCTTGCGGATCGCCTCGACGAGTGTCTCGGCGCACAGCATCCCGCTCTTGATCGCCAGGTGCACGCCCTTGAGTCTCTCGCCGTTGCAGGTGCCGGCGGAGTCACCCACCAGCATGAAGCCGTCGCCGTACAGCTTCGGGAACGAGAACCAGCCGCCCACGGGCATGGTCTTGGCGCCGTAGCGGATGCACTCACCGCCCTCGAGCAGCGCGCGCATCTTGGGGTGCGTCTTCCAGCGCTGCATCAGGTCGTGCGGATCGGTGTACGGATTGTCGTAGTCGAGGCCGGTCACGAAGCCGATCGAGACACAGTTGTCCTTGAGATCGTAGATCCAGCCGCCGCCGAAGGTCGCGGGGTCCTGCGGCCAGCCCATGGTGTGCACCACGCGCCCGGGCCGGTGGTTCTCAGGCTTGATGCGCCAGATCTCCTTGATGCCGGTCTCGTAGGCCTGTGGGTTCGGGCCGGCCAGCCCGAGCGTGTCGACGACCACCTTGGTGCACGAGCCGCGCGTGCCTTCGCCGAACACGACACACTTGGCGAAGATCTGCGGGCCGGCCTCGAACACACCCTTCTGCTGGCCGTCCTTGTCGATGCCGCGGTCCATGACCTGCACGCCCACGATCCGCTTGCCTTCGAACAAGGGCTTCGCGGCGGGAAAGCCGGGATAGATCTCGACGCCGCGCTCCTCGGCCTTGGTGCCGAGCCACTTCACCACGTCGGACAGCGAGATCGCGTAGTTGCCGTGGTTCATGAACGGAGGCGGAGTCAGCGGGCTCTTGATCACCCGCTTCGCGCCCATCAGCCACGTCTCGTCGTGATCGCAGCGGTAGTGGAACGGGAAGCCCTGCGCCTCGAAGTCCGGGATCAGCTCGGTCAGGCCCTTCGGATCCATCATCGCGCCCGAGAGCTGGTGCGTGCCGAGCTCGGGCGCCTTCTCGATCACGAGCACGGCGGGCATCTCGAGGTTCTGCGCCTTGCACAGGTCGGCCAGGCGAATCACTGCGGCCAGCGTCGCGGCGCCAGCGCCCACGAAGAGGATGTCTACGTCCAGTCGCTCGCGTTCCACTGCTTCGCTCATGCTCCCCGTCCCTTGGCCGCCCCCCGGGCGAGCATACCGGATCAGGGCTGGGGCAGCAGTACCCGCTCGGAGGCCAGGTACACCACCAGCGCCGCCAGCAACACACCGCCAGCCAACAGAAATGGGGAGCCCGCGCCCGCGCTCTCGAACACCCAGCCCCAGCAGTACGCGCCGAGCGCGCGGCCGGTGTGGATCATCGCCTGGCTGCGCGACATGGCGGCGCCGGCCTCGTGCGCGCCGGTGACCTTCGAGAACAAGCTCGTGAACGCCGGGAAGGCCACGCCCGCGCCGAGCGCCACACACACCGCCGACACGCACAGCATCGGCACCGAGTGAGAGAGGCCGATCCCGACGAACGCGAGCCCGGTCAGCGCGAAGCCGAACGCCGACATCGCCTCCTCGCCCCATTCGCGCGAGAGCCGGCCGACGACCAGGCCCTGCGTCGCGCCCAGGATGATCGCGATCGCGGCCATGAACAGGCCGGTGTGGAGCTCGTCCCACTCGAAGCGCGCCGCGGCGTACAGCGGGAACATCGCCTCGATCACCGAGAACGCGAAGAAGAGCTGCAGGAACAGGAACAGATACAAGCGCTGGCGGCCGCCGTGCAGGCTGGCGAAGATCGCGAGCGGCGCGGGGACGATCGCGCGCAGGAAGCCGCGCCAGCCCGAGTCACTGGTGACCGGCGCCTTCGACTCCGGCAGCGCGAACGCCGCGAGCAGGAAGTTCAGGCCGGCGATCGCCGCGGTGGCATGGAACGGCAGCGCGGGATCGATGCTGCCGAGCAGCCCGCCCAGCGCGGTGCCCACGACCAGGCCGATGCCCGACGCCGCGCCGATCACTCCCATGCCCTGCGCGCGCGAGCTGTCGTCGGTGAGATCGGTCATCGCGGCCTGCGCCGTGCCGACGCTGGCGCCGAAGAAGCCGCCGAGGAAGCGCGCGATCAAGACCATGGTGAGTGACCCGGCGAACGCGAGCAGCAGGAACGAGCCGGCGGTGCCGAGCAGCGACGCGAGCAGCACCGGACGCCGGCCCACGCGATCGGACACCCAGCCCCACAGCGGCAGGAACAGCACCAGCCCCACGGCGTACAGCGCGGTGATCAGCCCGATGCCGCGCGCGTCGGCGCCGAACGAGCGCACGAAGTGAGGCAAGACCGGAATGAGGATCGAGTAACCCAGAAAGTCGATCAGGATCGTCGCGAAGATGATCCCGACCGCGAGCCGCGATCCGCCGCGCGGCGAATTCACCGGACCGGGCCCCGCCGGGTCATCGGGAGATCTGTTATCGTCCGCGAGCGCGCTTCGGTCCATTCGGGCCCCATTCGGTCCCGGCATTCTACGGATCAATCACCCGCCGCGGGAGGTCGCGCATGGAGCTTCGCGAGCGTCGGCTCGCCCAGATCGTCCGAGACTTCATGGAGGGCTACGTGCTCTCGCAGGAAGTCGGGCGCGAGCTGCGCGCCGGGAGACTCGCCTTCGGCACGGTCGCCCGGCTGGTCGGCGACGCCGAAGACAGCGCGCTCTACCGCTTGAAGGAGGAGTGTCACGCGCTGTTCCGGCTGGACGACGCCCGGCCGCGCACAGAGGTCCAGGCCGAGGAGCTGTTCGACCTGGCGGTGGGGGCGCTCTTTCACGAGACGATGAAGTTCCGGGAAGGCTTCTATCTGACCGACAGCTACGGCCCGCGGCTGCAGCGCATGATGGCCGAGGGCTCGGCCTCGGGCCCGCTCGCCGACGCCTTCTGGCGCGTGTTCGAGGCCGGCAGCCGGCGCATGCTCGAGTCGGAGGCCGAGGCCGAGGAGCTGTTCCGCGAGACACGCGACCAGCTCCTGATCGTGTTGCGCCAGCTCACCGCCTCGGGCGCCGTGGCGCGCAGCCTGGTCGAGAACCCGGCGCGCTCCGAGCAGGTGTTCGCGATGCCGCTGACCCAGCTCCTGGCCGACATCTACGGCACGGCCGACCGCGGCTACCGGCTGGCCATCGAGAGCCTGATCGAGAACGGTCACTACGCCGAGGCCGCGAGCGTGCTCGAGCTGCCCGAGGCGCGCGCGGCGGCGGACGGCGCGCTGCCGTTCGCGCGCGGCATGGCCAGCTACTACGCGGGCGACAACCTGGCCGCGGTCGACTCACTCGCGCGCTGGCGCGACGACGGCACGAGCTCGCCGGCCTTGTGGCGGCAGAGCGCGAGCCGCGTGCTCAAGGCGCTGGCGGGGAACGTCGAGGTCTCGGATCACAAGCTCTCCGAGCGCGCGCTGTCGCTCGCGCGCGAGCTCACTTCCCGGCCCCGCTGACCGCCGGCGCGCGCCCGCGTAGCCACAGCCAGCCCGCGGCGCCACCCGCGATGCACAAGAGCGCCACCACCTGCGCGTTGGTCAGCACGCCCACGAAGTCGGGATTGCGGCGGAACGCCTCGATCCAGAGCCGGCCCAGCCCCGACAGCACGAGATACTCGCCGAACAGGAACGGAGACTTGCCGCGGCGCAGCCACAGGAACGCGAACACGGGCAAGAGCCAGAAGGTCTCGTAGAGCATGGTCGGGTGCACGCGCTCCAGCGTGGGCGGCGTGCCGTTCGGAAACGCGATCGCCCAGGGCACGTGCGAGGGCACGCCGTAGTCGTCGCCCACCAGGAAGCAGCCGATCCGCCCGATCGCGTGACTCGCCGCCAGCGCGGGCGCGGCCGCGTTCATGGTGTCGAGCAGCGAGATCCCGCGCAGCTTCGCGCCGCTGAGTCCGGCGATCGCGCCGCCGATCAGACCTCCGTACCAGGTGAGTCCACCGCGCGTGAACAGCGTGTTGGCCAGCGTGGCGTCCGGATCCCGCGCGAACGACTCGCCCACGAACCAGAGCTTCGCGCCGACCAGCCCGCCCACCACGCACCAGGTGAGTAAGTCCCAGGCCTGCTGGCCGTCCTTGCCCTGCTGCTCGAACGAGCGCGCGGTCAGCCAGCCGCCCGCGAGGAACGCGAGCGCGACCATGACTCCGAAGCTCGAGATCGGGAAGCCGAAGGGCTCCCACAACACCGGATACACGCAACCAGAATAGCGAGTCAGCCGCTGCTGGTGGAGAGCAGCTCCTTCCGCAAGCGCTCCTCCAGGGCCACGAGCTGCTCGGGGAAACACTCCTTGGCGCCGCGGATGAATTCGGCGATGCGCCGGGTGTCGAAGAAGTCCGGGTTGGCGTCGCCGAGCTCGAGCCCCAGCAGCCGCACGTCGCGGCGCATGCGCAGGAGCTCGAGATCGCGGCGGTGCATGGTCTCGATGCCGGCCGCGGCCACGGTCTGCATCAGCCGGAGCTTGCCGATCCGGCCCGGGTGAGTGCGGTAGGTTTCGAGCCCACCGGTCAGCTTCACGTACACGATCACCAGCCGCTCGCGCCGCTGCAGGCCGGTGGCCCGGTCGAGGTCCCACTTGCGCACGATCGAGTGCAGCGGCACGTCCTCGGTGGTCGAGCCGTCGATGTAGTGGGCGTCGTGACTGATCCGGCGAATCACTCGCGGCACGAACAAGAGCGGCACGGACGACGACGCCAGCGCCGCCGCGCGCGCGTCGGCCTGCACCACGAACTCGCGCAGGTGCGCCGGCACGAGGCCGGGAGTCAGCACGTCGGCCTGGCAGTCGCGCAGGTTGAAGGCGACGCAGTAGAACGGGATCCGAGGCTCGGCGTTGCCGCAGTATCTCTCGAGCATGCGCGACATGCCGTCGGCCACGTCGACGAAGCCCGCGCCCGCCGCGCCGAGCGCGGGCAGGAGCGCGTCGCGCAACAGGTGCTTCAGGAACTGCAGCTTCGACGGGCGCAGCGCGAGGTCGACGCGACCAGTGTATAGATCGTAGCCCATCTGCTCGATCGCGTGCGGCGAGAGACCCTGCGCGTACAGGAGCCCGGCCATCGCGCCCGCGCTCGAGCCCCAGACCTCGGCGAAGTGCTCGGCGATCCCGAGTGACTCGAACAGGCGCAGCGCGGTCGCGTGCGCGAACAGCTTCAAGCCGCCCGAGCCCAGGGACAGCACCACGTGCGCGTTCGGGTCCGCGCACACCTCGCGCAGTGCCCGGAAGCGCTCCTGGATCGCGGGCCGGGCCGCGTGCTGCTCGGCCGGCACGATCTGCCACACGTAGCGACGCTGTCCGCCGGCGCGGTCGAGCACGAAGCCGTCGGGCGGCACGTTGCGGTTGCGGCCCAGGAAGCGCACCTCGACCGAGCCGTTCGCGCGCCCCTCGGCGAGCAGCCGCGCCAGCACCGCGAGCCGCGCGTCCTCAGGCGGCCAATCGGTGATCGCGCCGTCGTGCGCGAGCGAGAAGCGCACCGGGAGCTCGTTCTCCGGAATGCGCCGCACGAGCTCGTAGCGGCAGCCGCGCTGACGCGCCTCGTCGAGCTCTTCGTCGGTCAGGAAGAACGAGCCGTCCGCGGACTGGAAGCGCAGCAGCGACTCGCCGTCGGGGAACTCCGAGGCGGTGTCGGGGGGCACTTCGAGCTTGATCTGGACGACGTGCCCCAAGGACCGAGGCTCCTTCGCCCGACCCATCGGCGCCCCATTGGAGCGCCCTTAGGCGGAGCGTGGGTAGGTGCCCGCGCGGCCGCGCAAAGCTGCACGCTGGAGCCTCCCGTGGCGGAAAAGCTCAATGATGTCAATAATGTCCATTGCTGGCGGCGGGTCTGGCGCGCACCGGTTGCGGGCTCGAGAAGAGCTTTGAAGGCCGCTCCGGGCGCGCGGTCCGAGCGCGTTGACACCCCGGGGCGTCCGGATAGGCTTGTCCCCCGGGAATCCAAGGGTGGGAGACCCGATGAGCGATCCACAAGGAGCGCGCTGGCGAGCCATTGCCGCCGGCTTGTTGATGCTGGCCGGCTCCGGACTTCTCGAGGGCGCACAGGCCCTCGCGGCCCGGGCCCGCGCGAGCGTTGCGCCCGTAGCCTCGGAACAGGTGCGGGTCGCGGCCGCGATCCGCGCCAAGGCGCCCCAGGTCGCGGAGCCGCTCTCCGAGCGCATCGCCGCCAGCGTGGTCCGCTGCCAGCGCGAGCAGGCGCTGGCGCCCGACCTCGTGCTCGCCGTGCTCATGCAGGAGAGCAGCGGCCGGCCGAGCGCGCACAGCTCCGCCGGCGCGATCGGGCTGATGCAGGTGATGCCTTACATGTACGAGGAGCTCGAGCTCCCCGGCAGTGTCTCGCACGTCGAGACCAACATCGAAGCGGGCTGCCGCCTGCTCGCCGACAACATCCGCCGGCTCGGTGAGGACGAAGGCATCAGCGCCTATTGTTGGGGCAACACGGTGGGCAACGACCACTACCTGCTGCGCGTGAAGAAGCTGCGCCGGGACTTCCGGCCCTATCTCATGCCCGACGTGGTGGCGCCCGAAGTCGCGAGCGCGCGGATCAGCGGATGAAGCGCGGCTCGAAGCGCGCGCCGCGGCCGCCGCGCTCGACGCACTTCGACGAGAAAGGCGACGCGCGCATGGTCGACGTCGGCGCGAAGCCCGCGTCGGCCCGCGCGGCGATCGCGCGCGGCCGGATCGAGCTCTCGCGCGAGGCGTTGCACGCGGTCGTCTCGGGCCGCAGCAAGAAGGGCGACGTGCTCGGCGTCGCGCGCATCGCCGGCATCCAGGCCGCGAAGCGCACCGCGGAGTGGATCCCGCTCTGTCACGCGTTGCCGCTCGACGCGCTCGAGCTCGAGTTCGTGCCCGAGCCCGAGCCGCCCGCGATTGCGATCGAAGCACGCGTTCGCACCACCGCGAAGACCGGCGTCGAGATGGAGGCGCTGGTCGCGGTTTCTGCGGCGGCGCTCACGATCTACGACATGTGTAAGTCGCTCGATCGCGGCATGCGCATTGGCGACATTCGCCTCGTGCACAAATCGGGCGGAAAGAGCGGAACTTACCAGCGTCCCGGCGGCTAGAGCCGTCTTGTCAGGCATTCGTCGGTAAGGATAAGCTCGCGCCCGCCTCATGTCCTCCGCCATGAGAACGGCTCCGTCGCTGCTCGTATGTCTTCTGCTCGGCGTTCCGCTGATGGCGGGCAGCGCCTCCGTGCGCGCCGAGAGCCCCGACGCGGTGAATCACGTCGACCTGATCCCGACGGAGCGCGCCGCCTGGTCGCCCAAGAACCTGGGCATCGGCGTCACCAGCATGTTCGGCGGCTGGAACTACTGGTACGCGGAGCGCGAGATCGACGTCGAGACCGTGCCCTCGAACGCGAATCTCAAGCTCTACTACATCCGCTCGAACTTCCAGAAGCGCTTCGAGCAGTCGCACTCGCCGGCGCTGGTGAAGATCCCCCCGCGCGTCGACATGACTTACAAGGACGCTGTCCGGTTCTCGGCGATCGCCGACGGCTACCTGGCGCAAGACGTGAGCTACGACGCGCAGAAGGTGCCCGACAAGGTGGTGATCCAGCTCCAGGTCCTGCCGAACTCACTCGTGTACCTGGGTCACACCGAGTTCGGCGGACGCACCAGCCTGACCCTGCGCACGACCGAGCAGCCCGATGTGCGCATGAGCAAGAACACTTCCCTGCGCGGCTTCCAGATCGCGCTCACCAAGACCGCGCTGAAGGTCGAGGCCAAGTCGCAGAAGGGTGCCGGTCACATCACCGACATCGACGCGCTGCAGCTCGGCGAGGACGCGATCATCCGCGTGCAGACCGACGCGCCCGACGTCGAGGTGCGCTCGCGCCAGAGCTACGACGCCGTGCAGCAGCAGCACGTGTACGTGTTCGACATCGTCCCGCCCGGCGCGGCGGCGCCCACCGATGCGCAGATCCGCGCGCGGATCGACTCGCTGGCCTACGCCCCCGACGAGCGCTGCGACGACCGCTATGGCGCGGTGCTGCGCGAGAAGGTGGGTGATTCCGATCTGTCCGACGCGTTCCGGCCCTCGGGCGAGCTCACCGACGTGTACCGGCGCGAGGCCATGCTGAAGCTCGGGCGGCTGCACGAGGGCCAGGTGAAAACCGACACCGGCGAGACACTCCACACCGGCAGCTCGCTGGAGCTGGCGCTGGCGATGCAGTCGGCGGCGCGCGTCCGGGGCTATCTCGCGCTGCTGGGCGCGCTGGCGCGCAGCGAGCCCGAGCCGTCCGACGCGCTGCGCACGCTGGTCGCGCCCACGCGCACGAGCGCCGAGTTCGCGCCGATCTACGACGCCGCCGAAGCCACGCGCAAGGACTGCCACCACTAGCCCGCGCGCGACCACCCCCTGCTTGGCTCCTCACCCCGAGGAGGTCGTGGATGGCTGTGGCGGGTGTCGGGTCCGAACGGCCGCGCGAGCGGCTGTTGCGCGAGGGGCCGGAGTCACTCTCGCTGGCGGAGCTCTTGGCGCTGGTGCTGCGCACCGGCGCGCGCGGGAACGGCGCGCTGCGCCTGGCCGAGGCGCTGATCGAGCACTTCGGGTCACTCGACGCGCTGGCGCGCGCGGGCACGGCCGAGCTGCGCCGGCTGCACGGCATGGGTCCGGCCAAGATCGCGTCGCTGCGCGCCGCCTTCGAGGTCGGCTCGCGGCTCTCGCGCACGCCGCTCGCGCCGGGCGAGAAGCTCCATTCACCCGAGCAGGTGGTGGCGCACCTGGGTGCCCGCATGCGCCGCTACCGACAGGAGGTGTTCGTGGCGCTCTTGCTCGACAGCCGCCACCGGCTGATCGGCGAGGTCGAAGTGAGTCGCGGCAGCCTGAACCAGAGCCTGGTCCACCCGCGCGAGGTGTTCGCGCCGGCGCTGCGCGAGTCCGCGGCGGCGATCCTGGTCGTGCACAACCACCCCAGCGGCGACCCGCAGCCCAGCCGCGAGGACCACGACGTGACACAGCGCCTCGTGCGCGCCGGCGAGATCCTGGGCATCCGCGTGGTCGACCACCTGGTGATCGGCGGCCAGGAGTTCACCAGCTTCGCGCGCACCGGCCGGATCGTCTCAAGCGGGTGAACGGCGGCACCGATCCCACGCGTTAGGGGAGACCGATGGCCGGCAAGCCCAAAGGTTCACGCAAGGATCGGCGCCACTCGGAGCGCCAGAACATCAAGATCCCCGTCGACTACTCGGCGGTCGACGCGTTCTTCAGCGAGTTCACCACGAACATCAACGAAGGCGGCATGTTCATCGAGACCGAGAACCCGCCCACGCTGGACTCCATGGTCCAGCTGCAGGTGCGCCTGCCGGACCTCGAACGCCCGATCAAGCTCGGCGGCCGCGTGGCCTGGATCAGCGACGGCAAAGCCGGCTCACCGCCGGGCATGGGCATCGAGTTCCAGGACATGAGCCCCGACCTGCGCCAGACCATCAACGATCTAGTCCGGCGCCTGCGGCACCGGGACTAGATCGATTGATCGAGTCTCAGCCGTGTATGGCCGCGGGCGGCCGCGGCCTACGGCCTTCGCTCGGCAGGCCTCGCTGCGCGCTTCGCTTGCAAGATCTGACTCACGTTCGACTGCTGCGGCTTAGAACGGGATTTCGTCGTCGGCGCCGCTCGGAGCCTGGCTGAGCGGGTCCGCTCCGCCGGCCTGTGACTGGTCGTCGCCGCCCAGCGACGGGCCGCCGCCTTCGCCGCGGCGGCCGAGCATCTGCATGCTGAGCGCCACGATCTCGGTGGTCTGGCGCTTGTTCCCTTCCTTGTCCTCCCAGTCGCGCGTCTGGATCCGACCCTCGATGTAGACCGGGCTGCCCTTGCGGAGATACTCGCCGCAGATCTCGGCGAGCCGCGCCCAGGCCACGATCCGGTGCCACTCGGTGCGGTCCTTCCAGTTGCCGTCGCGGTCCTTGAACCGCTCGTTGGTGGCGATCGAGAAACTCGCGACGGGCTGACCGCTCTGCGTGTAGCGCAGCTCGGGGTCGCGGCCGACGTTCCCGACGAGAATCACCTTGTTGACGCTGGCCATGGCTTGCTCCTCTTCACGGGCATGCGAGGCGAGGAATTTCGCAAGACCGTAGCACGCGCCACGCGGAGATTGTGTGCGCATGCTTGCCTTTCTCGTCGGTGTTTCCGATCGTACGCACGGCGATGGGGGGACGTCGCAGCCCGCGAGCGAAGGGCGCCGAGCCGCGCCTTCCGGGACGGCTCGAAGCCGAGGCCGTGGCGGTCACGTTCGCTGCGCTCGCGCTGTTCGCGGAAGCGTCCCTGATCTCCTACGCCCCGAGCGATCCGCTCTTCGCGCACGGCGCGCGCGTCGAGAACTGGTGTGGACCCGCCGGCGCGTTCACCGCGGGCGTTCTGGCCGGCACGCTGGGCTTTGCGGCGCATCTCCTGCCGCTGGCCTTGGGCGTGGTGGCGTGGCGCTACCTGCGCGGGCTGCCGATTCGCTCGCGCTGGATCCCTTTGGCCGGCTGGGCGCTCTGTCTCCTGGCCATGTCGGGTGCCTGCGAGGTCCTGCACCGGCTGTTCCCCGACGCCGTGAGCGCGCACGCGGGCGGCGTGCTGGGCGGCCTCGTGGTCGCGCCGCTGGCGCGCGCGTTCTATCTCACCGGCACCTCGTTCCTGCTCGTGATCGCGCTGGCGCTCGGGTTGATCGCGGGCACGGGCATGTCGCTGCGCGACGGCGGGGCGACGCTGCGGCGCGGCGCGCGCGCGCTCGGGCGCGAGCTCGGGCAGCTCGTGCGCGTGAGCTTCGCCCGCCTGCGCCGCTCGCTCGAGGCGCGCGCGGCGGCGCGCGAGGACGCCCGGGTCGAGGCGGAGCTGGCGGCGCGCGACGAGCCCGAGGCCGAGGCCGGACACGCCGCCGGCCACGAGCCGCGGCCGCCGCGAGTCACTCCCCCGCGCCGGCCCAAGTCGGGTGAGCCCGAGGTCGTCGAGCACCGCGTGCCGGCGCCCGCGCCGCTCCGCCAGGAGTCACTGCCGTTCGCGAACGCGCGCGGCGAGGGTCCGTACAAGCTGCCCGACCTGGACCTCTTGGCGCGCGGGCCCGAGTCGAGCCCGAACCTCGACCGCGACGCGCTGATCCGCAACTCGCAGATCCTCGAGAAGAAGCTCGCCGACTTCTCCGTGCTGGGCCGGGTCGTGAAGGTCCACCCCGGGCCCGTGATCACCATGTACGAGTTCGAGCCCGCGCCGGGCGTGAAGGTCTCTCGGATCGTGAATCTGTCCGATGACCTGGCGCTCGCGCTGCGCGCGATCTCGGTGCGCATCGTCGCGCCGATCCCGGGCAAGAACGTGGTCGGCATCGAGGTGCCCAACGTCGAGCGCGACGTGGTCGTGCTGCGCGACGTGGTGGCTCACGCGAGCTTCCAGGAGACCGAGGCGCGCATCCCGATCGCGCTGGGCAAGGACATCTTCGGCAACCCGCTCACCACCGACCTGGCCTCGATGCCGCACCTGTTGGTCGCGGGCGCGACCGGCACGGGCAAGTCGGTCTTCTTGAACGCACTTCTGTGTAGCGTGCTGATGCGCGCCACTCCCGACGACGTGAAGCTGCTGCTGGTCGACCCGAAGATGCTCGAGTTCTCGCTCTACCAGGGCATCCCGCACCTGATCGCCGAGGTCGTCACCAATCCCAAGCGCGCGGCGGCGGCGCTGCTCGGCGTCGTCGGCAAGATGGAAGAGCGCTACCGGCTGATGGCCCAGAAGGGCGTTCGCAACATCGAGCAGTACAACAAGGCGATCGCCAAGGACCTGGCCGCGAACCGGCCCAAGCCCGACGACGAGATCGTGCCGAAGAAGCTGCCCTACATCGTGGTGGTGATCGACGAGCTCGCGGACCTCATGATCGTGGCCGCGCGCGACGTCGAGGAGTCACTCATGCGGCTGGCGCAGATGGCACGCGCCGCGGGCATCCACCTGGTGCTGGCCACGCAGCGGCCCAGCGTCGACGTGCTCACGGGCATCATCAAGGCCAACTTCCCCTCGCGCATCTCGTTCCAGGTCAGCTCGCGCACGGACTCGCGCACCGTCCTCGACGCCAACGGCGCCGAGCGGCTGCTCGGCCAGGGCGACCTGTTGCACGTGCCGCCCGGCAGCTCGAAGCTCGAGCGCATCCACGGCCCGTACATCTCCGAGAAGGAGGTGCAGGCGGTGACCGAGTGGGTGCGCACGCAGGGCTCGCCGGAATTCGATCCCGAGCTGATTCGTCTGCACGAGGACGCCGAGAAGACCGAGGAGCGCGGCGAGGAGCTCGACGAGCTGTTCGACCAGGCGGTGGAGATCGTGTCCCGACACAGAATTGCGTCGATCTCGTTCGTGCAGCGCAAGCTGAAGATCGGCTACAACCGCTCGGCGCGGATCCTCGAGCAGATGGAGAACGAGCGCATCGTCGGTCCACAGGAGGGAACGAAGCCCCGTGAGATCTTCGTGCGCCCGCCCGAGGAGTAGCGCGCTCGCCACGCTGTGCCTGGCGCTCTCCTTCGCGCTGGGCGCCGACGCGCCCGACGACGCCCAGAAGACGCTGGCCGCGGTGCAGAAGCGCTACGACGGCGTGCACGACCTGCGCGCGAGCTTCGTGCAGAAGAGCTTCTCGCCGGCGGTCGGCAAGGAGAGCGAGAGTCACGGCACGGTGGTGGTGCAGCGCCCCGGCAAGATGCGCTGGGAGTACGCGGCGCCCGACGCGCGCGTGATCGTGCTCGACGGCGCCGCGATCAAGCTCTGGAACCCCGACGACAAGCAGCTGCAGATCGCGGCGGTCGCGAGCTCGGGAGTGTCTCCCACCGCGCTCAGCTTTCTGATGGGTCAGGGCTCGCTGGCGGACTCGTTCACGGCCAGCCAGGAGAGCGAGCCGGGGCGCGGCGAGCGCGGGCTCCTGCTCAAGCCCAAGGGCGATGCCACCTTCGAGTCGCTGGTGCTGTGGCTCGACCCCAAGACCCTGCAGCTGCGCGAGTCAGTGGTGGTCGACCTGTTCGGCAACCGCACGCGCGTGCGCTTCGACGGCATCACCGAGAACGGCGGGGTGGACGCTTCGGCGTTCGACTTCAAGCCACCGCCCGGCGCCGAGGTGATCGACCTCCGCCACTAGCTTGCGCCTGGCTTGCTTCTGACTCGCCTGACCACGAATCGGGCGGCCAGCTTGCGCCATCGAAGTCATTGGGCGGCCTACAGGCGCCGGAGTCTTGACGCGCTCGCGTCGGCGAATCGTCGCGCGGGTTCGGACGCGATCCGGAGCACGGAAACGCCCGAGAATCAAGGAGATTCGAGAAGTTCTGCAGACGTCGGATCATTGCAATGACGCGCTGTTTTGATATAGTGCCCGTGGTTGCTAACTGGGCGTATTTGCACGTGAATTCGGGTTGCTCCCGAATCTTCGCCCCGGGCGACTTGGCGCGGGGGAGCGAGTGGGCGGGGCGCGGCGCCGTCGAGCCGGACCCCGGGTCGCCGTCATCCCGCGGAAGCTCTTGCAAAGACAGGCTTTTTTCGGCTGACGCTGCGCGCGCGCGCGCGCCGCGCGCCGGCCGGGAACGGGAAAGTCGGTTCCCGGAGCTTGGCATTTCGATTGCACAACGTCGGGGCATGGGTCGGGTGACTCCATCGGTCAGCGTGTTCGGAAGCAAATCCGCCCAAGGCGAGGGATGGAAATGAGTGATTCGGGTTCTGGTTCCGGGCGACGGGGGTTCGTACGGGACGTGATGAAGCGGATCTCCGCATCACGCGGGGGCGATGACGACGAACGGGAGACGCGCTTGCCCGAGGAGATCGACGAGATCGAACGACTGCGCGACGCGCTGCGATTCCTGGGTCCCGAGAACGCGGATCTCGCGCGCCGCGTCGAGCGGGTGCTGATGGAGTACGAATTGCTCCGCCAGCGCCACGATCGACAACGACAGCAGATTTACGACGGCGAGCGCCAGAACGAGAAGCTCGTCAACGCGTTGCAGGACGCGAAGCAGCAGATCGACCTGTTGAAGCAGGAAGTCGACAAGCTGTGTTCGCCGCCCAACACCTACGGCATCTACGAGCGCTCGAACAAGGACGGCACCTGCGAGATCAACGTCGACGGCAAGATGATGCGCGTGAACGCGCACCCGTCGATCCGGGTCGAGGAGCTGATGGAAGGTCAGCTCGTGGTGCTGAACGAGGCGTTCAACATCGTGGACGCCACCACCTTCGATCCGCGCGGCGAAGTGATGACCGTGTCCGACGTGCTCGACGACGGGCGGGTGATCGTGCTGGGTCACACCGACGAGGAGCGCGTGATCAGTCTCTCGCAGCCGATGCGCCGCGAGAAATTGAAGGCCGGTGACAACCTGCTGGTGAACCCGCGCACCGGCTTCGGCGTCGAGAGACTCCCGAAGTCGACCGTCGACCAGGTCGTTCTCGAGGAAGTCCCCGACGTCACTTACGAGGACATCGGCGGGCTCGGCGACCAGATCGAGGTGCTGCGCGACGCGATCGAGCTGCCGTATCTGCACGCCGACCGCTTCAAGCGCTACAACCTGTCGCCGCCGAAGGGCATCCTGCTCTACGGCCCGCCGGGCTGCGGCAAGACCATGATCGGCAAGGCGGTGGCCAACAGCCTGGCCCTGCGCATCCAGGAGATGCGCGGCGGCGAAGCCAAGAGCTACTTCCTGAACGTGAAGGGTCCCGAGCTCCTGAACAAGTACGTCGGCGAGACGGAGCACAAGATCCGCGAGGTGTTCAAGAACGCGCGCGAGAAGGCGGAAGAAGACGTCCCGGTCGTGATCTTCTTCGACGAGATGGACTCGCTCTTCCGCATGCGCGGCTCGGGCATCTCGTCGGACATGGAAGCCACGGTCGTGGCGCAGTTCCTGTCCGAGATCGACGGCGTCGAGTCACTGCGCAACGTGATCGTGATTGGCGCCTCGAACCGCCAGGACCTGATCGATCCGGCGGTGCTGCGGCCGGGCCGCCTCGACTTGAAGGTCAAGGTGCACCGCCCCGAGAAGCAGGGCGCGCGCGACATCTTCACGAAGTATCTCACCGCGGACCTGCCGTTCAGCCAGGACGCGACGCGCAAGTACGGGCCCGACGTGGCCCAGATCGTGCGCGGGATCGTGGACGAGACCGTCGAGCAGATGTACGCCGAGACCGAGGAGAACAAGTTCCTCGAAGTCACGTACGCCAAGGGCGAGCGCGAGATCTTCTATTTCAAGGACTTCTCGTCCGGCGCGATGCTGCGCAACATCGTGGACCGCGCCAAGAAGAAGGCCGTGAAGCGCGCGATCACCTCCGGTGAGGACGGGATCCGGCTCGCGGACATGCTCGACTCGGTGCGCGAGGAGTTCAAGGAGAACGAGGACCTCCCGAACACCACCAACCCGGACGACTGGGCGCGCATCTCGGGCCGCAAGGGCGAGCGCATCATCAACGTGCGCACGCTGATCACCGGCATGAGTCGCTCGGAGCAGTCGATCGAAACGGTGGGCGGCTCGGGACAGTATCTCTGATGCCACTTCCCAGCGTATTGGGCAGCGAGATCGAGTACGGGATCACGGTCCAGGGCGACCCGGACTTCGATCCGATCTCGAGCTGCGTGCTCCTCGTCAACGCCTACCAGGACAACGAGGACGCTCAGATACTCTGGGACTACGAGCAGGAGAACCCGCTCGCCGACGCGCGCGGCTTCCACGTCGAGGGCGAGAAGTACACGCCCAACCAGCAGGAGAACATCGCGCGCAACAAGACGCTCCGGAACGGCGCGCGCTTCTACGTGGACCACGCCCACCCGGAGTACTCGACGCCCGAGGTCACGAACGTCCGCGACCTGATTGCGTACGAGCGCGCGGGCGAGCGCACGATGGAAGCCGCGCGACGCGCGGCTTCGGCGCTTCTGCCGGCGGGCCAGACGCTCCTGATCCACAAGAACAACAGCGACCGCAAGGGCAACTCCTACGGCAATCACGAGAATTACCTGATCGAGCGCCGCACGCCGTTCCGCGAGATCGTGGAGCACATGACTCCGTTCCTGATCACGCGCAACGTGTTCTGCGGCGCGGGCAAGGTCGGCAGCGAGAACCGCTCGCAGCAGTGCGACTACCAGATCAGTCAGCGCGCGGACTTCTTCGAGACCGAGGTCGCGCTCGACACGATGGTCAAGCGCCCGATCATCAACACCCGCGACGAGCCGCACGCCGACCGCGAGAAGTACCGGCGCTTCCACGTGATCATCGGTGACTCGAACCTGTGCGAGGTGTCGACCTACCTGCGCGTGGGAGTCACCGCGATCGCGCTGGCGTTGGTCGAGGACGGCGCACTCGCGAAGTCACTCGCGGTGACCGACCCGGTCAAGGTCGTGAAGGAGATCTCCCACGACCTGGGCTGCAAGCGCCAGTACCCGCTGGAGCGCGGCGGCCGGATGAGCGCGGTCGAGATCCAGAAAGAGTTCTACGAGAACGCCCTGCGCTACTTCTCGTCGCGCAGCCTGGATCCGATCACCAAGGACGTGCTGGTGCGCTGGGAGCGCGTGCTCACGGCGCTGGCCGACGACCCGATGCAGCTCGAGCGCGAGCTCGACTGGGTGGCCAAGCACAAGCTGATCCGCAGCTATATCCAGCGCCACAAGGTCGACTGGCACCACCCGCAGGTGCACATGCTCGATCTGCAATACCACGACGTGCGCCCCGACAAGGGGCTGTTCTTCCTGCTCGAGCGGCGCGGCGAGGTCGAGCGCATCGTCGAGCCCGAGGAGATCGAGCGCGCGGTCACGGCGCCGCCGAACGACACGCGCGCCTACTTCCGCGGCGAGTGCATTCGCCGCTATCCTGAGGCCGTCTTCGGCGTGAACTGGGACTCGATCTCGTTCAACGTCGGAGAGGAGCCGATCAAGCGCATCCTGATGAACGAGCCACTCAAGGGAACCCGCGCACACGTGGAGGAGCTGCTGAATGCCAGCCCCACGGCGGCGGTCCTGGTCCGCAACCTGACTTCGTAGCCAAGCACAGGAACCGAGGGAGACACCATGGCCTCCGGCGAACAGACACAGAAGACCAAGCAGGGCGGCGGTGAGAACACCGCGGACGCCAAGGGCGACGCCGGCCAGAAGAAAATCGCGAAGAAGGGCGAGGAGCTGAAGGAAGAGATGGATAGCCTCATCGACGAGATCGACGAGGTCCTCGAAGAGAACGCCGAGGAGTTCGTGAAGAACTACGTCCAGCGGGGCGGCGAGTAACTCCGTGTTCAAGGGACAGAGCTACTCGGGCGACAGCTTCTACGAGTTCCTGCGCACCGATCATCCGAACCTGCTGCCGAATTGGAGCGGGTCGGGCTGGGCCGACGTGTCGTTGATCCACGGCACCACGGTGCTCGCGCTGGTGTGCAAGGACGGCGTGCTGATGGCGGGCGACCGGCTCGCCACCGAGGGTCACGCGGTCGGCACGCGTGACCTCGAGAAGGTGTTCCGCATCGACGACACCTGCATGATGGCGATCGCGGGCGCGGCCGGCCCGGCGATCGAGATGGTGCGCATGTTCCAGCTCGAGCTCGAGCACTTCGAGAAGCTCGACGGCCAGCCACTCACCTTCGAGGGCAAGGCCAACCGGCTGTCGTTCCTGTTGCGGCAGAACCTGCCGGCCGCGATGCAGGGCCTGGTGGTGATGCCGCTGTTCGCGGGCTACGACCACGACAAGGGCCGCGGCCGCATCTACAAGTTCGACATCACCGGCGGGCGCTTCCGCGAGGCCGACAGCTACTCGACCGGCTCCGGCGGCAAGGACGCGCGGGCCAGCCTGAAGAAGGTGGGCCGGCACGAGGACCTGACGCGCGACCAGGCGATCGATGCCGCGGTCGAGGCGCTGACGGACGCGGCCGACGAGGACCGCGCGACCGGCGGCGTCGACTTGGCGCGCGGCATCTACCCGACCGTCAAGCTGGCCACGAAGGGCGGCGTCGAGGACGTGGCCGACGCCGAATTGCGTCGCGTGTACGAGCGCGTCGTCGCGCGCCGGAGCACGCCATGAGCGCGCCGTTCTACGTCTCGCCCGAGCAGTGGTACCAGGACAAGGCGGAGTACGCGCGCAAGGGCATCGCCCGCGGCAAGCCGATCGTGGCCATGGAGTACGACGTCGGGATCGTGTTGATGGCCGAGAACCGCAGCGCCACGCTGCGCAAGATCTCCGAGATCTACGACCGGATCGCCTTCGGCGGCGTCGGCAAGCTCGACGAGTACGAGAACCTGCGCAAGGCCGGCGTGCGCTACGCCGACATGCGCGGCTACTCGTTCTCGCGCGAGGACGTCGCGGGCAAGAGCCTGGCGAACGAGTACTCGACGGTGCTCGGCTCGGTGTTCACGCGCGAGATGAAGTCACTCGAGGTCGAGATCCTCGTGGCCGAGATCCGGGACGACGGCAAGAGCGCCTTCTACCAGATCCGCTACGACGGCAGCATGACCGACACGACTCACTACGCGGCGATCGGCGGCGACGGCGACAAGCTGGTCGACGTGATCCGCGGTGGCTGGAGCGCGGGCGTGCCGCTCAAGGACGCGGCCCGGCTCGGACGCCGGGCGCTCGCCGCCTCGGGCAACAGCGCCTCGCTCGACGACCTGGACGAGCGCACGCTCGAGATCGCGATCCTGGATCGCCGGCGACAAGGGCGTACCTTCAAACGCATCATTGGAGAGGAAGCGCGAGGCCTGTTCAGCGGCTGAGCGCGGGCGGAACGTGCAGAAGCGGATCTACGGCCTCGAGACCGAATACGGGATCATCTTCACGCCCGAAGGGCGGAAGACGCTCCCCGTCGAGAAGGCGATCCGCTTCCTGTTCGAGAAGCTGATCACGACCGAGCACTTCCTGAACGTGTTCCTCGAGAACGGCGCCCGCTTCTACCAGGACACCGGCTGCCATCCCGAGTACGCCACGCCCGAGTGCGCGAGCCCGCGCGACCTGGTGATCTTCGATCGCGCCGGCGAGCGCATCCTGGAAGACCTGCAGCTCTACGCGGAAGAGAAGATCCGCGAGGAGCGCGTGCCCGGGAAGCTCTCGATCTTCAAGAACAACACCGACTTCGTGGGCAACTCCTACGGCTGCCACGAGAACTACCTGGTCGACCGCGACGTCGACTTCTACTACCTGGCCGAGCAGCTGATCCCGTTCCTGGTGACTCGCCAGATCTTCTCGGGCGCCGGCAAGGTATTCCAGACCCAGGACGGCGTGCACTACTGCGTGAGTCAGCGCGCGCAGCACATCTACCAGAAGATCAGCGGCACCACGACCAACGACCGCTCGATCATCAACACGCGCGACGAGCCGCACGCCGACCGCGAGAAGTTCCGCAGGCTGCACGTGATCGTGGGTGACTCGAACATGAGCGAGTACACCAACTTCGTGAAGATCGCGACCTGCGCGGTCGTGCTGCAGATGATCGAGGACGGGTTCATCAACAAGGACTTCACGCTGCGCCACCCCGTGAAGGCCATCAAGGACATCAGCTACGACACGACCTGCAAGCGCAAGCTCCGGCTCGAGAACGGGCGCGAGTACTCGCCGATCGAGATCCAGCGCGACTACTGCGAGATGGCGCAGCGCTACATCGAGCAGTTCCCGGTCAGCGACCAGCTGCGCGACGGCGTGCGCGAGTGGCAGTACATCCTCGACTGTCTCGACACCGATCCCGAGAAGCTCGACCGCAAGATCGACTGGATCATCAAGCGCAAGGTGCTGCGCGGCTACATCGAGAAGCACCAGATCTCGTGGCACGACCCGCGCGTGTTCATGATCGACCTGCAGTTCCACGACATCCGCCAGGACCGCGGCTTCTTCTACATGCTCGAGCGCAACAACCACGTCGATCGGCTCTACACCGACTCCGAGATCGAGAAGGCGAAGACCGAGCCGCCGCAGGACACGCGCGCGCGTATGCGCGGCGACTTCATCAAGCTCGCGCGCCAGAACAACATCCAGTACGACCTCGACTGGTCGAACATCCGGCTCGGCAACCTCTTGAACGTGCGCGTGATCTGCAACAACCCGTTCGAGACCGACACCGAGAAAGTCACCGAGCTGGTGCGCACGATCCAGAAGACGAACCTGCGCCGCACCTCGCTCTCGAAGCTGGTCATCCAGAGCTAGCGCGCGATGGACCAGGAACCGAAGCTGCGCTCGATCCCGCCCGGAGGCTTCGCCTCGCGCCAGACGACGACGCGTGACTCACAGGGCCGCCTGCAGCTGGCGCTCGGCGTCGCGCTCGCGATCGCGCTGGTGCTCTTGGTCTGGAGCTACTTCTCGCTCGGCTCGCGCATCGACGCGCTCGAGAACGAGACACGCACGCTGCGCCAGGCCGTCGCCGAGCGCGACGACCTGATCAATGCGCAGCGCGCGCGGCTCGACGAAGTGCGCGGCCATTTGCAGGAGCTCCTCCAGCTCGTCGACGCGCCGCTGCCGGGCAGCGCCCCGGCTTCTCCGGCCGCGCCCACGTCCACGTCCGCCAGCCCGCCCCCCGAAAGTCCGTAACCGGGGAGGCAACGCGCCGCACCCGCTCAGGTTCCCGACCCCACTGCCGATGAATGACGGTGTTGGGGTCATTCGCCCCAGACGCACGCGGAGCGCACATCGATGTACAGGTGGCTGGCGGGGCTCTTGTCGAACGATCTGGCGATCGACCTCGGCACCGCGAACGTCCTCGTCTACGTCAAAGGCCGGGGCATCATCTGCAGCGAGCCGTCGGTCGTGGCGGTCGCCGACGGTCCGAACGGCACCCGCAAGGTGCTGGCGGTCGGGACCGAGGCCAAGGAGATGGTCGGCCGGACGCCCGGCACCATCCGCGCCATCCGCCCGATCAAGGACGGAGTCATCGCCGACTTCGAAGTCACCGAGGCGATGCTGCGCTACTTCATCCAGAAGGCGCACAACCGCCGCCGGCTGGTCCGCCCGCGGATCGTGATCTGCGTCCCGCCCTGCATCACCTCGGTAGAGAAGCGCGCGGTGCGTGAGTCGGCGATCTCGGCCGGCGCCCGCGAGGTGTATCTCATGGAGGAGCCCATGGCCGCCGCGATCGGCGCCGGGCTCAACGTCACCGAGCCCACCGGCAACATGGTGATCGACATCGGCGGCGGCACGACCGACGTGGCCGTCATCTCACTGGCCGGGATCGTTACTTCCAGCTCGGTGCGCGTCGGCGGCGACAAGCTCGACGAGGCGATCATCCACTACGTGAAGCGCAAGCACAATCTCCTGGTCGGCGAGCGCACGGCCGAGATCATCAAGATCACCATCGGTACGGCGATGTCGAATGGCGCCAGCAAGACCATGGAGATCAAGGGCCGCGACCTGGTCGCCGGCATCCCGAAGATGATCGTGCTCTCCAGCGACGAGGTCCGCGAAGCGCTGGCCGAGCCGATCCACCAGATCATCGATACCGTCCTGCAGACGCTCGAGCGAACCCCGCCCGAGCTCGCGGCCGACATCGTCGACCGCGGCATCGTGCTGGTGGGCGGCGGCGCGCTGCTGCGCGACTTCGACCAGCTCCTGCGCCAGGAGACCAAGCTCCCGATCGTGCGCGGCGACGACCCGTTCACCGCCGTGGCAGCGGGCGCCGGCAAAGCCCTCGACCAGATCGAGCTGCTGCGCGAAGTGGCAATGCCTACCTGAGTGGGGCCCGGCGCGCTCCGCGCGCCACCCACTCTGCGTTCGCCTTCGGCTCACTGCGCGCGGCTTCCGCCGCTTGCAGGCCTCGCTCAGGGCGGCCTTCGCTCGGCCTTCCGCTGGCGAGTGAGTACCCGAGAAGAATGGCTCAGGCGCAGGCCTTGTTCCGGGGCGTCCGCTCGGACTTCGCCGGATGGCGCTCGAGCATCTTGCCCAGGCGGGCGGGGCGCTGGCTGAAGGGGCCGCCGCAGTTCGGGCACAGATTGCCGAGCTTGCCTTCGGCGCAGCTGCGACAGAACGTGCACTCGAACGAGCAGATCATCGCTTCGGTCGAGCCGGGCGGCAGGTCGCGGTCGCAGCACTCGCAGTTGGGGCGCAGCTCCAACATCGCTCACTCACTCCGGTGTCATGATGGCCATGGCCATCTTCATGGGAACCTCGACGTTCCCGCCGAGATTGAGCTTTCCGGTCATGAACGCCCCTTGCAGGTCGAGCCCGCCGGAAAGGAGCTGGGCGAAGGCTTCGTCGCCGATCGCGACCGTGGTGGTGACCTCCGGGATCGGCGGGGCGCCGAAGTGGAGCACCACGCCCCAGGGCGCGGGGCCGGTGACTTCGATCCGCATCGTGCCCTCGATCGTGCGCAGCGCGTCGAGCCGGGCGGGAGTCAGCACGAAGTCGGGATTCCCGGCCACGCCGCCGAGCAGGCTCATCGGCGAGGCGCCGACCGACTGCTCGAGCGATTGACAGGCGTCGCGCGAGAGGCCGAGCGTGAGCACGGGCTTCGGGTCGGCCGTGGCCGACGCGCGCATGGTGCCCTGGTCGACGCGCAGGTGGAAGCGTTCGCCTTCGTCGAGCGCGACCTCGAGCGCGAAGTCGGCGGCGCGCATCTTGGCCAGGAGCTCGGCTCCGTCGGCGCCGCGCCCCATCTGCTCTTCGAGCCGGCGGTTCCAGGCGTCGGGCACGCGTTTCTCGAAGTAGCTAGCGGCGGTTCCCATCCCTCGATTCGACCTCGTTCTTGGCCTGGCGGCGCATCTGATAGCGTTTTACCGCGCGGTTGTGCTCTTGCAAGGTCGTCGAGAACTGGTGGGTGCCGTCGTTGCGCGAGACGAAGTAGAGATAGGGAACCTCTTCGGGGTGCAGCACCGCGCGGATCGAGTCGAGCGACGGGCTCGCGATCGGACCCGGCGGGAGACCCGCGCGCGTGTAGGTGTTCCAGGCGTTGTCCTCGCGCAGGTCGACGATCTTCAGGTTGCCGTCGAACGCGCCGTGGGTGTGCAGCACGCCGTAGATGACGGTCGGATCGGACTGCAGCCGCATGCCGATCGCGAGCCGGTTGCGGTACACGGCGGCGATGCGCGGCCGCTCGGGGCCGGGCACGCTCTCCTTTTCCACGATCGAGGCCAGCGTCACCACCTGGTGCAGGCTGAGCCCCGATTTCTCGATCGCCGCGAAGTCGTCCGCGCTGAGTCGCTTGCGCAGCTCGTCGAGCATGCAGGAGAGGATCTCCTCCGGCGGAGTGTCTCGCCGGAAGCGATAGGTCTCGGGGTAGGCGTAGCCCTCGAACGACGGCGCATCCAGGCCCTTGCGCTTGGCCAGCACCGGGTCGTTGGCGCGCGCCAGGAACTCGTCGGCGTCGGCGATCCCGGCCTGCTGCAGGCGCGCCGCGATCTCGTCCAGGCGCAGGCCCTCGGGCAGCGTCACTTCGTGCATCTTCACCTGGCCCGAGACCAGCTTGTCGAGGATCGCGATCGGGGTCAGCTGTGGCGACAGGTCGTACTCGCCGCTCTTGATCGCGCGGTCCTTGCCCGTGAACTTGGCGTAGAGCGCGAACGCGCGCGGCCCGAAGAACGGCCGCTCGGGCAAGAGCCCCGCGTTCCAGAGCCGGTGCGCGATCGGATCGAGTGACTCGTTCGGGTTGACCCAGAACACCTGCGACTCACCCTGGGGATTCGCCGGCTCGCGCAGGCCGGTGGCGCCCAGGTAGGCCACGCCGCCCGCAGCCAGCACCAGCACCGCGAGCGCAGCGAGAATCGCGCGAATCACTTGCGCCGCAGCTCCAGCCAGGTGCGCAGCAGGATCGCCGCTGCGATCGGATCGACCTTGCCCTTCTGCTTCTTGCGGGGCACGCCGGACGCGTCGAGCGCGCGCTCTGCCTCGAGCGAGGTCCAGCGCTCGTCGAGATAGGACACGTCGACGCCGGTGCGCGCGCGCACGCGCCCGCCGAACGCGCGCACGCGCTCGACCTCGGGGCCGGAGCGGCCGTTCATGTGCACGGGCAGGCCGACCACGATCTCGGCCACCTCGTGCTGCTTCACGAGCTCCGCGATGCGCTCGAGCGCGTCGCGTCCGCCCGCATGGGCGGAGATCGTCTCGAGCGGCTGGGCGATCATGCCCGTCGGGTCGCTGATCGCGACCCCGATCCGGCGCTCACCGTAGTCCAAGGCCAGCGTCCGCACAGCGGAAATCATAGCTCGTGGGCCTCTCGAAACCGGCGATGCCGGTCACCTTCCGGCGATCCCGCGCTCGACCCGGCGAATCGCTTCCTGACACGCCTGCCGCACCTCGGCGTCGCCCGTCCGCGCGTGCGGGTGGAGCGTCTGGATCGCCACCGGACCGCCGATCTGTCCGATCGCCTGGGCCGCGGCGATGCGCAGCGCGCGGAAGCGGGCCCGCCCGAAGAACGGCGCGTGATCGAGCACCTGCTTCAGCCGATTCAGCGCCTCGACGCTGGCCAGCCGGCCCAGGCTGCGGATCGCCTCGCGCCGCAGCCCGTCGGGATAATCACGCTCCAGGTCGAGCAGCTCGCCGAGCGCGCGCGCGGCCGAGGCATGGCGCATGCCGCCGAGACAGCTCGCGCAGCCCTCCGCGATCGCGGCGGGCAGCCGCAGCCCGGCCACCAGTGCGTGCACCGCGGCGTCGGTCGAGACTTTGGCCAGCGCGCGCGCCGCCTCGCGCGCCAGCGCGACGTCGCTCGAGCGCAGAGTGTCCGCCAGGAACTGGACGCCGCGCGGGTTCTGCATCTCGCCGAGCAGCCGCGCCGCGCGCCGCGCCCGGTCGGGGACGCCCGAGCGCAGCTCGTCGACGACCGCGGCCAGCGCTTCGTCGCCCATCGCGATCAGCACCTGGCCGGCGCGCTCGCGCGAGGCGTCCTTGGCCCCCGCGCAGTGACTCAAGAGCGCGGCCACCGCCGGCGCGCCGATGGCGACCAGCACCTGCGTGGCCTGCACGCTGGCCAGCGCGCTCGCGCTGCAGGCCTGCTCGACGACCGCGTCGAGCATGGCCTCGTTGCAGGCCAGGCGCCGCAGTCTGTCGCTGGCCTCGCGCCGGATCGCGTCGGAGCGCAGCGCGCGGTCGGTCGCGTGCCGGCAGTACACGACCACCGCGCGGTAGCCGTCGAGACAACGCTTGGAGCGAATCAGCACGTCGACGCAGGTGTCGACCTTGTTCGCGATCAGGTTGTAGCCGCCGAAGTCGTCGCAGCGCTCGAGCTCGGCGAGCAGCTTCACGAGCTCGGCGATGTGCTTCGCGAAATACTCGCCGGAGCCGCTGGACTCGACCTCGAGCGCGCGAGTCACCGGCGTCGGCGCCGGCGCCGAGCCCGCGAGCTCGATCCCGTTCGCGCCGGCCGTTTGCAACAGCGCCTGCGCGCCGCCGGGCCCGCTGAGCTCCGGGGCCGGCCGAAGCAAGAGCTCCACCAGCTGAGTCAGATCGGCGAGCTGGGCCCGCGCGTCGAGACACAGCCGCGCGATCGCGCGCGTGCGCAGCTCGGTCGCGAGCTCCGCCGCACCCGGACACGAGAGCGCCGCGCCGCCGCGGCGAGACAGGCCGGCGTCACTCACTTCCAGCGCGACGTCGCAGTCACTGCCCAGCGCGCGCAAGACCGCCGCGCCGCGCGCGAGCGCGCCGACCACCACCGGGTGGCCGTTCGGGTGGGTGCGCCGCGCACGCAAGGCGCGCGCGAGCTCGAGGACGAGCGGGGCGATCTCTTCCGCAGAGGCCGTGTTCCGGCTCATGGTTGGCGCCGCCTGCGACCTGTGTTCGCTCAGGTCCACTGCGAGCAATCGGTGCTCATTGCCGGCGGCTTGACCGACTGTTTGTGGCGCCCGCTGACTTTCGCTATAGATTCGCTTCTTGACACCCCAAATGAGTGCGACCTAGCATCGCGCGATCGCCCTCTCGGCCCGGAAGTCCTCGGAAAATCAATGAGAATATGGATTCTCGCGCTCGCAACCGCAGGCGGATCCGGCTACTCGCCGGTGGCCTCGGGAACGGTGGGCTCGCTGGTGGGCCTGGGGCTGTGGTGGGCGCTCGGGCACGTGGAGCCCCTGGCCTATGCCGGGGCCTGCGCCGCCGTGACCGCCCTGGGCATCTGGGCCGCCGGGCGTGCCGAAGAGATCTTCGGTCGCCACGACGACGGCCGGATCACGATCGACGAGGTCGCCGGCCAGCTGGTCTCGCTCGCGGCCCTGCCCTGGCGGCCCGAGGTCGCGGCGGTGGGCTTCCTGTTGTTCCGGCTGTTCGACATCTGGAAGCCGTTCCCGGCGCGCAACGCCGAGCGGCTGCCCGGCGGGCTCGGCGTGATGGCCGACGACCTGGTGGCCGGCGTGTACGCCAACCTGGGCGGGCAGGTGCTGTGGCAGCTGCTCCGGTCACACGCATGAGCGATGCGCGGGACGGCGTCTGGGTGCTCACGATCGGCGACGAGCTCCTGCGCGGTGAGATCGTCGACTCGAACAAGTCCCACCTGTCGCAGCGCATGCTGGCGCTCGAGCTCGAGAGTGCGCGCCACGTCTCGGTTCCGGACGATCCGGCGGCGATGGAAGAGATCCTGCGCGAGGCGGCGCGGCGCGCGCGCGTGGTGCTGGTCTCGGGCGGGCTCGGCCCGACGCGCGACGACCTCACCACCGAGATCGCCGCGCGCACCTTCGGCAGGAAGCTCGTGCGCGACGCCGAGTCACTCGAGCAGATCCGCGCCTTCTTCCGCCGCTTCAACCGCGAGATGGCGTCGAACAACGCCAAGCAGGCCGACTTCCCGGAGGGCGCCGACATCCTGCCCAACCCGGTCGGCACCGCGCCCGGCTTCATGCTCGAAGTGCCCGGCCCGGCCGGCGCGCCGCCGACGCAGCTCTTCTTCATGCCGGGCGTGCCGCGCGAGCTCTACCGCATGCTCGACGAGCAGGTGGTTCCGCGGCTCGAAGCGCGGCTCGGCGCGCGTCGCACCGTGCGCGCGCGGCTGCTGCGAACCTTCGGGATCGGTGAGTCGAACCTCGACCGCATGCTCTCGGATCTGGCCCAGGGCGATCCCGACACCGTGATCGGCTTTCGCACCCAGTTCCCCGACAACCTCGTGCGCATCCTGGTGCGCGCCGCCGATGCGCGCACGGCCGACGCCAAGCTCGACGTGCTCGAGCGCGACGTGCGCGCGCGCGTCGGCGACCTGGTGGTGGGCGTCGGCGAGCGCAAGCTCGAGGAGGTCGTGGCCGAGCTCCTGCGCGAGCGCAAGCGCACGATCGCGGTCGCCGAGTCGATCACCGGCGGTCTCATCGCCAGCCGACTCACCGACGTTCCGGGCAGCTCGGCCTACCTCTTGGAAGGCATCGTCGCCTACGCCAACGACGCCAAGGTGCGTGCGCTCGGGGTCTCGCCCGAGTCACTCGCGCAGCACGGCGCGGTCTCGGAGCCGGTCGCGCGCCAGATGGCCGAGGGCATGCGCCGGGCCGGTGGCGCCGACATCGGCCTGGCCACCACCGGCATCGCCGGGCCCGACGGTGGCAGTGCCGAGAAGCCCGTCGGCACGCTCTGGCTGGCGCTCGCCGACGGCGAGGGCACGATCGCGCACCGCTACCAGCTCATGAACGACCGGGCGCGCAACAAAGAGCTGGCGAGCCAGCTCGCGCTCGACTGGATCCGCCGGCGCCTGCTCGGGCTGCCGATCAGCGCCGAGACCTTCCCGCGCCTGCTCTCCGCGGAGCCCAAGAAGTGAGTGACCGCCTGCGCGCGTTCTTCGCCGTCGCGCTCTCGGACGAAGCGCGCGCCTGCGCCGTGCGTTCGATCGAGACACTGCGCGCTGCCGTCCAAGCCGACGTGCGCTGGGTGCCCGCCGAGAACCAGCACCTGACGCTCAAATTCCTGGGCGAGATCGGCGAGGACCGCGTCGACGCGCTGGTCGCGCGCGCCAGCGCCAAGCTCGCGGCGGTGGCGCCGTTCGAGCTCGCGCTCGCGGGCTTCGGCGCGTTCCCGAGCGCGCGCGAGGCGCGCGTGCTCTGGCTCGGCGTGTCGCGCGGCGCGGGCTTCCTGGCGAAGATCGCGCGCAAGCTCGACGGCGCGTCGCGCGTCGCGGGCGCGGAGCGCGAGCGGCGGCCGTTCTCGGCGCACCTCACGCTCGGCCGGCTGCGCGAGCCCGCGCGCGTCGAGATCGAGCGACTCGCGGCGCCGACGGCGCCTCCCTGGATCGTCTCCGAGGTCGTACTCTACGAGAGTCGTCTTGCCCCCGACGGCGCTCGGTACGTTCCCCTGGCCCATCTCGCGCTCGGCGCGCAGCTGGACCCATCCTCAAACGAATTCGCCCCAGAGAGTTAGGAGAGAAGAATGTCGCGAGGGCAATCGACCAAAGACGACAAGCAGAAGGCCGTCGACCTCATGGTCGCGTCGATCGAGAAGCAGTTCGGCAAGGGCTCGATCATGGTCATGGGTCA
>DATJZP010000082.1:0-49699 GCA_035498875.1 Myxococcota bacterium
GCCCGCGATGCCGAGACGGCGTACGACTTCATCCGCGATCTCGCGGGCCGGCTCACCAACCGCATCCAGCTCACCACCGACGGCTATTCGGTCTACATCCGCGCCGTCGAGGATGCCTTCGGCGAGGACATCGACTACGCGATGCTGGTGAAGATCTACGCCGCTGACGCACCGTCAGACGCGCGTTACAGCCCGCCTGTTTGCACGGGCGCACGCAAGCAAAGGATCGCCGGCGACCCCGTGGCTGCGCACGTGTCCACGAGCTACGTCGAGCGCCAGAACTTGACCATGCGCATGAGCATGCGGCGCTTTACTCGGCTCACGAACGCGTTCTCCAAGAAGGTCGAAAACCTTCGGCACGCCGTGGCGTTGCACTTCATGCACTACAACTTCGCGCGGGTCCATCAAACGCTGCGAGTTACTCCGGCGATGGAAGCGGGCGTGTCGGATCACGTTTGGTCGATCGAGGAGATCGTCGGGCTGCTCGATTCAAACTGACCCACTACCCGCACCACGTTGACACTACTTGGACCCGATGCTTTCATACACGCCCACCGACGAGCTCGGCGTCCGGCTTTCGCGCGGAAAACCGACCGCGCTCTCGCGAGGCACCTCCCATGAAGCGAACTTTTCAGCCGAGTCGCATCCGCCGTGCGCGCAACCACGGCTTTCGAGCGCGGATGAGCACCAAGGGTGGACGCCGGGTGCTCTCACAGCGCCGCGCAAAGGGCCGCCACGCGCTCACCCGGGTCAGCAAGAGGAAGTAGCGATCCACACGGCATGGCCGGCTCCCGCGGCGCACCCTCCGGAAAGCGGATGCGGCGGCGCGACTTCCTCACGTCGACGCGCGAAGGCGTGCGTCGGCCGACGCAGTACTTCATTGCCTTCGTCCGGGATCGGGGCGACGGCGGAGAGAGTCGTCTCGGAATCACGGTCACCCGAAAGGTCGGCGGCGCGGTGCGTCGAAACCGGATCAAGCGACTGGTCCGCGCGTGGTTCCGCAGCCGCAGAAGTGAGTTCGGATCGTGCGATCTGGTGCTGATTGCCAAGCGGGAATTCCCCGCGGAGCTGAAGCTCGCGGACGTCGGGCGGGATCTCGATCCGGTGCTGCTGCGAAAGCCACGCGAATCGGCGCCCGCGCGCTGATCGCGGCGATCCGCGGCTACCAGCTCGCGCTCTCACCGCTCTTGGCGCCCGGCTGCCGCTTCCATCCCACCTGCTCCGCCTACGCGATCGCGGTGATCGAGCGCGATGGCCCGTGGCGCGGCTCGCTGCGCACGCTGCGCCGGATCGGTCGCTGCCATCCCTTCGCGACCGGCGGGCTGGACCTGCCCTAGGAGGCGACGCGGTGGATCGGTTGCAGATCGCGGCGATCGTGGTGGCGGTGGTGCTTTTCGCCGCATCGATCTACTTCCGGCCCGCCGCTTCGCCGCCGCGCGTCACGGAGCTGACGCCGAGCCCGGTCGCCGAAACTCAGAATCCGCCTCCGCAGAGTGAGGCCCCGATTGCCCCGCCGCGCGTCACGGCCGAAGTCACGGCGGCCGCACAGATCTTGACGCTGCGTAATGACGCAGTCGCGGTGCGGGTCAGCAGTCGCGGCGCGCGCGTCGAAGGCGTCGAGCTGCTGAACTATCACGCGACCGTGGCTCGGGATTCGGGGCCGGTCGAGCTCGTAACCACACCGCTGAACGGGGGCATGTTCTTGTATCTCGGCGGTGAGCCGTTGCGCTCGTTCGAGGATGCGCCGGCACAGATCACGTCGAGTGACGCGCAGCACGTCGAGCTGCGCGTCGAGCGCGACGGGATCGTCGTGACGCGGAAGATCGAGCTCGATGACTCGGGTCATGGCGGTCGCTTCACCGTCACCATCGCGAACGACAACGCCGGCGGGGAAGCGCTGCACCCCAAGCTCCAGCTCGCGTTCTACGGCCAGGAGCGACCGGCGGCGGCCCCCGATCACTTCCCCAAGTACAGCCTGGCGGTCTCAGCCGACGGCAGCGTCAAGCGCACGCCACTCCTCGGAGTGGGCACCAGCGGCTTCGTGAACTCGCTGCTCGGTCGCGGCCCGCCCACCGGCACCGCCTATCCAGAGCCCGTGGAATGGGTCGGCGTCGACAGCCAGTACTTCCTGTTCGCGGCGGTGGCCCAGAACCCGCGCGAAGCCACGGGCTTTGCCGGGCCGCTCGGCTCCGACATCGGCCAGGCCGCGCTCACGCTCGAGCAGTTCGACGTCCCGCCCAACACCCGCCTCGAGCGCAGCTACCGGCTCTACTTCGGACCGAAGATCGAAGAGATCGTGGCCGGGGTCGATCCACAGCTCGGCCGCGACATCGACGCGGGCTACGCGTTCGTCCGACCGCTGGTCGCGATCTTCGGATCGACGCTGCACTGGATGTACGACCACGTCGTGGCGAACTACGGCATCGCGATCATCCTGCTCACGGTACTGGTCAAGCTCGTGACGTTCCCGCTGACGCAGCGCTCGATGAAGTCGATGAAGCGCTTCAGCCTGATCGCGCCGCAGATGAAGCAGATCCAGGAGAAGTACGCGAACGACAGCGAGAAGCTCCAGGAAGAGATGATGAAGCTGTACCGGCAGAAGGGCATGAACCCGCTGACCGCGTTCGGGGGCGGCTGCGTGCCGACGCTGATCCAGATGCCGGTGCTGATCGCGCTGTATTTCGCGCTGCAGACCTCGATCGACCTGCGTCATGCCCCGTTCGCGCTCTGGATCAGGGACCTGTCCGCGCCCGAGAACTTCCTGTCGATCGCAGGCGTTCCGATCCGCGTGCTGCCGCTGTTGATGGGCGGCTCGATGTTCCTGCAGCAGCGACTGAGTCCCGCGCCTAACGCGGACCCGCAGCAGCGTCAGATGATGACACTGATGAGTGTCATGTTCACCTTCATGTTCTATCAGTTCCCCGCTGGACTGGTGCTGTACTGGCTCGTCAGCAACGTGCTCGGCGTCGTCCAGCAGTTACTCGTGAACCGTTCGCCGCAGCCGGCGACCACCGCATCGGAGAGGGCCGCATGAACGCATCCGTCGATGACACCAAGGAATTCGTGGCAGAAACCCAACAGGCCGCGCTGTCGATGGCCGAGGGCTTCTTCCGGGCTTCGGCCGAGCAGCTCGAGTATTGGGTGGTTCCACCCTCGACTCACGTCTCCGGACTCGGTGAGCGCGTGCTCCTGATTGCGGCGCTGAAGTCGGATCGACCGCGCGTCGAGTCGCGCCGCGAAGAGCGCCGCCCGGAGCGCGAGCGCGCACCGCGCGAGGATCGCCCTCCGCGTGAGGATCGCCCGGCGCGGGAAGACCGGCCGCCGCGCGAGGCGCGCGAGCGCGAGCGCGAGCCGCGCCGCGATGGCCGCGACCGCGGAGGCCGCGGTGAGTCACGCCGTGAGCGGGAGCGCGAGCCGGAGCGAGAGCGGGAGCCGGAGCGAGAGACTTCGCGCGCCGCGCGCGAGGAGTCCGCGGAGCCCGCCCCGGGTGGACCCCCGGGCAAGGTGGGGACGTTCGTGGCCGGCCTGCTCGAGCGGATGAAGCTCGCCGACGTGGGAGTGACCGAGGCCGAGAGCGAGGGAGTCACCGTCGTGACGCTCGCGGGGCGCGCGATCACTCAGATCGCGGAGCGCGAGCCGCGGCTGGTCTCGGCTCTGTCCCACCTGGCGCACCGCGCGGCCGAGGCGCTGATCGGCGAGAACGCCACCGCCGAGGTCGAGGTCCGCGGCATGCGCCGGCCGCCGCGCGACGACTCGCGCGAGCGCGGCGGACGCGACGGGCGCGACGGCCGGCGGGGGGGTCCGCGGCGGGACGATCGCGGGCGCCGCGATGGCCGGGACTCCGACGACCGCGACATCGACGAGGCCGAGCTCGAGCGTCTGGCGCGCGCAGTTGCGCGCTCGGTGCGCGAGACTGGCGAGGCCGAGCTCCTGCCCCCGATGAATTCGCGCGAGCGCTGGTTCGTTCACAACGCGCTGAAGGACGAGCGCGGCGTGCGCTCCGAGAGCGAAGGCGAGGGCGCGCGGAAGCGAATCAAGATCCTGCCGGCGTGACCCGCAGCGAGGTGCTCGAAGCTTCCCTCGAGCGCTTCGTCGGTGAGCTCCAGCGCTGGGGCGCGCGCATGAACCTCGTCGGCTCGACGCAGGCCGAGGAGATCGCGCGCCACATCGAGGATTCACTCGCGGCCGCAGAGCTCCTTCCGCAGCGCGCGCGCGTCGTCGATCTCGGAAGCGGCGCGGGATTCCCCGGCCTTCCGATCGCGCTCGCGCGACCCGATCTCCAGATCGTGCTGGTCGAGATCCGCGAGAAGCGGGTCGCCTTCCTGCGTCACGTCGCGCGCGAGCTGGCACCCGGGGTCGAGGTGCGCGCGAGCTCGATCGAGACCCCGGATCGCGACGGCTTCGACTTCGCCTTGCTGCGAGCGGTCGCCAAGCCTGAGGCGAGCCTGGAGCTCGGGCTGCCCTGGGTCAAGGCGGGCGGAGAGGTCTGGATCTGGGCTGGCCCGGGAGTCGAGCTTCCCGGCGCCGCGAAGACCCCGCTTCGCTCGGGCGGAAACATCTTGCGCGCGCGAGCGGCGGATTTTTCCCGTGGAACGAGCTGAAGTCGCTCGCATTCCACTACGAGCACGTGGAACTCTGAGGTAGAATCCGAGCCCGTGGCCGCGCGTGCGAGCGCGGGGCGAGTTCGCTCGCGGGGTGAAGAGTGGCTCGGGTCATCGTGGTCGCGAACCAGAAGGGGGGCGTGGGCAAGACCACGACCGCCGTGAATCTCGCGGCTTCGCTTGCGGCCGCCGAGACCCCGACCCTGCTGGTCGACTTCGACCCCCAAGCCAACGCCACGTCGAGCCTGGGTTTTTCGCCCGCTGAAGTGAAGGCCGACGTTTACGACCTGCTGCTCGGCGAGGCCACCGTGGACGAAGTGGCGATCGATACCGAGCTGCAGTTCCTGAAGCTGATCCCGTCGTCCACGGATCTCGTGGGCGCCGAGGTCGAGCTTGCCTCCGCCCCCGAGCGCGAGCGCCGGCTCGAGAAGGCGCTGGCGCCGGCCCGCGAGCGGTTCCAGGTGATCCTGATCGACACCCCGCCCTCGCTCGGGCTGCTGACGCTGAACGCGCTGGTCGCAGCCGACTCGGTGCTTGTGCCGCTGCAGTGCGAGTACCTGGCCCTGGAAGGCCTGGCAAAGCTGACGCAGACCGTCGACCTCGTGCGCGCCTCGCTCAATCCGCGCGTCTCGATCGAGGGCCTGGTGCTCACCATGTACGACGTCCGGAACAACCTGGCGCTCCAGGTCGCGCGCGAGACGCGCGAGCACTTCGGCGAGCGCGTTTTTCGCACGGTGATCCCGCGCAACGTGCGCCTGTCCGAAGCGCCGAGCCACGGCAAGCCGGCGCTCTTGTACGACATCAACTCGAAGGGTGCGCACAGCTATCTCCAGCTCGCAGAAGAGCTTTTGGAAAGGATCAAGAATGGCCAGTCGTAAGGGGCTCGGTCGCGGACTGTCCGCGCTGATCCCGCCGCCCACCGCCCCGGCGGCTCAGCCCGAGCCGATCTCCCCTGCGTCGGCGGATCTCGGCGACGCGTCGAACGCGCCGCTCTACATCGCGATCGCGCGCATTGCCCCCAATCCCGGCCAGCCGCGCAAGGTGTTCCGGGAGGCCGAGCTCGCGACGCTGGCGGCGTCGATCCGCGAGCAAGGCGTGCTGCAGCCGTTGGTCGTGCGCCGACGCGGCGACGGCTATGAGCTGATCATCGGCGAGCGCCGCTGGCGTGCGGCGCAGCTCGCGGGTCTCGACGAGGTGCCGGCCGTGATTCTCGACGCAACCGACCGCCAGGTCGTCGAGATGGCGCTGGTCGAGAACGTCCAACGCGCCGACCTGAACCCGATGGAGCTCGCGGAGGCCTTTCGTGTTTTGATCGATGACGAGGGAATGACGCAAGACGAGGCCGGTCGACGCGTCGGTCTCGACCGGTCAAGTGTGGCGAATCACCTACGTCTGCTCGAGCTCCCGAAAGAGATCCAGCAAGATCTCATCGACCAGCGTCTCACCATGGGTCACGCCAAGGCGATCCTGCAGGTGCCGGCACTGCAGCGGATGATGGTGCGCGACCAGGTGATTCGGAGCGCGTTGTCGGTTCGCGCCGCAGAGGAGCTAGGGCGCAAAGCTGCGTCATCAGCCCCGCGTCAAGCGCGGCCGGGACCGGTCCGCGACCTCCACGTCGCGGATCTCGAGGAGCGGCTGCGCAAAGTCATGCAGACCAAGGTCCGTATCATCGGTCGCCGCGCGCGCGGCCGGATCGAGCTCCACTACTTCGGCGAGGGCGAGCTCGATCGCTTGTCCGAGCGCTTGCTGGGAGAGCACACGTGAAGAACGACCTGCAGACCTTTCTCGACAGCGGAACCTCGTTCGAAGGCAAGATCTCGTTCACCGGCGCGGTGCGGATCGACGGTCACTTCCGCGGCACGGCGAACGCCGACGGCATGCTGATCGTGGGCGAAACCGGGACGATCGACGCGAAGCTCGAGGTGCGCGAGCTGTTGGTGCTGGGCTCCGTCGTCGGCGAAGTCACGGCGAAGGAGCGCGTCGAGGTGGGCCCGCAGGGTCGGCTCGACGGCGTCGTGCGCGCGCCGCGCATCAAGATCGTCGACGGAGCCCAGGTCAGCGCGCGCATCGAGATGGGTGAGCCCGGCCGCACGCGCTCCTGACCGATGGTCGCGCGGGCACCGACGTCCGATGCTCGCGCGGGTGCTCGCGCGCTCCGCAGAGCAGCGAAATGTGGCGCCCGGATTCAATTGACTTGGGTGCCTCCTTTGCCATATTCGCGCTCGCTGCGGGGAGGGCGAACGCCAACGGCTCCCCTGGAAACGGGTGCGACCGAAGGGAGTTCCACTTGCGCGCGCACGCGAACAAGTTGCTGGGGGTGTCCCTCTTCGTCGCCACCGCCGCGGCAGTCACTGGCGTTCCGTCGCTGGCGTCCGCTGCGGACCTGAATCTCCTGCCGCGCTGGCCGTTCGTCGGGCTTAATCTCGTCGCCTTCGGCCTGCTGATCTACCCGGTGAACCGGCTGATGATCGCGCCGCTCCTGCGCCTGGTCGACGAGCGCGAGAAGCGCACCGCCGGCGCGGTCGAGGAGGCCGCGCGGCTCGACGCCGAGGTCGGCACTCTCGGCGGCCAGCTCGAAGCGCAGGTGAGCGAGGCGCGCGCCCGCGCCCAGACCCGCCGCGCTGCGATCCTGGCCGAGGCCGAGTCACAGGAGCGCGCGCTGCTCCAAGCCGCCTCGGCCGACGCCGCGAAGACGATCCAGAGCGTGCGCGCCAGCATCGAGGCCGACCTGGTGGCCGCGCGCGCGGCGCTGCAGACCGACGCGCGGACGCTCGCGGGCGAAGCCGCGACGCAGCTGCTCGGGAGGCCGCTGTGATTCGCCGCCTGCTCGGCGCAGTCACTTTCTCCGGAGTGACTCTGGCCGCGCTCGCTGCCTTCGGCGCGGAGCACGCCGAGCACGCGCACGAGCCCGACTACAGCCTCTTGGCTCTGCACGCGTTCGGGCTCCTGGTGCTAGGTGGAATCCTGGTCTACTTCGCGCGCGAACCGTTGCAGACTTTCATGCGCGACCGCAGCGACGGCATCCGCCGGCAGCTCGAGGCGGCCCGGACTGCGCTCGAGCGCTCCGAGGCCGCGAACGCGGCGATCCGCGCGCGCCTGGGCCGGATCGCGGAAGAGAACGAGAACATGGTGCGCCAGGCCGCGGAGCTCGCCGAGCGCGAGCGCGCTCGCGCGCTCGAACGCGCGCAGGGCGCGGCCGAGCGGGTGCGCGAAGAGGCGCGTCGCACGGCCGACCAGGAGATCGAGCGCGCGCGCGCCGAGCTGCAGAACGAGGCCGCGGAGCTCGCCGTGTCACTCGCGGGCGAGCTGGTGCGCCAGAACCTCACGCCCGACGACGAGCGCCGGCTGCGGAGCGAGTTCGTGACTCGCATCGGTCAGGCGTCGTGATCGGCGCGGGCGAGATCGCGCGCCGCTACGCGCGTGCCGTCTTCGGGCTGGCTGACGGCCCGACCGCGCACGCGAAGCTGCTCGAAGAGCTGCGCACGCTCGTTGCCGAGATCACCGGCAACTCGGAGCTGACGCACGTCCTCTTGACCCCGATCCACCCGCGCACCGAGCGCAAGGGCGTGGTCCACGAGCTCGCACAGCGCCTGGGCCTGTCGATCGAGATCCGCGCCGCTGCCGAGATCCTGGTCGACGAGAACCGCCTGCAGATCCTGCCGGCGATCTGCGACGCGCTGCAGCAGCTGTGCGACGAGGAGATCGGGCGAGTCACCGCGCGAGTCATCTCGGCGCGGCCGCTCGACGACGCCGCGCAGCAGGAGATCCGCCAGGCGCTGTCCCGGCGCGTGAACGCCGACGTCGCGATCGAGTTCGCGGTCGATCCGGAGCTGATCGGCGGCGTGGTGGCGCGCATCGGCGACGTGCTGCTCGACGGCAGCATCCGCACCCAGCTCCAGCAGCTCGAGGAAACTCTCAAGAAGGGATCCGTGTCATGAAGATCAAAGCAGCGGAGATCAGCGAGATCATCCGGCGCCAGATCCGCGACTACGATCGCGAGGTCGACGTCGCCGAGACCGGTACCGTGCTCTCGGTCGGCGACGGCATCGCGCACGTGTACGGGCTCGCGAACGCCATGGCCGGCGAGCTGGTCGAGTTCAGCGGCGGCCTGCGCGGGCTGGTGCTGAACCTCGAAGACGACAACGTCGGCATCGCGATCATGGGCACCGGCGAGCACATTCGCGAAGGCCACGTCGTGAAGCGCCTGGGCGAGATCATCCAGGTGCAAGTCGGCCCAGAGCTCTCGGGCCGCGTGGTGAACGCGCTGGGCGAGGCCGTCGACGGCAAGGGCCCGATCCACGCCAAGGAGACCCGGCGCGTCGAGCTGAAGGCCCCGGGCATCGTGAAGCGCCAGCCGGTGAAGGAGCCGCTGCAGACCGGGCTCAAGTGCATCGACGGCATGACGCCGATCGGCCGCGGCCAGCGCGAGCTGATCATCGGCGACCGCCAGACCGGCAAGACCGCGATCGCGCTCGACACGATCATCAATCAGAAGAACACGGGCGTGAAGTGCATCTACGTGGCGATCGGCCAGAAGCAGTCGACCGTCGCACAGGTGCTGGGCAAGCTCACCGAAGCGGGCGCGATGGAGTACACGACGATCGTGACCGCGGCGGCCGCCGACTCCGCGCCGCTGCAGTACATCGCCCCGTACACCGGCTGCACGATGGGCGAGTATTTCCGCGACAACGGCCAGCACGCGCTGATCATCTACGACGATCTGTCGAAGCACGCGACCGCGTACCGGCAGCTGTCACTCCTGCTGCGGCGCCCGCCCGGACGCCAGGCGTATCCCGGCGACGTCTTCTATCTGCACTCCCGCTTGCTGGAGCGCGCCGCGAAGATGTCGAACGAGGCCGGCGGCGGCAGCCTCACGGCGCTGCCGATCATCGAGACTCAGGCGAACGACGTCTCGGACTACATCCCGACCAACGTCATCTCGATCACCGACGGGCAGATCTTCCTCGAGACCGACCTGTTCAACTCCGGCCAGCGCCCGGCCATGAACGCGGGCGTCTCGGTGTCTCGCGTCGGCTCGAACGCGCAGGTGAAGGCGATGAAGGCGGTCGCCGGCACGCTGCGCACGACGCTCGCGCAGTACCGCGAGGTCGCGGCCTTCGCGCAGTTCGGCAGTGACCTGGACCGCGCCACACAGGAGCAGCTCGCGAATGGCGAGCGACTGACCTTGATCCTGCGCCAGCCGCAGTACCAGCCGCTGCCCGTCGAGGAGCAGGTCATGCAGATCTACGCCGCCTCACCGCGCGCGGACGGGAAGCCGTCTTGGCTGCGCAAGTTCCCGATCGAGGACGTGACTCGCTACGCCGACGAGCTGTCGTCGTTCATGCGCGAGCGCCATCCCGAGATCCTGGGCGAGATCCGCACCACCGGTGCGCTGGCCGACCCGCTGAAGCGCAAGCTCGACGAGGCGCTCGACGCCTTCGGCGAGCTGTTCCAGCCGAGCACGAGCCCGACGCAGTAAGTCATGGCGCGCATCCGAGAGATCCGCAGCCGCGTGGTCGCGATCAAGAAGACGCAGAAGATCACGAGCGCGATGAAGATGATCTCTGCGGCGCGGCTCGCGCGCGCGCAGCAGGCCGCCGAGGCCTCGCGCCCGTACGGCCGCAAGCTGGTCGAGGTGTTCACCTCGGTCGCGCGCGGTCTCGACGCCGACGCGCACCCGCTGCTGGTCCGGCGCAACCAGGGGCACCGCAAGCTCGACGTGGTGCTGGTCACGAGCGACCGCGGCCTGTGCGGCGCGTTCAATGCGAACCTGATCAAGACCGCGCAGGCGATCCTGGGCGCGCGCCGCAGTGAGTTCGCGCAGATGTCGCTGATCTGCATCGGCCGGCGTGGGCGCGACTACGCGCGCCGGCGCAGGCTCGACGTGGCGCGCGAGTGGACGGGGATCTCGGTGCCGACGGCCGACCACGCGCGCGAGATCGGGCAGTATCTGGTCGAGCGCTTCCTCGCAGGAGAAAGTGACGAGGTCGTGTTCGTGTACTCGCGCTTCGTCTCGTCGATGCGCCAGGATCCGACGGTGCAGACGCTGCTGCCGGTGGTCGAGGCCGTGAGTGACCCGGGCGGGACGCCGCTGCCGTACGAGATCGAGCCGGATCCCGAGTCACTCCTGGCGGCGCTCTTGCCGCGGGTGGTCGAGTTTGCGGTGCTGCGCGCGCTGCTCGAGAACTCGGCCAGCGAGCACGGCGCGCGCATGACCGCCATGGAGAGCGCGACCGAGAACACGCGCGAGCTGATCCGCAGCTTGACGCTGGACATGAACAAGGCGCGCCAGACGCAGATCACGACCGAGCTGATCGAGATCGTGGCCGGCGCCGAGGCACTCTAAGTTGGGTAAGCCGAAGGCCGCCCTGAGCGAGGCCCCATCCGCGGGACACCGGCCCGCGGGTCCGGTGTCGGCGGTGGAAGCCGCGCGCAGCGAGCCGCAGGCGAGCGAAGGAGATCGGAATGGGTGATGGGAAGGTTTTGCAGGTTCTGGGTGCAGTCGTGGACGTCGAGTTCCCGCCGGGGAAGCTGCCCGAGATCTACACCGCGCTCACGATCTCGAATCCCGCGATCAGTGACCGCGCCGACAACCTGGTGATCGAGGTCGCGCAGCACCTGGGCGAGAACCACGTGCGCTGCATCGCCATGGACACCACCGACGGCCTGGTGCGCGGCATGGGCGTGACCAACACGCGCGCGCCGATCACGATGCCGGTCGGGCCCGGCACGCTCGGCCGGATCATGAACGTGATCGGCGAGCCGGTCGACGAGGGCGGACCGGTGAAGGCCGACAAGCGCCTGCCGATCCACCGCAACCCGCCGCCGCTGGCCGAGCAGTCGACCTCGATCAAGCAGTTCCAGACCGGCCTCAAGGTCATCGACCTTTTGTGCCCGTTCCCGCTCGGAGGCAAGATCGGCCTGTTCGGCGGCGCGGGCGTCGGCAAGACCGTGCTCATGCAGGAGCTGATTCGCAACATCGCCCAGGAGAGCTCGGGTTACTCCGTGTTCGCGGGCGTGGGCGAGCGCACGCGCGAAGGCAACGACCTGTGGCTCGAGTTCAAGGAGTCGGGCGTCATCGAGAAGGCGGCGCTGATCTACGGCCAGATGAACGAGCCGCCCGGGGCGCGCGCGCGCGTCGGTCTCTCGGCGCTGACCTGCGCCGAGTATTTCCGCGACGAGGAGGGCCGCGACGTGCTGCTCTTCATCGACAACATCTTCCGCTTCACCCAGGCAGGCTCCGAGGTGTCGGCGCTCCTGGGCCGGATCCCGAGCGCGGTCGGCTACCAGCCGACGCTGGGCACCGACATGGGCGCGCTGCAGGAGCGAATCACCTCGACCCGCAAGGGCTCGATCACCTCGGTGCAGGCCGTGTACGTGCCCGCCGACGATCTCACCGATCCCGCACCGGCAACCACGTTCGCGCACCTGGACGCGACCATCACGCTGTCGCGGCAGATCGCGTCGCTCGGCATCTACCCCGCGGTCGATCCGCTCGACTCCACCAGCCGCATCCTCGATCCGCTGGTCGTCGGCGAGGAGCACTACAAGGTCGCGCGCGGCGTGCAGCAGGTGCTGCAGAAGTACAAGGAGCTCCAGGACATCATCGCGATCCTGGGCATGGACGAGCTGTCGGACGACGACAAGCTGGTCGTGTCGCGCGCGCGCAAGATCCAGAAGTTCCTGGGTCAGCCGAACTTCGTGGCCGAGCAGTTCACGGGCGTGCCGGGCAAGTACGTCACGATCCAGGACACGATCCGCAGCTTCCGCGAGATCATCGAGGGCAAGGTCGACGATGTGCCCGAGCAGGCCTTCCTGATGGTGGGCGGCGTCGACGATGCGCGCGAGAAGGGCGAGCAGATGAAGAGGATCCAGTAAGTGGCTCTGGCCCTTTCGATCGTGACTCCCAGCCGGGCGGTGCTCGAGATCGAGGCCGATGCGGTGGTGGCTCCGGGCAGCGAGGGCGAGTTCGGCGTGCTGCCGGGTCACGCGCCGCTGCTGGCGGCGCTCAAGCCCGGCATCGTGCGCTACACGGCGGGCGGCAACACCCGCCGCCTGGTGATCGGCGGAGGCTTCGCCGAAGTGACTCAGGAGCGCATGACCGTGCTCGCGCCGACCGCCGAGTCACCCGAGCAGATCGACCCGGCCGAGGCCGAGACGCGGCGCGCGAAGGCGGCCGACGCGCTCGATCAGGCGGGCATCGCCGCGCCGCTGGCCGAGGTCGCGAAGCTGCGCGAGGCGCTCGACCGCGCCCAGGCGCGGGTCGACGTGCTGCGGGAGTAGCTCACTCGGCCTGGGCGAAGATCCAGCGCTGGCCCTCCGGATCGCTGGCTACGTAGATCAGGTCGCCGTTCGGCTTGCGTGAGAGCTCGGCGCGGATCTCCGCACCCGCGGCTCGTGCGCGCGCCAGGTGTACGGCGGCGTCGTCGACGTAGACGTACAGCGCCGCATGCACGGCGTTCCGGTCCGCCACGCAGTGAGTCCCGAAGAAGGCCATGCCGGGGCCTACGAATACCACTCCGGAGCCGTGCTCGAGCTCGGCGTGGACGATGTGACCACTCGGATCGCGAAATGCCGAGCGCACGCGGAAGCCGAAGGCCTTGACCAGCCAGTCCAGCGCGGCGTCGGCATCCGCGTAGTAGAGGTACGGACTGATCTGCGGACCGCCGACGCGGGCACTCATGGTGGCTCCTGCTCTCCTGAGATGACGCGCGGGCCGCACGCCGAGATACCTTCAGGATAGACTGGGCCGTGGCCCATGATCCCATCACGGCGCCGACCGTCGAGGTCGCGCCGAATCGCGAGTCCGTGTTCCGCCACCCCGAACAGCTCGCCGCCGCGCAGGCCAAGCTGGCCGCGCTCGAAAAGCGGACCGGCCGCAAGCCGAACCTCTTGATCGTGCTGATGGACGACGTGGGCTGGGGTGACTTCGGCTGCTACGGCGGCGGAGTCATGACCGGCGCGCCCACGCCGCACATCGACAAGCTGGCGCGCGAGGGCCTGTTGCTCACCTCGTGCTACTCCGAGCCGTCGTGCACGCCGTCGCGCGCCTCGCTCATGACCGGGCGGCTACCCATGCGCCACGGGCTGCTCGTGCCGCCCATGTACGGCATGCCGGGCGGGCTGGCGGGCGAAGTCACTCTGGCGCAGCTGCTCTCCGACGCCGGCTACGCGACCCAGGCGGTGGGCAAGTGGCACATGGGCGAGAATCTCGAGTCACAGCCGCAGAACGTCGGCTTCGACGACTTCTTCGGCTTCCTGTCGGTGTCCGACATGTACACCGAGTGGCGCGATCCGTACTTCTTCCCCGAGATCGTCTACAGCGACGAGCGCACGAACTGGGTCAAGAACGAGCCGTTCAACAAGTGCTGGGTACACGCCCAACGCGGCGGCGCGCCGCAGGTGGTCGAGGAAGTCACGATCCCCGTGCTGTCGCGGCTCGACGACGAGTGGGCCGGCTACTCGGAGCGCTTCATCGAGCGCATGGCGAGCGAGCGCAAGCCCTGGCTGCTCTACCACTGCACGCGCGGCGCGCACTTCGACAACTACCCGCACGAGAAGTTTCGCGGGAAGTCACCCTCCAAGCACCCGTACAAGGACACGATCATCGAGCTCGACGACATCGTCGGCCGGCTGGTGCGCACGCTCGAGCGCACGGGTCAGCTCGAGAACACGCTGGTGTTCGTATCCTCCGACAACGGGCCCGAGATGGAGACCTGGCCCGACGCCGCGTTCACTCCGTTCCGCTCGGCCAAGGGCTCGACCTGGGAAGGCGGCGTGCGCGTGCCCGGCGTGGTGTCGTGGCCGGGCATGATCGAGCCGCGGTCTTCCGACGGGCTGTTCGCGCAGCTCGACCTGTTCGCAACCTTCCTCAACCTGGCCGGAATTCCGGAGCGCGTGCCGGGCGACCGCTTCGTCGACTCGATCGACCAGAGCTCGTTCCTGCTCGCGCCCGAGGGTCTCTCGAACCGCAAGTTCCACTACTACTGGCTGACCCTCCACCTGTCGGCGATCCGGGTCGGCGAGTACAAGTACATGACCACGTCGATCTCCGATGACTCGACCGACGTGGTGAACCCCGGCGGCTTCACGGGCGTCTTGCAGCAGTACCCGTACGGCCGGCTCTACAACCTGTATCTCGACCCGAAGGAGACTCACAGCTACCTGATCCGGAAGCTGGTCTACATCGAGGTCATCATGCGCGCGCTCGCGCGCCACCGGGCCACCTTCCAGAAGTGGCCGAACCGACCGCCCCAGGTCACTGCACGGCGCTAGTCAGCAGCTTCGCGATCGCGCGCGCGTCGGCGTCGGACAGCTCCGGGTAGATCGGGAGTGACAGCACCTCGCGCGCGGCGGCCTCGGTTTCGGGGAGTTGCGGCGCGCCCTGCGCGTACATCGGGAGCGCGTGGTTGGGGATCGGGTAGTAGACCTGCGTGGAGATGCCTTCCGCCTCGAGTGACTTCTGGATCGCCGCGCGGCGCTCCGCCGGTACGCGCACGGTGTACTGGTGGAACACGTGCGCGCAGCCGGGTGCGACGCGCGGAACGGTCACGCCGCGCACGCCGGCCAGCGCGGCGTCGTAAGTCGCGGCGACGCGCCGGCGCTCGTCGTTCCACTGCGGCACGTGCGGCAGCTTCACGCGCAGGAGCGCCGCCTGGATCTCGTCCAGGCGCGCGTTGTAGCCGATCTCGGTGTGGTGGTAGCGCTGGCGCGAGCCGTGGGCGCGCAAGCTGCGAATGCTGTCGGCGACGGCCGCGTCGTCGGTGGCGATCAGGCCGGCCTCGCCGAACGCGCCGAGATTCTTCGAGGGAAAGAACGAGAACGCGGCAGCGTTTCCGAGGCCCCCGATCTTCCGGCCGCGGTAGGTCGCGCCGAAGGCCTGCGCGGCGTCCTCCAGCACGGCCAGCCCGCGGGCGCGCGCGAGATCGCCGATCGCGTCCATCTCCGCGGGGTGACCGAACAAGTGCACCGGGATGATCGCGCGCGTGCGCAGCCCGATCGCCTTCTTCACGGACTCCGGCTCCAGGCAGTAGGTCGTGGGCTCGATGTCGGCGAACACGGGCTTCGCGCCGATCAGGCTCACCGCCTCGGCGGTCGCGAAGAACGTGAACGAGGGCACGATCACCTCGTCGCCCGGACCGACCCCGAGCGCGCGCAGCGCCAGCACCAGCGCGTCGGTGCCCGAGCCGACGCCGACCGCGTAGCGCGTGCCCAGGAAGCTCGCCGCCTCGCGCTCGAACGCCTCGACGTTCGGGCCCAGGATGAACCGGCCCGAGCGCAGCACGTCGTGCACGGCCTTCTCGAGCTCGGGCCAGAGCCGGTCGGTCTGCTCCGACAGGTCGACCATCGGAATCTTGCGACTCACCGCAGCACCTTCTCGATCTCGCGGGCGATCCCGGCGCGGAAGTTTTCGAGCGAGAAACGCGCGGCGTGGGCGCGGATCGCCTGCGGCTCGAGCTTGGGCTCGAGCTCGTCGAACGCGCGCAGCGCCCGCTCCAGTGACTCGGGCGTCGGCTCCGCGAAGAACAGGCCGGTCGGGGCGCGCCCCTCCGGATCGTTCGGACCCACCACGGTTTCCGCCGCTCCGCCCTTTCCCAGCGCGATCACCGGCTTGCCCGCCGCCTGCGCCTCGACCGCGATGATGCCGAAGTCCTCGAGCTGGGGGTACACGAGCGCGCGGCAGCGCGCGTACAGGTCCTCGAGCTCCGTGTCCGAGACCCGGCCCAGGAAGCGCACGTTGGGCGGAGCCATCTTCTCGAGCGCGGCGCGCGTCGGGCCGTCGCCGGCCAGCACCAGTGACTGGCCGGTGCGCCGGAAGGCCTCGATCGCCAGGGCCTCGGCCTTGTAGGGCACGAAGCCGCCCAGCATGAAGAAGAACTCGCCGGGCCGCGGCTCGCGGCGCGCGAAGCGCGCCACGTCGACCCCGGGGAAGACCACGCTGGCCTCGCGTCCCCAGACCCGGCGCACGCGGTCGGCGATCGTGCGCGAGATCGCCACCACCTGAGTCACGCGGGCCGGGGAGCTGGTGCGCCGGTCCCAGCGCCGCAGATACGAGAGCAGCGGCGCGGCCACCAGCCGCTTGGCGCCGCGTCCGAGATACTCATCGGCCAGGTCCCAGGCGTAGCGGATCGGCGTGAAGCAGTAACACAGGTGCGGCGTCCCGGGCGCGACCCGCACGCCCTTGGCGAACGAGTGACTCGTCGAGATCACCAGGTCGTAGCCGTGCAGTTGGAAGCGCTCGATCGCCCAGGGAAAGAGCGGCAGCAGCTTGCGGTAGTGGCGCGCCGCGCCCGGCAGCGACGAGAGCGGGCTGACGTGGATGTGCAGCCGCTCGATCTCGGGGCTCACCGAGCCCGGCACGCGGATCAGCGTGTAGAGATCCGCCTGCGGAAACATCCGGGCGAGCTCGTGGAGGACCTTCTCGCCCCCGCGAAAGCCGGTGAGCCAGTCGTGCACCAGCGCGACGCGCATGCGCGCGCAGCTTAGCGCACCCACGTCGGACGAAGGCTATCGCCGAGCGAAGGCTGCCCTGAGCGAGGCTGCAAGCGGCGTCAGCCGCGCGCAGTGAGCCGCACGGCGAACGAAGCCAATCGGGTTACGACTTCACGACCGAGGCCACGAGCTTGGCCTTGTTGCCTTCGATCGCCACGCGAAACTTCACCTTCGCGCCCGGGTGTTTCTCCTTCAGCGCGGCGGTCTGCTTCTTCACGATCTCGGCGAGCTTCGCGCGGTCGGGAGCCGCGCTGGTATCGCCGGCGCGCTTGCGCGCCGCGCTGAGGGCGTCGAACAGCTTGTCGATCGCCCCCGGCCGCTCCTGCGCCGGCGGCGCCTTCAAGTTGCTCGGCAAGGGCGTCGCGTCCGAGACACCGCGCTCGCGCTCATGGAGCCTGGCGCGAAACAGGTGACCCTTGTAGGTGCCGTTCTCGATCTGCCGGAGCGTGCGGCCCCACTGCTGGCGGTAGATCTGGAACTTCGAGTTGAGCGAGTTGAAGCGGAACTTCTGGTGAGTCTTGCGCAGCGTCTCGTTCGAGTACTTGATGATGACCTTCTGCACCCGGCCCTGCAGCACTTCCGGCGGGCGCTTCAGGATGCCGAGGAAATACTGGTCGTACTCGACGCGCAGGCGCTTCAGGTTGTGATCGAGGTCGTCGAGATCCTCGTCGGTCTCGTCCTTCTGGCCGCGCCCCATTCAGAGCCGGTTCGGCGCGCGGCGCAGCCTTCTTGAGCGACCGATCTGCCGTTGCGGTGCATCCGAAGGAGGTGGAGTTGCCGGAAAATGACCCGAACCTTGGGTCCAAGGAGTGTCTCGCATGAGCCGTCCCCCGCTGCCCCCGTTCGACCCCGCGACCGCCGCGCAGAAGGTCCGCATGGCCGAAGACGCCTGGAACACGCGCGATCCGGCGCGGGTCGCGCTGGCCTACACCCCCGACAGCTGCTGGCGGAATCGCGTGGAGTTTCTCGAGGGCCGCGCCGAGATCACCCGCTTCCTCACCCGCAAGTGGAGCCGCGAGCTCGACTACCGCCTGCAGAAGGAGCTGTGGGCCTTCCGCGAGAACCGCATCGCCGTGCGCTTCGCCTACGAGTGGCACGACGACAGCGGCAGCTGGTTCCGCAGCTACGGCAACGAGAACTGGGAGTTCGACGCCGAGGGCCTGATGCGGCTGCGCATCGCCAGCATCAATGACGCGCCGATTCTCGAAGCGGAGCGCAAGTTCCGCTGGCCGCTCGGCCCCCGACCCGCGGACCACCCCGGCCTCAGCAGCCTCGGGCTGTAGCGTGAACGGACGGCAACTCCCTGAAATGAAAGGGGATTTCTCGCACTGTCCTTTTGACATCCACAGGGGCCCTGGGTAGACTCGAAAGGCTTTGAAGGACCCCCTCGAGTGACCGAGAGCCGCGATCTGGACCGCATCATTGGCTTCCTGCACGAGGACCTCGAGCAAGTCGAGCGCGTCATGCGCGAGGCGTTGCGCTCGGTGGCGCCGGTCGTGCCCGTGATCGGCGAGCATACGTTCGGCAGCGGCGGGAAGCGCATCCGGCCGGTCGTGGTGCTGCTCGCGTCGCGGCTCTGCGGGTATCGCGGCCCGCGCGCGATCCAGATCGCGGCCGCGGCCGAGTATCTGCACAGCGCGTCGCTGCTTCACGACGACGTGGTCGACGGCGCCGAGACGCGGCGCGGGCGGCAGAGCGTGAACGCGCGCTTCGGCTCGAAGCTCGCGATCCTGGTGGGTGACTTCCTGTTCGCGCGCGCCTGCCAGACGCTGGTCGAGGACGGCGACCCCGACATCCTGGCGAGCTTCGCCGAGAGCATCCGCGCCATGGCCGAGGGCGAGGTGCTGCAGCTCACGCGCAGCTTCGACCCCGACATCACCGAGTCGACCTACATCGACGTGATCGGAGGCAAGACCTCGAGCCTGCTCGCGGCCTCGGCCGAATCGGGCGCAGTGCTGGGCGGAGTGACTCGCGCCGAGCGGCGCGCGGTGCGCGACTACGGCGCGCAGCTCGGGCTGGCCTTCCAGCTCGTCGACGACGCGCTCGACTACGCCGGCCAGGAGAGCGACCTGGGCAAGGCGCCGCTCACCGACGCCGCCGAGGGCAAGCTCACGCTGCCGCTGATCGCCACCCTGAAGCGCTGCTCGACCGGCGAGCGCGAGTCGATCTCGGCGCTGCTCAAGAGCTTCGCGCTGCAGAGCGCCGCCGGTCGCGCGCTCGATCGCGACGAGGTGCGCCAGGTCGCGGAGTGCGTGGCGCGCCACCACGGCGTGGAGAGCACGTTCGAGCGCGCGCGCCAGGTCGTGGCGCAGGCCCGAGCGCGCATCGAGCCCTTCGTCGACTGCGAGGCCAAGCGCGCGATGCTGGCGCTGGCCGACTTCGTGGTCGTGCGCAGTCACTAGTCCGAAGTTCCCCGCCTCACCCCGCGACCTCGCCCCAGTCACGAAAGAGGAGGATGCGCACCATGCGTCATCCAATCGCGGCGGCCCTGCGGGCGCTCGCGCTGGCTCTGCTCTTGTCCACTCCGGCCGCGGCGGCCGGCACTGACTCCGGCGCGCGTGCGCCGGCGTCGTCACTCATCGGGGTCGTGAACGTGAACTCGGCCACGGCGGAGGAGCTCTCGCTCCTGCCCGGGGTCGGCCCGGCCAAGGCGGCGGCGATCATCCGCTACCGGACCGAGCACGGCGCGTTCAAGCGGGTCGAGGACCTCTCCCAGGTGAAGGGCATCGGCGAGAAGCAGGTGGAGAAACTCCGCCCGCACGTCGCGCTCGAGGGCAAGACCACCGCGCAGCCGGCCAAGGCCGCCGGAAAGTGAGGCGGCTCGGAGGCGCGGTCGCTCGCGGGCCGCGCCTCCGTCATGGCCGCGGGCGTGCTAGAAATCGCGCGTGCCGGAAGCCGTTCGCGCCCTGTCTCTCGCGCTCGCCCTGGCGCTCTGCGCGGCCTGCCGCGAGTCGCCGCGCGCGGACCTGCCGGGAGCGAGTGAGCCGCGCATCGTCTCGCTCTCGCCCTCGACCACCGGCATCCTGATCGCGCTCGGCGCGCGCGGCGAGCTCGTGGGCGTCGACCAGTTCTCGCACGAGCTGCCCGGCTGCGCCGAGATTCCCGCGCTCGGCGGCCTGTTCGCGCCCGACCTCGAGCGCACGCTCGAGCTGCGGCCGAGCATCGTGGTCGGCGTGCGGAGTGAGTCGCAGGCGGCCTTCTTCGCGGCGCTGCGCGCGCGCGGCGTGACCGTGCACGAGCTCGACACCGGGGGCTCACTCGAGGCGGTGCTCGCGAACTACGAGACCTTGGGCGGGTGGATCGGCCGCTCGGCGGAAGGGCGTGCGCTGGCGCAGCACGCGCGCGACCAGCTCGCCGATGTGGCGCGCTCGGTCGCCGACCGGCCGCGGCCGAGCGTGGCGCTGGTGGTCGAGCGCGACCCGCTCTACGTCGCGGCCGGCGGCAGCTTCGCGAGCGCGCTGATCGACGCGGCGGGGGGCCGCAACGTGTTCGCGGAGCTCGACCGACCGTATCCGCAGGTCTCGCTCGAGCTGCTGGCCGAGCGCGCGCCCGACGTGCTGATCGATTCCACGCAGTCGAGCCAGGGCCCCGAGGCCCAGGCGGCCGCGCGCGCCTACTGGGCGCGCTTCCCCTGGGCGAAGCGCATCGAGCTCGTCCCGCCCGGGGTGGCGACGCTGCCCGGGGCAGAGCTCGCGCGCGGCGCCGAGCTGCTGCGCGCGCGCATCCATCCCGAGCTCGCCTCGTGACTCGGAGCGGTCCGATGATCGCGCGGGCACCCTACCCGCGCAGGGTCCGATGATCGCGCGGGCACCCTACCCGCGCTCAGGCGTCCTCTTGGGTCTCGCGCTCGCGCTCGTGCTCGTGCTGGGCTTGAGTCTCTGCGTGGGCTCGGCCGAGCACGCCACCGCCGACATCGTCTGGGGCATCCGCCTGCCGCGCGCGCTGCTCGCGGCGTTGGTCGGAGCGGGGCTCGCGACCGCCGGGGCGCTCTTGCAGGCGCTCTTGCAGAACCCGCTGGCCGATCCGTATGTGCTCGGTATCTCGGGCGGCGCCGCGCTCGGCGGAGTCAGTGCGCTGGCGCTGGGCGGCGGCCTGTGGCTCGGCGGCGCGGGCGTGCCGGTGATCGCATTCGCCGGTGCGCTGGGCGCGAGTCTGCTCTTGTACGCGATCGCCGCCGACGGCGGCCGCGCGCCGGCGCACAGTCTCCTTTTGACCGGCGTGGTGTTCAACGCCTTCGCGTCGTCGCTGATCGTGTTCGCGACCAGTGCCACCGACCTGGCGCGGGTCGCGGGCGTGTTCCTGTGGCTGATCGGCTCGATCCGGCTGGTCGCGCCGGCGCTGCTCTGGGCGGTGTTCGCGCTGTTCGCGGTCGGGCTCGCGATCGCGCTGCGCCACGCCTACGCGCTGAACCTGATCGCACAGGGTGACGAGACGGCGACTCACCTGGGGGTCGACGTGCCGTCGGTGCGGCGTTGGGTGCTGGCGGGCACGGCGCTCATGATCGGCGCCTCGGTCTCGGTCTCGGGTCTGATCGGCTTCGTCGGCCTGATCGTGCCGCACCTGTTGCGACTCACCGTGGGCTCGGATCACCGGCTGTTGATCCCGGGGGCCGCGCTCGGCGGCGCGGCCTTCCTGGTGCTCGCCGACACCCTCGCGCGCGTGGTGCTCGCGCCCATCGAGCTCCCGGTCGGCGCGCTCACGGCGCTGGTGGGCGGGCCGCTCTTCCTCGTGCTGTTGCGCCGCGAGCTGGCGCGGATCCCGGCGTGACCCCGCTGCTCGAGGCGCGCGGGCTCGCGCACGCGTTCGGCCCGACCCCGGTGCTGCGCGGCGTCGACCTCGAGCTCGCGCCCGGCAAGCTCGTGGTGGTGGTGGGTCCCAATGGCGCGGGCAAGACGACGCTCCTGCGCGCGCTCTCGGGCGTGCTGCGCACCGATCGCGGAATCGTGACTCTCGACGGGACCGCGATCCAGGGCAAGACCCGGCGCGAGATCGCGCAGCGCATAGCGGTGGTGCCGCAGGAAGGCGCCGTGCCGTTTCCGTTCCGCGTGCGCGAGATGGTGGCACTGGGGCGCGCGCCGTTCCTCGGCCCGTTCGGGCGCGAGTCACAAAGCGACGTCGCGCGCACCGAGTCGGCGCTCGCGGCGCTCGGGCTCGAGCCGCTCGCGGAGCGCGCCTACCCCACGCTCTCGGGCGGCGAGAAACGCCGGGTGCTCCTGGCGCGCGCGCTCGCGCAGGGCGTCGACGTCTGGCTGCTGGACGAGCCCACGGCGTCGATGGACCTGGGCCACGGGCTGTTCTGCTTCGAGTGGCTGGCCGAGTGGCTGCGCGCCGAGCCTGCGCGCGGCGTGCTGCTCGTGACTCACGAGCTCGGGCTGGCGGCGCGCTTCGCCGACGAGCTGGTGCTCCTGGTGCGCGGTGAAGTCGTGGCGCGGGGCGAGCCGGCGCGGGTCCTGACTGCCGAGCGCATCGCCGAGGTCTACGGCGTCGAGGCGCGGGTCGAGCGCGACGCCTCCGGCCGGCTCGTCGTGTCGCCGCTGCGCGCGATCCGATAGACTGCGCCGCCATGAGTCGCATCGCACAGGTGAGCGCGCGGGAGATCCTCGACTCGCGCGGCAATCCGACGCTCGAGGTGGAGCTTCGACTCGACTCCGGCGCACGCGGGCGCGCGGCGGTGCCGTCGGGCGCGTCGACCGGCAGCCGCGAGGCGCTGGAGCTGCGCGACGGCGGCAAGCGCTACCGCGGCAAGGGCGTGCAGAAGGCGGTCGAGCACGCGAACGGCGAGCTGGCGCGTGCGGTCCTGGGGCTCGAGCTGCGCGGCCTGGCCGAGCAGGCCGTGCTCGACCGGAAGATGTGCGAGCTCGACGGCACCGAGGCCAAGTCACGGCTCGGCGCCAACGCGATCCTGGGTATCTCGCTGGCCGCCGCGCACGCCGCCGCGGCCGAGGCCGGGCAGAGTCTCTTCCGCTGGGTGGGCGCCGGCCGCGAGCCGCTCCTGCCGCTGCCCATGATGAACGTCCTGAACGGCGGCGCGCACGCCGAGAACAAGGTCGACTTCCAGGAGTTCATGCTGCTGCCCACCGGCGCCGCGAGCTTCGCGGAGTGTCTGCGCATGGGTGCCGAGATCTTCCACGCGCTGCGCGAGGTGCTGCACGGCGCGGGCTTCGCCACCGGCGTGGGCGACGAGGGCGGCTTCGCGCCCGATCTCGACTCGAACGAGGCCGCGGTCGAGATGCTGCTGCGCGCGGTCGAGCGCGCCGGCTACCGCGCGGGCATCGACGTGCACCTGGGCCTGGACGTCGCCGCGAGTGAGTTCTTCGACGGCGGAAAGTACGTGCTCGAGGGCGAGGGAGTCACGCGCTCGCGCGACGACATGGTGCGCCTGTACCAGGATTGGGTGTCGCGCTATCCGATCGTGTCGATCGAGGACGGCATCGCCGAGGGCGACTGGGAGGGCTGGAAGGCGCTCACCGACGCCCTGGGCAGCCGCATCCAGCTGGTCGGCGACGACCTGTTCGTGACCAATCCGAAGATCCTGCGGGAGGGCATCTCGCGCGGGCTCGCGAACGCGGTGCTGGTCAAGGTGAACCAGATTGGCACGCTCAGCGAGACACTCGAGACGATGAAGGTCGCGGAGGCCGCGGGCTACGCCTGCGTGATGTCGCACCGCTCCGGCGAGACCGAGGACACCACGATCGCCGATCTCGCGGCAGGCACCGCCTGCGGGCAGATCAAGACCGGCTCGCTCTCGCGCTCCGACCGGGTTGCGAAGTACAACCAGCTCCTGCGCATCGAGTCCGAGCTCGGCGCGCGCGCGCGTTTTGCCGGCAAGAGCGCGCTGCGGCGGCTCTCGTAGCGAAGTGTGACGAATTCCCCGTCACGCGCGCGCAATGATGGGTAGACTACGCGCCGTGCCTCAGCGCATGAAGCTGCGCGTCCTCGTCGTCGACGATGACGAAGACATCTGTCTGTACCTGCGCGAATTCCTGACGCGCGAGGGATTCAAGGTGTCCACGGTCTCGAAGCCGGCGGACGCGCTGCTCGAGATCCGCGAGGGCAAGCACCAGCTGGTGCTGCTCGACGTGCGCCTGCCCGGCGTCGACGGCGTGGATCTGCTGCGCCAGGTGCGGGCAATCGATTCCGACATCTGCGTGATCGTGATGACGGGCTATCCGTCCGTACAGACGGCCGTCGACTCGATGAAGGCCGCTGCCTTCGACTATCTGCAGAAGCCCTTCGACCTGCAGGAGTTGCGCGCGGTGATGGAGCGCGCGATCCGCGAGAAGGGCCTGATCGTCGACGCCGAGGAGCGCGTGAACCAGATGCTCGGCGCGCGCATCCGCGCGCTGCGCAAAGGCCGTTCGCTCACGCTGCGCCAGCTGGCCAACAAGACTGCGCTGTCGGTCAGCTTGATCTCGCAGATCGAGCTGGGAAAGAGCGCGGCCTCGGTCGCCACGCTGCGCAAGCTCGCGACCGCGCTCGGGGTGTCACTCTCCGAGCTGTTCGACGGAGTCTGAGAATCCTCTAAGCGACGGACGCGACGGCCGTATCGGCCGCGTTGCTGCGCAGCAGGATGCGAGTCACGTTGCCGTCGAGCTCGAGCCGGCCGCCCTGGCTCTCGACCAGGTGGCGAGTCACCAACAGCACCAGCGGATCGAGCTCGGCGCCGCGCCGTCCGATCTCGATCTCGATCTGGACCGGGAAGCCCGGCACCTTGCACTGCAGGATCTTGATGCCGACTCGGCCGCCCGGGCCGGCCAGCTCCGAGCCCGACTCGAGCAGCGCGCGGAACGCACCGCGGATGCGCTCGGAGTCCACGTAGACCGGCTGGCGGTTGAGCAAGCTCCACGACGCGCCGACCGACCCGTCTCGAAGCAACGGAATCTCCTCGGCCGCCTCCTGCAGCAGTGACACGGGCGACGTGGGCGCGGCGCGCATCGGCCGCGGCCGCGAGACCAGCATGCGCGTCTGCCAGGCGATGCGCTCGAGCCGGGCGATCACCTCGGCCGGTGGCTCGCTCGACCGGCGCAGGAGCCGCAGCGGCTCGCGGAGCGCCTCGCCCACCAGGGCGAGCAGGTGCGGCGCCGGCGCCCGCGGCTCGCTCTCGGCGGGTGCCGACTCGCGGACCGGGGTGAGCGTCTTGGTCTCCGGCTCGACGCTGCGGGCGACGGGCGCGGGCTCGGGGCGGCGACTGCGCCGGTAGGCGAAGGCAGCGCATCCGAATCCCAGCGCGAAGCCCAACAGGACGAAGAGTGCGGAGAACAACGCTACGCGGCCTCGATCACCAGTCCCGCGCGCGGCGCATCCGGCGGCAGGAGCGACATCGCAATGGCCACCGTCCAGGGCAGGTGACCTTCCGTGCGTGACCCTTCGGAGTGGAAGTGAATTCCCGTCTCGTCGAGCCAGACGCGGATCACCTCACCCGCCTCACCGACTTTGTCGCGAATCACGAGATCGAGCGGCACTCCGCGCCGACTCGGTCCGTTGCGCTCCATGGAGACCTCGCGAGGGGGGAGGGTTGTTTGCATGATAGCGCGGGCCCCAGACCGTGCGAGGACTTTTTCGACGCGGCATGATTCCGCGCGCCATTTCAATGGGGGAATGAGATGCCACGCGTCGTGCTCGTGCTCTTCCTGTGCGCGCTCGCGCTGGCTTGCGGCGGCCCGAGCAAGAAGAAATCGGACGAAGCCGCGGCTCCCCAGACGGCCGCCAATGGCAGTGCGCCCGCGGCGAACGAGACCCCGGTGCGCGGTGACTGGCTGGTGTCGCACTCGCTGGCCGATCCGGAGAGCTTGAACCCACTCACTTCGAACGACTCCGGGGCGGCGGGCGTCCTCTCCTGGATCTTCCCCTCGCTGATCCGCATCGATCCCGCGACGCTCGAGATGAAGCCGAACGTGGCCAAAGAGCTGCCGCGGGTTTCGGCGGACCACCTCGAATACGTCTACACGCTGCGCGACGACGTGACCTTCAGCGATGGCAAGCCGGTCACCGCCGAAGACCTGATCTTCACGCTGAAGGCGATCAAGAACCCCAAGGTCAACGCTCCCCACTACCGCAACTACTACGAGTGGGTGGCCGAGGCGACCGCGCCCGAGCCGAACGTGGTGCGCATCAAGCTCTCGAAGCCTTACTTCATGAACGACTACCAGCTCGGCAGCCTGTCGCCGCTGCCGCGCCACTACTACGACCCCGAGAAGCTGCTCGACGACATCTCGGTGGCCGACCTCGACAAGTACGAGCAGCTGACGGGCGAGCGCAAAGACAAGGCCGACCGCTTCGCCAAGCAGTTCAACGAGGCCTATAACCGCAACCCCATGGGCGCGGGCGCGATGCTGCTCGAGAACCCCGGCCGCGACTTCGTGACCGGCGAGAAGGTCGAGCTGCGGCGCCGGCCCCAGTCGTGGGCCTCGGGTCACCCCGAGCTCGGCGATCCGTACGTCGAGCGCGTGATCTTCCGCGTGATCAACGACTTCGACGCCGCGCTGGTCTCGCTCAAGGCCGGCAGCATCGACGAGATGGGCCTGCGCCCGGTGCAGTATCTCAAGCAGACCGACGACCCGCGCTTCCTCGAGCACAACGTGAAGCACGAGGACATGTCGGCGAGCTACACCTATCTCGGCTGGAACGAGACCAAGCCGATCTTCCAGGACAAGCGGGTGCGCCAGGCGCTCTCGTATCTCGTCGACAAGAAGAACATCTGCGAGAAGATCCTGCTCGGCCTGGCCGATCCGGTCGAGTCACCGGTCTATCCCAAGCGGCCCGAGTACGACACGAACTTGAAGCCCTGGCCGTTCGATCCCGCCAAGGCCAAGCAGCTGTTGCAGGAGGCCGGCTGGAGCGACACCGACGGCGACGGGATCCTCGACCACGACGACGGCAAGGGCGGCCGCATGCCGCTCCGCTTCGAGCTGATCTCCAACTCGGGAAACGAAGAGCGCAAGAACGTCGGGCTGGTCGCGATCGACGAATTCAAGCGCGCCGGCATCGACGCCAGCTTCCGCGCGATCGACTGGACGATCCTGCTCGACCGCGTGAAACACTTCAATTACGACGCGGTCGTGCTGGGCTGGACCTCGAGTCCCTCGACTCCGCCCGACCTGTATCAGATCTGGCACTCCAGCCAGGCGATCGAGGGCGGGTCGAACATCGTGTCGTTCAAGAACGACGAGGTCGACAAGATCCTCACCGACTACCGCACCGAGTTCGACGCGGCCAAGCGCAAGGTCCTGTACGACCGCTTCCAGGAGATCCTGTACGACGAGCAGCCGTACACCTTCGTGTACGCGCCGCGCACGCTCTACGCCTACGACAAGCGCTTCCACGGCGTCACCTGGTATCCCAGCGGAGGCAGCGTGGAAGCCGAGTGGTGGGTGCCCACCGTCGCGCAGAAGTACCACTGATGAACGCTGCGCTGCTCGCCTACGCGCTGCGGCGCTTGCTGCTCTTGATCCCGACCTTCGTGGTGATCAACTTCGTGGGCTTCTCGATCATCCACATGGCGCCGGGCGACCCGGTCGAGCTGTTCCTGTCCGGCGGGCTCGCGTCGGGTCAGTCGGGCATCAACACGCAGCGGCTGGCCGACGCCGAGAAGGCCAAGGCGGAGCTGCGCAAGGAGCTCGGGCTGGACCGGCCCATCCCGGTGCAGTTCGTGAGCTGGCTGTCGGGCTTCGCGACCGGCGATCTCGGCAACTCACTCAAGGACCGGCAGCCCGTCTGGGACAAGATCCGCGCGCGCCTGCCCGTGACCGTGGGCATCGATCTGGTGTCGCTCTTCATCACCTACCTGTTCGCGATCCCGCTGGGCGTGTACTCGGCGGTACGGCCCGGGACGCGGCTCGACCAGTTCTTCACCGTGGCGCTGTTCGCGCTCTACTCGCTGCCGGGGTTCTGGGTCGCGGTGCTCTTGATCGTGTTCTTCTGCGGCGGTGACTACTTCGCCTGGTTCCCGCCCGCGGGGCTGCACGCCGTGGACTACGACCCGAGTCAGTGGGGCTTCTGGCGCTCGTGGAAGGACCTCGCGTACCACCTGACGCTGCCGCTGTTCGTGACCACGCTCGGCAGCTACACCGAGCTGTCGCGCTATCTGCGCTCGTCGATGCTCGAGAACGCGCGCCAGGACTTCGTGCGCACGGCGCGCGCCAAGGGCGTGCCCGAATGGAGCGTGATCTTCAGCCACATGCTGCGCAACTCACTCATCCCCATGGTCACGATCGTGGCCGGGATCCTGCCCGGACTGATCGGCGGCGCGGTGATCCTGGAGATGATCTTCTCGATCCCGGGCCTCGGGCAGCTGGGCTACCAGGCGGTGCTGGCGCGCGACTATCCGGTGATCCTCGCGCTGTTCGGAACGTCCGTGGGACTCACCTTGATCGGCATCCTGATCGCCGACCTCCTGCTCGCGCTCGTCGACCCGCGCATCACCTTCACGGGCACCGCGGCATGACTCCCGGGTCGCAGAGCGCCGGCCAGCGGCTGTGGCGCGAGCTCTTGCGCCGCACGCGCGCCGTCTTCGGCATGTGGGTGATCGCGGCGCTGGTGGTGCTGGCGCTGGGCGCGGACCTGATCGCGAACGACAAGCCCTACTACATGAGGCTCGACGGCGAGAGCTACTACCCGATCGCGATCGACTACGGCGTGTGGCTGGGCCTGCGGCAGTGGCCACAGCCGCTCGTGAATCAGCGCTTCGCCTCGCTGGCCGAGCGGGCCGAGACTGCTTACTGGCCGCCGATTCCGTTCAGCCCGACCGCGCCGAACATCCTGGGCGACGTGTTCGAGTCTCCGTCGCATCGGCACTGGTTCGGCACCGATGGCCTGGGCCGCGACGTGGCGGCAGGCATGCTCCACGGCATCCGCGTGTCGCTCACGATCGGCCTGGTGGTGGTGGCGATCCAGGCCACGATCGGCGTCGCGCTGGGTGCGCTCGCCGGCTACTACGGCGGCTGGGTCGACCTCGTGGTCTCGCGTCTGATCGAGCTGATGATCGCGATTCCGACCTTCTTCCTGATCCTGATCGTGGCCGCCTCGTTCCCGCCGTCGATCTATCTGGTGATGACGGTGCTGGGACTCACCGGCTGGGTGGGGATCGCGCGCCTGATCCGCAGCGAGTTTCTGAAGGTGCGCTCGATGGACTACGTGGATGCCGCGCGCAGCGCCGGCTTCTCGGACGCGCGCGTCATGTTCCGGCACGTGCTGCCGAACGCCGTCGCGCCGGTGCTCGTGGCGATGTCGTTCGGCGTGTCGGGGGCGATCCTGGCGGAGTCGTCACTGTCGTTCCTGGGCATCGGCGTGCCCGCCCACATCGTGACCTGGGGCTCGATCCTGGCGGTCGCGCAGTCGAACTATCAGGCCTGGTGGCTCGCGGTGTTTCCGGGCTTCGCCATCTTCATCACGGTGGTCGCCTACAACCTGCTCGGCGACGGCCTGCGCGACGCGCTGGATCCGCGCGACCAGGGGACGTAGAGTCGAAGCGTGCGCACGCTGGAAGACTACGCACCGCGCCGGGGGCTCTCGATCCCGATCGTGTCGTGTCTCTCGCCCGACGGCGAGCCGAACGACGCCGACCAGCGCCGGCTGGTCCGCTATCTGATCCAGAGCGGTCGCGGCGCCGACGTGCTGTTCGTGATGGGCACGACCGGCGAGTGGAACAAGCTCGACCAGGCGCGGCGCCACCGCGTGATTCGCGTCTCGGTCGAAGAGACCAAGAAGCACGAGTCACGGCTGGTGCGCGCGGGTGAGCGCCCGGTCGAGGCCTGGGTCGGGCTCACCGCGCCGACGCGCGCGCAGACGCTCGAGACGCTCGAGCTGGCGCTCGAGATCGGCGCGCACGCGGGCGTGATCGCGCCGCTCGCGATCTCCGACCTGGAAGACCCCGTGCGCTTCCTGCAACGCGACGTGGCCGATCTGCTCGACGCGCGCGAGCGGCCGCTGCCGATCTTCCTGTACGACAACGCCGACATCTCGGTCGGCGGCCAGGCGCACCTGCGCACGCGCGCGGTGAAAGAGGCCTCGCGGCTCGACTTCGTGCGCGGCATCAAAGTGTCCGCGCCGCCGCGCCGGCTGGGTCACTACACCAAGGCCGCGCGCCAGTTCCGCGACCTGGGCGCGTTCGACATCTACGTGGGCGATGCGATGCAGATCCTGCGCCTGATGCGGCCGCGCACCGGCTTCTGGGGTGCGCTGCGCGAGCACTGGAATCGCTTCCTGCTGCACGACCTGTTGCCGTCGGGCGTGGTGAGCGGGCCGGCCAACCTGTTTCCACGCGAGTGGCAGCGCGCCTGGCGCGTCGCCTCGGCCGGCGACGTGGAGCGCATGGACGAGCTCGAGTCACTGTTCGTGAAGTTCGCCGCCAGCTACCGCTTCCCCGAAGGCAAGCGCAGCCTGGCCGCGCTGAAGCGCGGTCTGTTCCGGCGCGGCGTGGTCTCGAGCGACGCGGTGGCCAAGGGCACCTCGGCGCTGTCGCGCGAGCAGGCGGCGCAGCTCGACGCCTCGCTCGAGAAGCTCGACGACGAGATCGCGGGCAGGCTGCCCGCGCGCTGGCGCTCCGACCCGAGTCACGCGGACGAGCCATGAGCCGCGAGCCGCTGCGCTACGACGTCGCGGGCACGGGCAGCATGGTGGTGGACGAGATCCACCTGGCCAAGCGCATCCTGGCGCGCGAGGAGAAGGGTCTCTTGCGCGCGGACGCGCAGGGCCGCGTGGTACAGACGCTGGTCGGCGGAGTCACCCTGAATCACCTGGGCTGGGCGCGCGTGCTCGGCCTGCGCACCGCGATCTTCGGCAAGCAGGCCGACGACGCGAACGGGCGGCTCTTGCGGGCGGGTATGGAGCGGCTCGGCATCGAGCACCACATCGACCGCAGCGGCTCGGCGTCGTCGTTCGCGCAGGTCTACGTCGACCCCGACGGCGCGCGCGCGATCTACATGGCGCGCGGCGCGACCGGTGAGCTCACGCCCGAGGAGATCTCGGAGCAGCACCGCGCGGTGATCGAGCATGCGGCGATCGTGACCACCGAGGTGTCTCAGGTGCCGCTCGCCACGGCGCGGCGCGTGCTCGAGCTCGCGCGCGCCGCGGGCGCGACCACCGTGCTCGACCTCGACGTGCCGCTCGGCGACGCGGTGCCGGCGCTCGGCAGCGAGGCCGACCTGTACGCGCTGCTCAGCCTGGCCGACGTGCTGAAGCCTTCGCTCGCCGCGCTCGACGGCCTGGTGGCGCCGGGCTCGGCGCGTGCGCGGGCGCGCGAGCTGTCGGAGAAGACGGGCGCGAAGCTCGTGGCGCTGACGCTGGGCGCGGCCGGGTCACTCTTGTTCCGCGAGGGCGAGGTGGCGATCTCGCCGGCGGCGTCGGTCGCCGTCGTCGACACCACCGGCGCCGGCGACGCGTTCCTGGGCGGTCTGCTCGCCGGCTTGAAGTACGGCCTCGACCTCGAGACCCTGGCGCGGCTGGGCAACGCCTGCGGCGCGGCCTGCTGCGAGCAGATCGGCGCGTTCCCCGAGCGCGCGTCGTCGGCGCGCGCGCGCGTGCTCGAGCTGTACGCGGCGCTCGGCGGGAGCGAGCTCCACCTGGCGCCGCTCGCGCCCGAGCGCGAGTCGGCCGCGCGCGCGGTCGAGCGCTTTCTCGAGATCGCCCCGCGCGAGCTGGCCCGGGCCGCGGCGCGCGTCGACCGCAAGGCGGTCTCGGCCGCCGCCGAGCTCGTGCTCGCCACCGAGGCCGCGGGCGGGCGCGTGCACGTGACCGGCATCGGCAAGCCCGAGCACATCGCGCGCTACGCGGCGTCGCTGCTCTCGAGCACGGGCACGCCCGCGGCGTTCCTGCACGGCACCGAAGTGACTCACGGCAGCGTCGGGCAGCTCCGCCCGGGCGACCTCGTGATCGCGATCTCGAACAGCGGCACCACCGAGGAGCTGCTCTCGGCGGTCGAGGCGCTGCGCCGCTTCGGCGCGAAGCTCGTCGCCGTGACCGGCCGCGGTGACTCGCCGCTGGCGCGCGCGGCCGACGCGGTGCTCGACGTGGGCGCGGTCGAAGAAGGTGACTCGCTGGGGCTCGCGCCGCGCGCCAGCGTGCTGGCCAAGACGCTGATCCTGGCCGCGCTCTCGGTCGAGCTGCAGGAGAGCAAGGGCTTCACGCGCGAGGACTACGCGGCGCGACACCCCGCGGGCGAGCTCGGCAAGAAGTCGAGCGGGCGCTAGCGCTCGAGCTCGAACGCCTTCGGTGGCTCGGCCGCGGGCTCTTCCTCGGCCGGCGGCTCGACCTGCTGCAGTCCGAGCGGGTCCTCGATCCGCAGCCCCTGCTGCGCGCCCGACTCGGCGTCGCGCGCCTTCACCGACAGGATCCCGTTCTCGTCGATCCGGAACGCGACTTCGATCTTCGGCTCCATGCGCCGCGCCGGCGCGATGCCCTCGAGGATGAACGAGCCCAGCAGCTGGTTGTCGGGAACCGACTTCGAGCGGCCCTGGAACACGCGAATCTCGACCTCGGCCTGGCCGTCCTGGTTGGTCGTGAAGATACGCTGGTGCTCGGTGGGCACGACCACGTTCTGGTCGATCAGCACCGTGAACAGATTCCCGACCGCGGCGATGCCGAGCGGCAGCGAAGTCACGTCGCGGAGGTTCACGCGCCGCGCGTTCTTGTGCTCGACCGCGCTCTTCAGGTTCTCGACCACGGACTGCTGCGCGTCCTTGGCCGCGGCAACGCTCACGCTGAGTCGGTCCTTGGCCAGCTCGAGCAGGTCGGCGGCGGCGCCGGTCGGCAGCTCGTCGGCGAGCTTGTCGATCAGCTCGGCCGCCTTGTAGTCGATCTGCAGCAGCTCGTCCTTCAGGCCCTTGACCGCCTGCTGCGGCAGGTCGGAGTCACCCAGCTTGCCGCGCTCGAGCAGGTCGCCGAAGTCGGCGGCGCCCTTCTTGGCCTTCTTCTTGGCAGCGCTCTGGGTCTTCGCCTTGGTCTTGGGCGCCGTGGTCTTCGTGGCGGTCTTGGCTGACTCGGTCTTGGGCGCCTCGGTCTTGGCCGCCGTCTTGGGAGCTTCCGTCTTTGGAGCGGTCTTCGGAGCGGTCTTGGGAGCCGGCGTCTTGGGAGCCGGGGTCCTGGGCGCCTCGGTCTTGGGTCCGGGGCTCTTGGCCTCGACCTTCTGGGGCTCCGGCTCTGGCTCGGACTCACTCACGCCGAAGGTGATCGGGCCCAAGGTCGAGATCGGCCCGGTCGTGCCGAAGCTCGTGGGCACCGGGCCGTCGCTCTCGGTGGCCTTCAACAGACTCGACAGGCGCTCCGCCAGGCCCTGGTCGTCGAGCGGCTTGGCGCGCAGCTGCTGGACCTCGTCCAGGATCTTGCGGGCGACCGCGGTCTCGCGCAGCGCCACCGCGTAGGCGTCCTCGGCCGCGTCGACGGCCTCGTCCTTGAGCTCGTCGGCGGTGAGCGAGTACGCGTAGAGCGCGGCGCCCATCGCCACCACTTCGTCGGGGTTGATGTCGCGGCGCGGCTCGCGGCCGAAGAACTTCTTCACCGCCTCGCGCACCGACAGCATGCGGCTCTGGCCGCCCACCAGCAGGATCTCGCCGATCTCGCCCTTCACCACGCGCGCGGTCGAGATACAGCGCTCGCACAGCGTGAGCGTGCGGTCCACCAGCGGCTTGCACAGCTGATTGAGCTGGGCGCGGGAGAGCGTGCGCGCGAAGTTCGGCCGGCTGCCGTCGGGCATGCGCGTGAAGAACGGCAGCTGGATCTGGGTGGACTCGACGTCCGAGAGCTCGACTTTGGCCTTCTCCGCAGCTTCCTTCAGCCGCAGGCGCGCCGAGGGATCGCCGGAGAGGTCGCGGCCGAACTCGGTCTTCCACTCCTGCTCGAGCCACTCGGCGATCGCGTAGTCGAAGTCCTCGCCGCCCAGATACGAGTCACCGTCGGTGGCGACCACCTCGAAGGTGTCGCCGCGCGCGCGCATGATCGTGACGTCGAAGGTGCCGCCGCCCAGGTCGTAGACCGCGAGCGTGAAGTCCTTGTGCTTCTTGTAGCCGTAGGCGAACGCGGCCGCGGTCGGCTCGTTGATCAGCCGCAGCACCTCGAGGCCCGCGTACTCGGCCGCGAGCTTGGTGGCCTTGCGCTGCACGTCGTTGAAGTGAGCCGGAACCGAGATCACGGCCTGCTTCACGGGCTCGCCCAGGTTGTGCTCGGCCACCTCGCGCACGCGCGCCAGGATCTTCGCAGACACCTGCACCGGTGTGAGCTCGGTGCCGCCCACCTCGAACAGCACGCTGCCGAGCGGGCTCGCCTTCAAGGGATAGGGCAGCCGGGCCGCGGCGGCGCGCACCTCGTCGGAGTCGAACGGGTGGCCGATCAGTCGCTTCACCGCCAGGATGGTCGACTGCGGGGCAGTGACTGCCTGGCGCTTGGCGGCGGCGCCGACCAGCTCGCGCCCGCCCTGGATCGCCACGCACGACGGGATCGTCGAGCGACCCTCGTCCGCGAGTACCAGCACCTTCCCGTCTTCCACCACCGCGACGCAGCTGTTCAGCGTCCCGAGGTCGATTCCGATCGCGCGTCCAGCCATCGCGTGCCTATCGGAACTTCGCCTGCACCCCTGATAGGGAATCGCTAAGCTACGGCCCCTCCAGAGAGACCTGGAACCCTGGGGATGTAGCTCAGCTGGGAGAGCGCTGCGTTCGCAACGCAGAGGTCGGCGGTTCGATCCCGCTCATCTCCACCACGGCTTTGCTCGTGGGCGCCAGGTAGGTCTTTTCGACCTCTTCGGCGACGGCTTTGGCGATGATGCCGTAGCCGGCCGCGTTGGGATGGCGCTGCCGGCGGAAGAGGATCTCGTCCTCCTTGCCCTGCCAGGGTACGAACGTGGGCTCGAGGTCGAAGTAGTCGAGCCGGGCGTCCTTGGCGGCCGCTTCGACCATGGGCGCGACCTTCGGGTGATAGCGGTCGTGGTAGCGGGCCAGGTCCTGCGCGTCGGGCAACAGCACGACCAGCACCGGCACGCGGTGCTCGCGCGCCTGCGTGCCGATCTCGGAGAGCGCCGTGCGCACTGCCTCCCAGCCGCGCGCGCCCGGGCGGTAGTCGCCGGTCCAGTCGTTCTCGGCCAGCGCGCGACCGCCGGCGTCCTCGACGCCCAGCTTGTGGGCCGCGTGCACCCGGGCATTTCCGATCTTCTGCTTCAGCGTGCGGCGCGCCCCCTTCAGGAATTGACGCAGATAAAGGTGCTCGGGCAGCTCGTAGAGCGACAGCAGGAAGGGATGCAGGTCGCGCAGCGCCTGGCGCTTCTTGTACGAGGCGAGCTTGTTGTGCGTGTCGTTGACCGGGTAGTAGTTCACGAGCACGAGGTCGGGTGAGTACTTCCAGCCCTCGCTCGCGAGATACGCCGCTTCCTGATCGGTCGAATATCCGACGACGCCGGCGTTGATCACCTCGATCTTTCGCATGTCGCCGCGTTTGGCGGCGGCGGCGCGCAGCAGGGTCTCCATCTGTCTCGGATACGCGTCCGGCTCGTTCATGCGGAAGCCGAAAGTCCACGAATCGCCGAGCGCGAGGATCCGATAGCTGCCCTCCGGCTTCTGGTACGGAATTTCTGGATTGCGCAAACCTTTCGAGTTGATGGTGACCGGCGCCTCGAACTCGCTGCCGCTCCAGCCCGGTCGCATGCGCTTGCCCACGTTCGGATCCTCGACGTAGAGGTCGGGTCGCGGCAACACGCCGCTGCCAAACACGCGTAACAGCCCCTCACAGACCGCCAGCGCGATCACGAGTGACAAGAGCGCGAGGCCGAGATTTCGCAGCATCGGGTGATTCCCATCACGAACGGTGTGTGGGGCAGACGTTAGCCTCCGACGCGCGCAATTTCGCGGGGTTGAGAAGTTGGGTGAGAGAATGCGGCGAGCACTGCGGCTCGCCGCCGCGAGCATGCTCACGATCTTCGTGCTGGCACCGCTCCGCGCGGAGGCCGGCGGGCGGAGCATCCACGTCTTCTATCGCTACCCGGCCGGCGGCGACCTCGCGGGCGTGGCGCTCTACTACGGCGCGAGCCGGAGCGACGTCGAGCGCAACCTGAACCTGACGCGCCTCGACTTGAGGCTGCGCCAGGGCAGCGACGACGGCGTGGTGATCGCGACCATCCCGGGCTTCGACGACACGCGCGACTACTTCGTGACCCTGCGCGCGTATGACTCGCAGGGGCGTGAGTCGGCGAACTCGGCGATCGGCGTGATCGCGGCGAGCGCGCCGCCCGCGGGCGCGCTCTTCGGCGACACGTTCGAGGCGTACGTCCCCGGCGCCGATCCGCCGGGCTGGGTCGACTCGGGCTCCGGAGTCACTGCCGCGGGCGACGCCGGGCTGTTCACGGTCTCGAGCATGCCGACCGGCACGCTCGCCTTCGGCTCGACCTCGAGCGCGGCCGACCTGAACTCGACCCTGGTCGCGTCCGGCTCGAGCAGCTGGGCTTCGTACGAGTACTCCGGCCGGATCGAGAGTGATTCGCTCGCGGGCGAGGCCGGAGTCAGCGTGCTCTCGGCCTACCCGGACGCGCAGTTCTACTACCGGCTCACGCGCTCGGGCTCGGGGGCCTTTAAGCTCGTGAAGCGCGGCGGCACGGGGACGCTCGCGTGCAGCCCCTCGAGCTCCACGGGAGTCACGACCTCGGCCGGCGCGTGGCTGCGCTTCCGCGTCCGCGCCACGCGCTTCGACGGGCGGAACCGCGTGCGCGCCATGCTCTGGCCCGACGGCACGGGGGTACCGGCCGCGTTTCAGGTGGATTGCTGGGACAGCGACCCCGAGAGCAACGCCTCGGGACGGGTCGGCGTCTACAGCTCGGGCGCGGCGGGCAGTCACTGGGACGATCTGGTGGTGGTGAACGTCGCGCCGGACGGCGCGCCACCCGGCTACGGCACGACGCCACCGGCCTCACCCGCGCCGCCGCCCGTCAGCTCGCCGCCGCCGGTGAGCTCTCCGCCGCCACCTCCGCCGCCCCCGCCGGGCTACACGAGTGAGTCGAGCCTCGAGCACTGGTGGCGACCGGGCTGGGACACGAGCGACCTGGGGCGCGACTTCGCGAACGGCGGCGACATCGACGCCTTCGAGGATGCCAAGGGCCTCTCCGCGAGCGACCTGGACGCCGCCGGCACGACCAACGCATCGGCTGACTTCGACGGCAAGAGCGAGGCGCTCGGCAACTACGACCTGCACGCGCTCGGCATCGGAGACACCTGGTCGATCGCGGCCTGGGTGCGGCCCGAGCGGCTCTCGGTCACCTCGAAGTCGCGCTACGTGCTCGACCTGAACGGCAAGATGTCGACCGACAGCGTGAGCCGGATCTCGCTCACGATCGACTCGGGCGGTCATTTCGCGATCGAGGTCAGCGATGCGCAGGGCCGCGCGCGCCAGATCAGCGCGCCCGCGGGCCTGGTGCTGAACGACGCCGGCAGCGCCTGGTACCACGTAGCCGCGGTGAAGAAGGGCACGAGCTCACTCGCGCTCTACGTGAACGGGGTGCTGGTCGCGGGCACCGGCGTGGGCATCCCGTCGCAGAGCGACGTGCCGCGTGCGCTGCGCATCGGCGGCATGGTGAAGTCGAGCACCGGCCGCTTCTGGCAGGGCAGCATCGCATCGGTCGCGCTGTGGTCGAACGCGCTCGGCGCACCCGAAGTGAGTGCGCTGTACGCCAAGGGCAACCGCGGCGTCGAGCTGCGGCAGGCGATCGCGGCGCGCTAGATCTCGTCGAGGAACGTGAGCTCGGGGCGGCCCTCGAGCACGCCCGCGAACACCGCGCCGTGGGCGCGCAGGTTCTCGCCGTGCTTCTTGAACGCCTCGTCGCTCGCGTACTTCTCGTAGACCACGAAGACGGACGGATCGTCCTTGCGCTGGTGGAACACGTAGGCCTGGGTTCCGGGCTCGTTCGCGCGCACGGTCGCGGTGAGCTTGCGGAAGCCTTCCTTCGCTTCCTCGATCTTGTCCTTCTTCACCTTCAGCGTGGCCAGCAAGCTGGGCATGGGGCGCTCCTTTGCGAGTTCGGGGCGCCAGTCTGCACGAAGCCTTTGCGCACGGGCAATTCCGGGGCTCGCACGCAGCTCGCCTGCCGGCCCGTGATGCGGAGCCAAGCCCCCGCCCCCTATCACCTTTCGCGAGCAGGCCACACTATCTCCGCGATGGGTATCCAGGCGATCCTGGTGGCTGGTGACAAGAGCGCGAGCCGCACCGTGCGGGGCACCAGCAAGGCGTTCGTCGAGCTGGCCGGAAAGCCCATGGTGGTGCACGTGCTGGAAGCGCTCCTGCACACGCCCGAAGTCAGCGAGGTCTACCTGGTCGGCAACCCGGCGCGGCTGGCCGGCGCGGTCGCCAGCTACGGCTGCCTGGCGCTGTCGGCGGCGCGCGGCTGCCCGATCCACATCGTGCCGCAGCGCGACAGCCTGTACGCCAACGTCTGGTACACATTTCTGCGTACCCTGTCGCCGGGCCGCACCGACGCGAATCACTCGGTGCTGGTGGTGCCGGCCGACATCCCGCTGGTGATTCCCGAGGAGCTCTCGAGCTTCGTGCAGCGCGCGCAGGCGACCGGCGCGGACTACGTGGTCGGGCTCTCGCCCGAGAGCGCGCTCCAGAGCTTCGCGCCACGCGACGGCTCGCCCGGCGTCGAGATGGCCTACTTCAACCTGCGCGAGGGCCGCTTCCGGCAGAACAACCTGCACTGGGTGCGCCCGCTGCAGATGGGCAACCGCCAGTACGTCGACGAGATGTACGAGAACCGGTACCAGAAGGAGCTGTGGAGTCAGCTGCGCCTGGCCTGGCGGGTGATTCGCCGCGAATGGCGGAACCTGTGGGTGCTCGGCGTCTACCTCGTGATCCACGTGGCCGGGCTGTTGAACCGGCACGGCTACACCGCGGCGGCGGATCGCGTGCGCGCGTTCGCGCCGCTCGCCACGATCGAGCGCGCGTCGAGCGCGCTCCTGCGCACCCGCTTCCGCACCGTGACCACCGAGCTCGGCGGCGCCGCCATCGACGTCGACAACGAGGCGGACCTCGAAGTGGTCGAGAAGATGCTCGAGCGCTGGAAGGCGCTGCAGGTCCGGCTCGCCCGGGCCGCCTAGACGCCGCTATCTTCGCGGCGTGGCGGAGATCTTCGAAGCGGTCACGGGTGCGCGCGCGGCGCTGCGCAGGCTGCCGGGCCGCGGGCTCGTGCGGACCACCGGCGCCGATCGCGTCCGCTTCCTGAACGGCATGCTGACCGCCGACGTGGCGAAGCTCGCGCCCGGCGGGCTCGCGCCGTCGCTGCAGCTCGACCGCAAAGGCCACGTGCTGGCCGAGCTCTGGCTCTTGTGCGAGCCCGAAGCGCTCCTGCTCGACGTCGGTCCCGGCAGCGAAGCCGAGCTTCTGGCGGTGCTCGAGAAGCACGTGATCGCCGACGACGTGGCGTTCCAGAGCCTGTCCGCGGGCGTGCTCGAGCTCGGGCTCGAGGGCCCGGGCGCGCCTGCGGCGGCGCAGGCGACCGGCGCGCCCGCGCCCGCGCCGGGCTCGTTCGCGCGCGCCGACTTCGCCGGCGAGTCACTCCTGTGGCTGGCCGAGGGCAGTGTCTCGGCCGAGGGGCTGCGCGTGATCGCCCCGCGCGCCGTCGCCGCCGAGCTCGAGCGCGCGCTCGCGCTGCCGCTGCTCGATCCCGGCGCCGCCGAGCTCTTGCGCATCCATGCGGCGATTCCCGAGCTGGGCCGCGACGTCGGCCCGCGCAACTTCCCGCAGGAGGCGCGGCTCGAGCGCGCGATCTCGTTCAAGAAGGGCTGCTACGTGGGCCAGGAGATCGTGGCGCGCATCCAGTCGCGCGGCGCGGTGAACCGGGTGCTGGTGAAGCTCGCCACCGAGTCACTCGTCGCGCCCGGCGCGAACATCGAGATCGACGGCGCCAGCGTCGGACAAGTCACTTCGAGCGCCGAGTCGCCGGTCACGGGTGCGCTCGCGCTCGCCTATCTCAAGGTCGAGCACGCCACGCCCGGTCAGCGCGTGTTCATCGACAGCGTCGGCGGCGAGGTGACGGGCGGCAGCTCGCGCTTGTAGCGCCCGCCCACGGCCTGCCACTTCGCGCCGATCTTCGCGAACACCACCTCGATCCGGTACACGACCGCGCCGGCGGGCAGCGGCTCGCCCTTGGCCAGGCGCTGGCCCGAGGCGAACGCGACCTGAGTCACTGCGCGCTGCCGGCCCTCGGCTTCGGGAGTGAGCGCGCTGCTCTCGAGCCGCGCGCCGACCGCGCCCGGCGCCAGCGCGTACTTTTCGACCAGCGCGCGCACGTCGTAGTAGTCGAGCCCGCCGTCCTCCTTGAACTGCGCCGAGACGTGGTCGAGCACGTAGCTCGACTGCTTGGCCTGGATCGAGTCGACGAGCGAGGCCACCAGCGTGGCGAGGTCCTCGTCGCGCTCGGGCGCGGCCGGTGCCTCGGCGCGCTGCGACGTCTCGCCCGTCCCGCCGCGCGGGGGACTCTCTTCGCGCTGGCAGGCGCTCCCGGCGAGCAGCGCGCACAGCACGACGCAAGACGCCGATCTGCGGAGCGGATGCATGCGCGTCACTATAGCCGCAGCTCGCGCGAGCCCTGCCGCGGATCGCCGCTCTCACGAGGGCGGCTTCCACCTGATCGGTCAGTCCGCCACGCGCGGCGCCGGGCGTGCACACACTCGATGCACGTTCGCCCGGATCCCAAGCGGCTCGCGTGCCGAGGCTCGAGACACGCGAGCCGGGGCAGCGACCGGCAAGTTGCAAGCGCAGCGGGAGACGCTGGCCGCATAGCGCAAGGCACTGTCTGGCGAAACTCGGAGTGACCGCGCGGGAGCTCCACAGCACTTCATTTCCGTTGCCCTGGCAGAGACGCTGCTGGGCACGTCCGTTGCAGCGGGCGGCTTCGGGGCGAACACCTGTGACCGCGGTCGTGCGGTCGAAGAAATCCCACGGGAGGGAGTGCGATGAGAACGAGACCGATGACCGCAGCGATCGCCGCGACGCTGCTCTGGTTTGGACCACGGGCGGCGCTTGCGGACTCGGCCGCCGATGCGCGCATGGCTGCGATGGAAGCGCGGATCACTCAGCTGGAAGACAAGCTGGCGACGAGTCAGAAGACGATCGACGAGCAGTCCGAGCTGCTCAAGCAGCAGGCAACGCCTGCCGTGTCTCAGGGCACGGCGGCCCCCGCCAGCGGTCTCGACGCCTTCCTCAACACCGTGCAGATCAACGGCTACGTCGCCGCGTCGTACGAATACTCGTTCAACAACCCGAACAATCCGATCGGCGCCAACGCCACCAACCAGTTCAACCTCGACCACAACACATTCAATCTCGACGGCGCCAAGATCGAGCTCTACCGGCCGGCCACCAACCCCGGTGACGCGGGCTTCCAGCTCGACCTGCTGTTCGGCGCCGACGCCGGCGTGGCGGGCGGCTACCGCTTCACCACGCCCGGCTTCGCCGCGGACAACTTCAGCTACGTGCAGGACATGAACATCCAGTACAACTGGGACAACGTCCTGTTCAAGTTCGGCAAGTGGGAGACCCTGCTCGGCTACGAGGTGTTCGACTCAGTCGCGAACAAGAACATCACGCACGGCCTGCTCTTCACCTACGCGATCCCGCTGGTGCACACGGGTCTCCAGGCGAGCGGCAAGATCAACGAGTCATTCGGCTGGGCGGGCGCGCTCGTGAACGGCTGGAACAACGCCACCGACACCAACGACAACAAGGGTCTGCTCGGGCAGCTGAACTACTCGGGCGGGCCACTCACCACGGCGCTCAACATGTACTACGGCGCCGACGGAAACACGGGCTTCAGCGGTCAGACCGTCGAGCACGCGGGCTCCGACCCCGCGATCGTGCTCGACTGGAACGCCAACTTCGCGGCCAACGACGCGCTCACCTTCTGGGCGAACGCGGACTGGGGCCTGCAGAAGAACGTGGTGTTCGTGTCCGGGCCCAATCTCGGCCGCACCATCGACTCGGTCTGGTACGGCCTGGCGCTGGGCACGCAGTACGCGTTCAACGACAAGACGTCGCTGGCGGTCCGCGGCGAGTACCTGCGCGACGCGGACGGCTACCGGATCCTGGTCGGGAAGAACACCAACGCGTACTCCCTGACCGCGACCCTGGCGTACAAGCTGACCACCAACCTGCTGGCGCGCGCCGAGTTCCGCTATGACGCGCTCACCAGCGACGGGAACGGCGACCATTTCTTCCCGTCCGGCGGTCCCAGCGACCTCTCGAACAACAACTACCAAGGCCTGGTACAGGTCGCCTACATCTTCGACTAAGGGCGTCAAAGACAGGTCCTGCACAGGGCCTGAGCAGCACCGCTCAGGCTCTGTGCAGGTGCGTCCTGAGGCCGAGTTCATGAGCGTCTACGGCTCGCTTCGCGTGGTATAAACGTTGCTCACCACGCGCCGCGGGCGGAAAGGTCGAGGGCATGCAAAAGGTCGAAGCGATCATCAAGCCCTTCAAGCTCGACGAGGTGAAGGAGGCTCTGAACGGCATCGGCGTCCAGGGCATCACCGTGTCCGAGGTGAAGGGGTTCGGCCGGCAGAAGGGTCACACCGAGCTGTATCGGGGAGCCGAGTACGTGGTCGATTTCCTGCCCAAGATCAAGCTCGAGGTCATCGCGCCGGATGACCTGGTTCCCAAGATCGTGAGCGCCATCCAGAGTGCAGCGAATACGGGCCGGATCGGCGACGGGAAGATTTTCGTGATGCCGGTGATCGAGGCGGTGCGCATCCGCACGGGCGATCGCGGCGAAGACGCGATCTGAAGAAAAAGACCGCGAGAGAGGTGAACATGCACAAAGACCGTACTCCCAAGGAAGTCCTCGCGTACGCCAAGAGCGAGGGCGTGAAGCTCGTCGACCTGAAGTTCGTGGACTTCGTCGGGCAGTGGCAGCACAAGACGCACCCGCTGCACGAGTTCGACGAGGGCACCTTCACCGACGGCCTCGGCTTCGACGGCTCGTCGATCCGCGGCTGGAAGTCGATCGACAACAGCGACATGCTGCAGGTCCCGGACGCGCGCACCGCGTTCATCGATCCGTTCTGCGATCAGCCGACTCTCTCGCTGATCTGCAATATCGCCGACCCGATCACGCGCGAGGCCTACAGCCGTGACCCGCGCCAGATCGCCCAGAAGGCGGCCAACTACGTGAAGCTGACCGGCATTGCCGACACCAGCTACATGGGTCCCGAGGCCGAGTTCTTCATCCTCGACGACGTGCGCTTCTCGACCAGCCAGAACCAGGGCTACTACTACATCGACTCGGTCGAGGGGAAGTGGAACAGCGGCCGGGAAGAGGGCCCGAACCTCGGCAACAAGCCGCGCTACAAGGAAGGTTACTTCCCGGTCCCGCCGATCGACTCACAGCAAGACATCCGCAGCGAGATGGTGCTGCAGATGGAAGACCTGGGCATCGTCGTCGAGACCCACCACCACGAGGTGGCGACCGCCGGTCAGGCCGAGATCGACATGCGCTTCGCGCCGATCGTCGACATGGCCGACCAGCTCATGGTCTACAAGTACGTGTGCAAGAACGTGGCGAAGCGCGCCGGCAAGGTGGTCACGTTCATGCCGAAGCCGCTGTTCGGCGACAACGGCTCGGGCATGCACACCCACCAGTCACTCTGGAAGGACGGCAAGCCGCTGTTCGCGGGCAACGAGTACGCCGGCCTCTCCAAGATGTGCCTGTACTACATCGGCGGCATCCTGAAGCACGCCAAGGCGATCGCGGCCTTCTCCAACCCGACCACGAACTCGTACAAGCGACTCGTGCCGGGCTTCGAGGCGCCGGTGAACCTGGCTTACTCGAGCCGCAACCGCTCGGCATCGATCCGCATTCCGATGTACTCGGCCAGCCCGAAGGCCAAGCGCATCGAGGTGCGCTTCCCGGATCCGACCTGCAATCCGTATCTCGCGTTCTCGGCGATGCTGATGGCAGGTCTCGACGGGATCGAGAACAAGATCGATCCGGGCGAGCCGCTCGACAAGAACATCTACGCGCTCTCGAAGAGCGAGCTCGCGAAGGTGCCGACCATGCCGGGCAGCCTGGAAGAGGCGCTCTCGAACCTCGAGGAGGATCACGACTTCCTGCTCAAGGGCGACGTGTTCACCACGGACGCGATCGAGGCCTGGATCGATTACAAGCGCGAGGCCGAGATCGCGCCGGTGCAGCTGCGGCCGCACCCGCACGAGTTCGAGCTTTATTTCGACATGTGAGTCGTTGGACATGACCGACGAAGGCCCGGTCGAGCTACAAGGCTCGACCGGGCCTTCTGTGTCTGGGACCTAGGCTAGCGAGACTAGGGTCCGGCTTTCTTCGGAACCTTGCCGCCGGCGCGGCGCGCCTCGGACAGGCCGATCGCGATCGCTTGCTTGCGGCTTGTGACTCGCTTGCCGGAGCGCCCGGAGCGAAGCTTGCCTTCGTGCATCTCGTGCATCGCGCGCTTCACTTTCTGGCCGGCCTTCGTGCCGTACTTGCGCCGTCCGGTCTGTCCTCTGCTGGTCCGTCGCCCGGTGCGACTCGCCATGGTGGCACCTCCGTGCTTTCTACAACTGGCGCGCCACGCGCCCGCGCGGTGCGCCTGCCAGAGCGCTTGCTCCGTCGCCGCGCAGTCGTGCATGCGGAGTGCCGGCTCTCAGTGAGACGGCTGCGCCTGCTGGTCGGGGTCGACGGTGAGCTTCTTGTCGGGCTTGACGCGCGCCTTGGCGGCGGCCTCGCCCTGGATCGCGATCAGCCGGTCGCGGCGCGCCTGCTGCTCGGAGTCGAGCGTCACGCTGCCGAAGATCACGTCCCGCTCCACCGTGCGCTCGCGGCCGTCGCTCGCCACCGCCACGACCTCGAGCTGATTCACTCCGTTCTTGAACGGCACGAGCGCCGACCAGACACCGCTGTCGTCGCGCTCGAGCTGGCTGGCTGCCGCACCGGTGGTCTTGTTGGTGACCCGCAGCTCGCGCAGCGACTGGAACTGGATCTGCGCCAGGAGCGGCGCGAGCTTCGACAGATCTTCGACCGCGTGATACTCGCCGTGGGTATTGCGCGCGACCGGCGCGATCTCGCGGCCGGCGCCTTTGGCCTCGCGGCCGATCGCGAACACGTGCACGCGGATGTCGCGGCGCGCCAGCGAGTGCGAGGCCTCGATCGCCTTGCCGACCGGGTCGAACTCGGGCAGCGTCGGGATGCCGTCGGTCAACACCACCAGGTGTCGGATGGCGTGGGCGCGCGGCTCGCTCTCGGCGCTGCGTGAGCCGATCAGCTCGATCGCCCCGCGCAACAGGCCGGCCGCCAGGTCGGTGCCGCCCTCGGGATCGACCAGCAGCCGGTCGGCCAGCGCCTGGCGGATTTCCTTGAAGTTCGAAGTCAGCGGCGCGTCCACCCAGGCGTGCTTCGCGCGCGGGTTCTCGTCGCCGGCGAAGCTGACCAGACCGACGCGAGTCACGCGCGCGTCCAGGCCGTCGAGCAGTGACTCGATGGCGGACACCTCGGCACCGAGCACGCTCTCGGAGCGGGTGACCTTGAGCCCGGTGATCTGCGACAGCCAGGAGGACGTCGCGTGCTTGCCCAGGCCCGAGGACAGCGCGGTGCTGCCCGAGGTGTCGATGACGAACACCACGTCGAACAGCTCGAGCGGGCCCTCGTGTGCGAGCACCTTCCCCGACAGGAAGCCGAGCCCGGGCTGGCTGGCGGGCGGCCGGACCACGTCGACCGTGTCGAGCGAGAGTGTGATCTCGGGCGGCTCTTCGGCATGGGCCGCCATGGACCAAGTCCCGAGCGCCCAGAGCAGGAGTGCCAGGACTGCGCGGGGGGAGCGCATGTTCAAAGTGTAATCCCTGTGGCTGCGATCAGCGGGTGCGGAGAGTCACGAGAGCTTGGAGCTCGGAGAGCTCCACAGGCTTCACCAGATGGCGGTCGAAGCCGGACTCGGCTGTCTTCTGCCGGTGATCGGGCTGGCCCCAGCCGGTGAGCGCCACGAGCACCGTGTCTCGCAGCTCGGCGTCGGCGCGGATCTCGGCAGCGACCTCGTAGCCGTCCATGCCCGGCATCCCCAAGTCGAGCACCACGACCTCGGGGCGCTTGCGTTTCATGAGCTCGAGCGCGCTCGGGCCGTCGTACGCGACCTCGGCATCGATCCCCTGCAGGCGCAGCAGGACGGCCAGGCTGTCGGCGGCATCCTGGTTGTCGTCGACCACCAGGAAGCGCCGCCGCGAGCTCGCGCGTGCAATCGCGGGCGGTGGAGTGGTCTCGGCGGCGCTCTCGGCGTCGCCGACCAGGAGCGGCAGGCGCACCGTGAACTCGCTGCCCGCGCCCCAGCCGGCGCTCTCGACCGCGACGCTGCCGCCGTGCATCTCGACCAGGCGCTTCACCAGCGCCAGCCCGATGCCCAGGCCGCCCTGCGCGCGCCCGAGCGTGCGGTCCACCTGGGTGAACAGATCGAAGACGCGCGGCTGCATCGCCGGCGGGATGCCGACGCCGGTATCGCGCACCGAGAGCACGGCGAACCGGCCCCGGCGCTCCGCGCGCAGCCAGATCCGCCCGCCCTCTTCCGTGTATTTCGCAGCGTTGTTCAGAAGGTTGGACAGCACCTGCGCCAGGCGTACCGAGTCGGCGTCGAGCCAGAGCGGCTCGGACGGCAGACTCAGGTCGAGGTGGTGACGCGCGCGCTCGATCGCGGGACGGCTGGTCTCGACTGCGGCGCGCACGACCTCGGCCAGCTCGATGCGCGCGCGCCGCAGCTCGATCTTGCCGCTGGTGATGCGCGCGACCTCGAGCAGGTCGTCGACCAGGCGGATCAGGTGATTCACCTGGCGGTCGAGCACCTCGTGCACGCGCTCGCTCTGCGGGCCGTTACCCGCCAGCTTCAGCACGTGCAGTGAGTTGCGGATCGGCGCCAGCGGGTTGCGCAGCTCGTGCGCAAGCGTGGCCAGGAACTCGTCCTTGCGCCGGTCGACCTCGCGCAGCTCGGTCTCGACCTGCTTCAGCCGGGTGATGTCGAGGTTGATGCCGGCCCAGGCGATCGTCTCGCCGTGCTCTCCCTTCACCGGCACGCCGCGCGAGAGCACGGGGTGATACTGGCCGTCGACGCCGCGGAAGCGGTGCTCGAAGTCCCACTCCTTGCCACTGCGTACGCACTCGGCCCAGAAGGCGCGCGTGCGCTCCACGTCGTCGGGGTGCAGCGCCTCGGCCCAGCCGTAGTCGGAGCACTGCTCCTGTGTGAGTCCGACCAGGCGCAGGAACGACTCGCTCGCGTACACGTTGCGGCCGGTCGGATCGCAGATCCAGATGCCGTAGTCGATCGAGTCACCCACCGCGCGGTATAGGCGGATGCTGTGGCGCAGGCCTTCCTCGGCGCGCTTCTCCTTGTCGACGTCGAGCACCGATCCGACCCAGCCCAGGAACTCGCCGTCGTCGCCGAAACGCGGCGCGCCCGAGCCGATCATCCAGTGGTGACCGCCGGCGGCGTGCACCAGCCGGAACTCGATCCGGAAGGGCTTCGGGTCCAGGGTCGGCTCGAACACCCGGCGCACCCGGGCCAGGTCGTCGGGATGGATGGCCTCGGCCCAGCCGAAGCCCAGGCCGAGCGCGACCTCGCGCCCGGTCAGGACCCGCCAGGCCGCCGACAGGAAGATGCACTCGCCGTCGGGGTGGGTCATGTAGATGATGGCGGGCGAGTGGTCGGCCATCGCGCGCAGCCGCTCCTCGCTCTCGCGCAGCACCTGCTGCGCCTGCAGGCGCGACGTGATGTCGATCGCGACGCCGCCCACGAACGCCGGCGCATCGTCGGCGCCGGGGATCGGGAACTTGGCGACGAGTGAGTGGTGCACACCGTCGCCGTGCTCGAGTGTCTCGATCGTCTCGATGCCCTTGCCGTCCGCGAGCGCCGCGCGGTCGTGACTCTGGAACTGCTCGGCGATCGGCGCTGGAAACAGCTCCGCATCGGAGCGGCCCAGGATCTGCGCGCGCGGGCGCCCGAACGCGCGCTCGGCGCCGTCGTTCACGAACACGTAGCGGCCCGCGAGATCCTTGATCCAGGCCAGGCCCGGCAGGTGCTCCATGAACTCTTCGAAGCGCCGCTCGAGGGCCGAAAGCGCGCTCTCGACGCCGCGCAGCGAGAGTGTCTGGAGCGCGAGCGAGGCGAAGTGCGCCAGGCTCCGCAGCAAGCGCACGTCCTCGCTGTCGAACCGGTGTGAGTCGTGCGCCACCGCCCAGAGCGCGCCGCGCAGCTCGCCGCCGATGAAGAACGGCACGAGCAAGGCCTCGCGGATCGGAGGCTCGACGCCTTGCAGGACGGGGAAGAGACGCGCGGGCTCGCGAAACAGCGTCGGCTCCTTGCGTTCCACGACCACCGCGCAGGGTGAGAGGTCGTACGGAACGACGCTGCCGAGCAGGGGCGCGTAGCGGCCGGCGACCGCACGCCAGCAGAACACCGACTGACCTTCGCGCAGCTCGGCGATGCTGATGCCCGCGGAGTCGGCGCGACACAGCTCGAGCACGATTTCGGCCAGCCGATCGAGCACGCTGCCGGGCGCGCGGGCCATGCACTCGGCCAGGGCCACGAGCGCACGATTCTCGGCCGCGTACGCGGGCCGCCGCGACGGCCTTTGCACGAGCTCGCCCGTAGCATCCGCAGCAGCGCGCTGTGCCGCCGTCGGCTCAGCGCTCGGAGCTTGCTCCATCCCCTGGGTCTGTCCTCTTTGCCAGGCGTGCCACCGTTGCGATCAGCTCGCCCGCGGCGGCAGGCTTGGCGACGAAGCCGTCGTAGCCGGCAGCCAGGGCGCGACGCTGATCCTCGACGCTGGCATACGCCGTCAGAGCCAGCGCGGCCACGCGTTCGGCGCTCGCCTCGGCATTCTGGCGCAGCCTGCGGATCAGGGAATAGCCATCCTCGAACGGCATCCCGATGTCGCTGACTACGACGTCGATGCCCCCCTGCTCGATTCGAGCGAGCGCGTCCCGCACGTTCTGCGCCGGATGCACCACCGCACCCGCGGCGCGCAGCGCGCTTGCGATTGCTTCCCGCGCATCGGGGTCGTCGTCCACGACCACGAGCTGCAGGTTCTGAAGCTGCCCGCTCGGCGGTGCCGCGCGCAGCAGACGCGCTCGTGCCGTCGTCAGGTTCGAGAGCCCTCCCTGCTGCGCCCCCTCGGGCAGGCGCACTACGAACGTCGCGCCTTCGCCGGGTCCGGCGCTGTGAGCTTCGACCGAGCCCTGATGCAGCACCACCAGGTGGCGGACGATCGCGAGCCCGAGGCCGAGCCCCGACTCGGGCCGCGTGGTCGACGAGTCCGCCTGCTGGAAGCGCTCGAACACGCGCGGCAGGAAGTGGGGCTCGATGCCGCGGCCGGTGTCGCTGACGCGGATCTCGACGCCAGCGGGCTTCTGCTCGACGTGGATGTCGGCCCGGCCGAGCGCCGGCGTGAACTTCACCGCGTTCGAGAGCAGGTTCGAGATCACCTGCTGGATGCGCGCCGGATCGGCCTCGATCGGGCGCAGCGTGGGATCGACGTGGGCAGTGACTCGCACCTCTTTGGCTTCCGCCGCGGCGCCGATCGCGTCGAGCGCCGCCCCGACCGATTGCTTCAAGTCCACGATGCCCTTCTCGAGCTGCATCTTGCCCGAGATGATGCGCGAC
>DATJZP010000083.1:0-1537 GCA_035498875.1 Myxococcota bacterium
AGAGCCCACGGCGATCGCGCCGCTTCGCGCGTCAGAATCCTTCCCGCAGGCGGCCAGCGCCCTTCGGCGACGCTCGCACCAGTCACCCCGTCAACTTGGAAGGACCCGCCCGAACAATGCTCGACGACCTCCGCCGGCAGACCCAGACCCTTCTCGACGAGTTGCTCGGCGAGGCCGACAAGCTCCGCCGCGCCCTGGCCGCCCTCGGCTCGCGCGACGGCGCAGCCCCACCACCGGCGAGCGGCGCACCGTCAGCGTCTCCTGGGCGGGCTCGCCGGGCTCCGGCTCCCCGCACGGCGACTCGGAAGCCCGCGCGGTCGCGCGCGAGCGCGAGCACAGCTGCCACTGCGGCTTCAGCGAAACGTGTCGAGCCGCCCGCCGGCGCGCCGGCTGGCGGCCCAGCTCGCACCGGCGCCCGCGCGGCGTCGGGTTCGACCAAGAGCGCGGTGCTTCGGGCGCTCGCCGGCGGCAGCGCGATGACGGCCGGCGAGGTCGCGAGCGCGACCGGACTGGGCCGCGCGAGCGTCAGCACCACGCTGTCGAAGCTCGCCAGCAGCGGCGAGGTGACGAAGGCCGCTCGTGGCTACCAGCTCACCGCCGGCCCGACAGCAGCCGAGGCGCTGGCTGACGTCGGCGCCAGCACTGAGGACGGGGAGTTGGGCGAGTAGCAGCGCGTCGGGCTGCTGGACAGCCGAGTGGCGGGCGCCGCGCGTCAACGTGGCGTAGGCCTGCTCGGCAGCCGTTCGCGCTCGATCGCCAAGACCGCGAACCGCACCGCCCGCCCCCGGTCCGCGATTGCGCGTGCGAACCTACGCGCTCGCGCGTCTGGGCGAGGCTGACGCTCGAAGCGGTTGGCGGTTTGCGTGCTCTCCCCATATTCCAAACAGTGATGACTACGGATGCGCGCCCTAGGCGCCGACTGGGAACATGAACGAGACGGAAGGTCACCAAGAAGATTCTCCCCTCAAGGAGAGTCACGGGAGTGGCCTTTCGCCGTGTTCGGGGCCAGACGGTTAGCGTTAGCGGTCAAGGCGCCCGGCGAGTTCGATGCGCTGGCGCTCGCTCAGACCGCCGAACGTCTTGCTGGGCGAGACCCGGCAGCTGTGCAGGACCTTGGTGGCCTTCACCCGACCGTACTTGGGAAGCGCCAGCAGCATGTCGAGCACCTTCGCGCTCTCCAGGTACGGGGGCGGGTCGAGCAGCAGCGCGCCGATCGACACCCGGCCGGCCTTGAGGTCGCGCTTGAGCTGCGCGCGACGCGTTCGGACCTCGTTGGCCCTGGTGAGCGCGTCGATGCGCTGGTCCAGGCTGCGCTCGGGTGTTGCCCCGGTGCTCATCGAGCGGTCTTGGTGGAAACGCGATATCCGGGCGGAGACTACACGCGCGCGTCGATTACGACCCCCCGCGGCCCCGACGGGCGGCCTGGTGGCGGCGATCGAGGACCTCAGCGACCTCATCGATCCGCTCCCGGCGCGGGGCGGCGTAGCGGGCGGTGGTGCGCAAGTCGACGTGGCCGAGCCGGGCGGAGACCTCGTGG
>DATJZP010000084.1:0-62024 GCA_035498875.1 Myxococcota bacterium
CAGCTGGTGCCGCCACGAGTACCAGGATTCGGGAAAGCCGTGACACAACACGACGAGCGGTCCTTCGCCCGCTTCCGCGATGTGCATCTCGATGCCGTTCGTCTGGATCGTGCGCTGCCGGATCTCTGCCATCGAGTTGCAGGCTAACACGCAGCCCGTTCAGACTTCCGGGACATGCCGGTCGTCCACGAGGAGAAGCTGCGCGTCAATTGGGTCGACACCGATGCGAGTGGACGCATCCACTACACCGCGGCGCTGCGCTACTTCGAGATCGCCGAGCACGGGCTGATGCGCCGCCTGATGAGCGGGCAGACGCCCGCGGGGAGCGCCGACTTCGGCCTGCCGCGCGTGCACGTGGAGGCCGACTACAAGCTCGCGCTCCGATACCCGGACGAGTTCACCTGCAGCGCCCGGGTCGCGCACGTCGGCACCAGCTCGGCGAGCTACGCGTACGAGATCCGCAATCCGGCCGGGGAGCTGTGCATCGAGGGCAAGATCGTGGTGGTGGCCACGGACGCCCTGGGCCGCAAGCAGCCGCTGCCGCCGGTCCTGCGCGAGGCGCTCCAGAAGGGCGTCTGAAAACCCCGGTGCAACAATGGGTTGCGCGCAGGTGGCCGGCAAGCCGCCGGCAGCAAAAGTACAGGCTTCACCCGAAAAGGGGTCGGGATCTACACTCGTAGGCCAATGAGCGCCCCTCTGACCTCGCGTGACGGCCCTCACAGCGCTCCCGGCGCGGCACGGCGTTTGCGAAGCTCGGCGCGCCACCTCGTCGCCCCCCTCGCCACCGCCCACGACACGGGAGAACGTTCGGAATGACGCTCGCGATCAAGAACCCGGCGCTCGCCGCCTGGATCAAGGAAATGGCCGAGCTCTGCCAGCCGGAGCGCATCCACGTGTGCGACGGCTCGGAGGCAGAGCACGCCGAGATCATGCGGCTCTTGGTCGCCAGCGGAACCGCCGAGCCTTTGAACCCCGAGCTGCGCCCGAACAGCTACCTGGTGCGCTCCGATCCCGGCGACGTGGCGCGCGTGGAAGACCGCACCTTCATCTGCTGCGCGAAGCGCGACGACGCCGGCCCCAACAACAATTGGCGCGAGCCGGAAGAGATGCGCCACACGCTGCGTGGCCTGTTCAAGGGCGCGATGCGCGGCCGCACCATGTACGTGGTGCCGTTCTCCATGGGCCCGCTGGGCTCGCACATCGCGCACATCGGCGTGGAGCTCACCGACTCGCCGTACGTCGTCGCGAGCATGCGCACGATGACGCGCATGGGGAAGGGCGCGCTCGACGTGCTGGGCGACGGCGCGTTCGTCCCCTGTATGCACTCGGTCGGCGCGCCGCTCGAGCCGGGCCAGAAGGACGTCGCGTGGCCGTGTGACTCGCAGCAGAAGTACATCGTGCACTTCCCCGAGACGCGCGAGATCTGGTCGTACGGCTCGGGCTACGGCGGCAACGCGCTGCTCGGCAAGAAGTGCTTCGCGCTGCGCATCGCGTCGACCATGGCGCGCGACGACGGCTGGCTCGCCGAGCACATGCTGATCCTCAAGCTCACCGCGCCCGACGGTCGCCATCGCTACCTGGCGGCCGCGTTCCCGAGCGCGTGCGGCAAGACCAACCTGGCGATGATGCAGCCGAGCCTGCCCGGCTGGAAGGTCGAGTGCATCGGCGACGACATCGCCTGGATGAAGTTCCACGCCGACGGCCAGCTCTACGCGATCAACCCGGAGGCCGGCTTCTTCGGCGTCGCGCCCGGCACGAGCGAGAAGTCGAACCCGAACGCCATGCGCACCGTCGCCGAGAACTGCGTGTTCACCAACTGCGCGCGCACGCCCGAGGGCGACGTGTGGTGGGAGGACATGACGCCCGAGCCGCCGGCGCACCTCATCGACTGGCGCGGCCAGCCGTGGACGCCCGCCTCGAAGACGCCCGCCGCGCACCCGAACGCGCGCTTCACGGCGCCCGCTTCGCAGTGCCCCGTCATCGCGCCCGAGTGGACCGATCCGCGCGGCGTGCCGATCAGCGCGATCCTGTTCGGCGGCCGCCGCGCGACCGTCGTGCCGCTCGTGAACGAGGCGCGCGACTGGAACCAGGGCACGTTCTTCGGCTCGATCATCGGCAGCGAGAAGACCGCGGCTGCCGCCGGCACGATCGGCGAGCTGCGCCGCGATCCGATGGCCATGCTGCCCTTCTGCGGCTACAACATGGCCGACTACTGGGCGCACTGGCTGCGCATCGGCAAGAGCGACGGCGCGCGCCTGCCCAAGATCTTCTGGGTGAACTGGTTCCGGAAGGGCCCGAACGGCGAGTTCCTGTGGCCCGGCTACGGCGAGAACAGCCGCGTGCTCAAGTGGGTCTTCGAGCGCTGCGTGGGCGACGCGAAGGGCGTCGAGACGCCGATCGGCATCCTGCCGACGGAAGCCGAGCTCGACACGTCGGGCCTCGACCTCGATCCCGAGGATCTGTCGGTGCTGCTCGGCGTCGACGTGGCGGGCTGGCGGGCGGAGCTGCCGATGATTCGCGAGCACTACGCCGCCTTCGGCGACCGCCTGCCGCGCGAGCTCGCACAGGAGCTCACCGGCCTCGAAGAGCGCCTGAGCGCGCGCCGCTAGCCGACGAAGCCGTTCCGCTTGTGCGAGCCGTCGCAGTACGGCTTGTTCGCGGAGCCTCCGCAGCGACACAGATATGTTTCACTCGCGCGGTTGATCGTCCGGCCCGTGCCCGTGACGAGCTCGTGTGGGCCCGACACGCGCAGCGGCCCGTTCGGTGCGGGAGTCACCGCGAGCGCGCCGTTGCGCACGGGCAGCGCCTCGGACTTCGCGGTCGCAGGCTCGCCGCTCGCGGCGAAGCCGGCGCCGTTGTGGCTGCCGTCGCAGAAGGGCTTGTTCTTCGACGCGCCGCAGCGGCACAAGGTCGCGCGGTAGCCCGCGGGCTGACCCGCGATCCGGAGCTCGCCGCGGAACGCGAGCGGGCCGTTCTCGCGCACGTGCACGGTGTTGACGAGCGGGGCCGCCTCGGCCGGCGCGCCGTCGTTGCGGCTCCACGTGATCGCGCCCGACGGGCAGGCGAGCGCCAGGTGCGCGACGTCGGCCGGCGTCGCGCGGTCCGGATGGATCCACTCGCCCTTCACGTTGGGCACGAACACGTCGGGGCGGCCCAGCACGCAGTTGCGCGAGTGGATGCACTTCTTCCCGTCGAAGTGGATCGTGACTTCGCGGCCGCGGACCTCTTCGCTCATGGCGTTCTCCTCTCGATGGGCATCATGTTGACGATCACGTCGCCGTCGAGCAGCACCCACGCGGGCGCGATCTCGTAGCCCTTGCTCTCGCGGTAGCGCTCGAACGCGGGGTTCACCCGTACGTACGACACGACGAACGAGAGCGCCATTCGCCACGGGAACTCGGCCACCATGCCGCGCTCGGCGGCGAGCTCGCGCAGCTTCACGTCGCCGAGCGGCGCGAGCTTCTCGGCGCCGCCGCCGACGGCGACACCGATCTGTGCCGAGCCGTCGGGCGAATACACGCCCAGCGGGCGCAGCCGCGTGGCGCCGGCGTCCGACAGCTCGGTGACCAGGCTCGCGGCCACGCGGCCCATGTCGGCGGGCGTCGCGTCCGGCAGCTCGCGGTAGGCGAACGTGTAGGGTCCGATCGGGCGCTCCTGGATCTCCACGTGGCGGAACGCCCCGAGCCAGGTCAGGAAGCCGGCGCACGCGGCGAGGAAGAGCCCGCCCGCGAGCGCGACCCAGCGCAACGCTCACGTCTCCGGCGTGAATCGCACCGGCATCGACTTGGTGCCGTTGATGAAGTTCGAGCGCAGCCGCTTCGGCGCGCCGGCAAGCTCCAGGTCGGGCACGCGCCTCAACAGCTCGTCGAACATGAGCCGCATCTCCATGCGCGCGAGGCTCGCGCCCAGGCAGAAGTGCACGCCGATGCCGAAGCCCAGATGCGGGTTCGGGTCGCGCGCGACGTCGAAGCGGCCTGCGTCGGCGAACACGCGCTCGTCGCGGTTCGCCGCGCCGTAGTACAGCACGACCTTCTCGCCCTCGCGGATCGCTTGGCCGGCGAGCTCGGTGTCGCGCTGCGCGGTGCGGCGGAACTGCATGACGGGCGAGACCCAGCGCACGATCTCGTCGACGGCCGTGCCCAGCAGCGCGCGATCGCGCACGAGCCGCTCGCGCTCGGCGGGGAACGCGCACAGCGCCTGCATGCCGCCCGAGATCGCGTTCCGCGTGGTCTCGTTTCCGGCGACGACGAGCAGAAAGAAGAACATGTTGAAGTCGAGCCCGCCGAGCCTCTCGCCGTCGACGTCGGCGTGCACGAGCGCCGACACGATGTCCTCCTGCGGCTCGGCGCGCCGCTGGTCGGCGAGCCAGCCCGCGTACTGGAACATCTCCATCACCGCGAGCTGGGCGTCGACGGGCGAGCCGTACTCCGGGTCTTCGGCGCCAATCAGGCGGTTGCTCCAGTGGAAGAGCTTCCAGCGGTCCGCGCTCGGCACGCCGAGCAGCTCGGCGATCACGAGCAGCGGCAGCTCGGCGGCGACCTCGGTGACGAAGTCGCACTCGCCCTTGCGCGCGATCTTGTCGACGATGGCACGCGCGTGGCCGCGCACGTGGTCCTCGAGCCGGCCGATCACGCGCGGCGTGAAGCCGCGGTTCACGAGCTTGCGCAGCTTGGTGTGGCGCGGGGGATCCATGTGGATCATCTGCTGCCGGAAGAGCATGAGCTCTTCGGGCGGCATGTCGGCGTTCACCGCGCTGCCGCGCTCCGACGAGAACAGCTCGTGGTCGCGCGACACCGCGACGACGTCCTCGTGCCGCGCCACCACCCAGAAGCCGTGCTGATGGGGCTCCACGCGGCCGGGCATGAGCTCGCGCCCGGGCCGGCCGGGATTCCAGTGCAGGCCCGGCTGCGCGCGCAGGCGCGCGAAGAACGCGTGTGGCACTGCGGCCTCGAAGCTCTTGGCGTCGAAGAGGTCCACGTCGTCCGCGCCCACGGACGACACTCTATCACCCGGCGCCGAGTGGCCGGACGGTCAGCGCGACGGCGTCGTGGTCCGAGAGCTCGCCGCACGACAGCACGGCCGGCTCGGTTAGCGCCAGCCCGCGCGCGAAGAACCAGTCGAGCTGCAGCACCGGTCGCCCGCGCAGCCGGTGCGTGGGCGTGCGGCGCAGGTTCGCGGTGCGCCACTCGAAGCCCCGGCGTTCCGCGAGCGCGAAGAGCGGCTCGTGCGGCACCGGATCGAGCAAGCGCCCGGGCGCGCTGGCGAGCGCGTCGCGCAGGCGCGCGGGGTTCTCGAGCTCGGCGCGCCCGAGCGAATGCGTGTTGACGTCGCCTCCGACGAGCGCGGGCAGGCCGGGCGCGAACGCGTCGAGCCGGTCGAGCACGGCCTCGAGCTGCGCCGCGCGCTCCTCGGGATCGGCGTGGTTCTCCAGGTGGACCGCCGCGAGCGCGAGCTCGCCGTCGCCGAACGCGACCCTACACAGAACTGCGATGCGCGAGCCGACGCGGCGCTCGCCGAGCCGGCCGTCGAACCAGCGGCCGCCGCGCTCGACGCGCAGCACCTCCGGCGCGGCGAGCGGCCGCCGCGCCAGCACCGCGCTGCCGTGGAAGCCGAGCGCGTTCTCCGCGCCCGCGTGGCGGGCCTGTTCGTCGGCGTCGCCGAGGCCGAGCTCGAGGAACTCGACCGCGTAGGCACCGGCGCAGCCGAGCCGGTCGGCGAGCTCGCGCGCGGTGTGCAGCTGGCCCGAGCGCGCCATGCCCACGTCGAGCTCCGACAACAGGAACACGTCGGCGCCGCTCGCGCGCAGGAACTCGGCGGCGCGCGCCGGGTCCGCGCAGCGCTGTGCGTTCCAGGCGACGGCGCGGAGGGGCGCCGTGCCGGGCGCGGGGCGGGCCGGCTCGGCGCCCACGCGCTCGACCGCCGCCGCGAAGCCGAGCGAGAGCAGGAGCGCCGCGTGGCGCTCGGGCGTGGGCTCGAGCGCGAGGATCTCGCGCCGCTTCTGCGCGGACACCTCCGGCAGGCGGCTCCGCGTCTCGGGTAGACTCGACACATGGAGACGATCAAGCGTGACGTGGCCAAGGGCAAGATCGAGGGCGTCTGCGACGCGCGCTTCCTCGCCGTCGCCGACGAGTTCGAACGCAATTTCAAGGAGCGCGGCGAGCTCGGCGCCTCGGTCTGCCTCACGCTCGAAGGCCGCACCGTGGTCGACCTGTGGGGCGGAATCGCGCGCGCGGACGGCGACGTGCCGTGGCTGCGCGACACGGTCTCGATCGTGTTCTCGTGCACGAAGGGAGCGACCGCGATCTGCGCGCACGTGCTCGCGAGCCGCGGCAAGCTCGACGTCGAGGCGCCCGTCGCGGAGTACTGGCCCGAGTTCGCGCGCAAGGGCAAGGAGAAGGCGACGGTCCGCATGATGCTCGACCACTCCGTCGGCCTGCCCGCGTTCGCCACGCCGCTGCGCCACGGCGGCGTGAACGATTGGAGCTACATGGTCGAGATGCTGGCCGACGAGCCGCCGTTCTGGGAGCCGGGCACGCGCAACGGCTACCACATGATCAACTTCGGCTGGACCGTCGGCGAGCTGGTGCGCCGCGTGTCGGGCAAGTCGCTTGGCACGTTCTTCCGCGAGGAGATCGCGACACCGCTTGGTGTAGAGTTCCACATCGGCACGCCGGAAGCGGTCGAACCGCGCGTCGCGCCGGTGCTCATGCACATGCCGCAGCCGGGCGCGCCGCTCCCCGAGTTCATGAAGCGCGTGATGACCGAGCCGAAGTCCATCCAGGCGCTCTCGCTGTTGAACGCCGGCGGCTTCGACCCGAACTCGCTCGAGTGCCACGCGGCCGAGATCGGCGGCGCCGGCGGGATCTCGAACGCGCGCGGCCTCGCGGGCATCTACGCGCCGCTGGCGTGCGGCGGCGGGCTCGGGGGCGTGCGGCTCGTGGATCGCAACACGCTCGCGCGCATGGGCGAGGTCTCGGTCGCGACGAACGAGGACGCCACGCTGGGCATCCCGTCGCGCTTCGCGCTGGGCTTCATGAAGTCGATGGACAACCGGCGCCGCGCGCACGGGGACCGCGACTCGGCCGTGCTCTCGTCCGCGGCGTTCGGCCACGTGGGCGCCGGCGGCAGCATCGGCTTCGCCGACCCCGTGCTCGGCGTGTCGTTCGGCTACTCCATGAACCGGATGGGGCCGGGGATCCTCTTGAACGAGCGCGGCCAGTCGCTCGTCGATGCGGCCTACCGGGCGCTCGGCTACCGCGACAACGACGCGGGCGTCTGGGCGCCCTGAGGCGCGCGCGCCTCTAGCCGCGGGCGGCGGCGGTCGAAGAGTCGGGGCGGAGGAGTGCCCTCTGAGCGACCCGAAGAACCAGACGGTCGTGCGGGTCGCCCTCGACGTCCCCGAACCCAAACGGCGCTTGCCGGGGCTCGTGGTCGTCGCGGGCGCCGACATCGGCAAGCGCCACGCGCTGCCCGCGGGCGGGCTCGTGATCGGGCGCGATCCGACGGGCGCTGGCCTCGTGCTCGTCGACCCCGCGGTGTCGGCCCGACACTGCGTGGTGGAGGCCGCGGGCGCGCGGGGCGTCTTCAAGGTGAGCGACCTCGGCAGCCGCAACGGCACGTTCGTGAACGGCGAGAAAGTCGCCGAGAGGACGCTCGCGGACGGCGACAAGATCTTCGTCGGCGAGACCGTGCTGCGCTTCTCGCTGCAGGACGAGATCGAGGAGCAGTTCCACGACCGCATCGACGTGCTCATGAACGTCGACGCGCTGACGGGCCTGCTCGTGAAGCGCGCCTTCGACCTCGAGCTCGCCCGCGCGTTCGACGCCGCGCAGCGCGCCGCTGCGCCGCTTTGCCTGTTGATGATGGACCTCGACGGGCTGAAGTCGATCAACGACCACCGCGGGCACCAGATGGGCTCGCTGTGCATCGCTGAGGTCGGCGCGATGATCCGCCAGGAGATTCGCGACACCGGCCGCGCCTGCCGCTACGGCGGCGACGAGTTCATCGCGTTCCTCGAGGGCCAGGGCGCCGCTGCCGCGGAAGCGCTGGGCGAGCTCATTCGCGCGCGCGTCGCGGGCCACGAATTCGTGCGCGACGGCGCGCGCGTGGCGACGACGATCAGCATCGGCGTCGCCGAGCTCGGGCCCGAGCTCGCCACGCCCGACCACCTGCTGCAGCGCGCCGACGAGGCGCTCTACCGCGCGAAGCGCGCCGGCCGCAACCGGGTCTGCCGCTAGGCGCTGGCTACTTCACGCGCATGCGGAACTGCAGCGTGAAGCTCGGCGCGGTGCCCGCGTTCGCGGCGAAGGTGCCCGACGGGAAGACGCGGATGAACTTCACGTTCGGATCCGTGCCGTTGCCATTCGCGGTCGGCACGTAGGTCCAGGTGGTGTTGTTCGTGTTCGAGAAGTCGAGCGAGTCGGCGAGGCTGGCGAGCGACGTGAACGTGTAGGTCAGCCCGCTGGTCGGCGAGCCCTGCGTGAACAGCACGGGGCCGCTGCCCGCGCCGCCGATGTCCGTGACGACCATCTCGAGGTTCGCGGGGATCGCGTCCACGACGTTCACGGTGTTCGCGTCCGACGTGCCCTTGCCCTGGTTCGTGACCACGACGGTGTACTGCATGATCGCGCCGGGGATCGCCTTCGGGTTCGTGGTGCCGTTCACGGGGTCGGAGATCGTCTGCACCGTCTTCACGATGACCAGGTTCACCTTGATGAGCGAGAAGACCTGGTCGTCGACGTTCCAGTAGTCGGCTTGGCTCTGCGGCGAGTTCGGCTGACCCGAGATGTGCACGGTGCCGTTGGTCGCGCCGGTGGTGCTGGTCGACGCATCGCGCGCGTAGACGCGCACCAGCCAGGCCGTGCTCTCCGCGTCGACGGAGCTGAACGTGTAGGTCGGGTTCGCGACGACGGTGCCGTTGTTGTTGTAGATGCGGTCGCCCGCCGTGGTGTCGCCGTGCGTGCCGTCGTCGTAGAGGATGACGTTCGTCGCCACGGTGGTGCCGCTCGGGTTGATCACGTCGGCGCGCACGGTGCTCGACGACACGTTCACCTGCGCGCGGATCGAGAGCGTCTGCTGCACCTGATAGACCGTCGGCGCGCTCACGGACGTGTCGTTGGGCAGCGTGATGTTCACGCCGAACGCCTGCGCCTGGGCGGCCGTGACCGTCGCGGTCTGCTTGCTCCACTCCACGTCGTCCAGGTAGACCCAGGTCTTGTGGATGTTGTCGGTGTACGACCGCATGGTGAAGCGGATCGTGATCGTCGTGCCCGCGTAGGGCGCGAGGCTGAGCGTGGCCGTGCGCCAGCCGGCGTCGAGGATCGTGGCGCTGTAGGTCGGGTTGCGGCCGATGCCGAAGGTCTGGATGCTGAGGTCGTTCGCCGGGTTCGTGATCCCCAGCGCGGTGTGGTTCACGGCGGTGCCGTTCACGTCGAGGATCATGTAGTCGTAGTGCGTCGCGTCCTGCAGCGAGTCGAACGCCATGATCCGGAACTGGAACACCAGGTTCCCCGCGGCGGCGCCCGCGGGCACGGCGAACGTGCGTGCGACGCGCACCAGCTCGTTCGTGCCGTTGTTGCCGTCCTCGCAGTTGTTCCGGTAGCCGTCGATGAAGAACGAGATGCCGGTGTTCGCGGTGTTCGCGACGGTGGTGACGTTGTCGCTGCAGTTGTTGCCCGTGGTGAAGGTGGCGGCCTCGGCCGGCGACGAGTGCACCTCGTCGTTCTGCGCGCCTTTGGCGCCCGTGGACGACGTGGTCCAGTTCGTGGCCGTGGTGCCGTTCGAGTGCTCGAAGTTGCCGTTGATGTTCGTGGCGAGCGCGAGCGCGGCCTTCGCACCGTTCTGCGTGATGTCGAAGTAGAGGTAATAGGTGACCGCGCCGGCGTCCTGCGCGATGAAGCGCAGCTCGCCCTTGGCGTCGCCGGTCGCGTCGGTGGCGCCGCCGTACTTGTCGTCGGTCCACTCGTACGACGTCAGGAGCGTCGTGCCGTCGGCGCGCGTCATGCGCGGCGAATTCGCGTCGAACGTGCCGCTGATGCCGAGCTGGGTCAGCAGCGCCGAGAAGTCGACGTCGACGACGTTCATGCTGCTGACCGCCGACGCCGCCGGCAGTACCACCGGGACTCGGTAGTGCCACGTCGGATCGAGCCACGCCGGATTGCGCAGGTCGGCACGAGCCGCCCCGCTCACGGCGAGGAGCAGAAGAGCGATCCAGACGCGCCTCATACCGACTCTTTTGAGCGGGCTTTTCTCTCTATGACTTGAATCGTCCAGCCCGGTCGGAGCGCGTGGCGGCGTGTACGGGCGGAACACCGAACCGTGTCGGCAGATCGCGCCCGCAGTTGCGCGCGCGCGCGCCGGCGTCAGAGCTGCTTCGAGAACGCGAGCGCGTGCTCGTGCAGGACCCGGCGGCCGCCCAGCGCCGGGCGCTCGAGCGAGGCGCCGGCGAGCAGCGCCAGCCCGGCGCGCTCGAGCGCCGCGATGCTCGGCACGGCCGAGTCGATCGGGCCACTCGGCACCCAGCCGTCGCCGACGATCAGGACGAGCCGGCCGCCCGGTGCGAGCGCGCGCGCCGCGGCGGCGCTCCACGCCTCCGTGTCGCGCTTCCACGCGTCGCGCGCGGCGCGCTCGCCTTTGCGGAACGAGCGGCGCGCGCCGATCTCGCGCTCGGGATCGGGGCGCTCGCCGAGCCACACGTGGCGCAGGTGCTGCATCGGCAGGTAGTCGTACGTCGACGGGTAGGGCGGCGACGTGAGCACCAGGTCGACGGGCTCGCGCAGCGCGAGCTCGCGCGCGTCGCCGAGCCAGACGTCGGCGTCGGGCGTGCCCGCGGGCACGGCGGCGCGGAGCTCGAGCATCTGCCGGGCGAGCTCGCGCGTTCGCTTGTGGAAGAGCACCGCCGTCGTGCCGGGCGGGCGGTGGTGCTTCTCGCGCGCCGCCTTGGTGTCGGAAGCGCGCCAGCTCACCTTCACGAGGATCGAGGCGAAGACCGCTTCGAGGATACCGCGCACGTCGTGCTCCGACTCCGCGATGCCGCGGCGCAGCACTTCGAGCTCGCGCAGCACGTGCGGCGCGTACCACGATTCCACCGCGCGCAGCAGCGGGGCGGGCGGCAGCTCACCGCGCGCCGAGGCGGCGCGCGCGGACGCGGCGAGGGCACGCGCGCGCGAACGCAGCTTGGCGAGAGCCGCGTCATCGGGCGTGGCCGTGCGCGCGCGGGCGACGCGCACGGCGATCGGCGACACGTCGCAGCCGAGCGCGATCCGCCCGAGCGCCCGCGCTTCGACCAGAACCGTGCCGCCGCCGCAGAACGGATCGAGCACCGAGCGGCTCGGGAACAGCTCGAGCAGCGCGCGCGCCGCGTCGGCGTGCAGCGCAGCCGGGTACGTGTGAAACATATTTGTGTAGCGCGCGTCGCCGCCGCCCGTTTCCGCCAGGGCGGACTCGAGCGCTCGGGCGAGCTTCGGCTCGCCGTGGCGCGCGCTCCCGGACAGCTGCGCGGCGCGTGCGGTTCGGCGCGTCTTCGGCATGCGCGCGCACACGCTACCGCGCGCGCACGTCCCCGCCACACCGTCGGAAATCGGCGCTGTCAAGCGCGCGAGGCTGCAGCAAAGCGCGGCGGTCCGGGAGTGTGATGGATCGAATAGACAGGGGTCGGCCGGCGTATATAATCGCGCCCCGTGCGGAGCCAATTTTGGCGTCGCCGAGCCCGCTGCGCGGTGCAGCAGGAGCGGCACTCCGAGACGCCGATTCCCTCCGCAAGCCAGTGTTTGGACTGGTCAAGAGACCGCCAAAACAACCCTCGCCTCCCCTAGCTCGAAGGAGCGCCTCGCCGGGCGCTGAAACAGGGTCGACGCGCGAGTTCTTGGCGCCGCACCTGTGCCCAGCGACCGGAGTTGCCGGCGCTCCTAGAGCGTGGTCCGCGAGCGGGGCGGAACCGTATGCGTCGCTCCAGCCTCTCGATCCTGGTCCTCGTCGGCCTCGCAAATCTCGCCGTTTTCGCACTGCTGAACCGACCGGTCGATCCGCCTCCCTGGGACGATGTGATCGCCGGCGCGTCGTTCAGCCCCTACCGCTCGGGGCAGAGCCCCGTCGAAAAGGTCTTCCCGTCGGAGGACGAGATCCGCTCCGACCTGCGCACCCTGGCGCCGCACGTGCGCGCCGTGCGCACGTACACCTCGCTCGACGGCATGGACCAGATTCCGCGGCTCGCGAACGAGTTCGGGCTGGAAGTCACGGCCGGCGCCTGGCTCGACGGCGACCGAAAGAAGAACGAGCGCGAGCTTCGCAATCTCGTCGCCAGCGTCGCGGCGAACGGCAACGTGAACCGCGTGATCGTGGGCAACGAAGTGCTGCTGCGCGGCGAGATGACGCCCTCGCGCCTCGCCGGCTACCTGCGCCGCGCGCGCGCGCAGCTCAACGTGCCCGTCGGCACCGCCGAGCCGTGGCACGTGTGGCTGAAGCACCCGGAGCTCGCCCGCGACGTCGACTTCATCGCGGTGCACCTGCTGCCCTACTGGGAAGGCGTGCCCGCGGACCACGCCGTCGAGTTCGTGCTCGACCGGCTCGCGGAAGTGAAGAAGCGCTTCCCGAACAAGCCCGTGCTGATCGGCGAGGTCGGCTGGCCGAGTAACGGGCGCATCCGCAAGGGCGCCGTGCCTTCGCTCGAGAACCAGGCCGCGTTCCTGCGCGAGTTCCTGAACGCCGCGAAGTCGCGCGGGGTCGACTACTTCGTCATGGAGGCGTTCGACCAGCCGTGGAAGATTCCCGTCGAAGGCGGCGTCGGCGCCTACTGGGGGATCTTCGACGCGGCGCGCGCGCCGAAGTTCGCCTGGGTCGGGCCCGTCGTCGGCACGCCGAGCTGGCCGTGGCTGTACGCGCTGGCGACGCTCGTGCCCGCGCTGCCGCTCCTCTGGTTCCTGAACCGCTTCGAGCGCTACCGCACCCGCGGCCGCGTGTTCTTCGCGGGCCTCGTGCAGGCGGCGTGCTCGCTGTTCGTGTGGATCTGCTACTGGACGGCCGCTCAGTACCACACGGTGTACTCGGCGTCGGCGTGGCTCGTGCTGCTCGGCGCGCTCGCGCTCCTGCTCTCGATCGGCATCACGGAGGCGTTCGAGCTCACGGAGCTCCTGTGGCACCGCAAGCTCGCGCGCCGCTTCCGCCCGGTGGCCGACGCGAAGCAGCTCACGCACTGGCCCAAAGTCTCGCTGCACCTGCCCCTGTGCAACGAGCCTCCCGACATGGTGCGCGAGACGCTGAACTCGCTCGCGGCGTTGGACTATCCGGAGCTCGAGGTCCTCGTCGTCGACAACAACACCACCGACCCGGGCCTGTGGAAGCCCGTCGCCGACGCGTGCGAGATCCTCGGCCCGCGCTTCAAGTTCTTCCACTTCGACAAGGTCGCGGGCTTCAAGGCCGGCGCGCTGAACCTGATGCTCGCCGAGACCGACCCCGCGGCCGAGATCATCGCGGTGATCGACAGCGACTACGTGGTGCGGCCCGACTGGCTGCGCAACCTGGCGCCGTACTTCGCCGACCCGAACCTCGCCATCGTGCAGGCGCCGCAGGACTACCGCGACGGCGCGCAGAGCTTCTTCAAGGAGATGTGCGGCTGGGAGTACGCCGGCTTCTTCGACATCGGCATGGTCCACCGCAACGAGCGCAACGCGATCATCCAGCACGGCACCATGACCCTCGTGCGCCGCTCGGTGCTCGACTCGCTCGGCGGCTGGGCCACGTGGTGCATCTGCGAGGACGCGGAGCTCGGCCTGCGCGTCATGGAAAAGGGCTACGACACCGCGTACGTGAACCACTCGTACGGCCGCGGCCTCATGCCGGACACGTACACCGCCTATCAGAAGCAGCGCTTCCGCTGGGCGTACGGCGCCGTGCAGATCCTGAAGCGGCACTGGCGCGAGCTCGTAGGCCTGCGCGAGTCGAAGCTGTCGCCCGCGCAGCGCTACCACTTCATCGCGGGCTGGCTGCCGTGGTTCGCCGACGCGCTGAACACGGCCGTGACGGTGCTCGCGCTCGTGTGGACGGCGGGTCTGGTGGCGCTGCCCAAGCTGTTCGAGTTCCCGCTGCGCTTCTTCCTCACCGCGGCGCTCGGCTTCTTCGCGCTGAAGGTCGGCAAGACGCTCTGGCTGTACGCGGCGCGCGTGCACGCCAGCGCGGACGAGAACCTGTCGGCGGCGCTCGCCGGCCTGTCGCTCACGCACACGATCGGCAAGGCGATGTTCTCGGGCCTCTTCACGTCGGACCGGCCGTTCATGCGCACGCCGAAGTGCGAAGACCAGCCGGCGCTCGTGCGCGGGGTGCTCGCGTCGCGCGAGGAGAGCACGATCCTGGCGCTCCTGCTGCTGGGCGCGCTGGCCATCGGCTTCCGCTACGGCTCGCAGGACGTCGAGGCGCAGCTCTGGATCGCGCTGCTCGGCGTGCAATCGCTGCCGTATCTGGCGTCGCTGGGCACGGCCGTGATCAGCGCGCTGCCGCCGCGCACCGACGTGCTGCCGCAGCCGCTCCGGCAGCGCGAGTACGAGACGGTGATGTCGAGCGCCGTGAGCGGGAGGGACGGAACCGCGGTATAAGAGCGCCGACCCAAGTCCGCGCAGGCGGCCTGCTACCCTGTGCGGCCCGGGAGGATTGCTCCGAATGCCTTTGGTCCGCCGTGCGCTCTCGCTCGCGTTCGCGGTCGCGCTCGTGTGCGCGTGCGGGCGCGGCAACAACGGCCCGCAGCAGGCGCCGCTGCCCGTCACGGCGGTGCCGGCGAAGGCCGCGCAGATCCCCGTCTACATCGAGCACGTCGGCACGACGGAATCGGTGAACACCATCGAGGTGCGCGCGCGCGTGCAGGGCGTGCTGGAGAAGGTGCTGTTCAAGGAAGGCGCCGACGTCGAGAAGAACGCGCTGCTCTTCGTGATCGAGCAGAAGCCCTACGAGGCCGCGTTCGCGAAGGCCAAGGCCGCGCTCGAAGGCGCCAAGGCGACGGCCGAGCGCACGCAGGCAGACTACGCGCGCACCGAGGAGCTGGAGAAGAAGGACGTGGCGTCGAAGTCCGACCTCGACCACGCGCGCGCCGCGCGCGACGAAGCGGCGGCGGCCGTCGACGGCGCGAAGGCGGCGCTCGACCAGGCGCAGCTCGACCTGTCCTACACCGAAGTGCGTGCACCGATCTCGGGCCGCATCAGCCGGGTGCGCGCGACGCAGGGGAACCTCGTCGGCGCCACCGAGCAGACCGTGCTCACCACGCTCGTCCAGCTCGACCCGATCTACATCTACTGGAGCCCCAGCGAGAAGGAGCGGCTCGACGTGCTGCGCCTGCGCAAGGAGGGCCTGTACGTACAGCGCGACGAGATCGAGGTGAGGGCCACGCTGGCCGACGGCAACGAGTACCCGTACGCGGGGCGGCTCGACTTCGTGGACAACGCCGTCGACCCGACCGCCGGCACCCTGCGCGTGCGCGCCGTGTTCCCGAACCCGGAGAAGTCGATCCTGCCGGGCCAGTACGCGAACCTGCACATCCTGGTGGGCCGCGACGTGCCGGTCATCCTCGTGCCGGCGCAGGCCATCCTGGAAGAGCAGGGCGGCAGCAGCGTGTTCGTGGTCGGCGACGACGACACGGTCCAGTCGCGCGCGATCGTCGCGGGCGCCACCACCGGCGATCAGATGCGCGTCGTCGACTCGGGCGTGAAGGCGGGCGAGAAGATCGCCGTCGACAATTTGGGGAAGCTGCGCCCGGGGATGAAAGTCACTCCGAAGGTCAGTGACTCGCTGGCCGAAGCTAAGCCTGCCGCGGGGGCTCCGGTGGCAGACCCGCCGGAGCACCACTGAACCGCTCGCGCAGCCGCTCGATCAGCACGAAGAACACGGGCACGACCGCGAGCGACAGGAACGTCGACAAGAGCATCCCGCCGAACACCGCGGTGCCGAGCGAGTTGCGGCTGGCCGAGCCCGCGCCCGTGGCGATCACGAGCGGGATCACGCCGAAGATGAACGCGAACGACGTCATCAGGATCGGCCGCAGCCGCACGCGCGCCGCGTGCAGCGCGGCGCGCTCGATCGACTCGCCCTGCTCGCGCAGCATCTTCGCGAACTCGACCACGAGAATGGCGTTCTTGCTCGCCAGGCCGACGAGCATGACGAGCCCGACCTGGCAGAACACGTCGTTCGCGAGCCCGCGCAGCCACTGCGCGAACAGCGCGCCGAGCACCGCGAGCGGCACGACCAGCATGATCGCGAGCGGCAGCACCCAGCTCTCGTAGAGCGCCGCGAGCGTCAGGTACACCACGACGAGCGCGAGCGAGAAGATCACGGGCGCGGCGCCGCCCGCGCGGATCTCCTGCAGCGAGAGCCCCGTCCACTCGAAGCTCATGCCCTCCGGCAGGTTCTTGTTCGCGAGCGACTCCATGTCCTGGATCGCCTGACCCGAGCTGCGCCCCGGCGCGGCAGAGCCCGTGATTGCCGCGGTGCGGAACATGTTGTAGTGCGAGATGGTCTGCGGGCCGACGATCGGGCGCACGCTCGCGATCGTCGACAGAGGGACCATGTCGCCCGTCGCGTTGCGCGTGTACAGCTTCGTCACGTCGTCGGGCTGCGCGCGCGAGTTGGGCTCCGCCTGCACGGTCACGCGGAACACCCGGCCGAAGCGGTTGAAGTCGTTCACGTAGTAGCCGCCCAGGTAGACCTCGAGTGCGCCGAAGACGTCCGACAGCGACAGCCCGAGCGCCTTCGCCTTCGTGCGGTCGATGTCGACGGAGTACTGCGGGATGTTCGTGCGCAGCGCGGTGACCACGCCGGTGACCTGGCCCGACGTGTTCGCTGCTTCGACGAGCGCGGACACGCGCTTCGAGAACTCGCCGAAGCTGCGGTTCACTTCGTCCTGCACCTGCATCTGGAAGCCGCCGGTCGTGCCGAGGCCGCGGATCGGCGGCGGGTTGAACGCGACGACGACGGCGCTCGGGATCTGGCTGATCTCGCGGCGCGCGTGCGCGAGGATCGCAGCGAGCTGCACGTCGCGGCTCTTCCGCTCGTCCCACGGCGTCAGGATCATGTAGCAGGACGCTGCGTTCGAAGCGGCCGCGCCCGTGAGGAAGTCGGTGCCGCCGTTCACGACGGCGCTGGCCACGCCCGGAATCGCGAGCATCTTCGCGACGACCTCGCGCGTCGTCGCCTCGGTGCGCTCCAGCGATGAGCCGTCGGGCAGCTGCACCGACACGATGAAGTAGCCGAGGTCCTCGTCGGGCACGAACGCGCGCGGGAGCGTGCCGTAGAGATAGCCCGTGGCGAGGATCAGCCCGCCGAAGCCGAGCAGCACGACGGGCCACCCCGCGATGGCGCGCGCGCCGACCTGTTCGTAGAGCTCGGTGAAGCGCGTGAACGCGCGGTCGAAGCCGCGGAAGAAGACGCCCTTCTCGCGGCGCTCCTCGCGCAGGAAAATCGCGCACAGCGCGGGCGACAAGGTCAGCGCGTTGAACGCCGAGATCGCGACCGAGATCGCGATCGTGAGCGCGAACTGCTGGTACAGCCGGCCCGACGTGCCCGGGATGAACGCCACGGGCAGGAACACGGCCATGAGCACGAGCGAGATGGCGACGATGGGCGCAGTCACTTCGCGCATGCCCATCACCGCGGCTTCGCGTGCGCCGAAATGCCGGTCCTCGATCATGCGCGTCACGTTCTCGACGACGACGATCGCGTCATCGACCACGAGCCCGATCGCCAGCACCAGGCCGAAGAGCGTGAGCGTGTTGATCGAGAAGCCCAGGATCGCCATCACGGCGAACGTGCCGACCAACGACACCGGCACCGTGATCGCGGGAATCAGCGTCGCGCGGAAGGTCTCGAGGAAGACATACACCACGAACACGACGAGCAGCATCGCCTCGGCGAGCGTCCAGATGACTTCGCGGATCGACTCCGTCACGAAGCGCGTCGGCTCGTACAGGATCCGGTACGCGACGCCGGCCGGGAAGCGCGGCGCGATCTTCTCCATCTCGCGGTGCACGGCCTCGGCCACGTCGAGCGCGTTGGCGCTGGGCAGCGCGAACACGGCCACGCCCGTGGACGGGCTGGTGCCGAGCCGGCTGAAGTTCACGTAGCTCTGCGCGCCGAGCTCCACGCGCGCGACGTCCGACAGCCGCATGATCGAGCCGTCCGGCTTCGTGCGCAGCACGACGTCCGAGAACTCCTCGGGCGTCTCGAGCCGCCCGCGCGACACCAGGGCGTACTGGAAGGGCAGCCCGGCCGGCGCCGGCGGCTGGCCCAGCACGCCCGCGGCCACCTGCTGGTTCTGCTCGCGCAGCGCGCTCACGACGTCCTGCGACGTGACGCCGAGCTTCGCGAGCTTGTCCGGGTCGAGCCACACGCGCATCGAGTACCGCCGCTCGCCGAACAGGTTCACGTCGCCCACGCCGGGCAGGCGCTTGATCCGGTCCGAGATGTTGATGCCCGCGTAGTTCGACAGGAATACGTCGTCGCGCGAGCCATCCGGCGAGATCAGGTTCACGACGATCGTCAGGTCCGTCGACACGCGCCGCACCGTGATGCCCGAGCGCTGCACCTCGTCCGGCAGCTGCGGCAGCGCCACCGCCACGCGGTTCTGCACGTCGACGGCGGCGATGTTCAGGTCGTAGCCGACCTCGAACGTGACGGTGATCGAGCAGCTGCCGTCGTTGGCGCTGTTCGACGCCATGTACAGCATGCCCTCGACGCCGTTGATCTGTTGCTCGAGCGGCACCGTGACGCTGTTCTCGACGACCTCGGCGCTCGCGCCCGGGTACGACGCGCTGACCCGCACGGTGGGCGGCGTGATTCGGGGGAACTGCGCGACCGGCAGGAGCGGGATGCACACCGCTCCCGCGAACGTGATCAGGATCGCGAGCACCGACGCGAAGACGGGACGTCCGATGAAGAAGTCGACCAAGGCGCGTGGCAGCGTACACGTTAGAATCGCCGCGTGCCTGCCGAGCTTCTCGCGTGGATCGCGTTGTCGCTCGCCGCCTTGGGCGGCGCCGTGGCCCTGTTCCGCACCGTGTCGGGCGAGCTGCGCGACACTCGGCGCGAGTCGCGCGAAGCGACCGCCGAGCTGCGCGCCGAGCTCGCCGCGGCGCTCAAGTTCGTGGGCGATCGCGTGAAGGAGCTGCAGGAAGGGAACGAGAAGAAGCTCGACGAGATGCGCCAGACCGTCGACGAGCGCTTGCAGGGCACGCTCGAGAAGCGGCTCGGCGACTCGTTCAAGCTGGTGAGCGAGCGGCTCGAGGCCGTGCAGCGCGGGCTGGGCGAGATGCAGACCCTGGCCGCGGGCGTCGGCGACTTGAAGCGCGTGCTCGGCAACGTGAAGACGCGCGGCACGTTCGGCGAGGTGCAGCTCGGCGCCATCCTCGAGCAGGTGCTCGCGCCCGAACAGTACGGCCGCAACGTCTGCCCGCGGCCGGAATCGCGCGAGGCCGTCGAGTACGCGGTGCGCCTGCCCGGTCCCGACGGCGCGCACGGCCGGCCGGTCTGGCTGCCGATCGACTCGAAGTTCCCGCACGAGGACTACGGGCGCTTGCTCGCGGCCGTGGAGGCCGCGGACCTCGAGGCCGTGAACGCTGCGGGCGCGGCGCTCGCGCGCGCGGTACGGCTCTCGGCCGAGACGATCCGCGACAAGTACGTCTGCCCGCCGCACACGACCGACTTCGCGATCCTGTTCGTGCCGACGGAAGGCCTGTACGCGGAGCTGCTGCGCCGCGCGGGCTTCGCCGAGGCGCTGCAGCAGGACCAGCGCGTGGTGATCGCGGGCCCGACCACGCTGGCGGCGCTGCTCTCGAGCCTGCGGCTCGGCTTCCGCACGCTCGCGATCGAGCAGCGCGCGAGCGAGGTGTGGAAGGTGCTCGCCGCCGTGAAGAACGACTTCGGCCGCTTCGGCGAGGTGCTCGACAAGGTGAAGCGCCAGCTCGCCACCGCGAGCAACACGATCGACGAGACCAGTGTCCGCACGCGCGCCATCACCAAGCGCCTGCGCGACGTCGAGGACCTGCCGGCCGGCGAAGCCCAGGGCCTGCTCGGCTTCGGCACGGACGGCGAGCCGTGAAGGCCACCGCCGCGGTCGCGAAGCGCGGCGCGCGCACCGCGCCCGAGAACGTGCTCGGCGCCGCGTTCCGCTGCTTCGCGCGCTACGGCTACCGGCGGGTCGCGCTCGAGCAGATCGCGCAGGAAGCCGGCATCTCGCGCGCCGCGCTCTACCTGCACTACAAGGACAAGGAAGACCTGTTCCGCGCCGTGTCGAGAGAGGTGCACGAGAAGTCGCAGGCCGCCGCAGAAGAAGCCGCGCGCGCCGAGGGCGACGTGGTGTCGCGCATCGAGGCCGCCCTCCTCGCCAAGCACGGCAAGTTCTTCGCGATCGTCTCGGGCTCGCCGCACGTCGCCGAGCTGCTCGAGGAGCGCAACCGCCTGTGCGGCGACGTATCGGAGGCGTTTCGCAAGCGCTTCCAGAAGCTCATGCGCAGCGTGCTCGAGGAAGCGGACGCGCGCGGCGAGCTCGACCTGGCCGGCGCGGGCGTCGACGCGGGCGAGGCGGCCGAGCTGTTCGTCGCGGGCGCGAAGGGCGTCGAGATGTCGGGCGCGGAGCCGCTCTCGCCGTCGCTGTACCGGCGGCGCGTGGCGCGGCTGGTGCGCGTGCTGGCGGCCGGGCTGCGCGCGCGCGCGCCGCGCGCTCGTCGCCGCATGTCGAATTGACACTTTCTGACTAAAACGTCAGTATGCCCTCCAACCACCCCAATCGGAGGCATGCCATGAGCGCATCCCGGTCCCTGGCCGGCAAGACGGCGATCGTCACCGGAGCTTCGAGCGGCATCGGCCGCGCCATCGCCGAGACCCTGGGCGCCGCAGGCGCGCACGTGTTCCTGGCCGGCCGCAGCGCCGAGCCGATGGAAGCAGCGAAGAAGAAGATCGAGACCGGCGCCGGCCGCGGGACGGTGGTGGTGCTGAACGTGCGCGAGCCGGCGCAGGTCGAGGCGCTCGTCGAGCGCGCCGTGCGCGAGACCGGCCGGCTCGACGTCATGGTGAACAACGCCGGCCTCAGCTATCCGGCGAAGATCACGGACGGCGAGCCCGAGGAGTGGCGCGCCATGCTCGAGACCAACGTGCTCGGGCTGCTCGCAGGCTGCCGCGCCGCGGTGCGCGCCATGCGCAAGGGCGGCTCGCCCGGCCACGTGGTCAACATCTCGTCCATCGCCGCGCAGCGGCCCGACTCGGGTGTGTACGGCGCCACGAAGCACGCCGTGAACTGCATCTCTTCGTCGCTGCGCGCGGAGCTCGAGAACGATCCCATCCGCGTCGTCAACGTGATGCCCGGCGCGATCGCCACGAACTTCGGCCGCAACTTCGACCCGAAGGTGATCGCCGGCATCGTCGGCGCGTCGGGCCTCAAGATCGACGTCGCGCAAGGCGAGAAGCTGCCCGACGAGGTGTTCGAGAAGGCCCAGCCGCTGCTGAAGCAGCTGCTCGGCAGCGCCGAAGACGTGGCCGACGCCGTGCTCTACGCCGTCACCCTGCCGCCGCACGTCAACGTCGCGGACATCGTGGTGCGGCCGCCGAAACAGCTGGCGCTGGCCTGAGCGGCGGGTCGGCGCGAGGGCGGCCTCGCGCCTGCGCCTTCGCTCGGCTTCGCCTCGCTGTGCGCCCCGCGGGCTTACCCTGAAAACGGGCGGTCCCCCGGGGGATAATCGCGTGCATGAGCACGCGGACTCTGCGCGGGCGGGTTGCGGTCGCCGGCGTAGGCGAATCCGAGTACACAAAGCGCGGTGAGGCGAAGGAGCCGGAGTTCGTGCTGGGGCTCCGCGCCATCCTCGCGGGGTGCGCGGACGCGGGCATCGACCCGCGCGAAGTGGACGGCTTCGCCTCGTACTCGAACGACCGCAACGAGCCGTCGCGCATCGCGGCGGCGCTGGACTGCCGCGAGCTGCGCTTCTCGAACATGCAGTGGGGCGGCGGCGGCGGCGGCGGCTCGGCGGCCGTCGCGAACGGCGCGGCCGCGATCGCGACCGGCCTGGCCGACGTCGTCGTGGTGTACCGCGCGCTCGCGCAGGGTCAGTTCGGCCGCTTCGGCGCGGGCGCGCGCCGCGAGCGCGTGTCGGGCGAGCCCGCGTTCTGGCTGCCGTACGGGCTGATGTCGCCGGCGCAGATGTTCGCCATGCGCGCGATGCGGCTCATGCACGAGCACGGCATCCGCCAGGAAGCGTTCCGCGCGGTGGCGCTCGCGAGCTACCGCCACGCGCAGTCGAATCCGCGCGCCGTCATGTACGGGCGGCCGCTCTCCGCGGAGCAGTACGACGCGTCGCGCTGGATCGCCGAGCCCTTCCACCTGTACGACTGCTGCCTCGAGAATGACGGCGCCGCGGCGCTCGTGCTGGTGTCGGCCGAGCGCGCGCGGGACCTGCGACACCCGCCGGTGTACCTGCTGGGCGCCGCTCAAGGCTCCGAGCGCCGCGCGGGCGCGGGCTCGCACAACAACCCCGACTACGCCACCGCGAGCTTCAAGACCGTCGCACCGCGCATGTACGAGATGGCGGGAGTGCGGCCGGCCGACGTCGACGTGGTACAGAGCTACGAGAACTTCACGGGCGGCGTGGTGATGAGCCTCGTCGAGCACGGCTTCTTCGGCTACGAGGAGGCGAACGAGTTCTGCACGCTCGACAACTTCTCCGCGCCCGCCGGCAAGCTGCCCCTCAACACCAGCGGCGGGAACCTCGCCGAGTGCTACATGCACGGGCTCGAGCTGCAGCTCGAGGCGGTGCGGCAGATCCGCGGCCACTCGACCGCGCAGGTGCCGGGCGCGCGCGTCGCGCTCGTGGCGTCGGGGCCCATGGTGACGCCCGTCTCGGACATGCTCGTCGGCTCGGAGGCTGCGCTGTGAGCCTGTTGCCGGAAGGCCTGCCCGCGCCCGCGCCGCAGCCCGACGGGCTCGACCGGCCGTACTGGGACGCCGCGCGCCGACACCGCTTGATGGCACAGCGCTGCAACGCGTGCGGCGCCTGGCAGTGGGCGCCCGAGTGGATCTGTCACGCCTGCCGCTCGTTCGAGATCGGCTGGGCGGAAGTGCCCGGCAACGGGCGCATCTTCTCGTGGCAGCGCGTCTGGCACCCGGTGCATCCCGCGCTCGTCGGCGCCGTCCCCTACGTCGTCGTGCTGGTCGAGCTGCCGGGCGCCGACGGGATCCGCATGATCGGCAACCTGGCCGGCGATCCGCGCGCGCCCGTCGAGATCGGCGCCGAAGTCGAGCCCTTGTTCGAAGACCACGCGCAGCACACCCTCGTGCAGTGGAGGAGAACGCCATGACCGCTCCGCACTCGAACGCGAACCCGAACGCCTGGCGCACGGCTACACCAGGAAGCGTCGGTTGGCCGCGCACCGCGCGCGCGGGGGATCCGAACAAGTTCTTCGTCGTCTCCGCCGACACGCACGCGAACGAGCCGGCCGGCCTGTGGCGCGAGCGCATCGACGCCAAGTACCGCGACCGCCTGCCGCGCATCGAGGTCGACGCGAACGGCGTGCGCTGGAGCGTGATGGAGGGCTTCCGGCCGCAGAAGCTGCGCGACTCGCGCTTCGAGGGCGAGGACCTCGTGCGCTCGAAAGCGGGGGCCGATCCGGCCGAGCGGCTGCGCGACCTGCACGCCGACGGCGTCGATGCCGAGGTGATCTTCCCGAACAAGGGCCTCTCGATGTGGGCGACCACCGACCCGGTGTTCGCGAACGCGATGTGCAAGGTCTACAACGAGTGGGCCTGGGAGACGTTCGGCGAGTACAACCACGTGATGTCGCCGCTCGCCGCCGTGGCCACGGGCGACCTCGACGGCGCCATCGCGGAGCTCGAACGCACCGCGGCGCTCGGCTTCCGCGGCTTCACCTTGCCGTGCAAGCCGAACTGGGGCGCGCACGACGCCGAGGCGCGCAACTACAACCTGCCCGAGTTCGACCGGCTGTGGGACTGCGTCGAGGCGACGGGCAAGCCCGTGACCTTCCACGTGTCGACGGGCCGCGACCCGCGCGCGGCGAAGGGCGACGGCGGCGCAGTCATCAACTACGTGGCGCACTCGCTCGCACCCACCATCGAGCCGGTCGTGAACCTGTGCGCGTCGGGCGTGCTCGAGCGGCATCCGGGCGTGCGCTTCGCGACGATCGAGGCGGGCATCGGCTGGGTGCCGTGGGCGCTCGTCGCCATGGACGAGGGCTACCAGAAGCACCACATGTGGGCGTTCCCGAAGCTCCGCGCGCTGCCGAGCGAGTACTTCCGGCGCCACGGCTTCGCGTCGTTCGGCGAGGACGAGCCGGGGCTCGGCCTCGTCGGGCAGTTCGGCCTCGAGGACTGCTTCCTCTGGGCGAACGACTACCCGCACCACGAAGGCACGTGGCCGCACTCCGCCGAGGCGATCGAGCGCACGATGGGCCACCTGTCCGACGGCCAGCGCGCGAAGATCCTCGGGTTGAACGCCGCGAAGCTGTTCGGCTTCGAAGTCCCGCAATGACCCGTGCGGGAGCTGCGAAGGCGGCGTGTGCTCCCTATCCGTTTGGAGGGGCCTGAGGCAAGAGCGGCAACACGATGTTCGTGAGCCCGCTCTCCGTCAGCGGTGTCTCGTCGGGCGTGAGGGTGGCGCGGACGACGCCGTCGCGATCGATGACATAGGTGACGGGCAGGGCGCCAGGCGACCCGAATCCGTTGACCTCCGCATCGCGCAGCATGGCCCCGGGGTAGCTGACGGAGCGCATGACCTCCACCGCCTCCGCGCGGTCGCGTGCGCGAGTGCCGGCCACGCAGAGACCGATCATCTCCAGGCCTCGGCCGTGGTAGCTGCGGTACACCGCGTCGAGAGCGGGCATCTCCTTGCGGCAGGGCGGACACCAGGTCGCCCAGAAGCTGACGACCACGACCTTGCCGCGGAGTGCGCCGAGGTCGAACGTGCTGCCGTCGAACCCTTTGGCGACGAGGGACGGAGCCGCTGCCCCGACGTCCACCGCAGAGGCGGACGCCGGGGTCGCGAGCCCGCGCAGAAGGATCGCAGCGGCCAGCGCGAAGCGAAGCAGCCGCTGCGCCGCGTCCTTCAAAAGTCGTAGCTCATGATCATCTTGACCAGCACCGGCGCCACCAGCTGGTTGCCGGTGACGTGTTGGTAGATCGGGAACTCGACGTCCGTGTACACCCGCACGCCGCCGATGCGCACCTCTGCTCCAGGAGCGATGAGCAGCCGATCGTATCCGCTGTTGTCGTGGTCCGCGTTCGCGCCCTGATCGCTCGAGCGAACGGAGCCGATGAAGTTCAACATCGGCGCGACGTCGTCGAGGAACCCGACCTTGCCGAACTCGTAGAGCGCCCCCAACGAGCCGTTGAAGGCGTCCCCCGGCCGATAGTGGTCTTGTGTCCACATCGGGATCTGGGTGTTCGCCAGGATGAACCACTGGAACGGCCGATCGGCGGCAATGAAGGGCAGCTTGCCGAGGTGATAGACGCCGAACAAGAAGTCCGTGCTGCCCGAGCCGATCGAGGTGTCCCGGTCGAAGTGCGGGTAGCTGAAGTCGCCGCTCGCGAACTTCAACCCGGAATGAATGCCGGTCGACATGTCCTCGGAGAACCCGGTGTACATGACCTCGACGCGCACGTCGCCGATCGCCGCGTGGTTGAACCCCTGGACCCGGCCGGTGTCTTCGTCCGTGGTCTTGAAGAAGCGCTCCGTGTACGGGAGCTCCCCCATCACTCCCCAGCTCCGGTTGAACATGTACTGCATGCCCACGGAGAAAAAGTTCGACCGGATGACCTTGTCGTCGTTGTTCGCCTTCGGGGCTTCGCGGTCGCCGTGCCAATTGGTGGTCTGGTCCATGAAGTCGTAGCGGAAGTACATGGTTCCGCCCGTGTCGCGCGGCAGCAGCGACGCGGTGCCGACCTCGAACACGTCGCAGCCGCAGGCACAGGCACCGGCGAGTCGCGGGACCAGGACCCACAGCAAGGCGGCCGCCAGCAGGAAGAGCAGCGGATCCGCGCAGCGGAAGACGGAGCGAGCGCGGCTCGAAGACGCCGGGCTCGAAGACGGCGAGACGAGAGCGGAGAGCGCGGCGAGAAGCGCCGCACGAACGTGACGCACATGAGAGTACAAGATCGCACCTCCCTGACGAAGAACGAAGCAGAATCACGGAGTCGCTTCGGGTCAGGCGAGGGGGATCGGGACGTGGTCGATGGGGCGCGGGGGCGCGCTGGCGAACGCGCGCTCGGGCGCGCTCGGCGCGGGCGCGCGCTCGGGCGCGGGCAGCGCCGCTTGGGCCTGGGGCGCCGCAGGCTGCGCGAGACCTACACCAGCGAGTGTCGGAGCGTGCTGTGCGCAGCCGCACGGGCAGGGCGCGCGCCACTCGAGCTCGGGCGCGTCGCCCGCGGCCGGCGCGCGTGCCAGCGAGATCAGGCACGCGCTCGCGTCGCCGAGCACGGCGGCGAGCGCCACGGCGGCGAGGCAGCGCGCCAGGAGCGCGCGCATCACTCGCCCGCGCCTTCGAGCGCCTCGAGCACGCGCGCCGGGTGCTCGTCGGCCTTCGGCACGCGCTTCCAGTGCTTGCGCACCACGCCGTCCGGACCGATCCACACCGTCGAGCGGATCACGCCGCGCGTCTTCTTGCCGTACAGCACCTTCTCGCCGTACGCGCCGTACGACTCCATCACCGAGTGGTCCGGGTCGGAGAGCAGCGTGAACGGCAGCTTGTACTTGGCGCGGAACTTCTGGTGCGCGGCCTCGCCGTCGGGCGACACGCCCAGCACGACGGCGTTCTTCTTGCCGATCTCCTGCCAGAGATCGCGGAAGCCGCAGGCCTCCTTCGTGCACCCCGGCGTGTCGTCGCGGGGGTAGAAGTAGAGGATCACGTGCTTGCCCGCGTAGTCCGCGAGCTTGACCTTCTTGCCGTCCGCGTCGACGAGCGCGAACGCCGGGGCCTTCTTCCCTTCCGCGACGGGCACGCGGAAAGCCTACTCAATCGAAGCTGCGCTTGGAAGACGGGGCTCGCGCGGCGAGCCACTGGTCCGCGCGGTCGGCACGGCACACGTCGCCGCTGCAGAAGATCGCGTTCAGGATCTGCGCGCCCACCTGCGAGCCCGTCGGGTGCGCCCGGCGCTGCTGCACCACGAGCACCGCGATCGCGAGCTTCGGATGGTCGGCGGGCGCGAGCCCGATGAACCACTCGTAGCGCCCGGGCGGGGCCGTGCCCGACAGGCTGCCCGTCTTGCCGGCGATGGTCATCTCGCGCAGGAGCGGCCGGCCGAACGCGCCGTGGAAGGCGCGCCGCGCGGTGCCGCTGAGCGTGGTCTCGATCATCATGTCGCGCAGCTGCGCCGCGGTGGCCGCCGGCAGCACGGACTCGGGCTTCGCGTGCGGTGGCAGCGCGAGCTCGCGGCCGCTGGCGTCGGACACGCGCGCGATCCAGCGCGGCGCGACGCGCTTCCCGTCGGCGAGCGTCGCGGCGACCAGGGCCGCGTGCAGGCCCGTGATGCGCAGGCCTGCGAGGCCGCAGCCCAGCTTGCCCAGCGCGTAGCGGTCCGTGCCCGGCGTGTCGGCCTCGCCGGACGGCAGCCCCGGACCCGGCGACTGCAGGAGGCCGAAGCGCGTGAAGGTCTCGAACAGGCGCGTCTGGCCGAGGTCGTTCACGGCGATCTGCGCGAAGCACTGGTTGTTCGACGTGGCGAGCGCGCGCTCGAGCGAGACCTCGGTGCCGCGCCGCGGCGGATCGAGCCGGCGCGGCGTCAGTCGATAGGGGCTGCCGACGAAGTGACACGTGCGGTCCGCGACGCCGGGCACGTTCTGCAGCGCGGCCGCCGCGGTCACCACCTTGACGAGCGAGGCCGCCGGGTAGAGCCCGTCGGCGGGCAGCCGCTGCGCATCCGTGCCCGCGTACGCGAGCACCTCGCCGGACGCCGGGTCCAGCACGACCGCGAGGCCGAGCTTCACGCGGCCGCGGGCGAAGATGTCGTAGATGGCGTCGGTGAGGCCGGCGTCGAGCGTGTACTCGACCCGCAGCGGCCCGCTCGCGCCGCTGCCGCTCGCCGGCACGGTCTCGACGATGCGCTGCCCGCGCGAGACCTGCAGCGACGCGCCGCGAGCGACGAGCCGCGGCAAGGTGCCGCCGCTCGAGCCGGGCGGCGGGATCGGGAGACGGCGCAGGATCGCGTCGGGCACGGCGCGATTCGCGGCGGCGGTCGGGGGCGTGGCCGGAGCCGGGGGTGCAGGCGCCTGCGCGGGGGTCGGCGGCAGCGGCACGGGCGGCGGCAGCTCGGGCTCGACCGGATCGCCGGAGCCCTGGGAGTCGCCGCCGCCTTCCGCGCGCGGGTACGCGGCGACGTCCGGCGGCACGCCGCGATCGGCCGCGGCGTCGGAGCGCTCGTCGGCGAACAGTGCGCGGCCGGCTGCGAGCAGCACCAGGATGCTCGCGGCGATCGTGAGTCGGCCGCGAAGCAGCATCCGCGGCCGCGCGCCGCGCCGATCCACTCTCACCGAACCACCCCCGGAGCTTTGCGTTTTAGCCTCGCGCACCGACGCGCGCCAGCCCGCCAACGGCTAAGATGGGCGCCCGATGTCGAAAGCCCGGCTCGCCGCGCTGGTCGTGTGCCTGGTGACTCCTCTCGCGGCGGGCGCGCAGACCAAGGACCCGTTGAAAGAGGTGCGCGACTGCGTGCTGCGCAACGTGCCCAAGCACTCCAGCGTCCAGACGGTGCACTTCACCTCCTATGACCGCATCGGCGGCTCCCGCGAATTTCGCGGCAAGATCCTCGGCCGCACCATGGACGACGGCACCCGCCGGGCGAAGCTGTGCATCAGCCAGCCCCAGGAGATGCGCGGCAGCGAGGTGCTCTCCATGGAGGTGAAGAACGAGCCGCCGCAGAACTTCCTCTACACGAGCGAGCTGCGCAAAGCGAAGCGCATCTCGGGCGAAGGCACGGGCGGGAGCCTGTTCGGCACGGACTTCACGTACGAGGACCTGCAGCGCTTCATGCAGCTCAACCGGCCCGAGTCGGCGCAGCGCCTGCCCGACGGCGACCTCGACGGGCGCGCCGTCTACGTGATCCAGGCCACGCCCAGCGACCCGGCGCAGTCGTCGTACTCGAAGGTGCTGAGCTACGTCGACAAGCAGACGTGCGTGGTGCTGAAGAGCGAGTCGTACGAGCAGGACCGCCTGCGCAAGGTGCTCACGGCGAAGGTGGACTCGCTGTACACGGAGAACGGCATCAACGCGCCGACCGAGGTCGAGATGAAGGACGTGCGCGACCAGACGCACACGCTCGTCAACATCGAGGACCTCGACGTCGACGGCGAGGTCGATGCGCGCAGCTTCCAGGTCAGCGAGCTCGGCCGGCACTGCCGCTAGCGCCGATGCGTTTCTTCTTGCGCGCGCTCGTCTGGCTGGCGGCCTCGGCCGGCCTCCTGCTCGCGGGCTTCTTCGCGCTCGCGGTGGTCCTGCTCGTGCCGAGCTTCGTCTCGCGCGGCGGGGTGCCCGGCGACGTGCAGCGCGACTCGCTGGGCCTGGTGTACTCGGCGATCGCGATGCAGGCGCTCCTGCCGGAGCTCTGCGCCGTGTTCGTCACGTGGCTCGCGCTCGCGCGCGTGGCCCCGGGTCTCGAGCGCTCGGGCCGCTCGCTCGCGCTCGGGCTGCCGCTCGTCGCCGCGGCCTGGTTTCCGGCGGTGGGCCACTACCTCTTCACGGTCTGGTCGCCGACAGGTCCGGGCACGTATGCGATGACGCTCTTCCTCGTCGGTGGCGGGGCTGCGCTCGCGCTGCTGGTTCCGCGCGCGTCGTCGCCGCATCTGGCACCCGGGTGCTTCGCACCCGAGCCCGATCGCGATATGGTGAACCGCGATGAGTGACTCCGGACCCGCGAAGCGCCCCCGCGGCCGCCCGCCGCTGCCGCGCGACGGCCAGCGCCAGCGGCTGGTCGAGGCCGCGATCCGCGCGTTCGGCCGCACGAACGGCGAGAAGCTCACGGTCGCCGACATCGTGGCGGAGGCCGGCATGTCGTCGCGCTCGTTCTACGACCACTTCGACACCAAGGAGGACCTCATCGCCGAGATCTTCCTGTCGCAGGCGCACCGCTTCATCGCCGAGCTGATGGAGATCGCGCGCGCGACGCGCGGCCCCGTGGCGCGCGCCGACCTGTCGCTGCGTGCGTACTGCGAGCTGTTCCCCGCTGCGAGCACGATCGACTTCGAGCGCCTCGGCGGCGCAGCGGGTGAGCGCATCCGCGAGGAGCGCCGCCGCTGCGTCAAGCTGATCACGGACGGCATCGTCTCCGAGATCGAGCGGCTGCGCGCCATGGGCACCGTCGCGATCGCACCCGACCGCGCCCGCATCGAGCTCGTCGTCACGGGCATCGAGGGCCTGTCCATGCGCTACTACAGCGAGGGCCGCCACGCCGAGTTCGTGAAGCTGCAGCCCATGATGCGCGAGCTCCTGCTCAGCGCGACCGGATACTGAGTCTCATACCTCTACGTATCCGAACGGTTCGTTTATTGAAAATTGCGTCTTCTTTTTTCTTCCATTTCCGAAACCCGTCGTGTAAAAGACCCGCAGGAGGGATTTCGGATGAAGACTCGTATGCGAGTGCTCGGTCTGGTCGCGGGCGCGGCTGCGCTCATGGCCACGGGCTGCGGGAATCTGACGATTCGAAGCTGGGTCAAGGTCGTGACCGCCAACAGCTCGGGCACGTTGCAGAGCGATCTGCTCGGCCCGAACGCGGTGCCGATCAACCGCCTCCAGGGCGGATTCCTCGGTGCGATCGCGCTCGACACCTCGACCTTGCCGGCGCCCCTCGACGGAACCGTGGCCGTCGACAAGGTGAAGATCGCCGGCGACACCAACGGCCCGGACGTGTTCTCGGCGGTCGGCATGGTGTGCGTCTGGGGCGACCCGAACAATCCGTCGTCCGGGACGATCCACCTCGACATCCTCTCGAACACCGGGTCGACCACGCTGAACCTGAACCTGCGCGCGACCGCGTCGATCAGCGATGAGCTCGGCGTCGCGCCGGTCGGGCTCTCGCAGACGGCGACGTTCCCGCTGGGCGGGATCGGGCTGTCGCAGCTCACGAACGCCTCGACGACGGGCTCGGCGGACGGGCTCTTCGCGACGAGCGCCTCGTTCACGGGCACGACGACCCTCCTCGACCACCCGGCGACCTTCTCGCTGTCGCTCGCGGTGAACAACGAGTCGACCCCGCCGATCTTCGACGCCGACCTGGCGGCCGAGTGCGGACCGCACTTCGCCGAGCAGGGCAACGACATCTTCTACGGCGTCAACTCGAAGTCGAGCTATCTCGAAGCGGGGGCTGTCGACCAGCCGCAGCCGCCGGTGGTGATCGCGCTGGCCGACATCGGCGCCAAGGCGGGCGACCGGCTGAAGATCGCGCGCGTCGGCACCTGGGACGAGACCACGGAGCTGAAGGACGGGAACTCGACCGCCGCCGGCGCCGTGTTCAGCTCCTCCAACGTCATCCTGGGTACGAACCAGAGGAACCGCGTGAAGGGCGCGCTCCACACGGCCGCGCCGAACTACGTGACGGGCGGCTTCACGATCGCCTGCATCATCTGGCCGTTCTGCACGATCGAGACGACGGACATCCCGCAAGACTTCGCGATCGCGAACAGCCCGACGGTCACGATCCCGACCGGTGCGAAGTACCTCGTCATCGGGACCACCTCGAAGACCCTGACCTGGGGTGACAACTCCGGGTTCGGCTTCGGAGTCGCGCTGACCGTCAATCCGTGAGCTCGTAAGGCATGGACTTCCCCTATAGTGGGCGCGCGAAAGCGCGCACCACTAGGGGGAGGGCGCTTGCAACGAATCTTCCGAACGATCGCGCACAGGCCTTGGTGGGTCCTGTGCGCGATCGCGTCTGTGACGGTCGTTCTCGGGGCGCCGCTGGTGGACTGGCAGCACCGGCGGCTGCGGCTCGACATCGACATGTCGACGAACCGGCTCCTGCCCGAGAACCAGGCTGGGCGCAAGTTCTACGACTACGTGCGGAAGGCGTTCGGCAGCGACGAGACGATGGTCGTCGCCCTGCACGCCGACGACATCTTCACGCCCGAGGTGCTCGCCAGGATCGCGCGCATGAGCGAGCGGCTGGCGACGGTCGAGGGCGTGCACCACGTCATCGCCATCACGAACGTCGCGAACGTGCGGGGCACCGAGGACGGCATCGACGTCCGGCCGTTCGTGAAGGAGATCCCGACCGACCCCTCGAAGCTGGCCGAGCTCAAGGCCGAAGCGCTCGCGAACCCGATCTACGCCGGGAACCTGATCTCGAAGGACGCCAAGACGGCGGCGGTCGTGGTCGAGTTCCTCGACTTCTCCGACCGCGACTTCATCGACAAGGGCATCGACGACCAGATCGACAAGATCGCGCGCGAAGAGGCCGGCCCGATCGAGGTCTACGTGACCGGCGGCCCGCACCTGAAGGTGGCCCAGGTGCGCTACCAGCTCGGCGACCTGTTGCACAGCACGCCGCTCGTCGTCGGCGCGCTGGCGCTCGTGCTGGCGCTGTCCTTTCGCACGTTGCGCGGCACGGTGCTCCCGCTGCTCGCGGTCGGTGTCGCACTCGTCTGGACGCTCGGCTTCGAGGCCTGGCTCGGCAAGCAGCTTACGATCACCACCGTACTGGTGCCGCCGATGTTGATCATCCTCGGCGTCGCGTACTCCGTGCACATCGTGTCGGAGTACTACGACATGATGCGGCTCGACCGCAGCCAGTCCCCCCATCACGCCATCGAGCACGTGATGAAGGACGTCGCGCTCGCGACCGGGCTCACGGGCCTGACCACGGCCGCCGGCTTCTTCTCCGAGATCCTGACGCCGATCCAGGCGATCCAGGACTTCGGCTACATGTCGGTGGTCGGCGTGCTCGCGACGCTGGTCGTCTCGCTCTCGCTGACGCCGTCGTTGCTCGCGGTCCTCGGCCGTCCGCGTCGGCTCGCGGCGTCCGAGGAGGTCGCCGAGGAGAGCGCGTTCGGGCGCGCGATCTTGCGGCTCGCCGAGTTCGATCTGCGCAACCGCCGCGGCATCTTCATCTTCTGGGGCGTCGTGACGCTGCTCTCGGTGCTCGCCGCGACGCGCGTCGTCGTCGGCAACGAGAGCCTGCGCTTCCTGCCCCAGCACGCGAAGCAGCGGCTCGACTTCGACGCCGTGAACGACAAGCTGAACGGCGCGAACGCCTTCCAGGTGGTCGTGCAGGCCGACAACCCCGCCACGTTCAAGCAGCCCGAGAACCTGCGCGCGCTCGAGTCGCTGCAGAAGTGGCTGGACGACCAGCCCGAGATCGGCGGCACCACGGGGCTCGTCGACTTCGTGAAGCTCTTGAACCGCGCCTTCCACGAGAACAACCCCGAGTTCCTGAGGGTGCCCGAGACGGATCGGCTCGCGGGGCAGCTCTTGTTCCTGGGCGCCAGCGAAGAGCTCGAGGAGTTCGTCGACGCGCGCTACCAGCTGACCAACATCCAGGTGCGCTCGACCATCTTCGACACGGAGCTCGTCATCAGCCTGGTGAACCGGATCGAGGAGCGCATGAAGCAGCTGCCGCCGCAGCTGCACGGGCAAGTGACGGGCAACTCGATCCTCATGACCCAGGTCGTCGACAACCTGATCTGGGGTCAGGTGCAGAGCATCATCGGCGCGATCGTGCTGATCTACTTGTTGCTGTGGGTGATGTTCCTGTCCGCGCGACTCGGGATCATCGCGCTGATCCCGAACGTGATTCCCGTCGCCGTGTACTTCGGCGCGCTCGGACTCACCGGCATCACGCTGAACTTCGCGACCAGCATCATCGCGCCGATGGCGCTGGGCGTCGCCATCGACGACACGGTCCACTACTTCGTGCGCTTCAACTCCGAGGCGAAGCGCCTGGCCGACGAGCGGACCGCCACGATCTCGGTGCTCCGCTCCGTCGGCCGCCCCGTTCTCTACTCCACGATCTCGCTCTGCATCGGCTTTCTCATGCTGTCGTGGAGCGATCTGCTCTCCTATCGCCAGGTCGGTGGCATGGGCGCGTTCACGCTCGGCTTCTCGCTGCTGGTCGAGGTCACGCTCACGCCGGCGCTCTGCTCGGGCCTGCGCATCGTGACGCTCTGGGACACGCTGACGCTCGACCTGGGCGACGACCCGCAAGTCGCCATCCCGCTGTTCCGGGGCCTCTCGAAGGCGCAGTGCCGTATCGTGGCGCTCATGGCGAGCCTGCGGAGCGTGCCGACGGGAGATCCGCTCATGCGCATCGGCGAGTCCGACCGCGAGATGTACGTGATCGTCGACGGCGCGCTGCGCGTGTGGAAGGAGGGCCCGACCGGCGCGATCGAGCTGCGCACCTCGGAGCGCGGCGACGTGATCGGCGATGTCGGCCTGTTCACCGGCGAGCGCAGCGCGAACGTCGACGTGGCGAAGGACGCCCGGCTCTTGCGCTTCACGCCGAACAACCTGCAGCGCCTGCGACGTCGCTACCCGCGCATCGCTTCGACGGTCATGCGAAACCTGAACGAGATCCTGGCGCGGAGACTGTCGGACCTGACGGACCGCCTGCGCTGAGTCAGTGTTTGTTCTTCTCGTAGGTCCCGATCAGCTCGGTCTTCTCGAGCACGTGGCCCTCTATCGCCTTCTCGAGCTCGGCCTTCGTGAGGCGCCCGCGGTCGCCCAGCTGCACGTCGAGCGCGTACAGCTTGAAGAAGTAGCGGTGCTTGCCGATCGGCGGACAGGGGCCGCGCCAGTCGCTCGCGTTGAAGTCGCTCTTGCCGGCCCGACCGGCCGACGTCTTCAATTCGCCGTCGGCGACGGGCAGGTCGTACACCACCCAGTGTACCCAGGTGCGCTTCGGCGCGGCGGGGTCCGGCGCGTCGGGATCGTCGACGATCAGCGCCAGGCTCTTCGCGCCCGACGGCGCGCCGGCGACCGAGAGATGCGGCGTGGCGTTCTCCCCTTCGCAGGTGAAGCGCGCTGGCATGGCCGCGTTCGCGGAGAAGTCACTCGATTGCAAGGCGAGGGCGGCGAGCACGGCGGCGAGCATGCTAGTGGATCCCGCTCCCTCCGGTCATCGCCTTCACGATGTCGCCGATCACGGCCTTGGCGTCGCCGAACACCATGACGGTGTTGTCGGCCGTGTAGAGCTCGTTGTCGATCCCCGCGAAGCCGGGGTTCATCGAGCGCTTGATCGCGATGACCGACTTCGCCTTGTCGACGTCGAGGATCGGCATGCCGTAGATCGGGCTCGACTTGTCGTGGCGCGCGGCCGGGTTCACCACGTCGTTCGCGCCGACGACGAGCACCACGTCGGTCTGCGGGAAGTCGGGGTTGATGTCGTCCATCTCCACGAGCTCGTCGTACGGGATCTCGGCCTCGGCGAGCAACACGTTCATGTGTCCCGGCATGCGGCCCGCGACCGGGTGGATGGCGAACTTCACGCCGATGCCGCGCTTCGCCAGCTGGTCGCGCAGCTCGTGCACGCGGTGCTGCGCCTGGGCGACTGCCATGCCGTAACCGGGCACGATCACGACCTGGCTCGCGGTGTCGAGCAGGTCGGCCGCGTCCTGCGCGGTAGCGCTCTTCACGGCCTTCTGCTCGCCGTGTACGGCGACCGCCTGCACCTGGCCGAACGCGCCGAACAGCACGTTCGTGAACGAGCGATTCATCGCGCGGCACATGATCACCGACAGGATGAAGCCCGACGAGCCGTCGAGCGCGCCCGCGATGATGAGCACCTTGTTCTCGAGCACGAAGCCCATGGCCACCGCCGAGAGGCCGGCGTACGAGTTCAGGAGCGAGATCACCGTCGGCATGTCCGCGCCGCCGATCGGGATGATCAAGAGCACGCCGAACAACAGCGACAGCGCGACGATCACCGGGAACAGCTGCCACTGCGTCGGGTCCACGACGAGCCACAGCCCCGCGCCGATCGCGATCGCCAGCAGCGACAGGTTGATGAAGTTCTGGTTCCGGTACGTGATCGGCCGCGTCGGGATCACCTCTTGCAGCTTCCCCGCCGCCATGAGCGAGCCGGTGAACGTGAGGAAGCCGAGGATGATCTCGACCGTGATCGCGAACATGCGGAACGCGGTCATCTCGCCGGACTCGAGCCAGAGCGCGTACTTCGCGGTGCCGACGAGCCCGGCCGCCAGGCCGCCGAAAGCGTGCGAGAGCGCGGTCCGCTGCGGCACGGCGGTGAGGGCGACACGCGAGAGTGGCACGCCGACGACGGTGCCGACGACGACGCCCACGGCGATCCACTCGTAGTGCGCGATGTCCGGGTGCACGAGCGTGCCGACGATCGCGGCCACCATGCCGAGCACGCCCGCGAGCACGCCGCGGCGCGCCGTCTCGGGCCGCGACAGCCAGCGCAGCGAGAAGATGAACAGCGCGGCCGCGGCCAGGTAGCTGCCCTGCGTGACGTTGTAGATCAGCTCGGGGCTCATTGGCCGGGCTCGCGGCGCTTGAACATGCGCAGCATGCGGTCGGTGATGAGGAAGCCCGAGACGATGTTCGTCACCGACGCCGCGACGGCGACCGCGCCGAGCACGGTCGAGAACGTGGTCTTCTCCTCACCGGTGATGATGAGCGAGCCCACCACGGCGATCGCCGAGATCGCGTTCGTCAGCGACATCAGCGGCGTGTGCAGGAGCCGCGACACGTTCCGGATCACGTCGAACCCGATGAACGTCGCCAACATGAAGACGAACGCCATCGCCCAGAGATCGAGACCCGCCACTCCAGCCTCCTAGCTATGCGCGCTACTTCGCGCCGAACACGAGCTGCGATACGAGCGCGCAGCCGCCCCCGACGAGCCCCGCCGCAGGCAGGGTCAGCACCCACGCCAACAGGATGTCACGCGTGAGGCCCCACTTCACAGCGGAAAGTCGCTGGGTGGCGCCCACGCCCATGATCGAGGTCGAGATCACGTGCGTCGTCGACACCGGGAAGCCGAAGTGCGCCGTGCCGAGCAGGACCGCGGAGGCGGCCGTCTCGGCGGCGAAGCCGTGCACCGGCGTGAGCTTCACGAGCCGCATGCCGAGCGTGCGGATGATGCGCTTCCCGCCCGAGTACGTGCCCAGGCCGATCACCACGGCCGAGGCGAGCTTCACCCAGAGCGGCACGTCGAGCGTGCCGATCGCGCCCGACGAGAACAGCGCGAGCGTGATCACGCCCATCGTCTTCTGCGCGTCGTTCGAGCCGTGGCTGAAGGCCATGAAGGAGGCGGACACGAGCTGCGCCGCGCGGAAGCGCCGCTGCAGCGGGCCGGGGTGCGCGCGCCGGAATACCCACAAGATGCTGACCATGAGCGCGACGCCGAACGCGAAGCCGATGAGCGGCGCGCACAGGGTGGGCACGAGCACCTTCTCCACGATGCCCGACCACTGCACGGACGCCGAGCCCGAAGTCGCGAGCACCGCGCCCGAAACGCCGCCGATGAGACAGTGCGAGGAGCTCGACGGCAGCGCCCACCACCAAGTGAGCAGGTTCCAGAAGATGGCGCCGACGAGCCCGCCGAACATCACGGGCGGAGTCACCGCGCTCGACACCACGATGCCCTTCGCGAGCGTCGCGGCGACGTTCGTCGATACGAGCGCGCCGATCACGTTCAGCGCCGCGGCCGCGACGAGCGCGATGCCGGGCGGCACGGCGCGCGTCGAGATCGCCGTGGCGACGGCGTTCGCGGCGTCGTGAAAGCCGTTCGTGTAGTCGAAGACGAGCGCGATCACGACGACCGCGACGAGCAGCCCTTCCATCAGCTGTTCTCGAGCGCCACGCCTTCGATGACGTTGGCGACGTCTTCGCAGCGGTCGACCGCGCGCTCGACGTCGTCGTAGATCTCCTTCCACTTGATCAGCGCGCGCGCGTCGGTCTCCTCCTTGAAGAGCCGCGCGGTCGCGCGCCGCAGCACGCGGTCGTTCTCCTTCTCGACCGCCTTCACCGCCGCGCACATCTGGCGCAGCTTCGGGTCGTCGAGCCGCCCCGCCAGCGCGCCGACCGCGCCGCGCAGCGCGTCGGTGGCGCGCACCAGGTTCTCGCCCATCTCGAGCGCCTCGGGCGTCGCCTTCTCGACTTCGTAGAGCCACACGCGCTGCGCGGTGGCTTCGATGTGGTCCATGATGTCGTCCAGCCGGCTCGACAGCGCGTGGATGTCCGAGCGCTCGATGGGCGTGACGAACGTCTTGTGCAGCGACTCCATGGCCTCCTGGCACACGCGGTCGGCCTCGTGCTCCAGCGCGTGCACCTCTTCATAGCCCGCGCGCGCGTTGGACGGCTCGTGCAGGAGCAGCCGCAGGCGCTTCGCGCCCTCGAAGCAGAGCTCCGCGTGGCGCGAGAAGAGCGCGAAGAATTCGGACTTCCGTGGCAACAGGCGGCCGAGCATGGGGCCCCTAGTAACACATTCCGGGCTAGTGCGGGTTCTCGTAGAAGACGTAGTTCGTCGAGTAGTCGCTGACCTCGAAGTAGACTTTCTTCTCGCCTGGATCGACGACGTAGTTCTGGTTCTCGTCCAGGTAGCCGTAGCCGAAGCGGTACGGTCGCTCGTGCTCGCCGTGCGCGGTGCCGAGGCTCGTGGTCAGCTTGTCGATCTTGATGAAGCGGATCGCGAGCCGGTCCCCGGCGTACACGTCGAGCACGCCGTTGTCCCCCGTCCAGTTCTGCAGCGCGCGCCCGAACCGGTTCTGTGACTCCTGCGTGCACGCGGTGCCGGCCCAGAGGCCCAGCGCCAGAAACAGGCTGACGATGCGTCGGACCTCCATGTCGGCTCCTCACTTGGTCTTCGTCGGCTTCCCTTCCTTCTGGAACTCGACGGAGAGAACTTTGTTGGTGGTGGTGTCGTACGTGCACGTCCACTCGAACGTGCCGGTCTCGTTCTTCGTCGTGAGCACGGTGCCCGTCCCGCCATACCCGCTCTGCTTGCTCGACTGCTGCCAGGTGCGGGTCTGCGTCAGCTGGATGTCGCGCGCGCCCGGGTGCTTCGACTTCATCTTCTTCTTCACGAGCTCCTGACAGCGCGTCTGGGGGTCGACGGGCTGCTTGGCAGCGCCGGCGGGCAGCGGCAGCGCTGCGAGCGCCAACGGAAGGAGCAGGGATACGGCAATGCGTGCGGCGAAACGCTTCATGGAAAGGACTCCCCTGGGTGATGCGCGTAGAATAAATCGCGGATGAAGGTGTCGCTCTTCTATTTGCCGACCGTGGGCACCCGAGCGGAGATCGAGGCCGGCTGCGTGGGTCTGCGTCCCCAGCCCTATGCGCGCATGCTGCGCGACCTGTCGGAGCAGGCACGGCTGGGCGACGACCTCGGCTACGACTCCGTGAGCTTCACGGAGCATCACTTCCACGTCGAAGGCTTCGAGCTTTCCAACAATCCCGTCATGCTCGACCTGTTCGTCGGCATGCAGACCAAGCGCATCCGCGTGGGCCAGCTCGGCCTCGTGCTGCCCGCGCAGAACCCCATCCGCGTGGCCGAGGACATCGCGATGCTCGACCACATGACGGGCGGCCGCGCGAACGCGGGCTTCGCGCGCGGCTACCAGCGCCGCTGGGTCGACATCATGGCGCAGCAGACGCACGGCATTCACGGCGCGCTGCCGCACGAGCACGACGCCATCGACGAGGCGAATCGCCTCGCCTTCGAGGAGTGTTTCCAGATCGTGCGCCGCGCGTGGACCGAGGACTTCCTCGAGGTCGACGGCAAGTTCTGGCGCGTGCCCGCGGGCGAGACGCCGTGGCCGCTCGCCGCGACCGCGCAGTACGGCGGCGGCGTGCGCGACGGCGTGGTGCGCGCCGTGTCCGTCGTACCCAAGCCGTTGCAGAAGCCGCACCCGCCGCTCTTCCAACCGTTCGCGTCGTCGGAGCGCAGCATCCGCTGGTGTGCGGAGCAGGGAGTCACGGCGATCCTGCCGCCGCTGCATCCGAAGCGCGAGCGCGCGCTCTTCGAGCTGTACGCGGAAGTGTCGGGCCGGCCGCTCGGCGACGGCGTGGGCGTGCTGCGCGACGTGATCGTCGCCGCCACCGATGAGGAAGCGCAGGCGCTGTGGCGCCAGTCGAGCACGTTCGTGGGCTCCACCTGGTTCGAGCCGTTCGGCTTCTACCACGGGCTGGCCGATCCCGACGGCGGGCCGCCCGTCGAGGACTTCTTCGCGACGAGCCTCGCGCTCGTCGGCTCACCCGACACCGTGACGCGTCAGCTCGAGGCGCTGCAGAAGCGTCTGCCCGCGCAGTGGATCTTCGCGTGGATCTACATCTCCCTCATCGACAACGCGAAGCTCATGCGGACGATCGAGTCGTTCGCGACCCAGGTGCTCCCCCGGGTAATGCCCTAGGCCTCTAGTCCGACTTCCAGTCGGCGATCACGGGACCGGTCGGCGCGGCAGAGCCGGCGGCGGGTTCGCGAGTGATCTCGAGCTCGGCGACGGGCCACACGACCGCGCTGCCTTCGGCGACGACTCGCGCGTGGCCGGTCGCGTCGGGATGGGCGGTGCCGAGGGAGTGCCAGCCGTCGGGGCCGCGGCTCCAGGCCTGGTACGTCGTGCCGGCGGACACGGGCGCGAAGTGCGAGAGGGTGAGCACGGCGAGGCTTGCGCCCGGCCGCGCGCGGTAGGTCGCGTGGAGCTCCGGCGGCTGGCCGGCCGCGGCTTCGAGGCGCAGCGGCGTGACGTCGCTCGAGGTCACGGCGTCGAGCGCGCGCTCGTCCAGCCCGCGCAGCGCGCGGTCGCGCGCGAGCCACAGCGCCGAGCCGCCGAGCGCGACGAGCGCCAGCATCGCGACCAGCGCCGCGAGGCGCGGCCGCAGCGCGGCGAGCGCGGCGCGGATGCGCGTCTTCGCGGTGCCGAGCGGCACGCCGAGCAGCTGCGCGACCTGCTCGTGCGTGAGCTCGTCGAGGAACGCGAGCCCGAGCGCGCGGCGCTGCGCCGCCGGCAGCTGGGCGAGCGCGGAGCGCACGGCCGAGCGCCGGTAGTCGCGCCAAGCCGCGGCGGCCGGGTCGGCGCCGGGATCTGCGATCCGCGCGAGCGAGGCCTCGTCGCCGCTCGTGGGCTTGCGCGCGCGGCGGCGCAGCTCGTTCAGGACGCGGCGCTGCGCGATCTGCAGCAGCCACGGCTCGACGCGCCCGCGTTCGGGGTCGAAGTCGCCGGCGTGCTGCCACACGGCGACGAAGGTCTCCTGCACGAGGTCCTCGGCGGCGCCCGAATCGAGCGCGCGCGCGGCCAGGCCGAACACGCGTGGCGCGTAGCGCGCGTACAGCTCGCCGAGCGCCGCGGCGTCGCCCGCGGCGAGCGCGCGCAGCAGCCCCTCGTCGTCCTCTGCCGAGAACGCTCCGGAGCTGCCGTTCACGCCGGTGCGGGCCACGCGCCTTCGAGTCTCCTAACTCAATTTGGTGTCGATGACGGCCAGCTGGCCCGCGTTCGCGCGCCAGACGACCTCGCGCAGCCCCAAGTGGTTGCGGAGCTCGGCCGCCGGCACCTTCAGCGGCCCCGGCCCGGGCGCGGTGCCCGGCGCTGGCTGCGGGTAGGCCGTCGAGTACGCGGTGTGGAAGGTCACGTTCCCTTCGGTCTTCTGCATGACCTGGTGGATGTGCCCGTTCAGCACCGTCACGGAGCCGAAGCGCTTCAACAGGTCGAGCGCTCGCTGCGCGTCGTCGGTCGTCCAGCCCCACTCCGGGTAGAGCGCCCACAGCGGGATGTGCGCGAACACCACTACGGGCGTGCTCGCGGAGACGCCGGCGAGGTCCTTCTCCAGCCACGCGAGCTGCTCGTCGCCGAGCTTGCCCACGCCGCCCGTCTTGAACGACAGCACGTTGATGAGTCCGACGAAGTGCGCGCCGCTCGCGTCGAAGCTGCGCCAGCCGCTGCCCCACGTGTCCTTGCCGAAGCGCGCGAGATACTCCTTGCCGCCGTCCTCGAACACGTCGTGCTCGCCGGGCACGGTGAAGACCGCGTCCGTGTGGATCTCCTGCAAGAGTCCGTTCACCGTGTCGAACGTGCCCGGCTTCTGCGCGTGCGTCAGGTCGCCCGTGTGCAGCACGAACTGCGGCCGGTCGGCGAGCGCATTGATGCGCGCGATGGCCGTGCGCGCCGTCGCCGTGGTGTCGGGGTTCGCGTCCTTGTCGAAGCCGATGTGCGTGTCGCTGATCTGGACGAAGTGGAGCCCCTCGGTCTTCCCGCCTGACTTCACCGCTTGTGCCAGCGCGCGGGACGTGAGTCCACCGCTCGTGAGCGTCCACACCACGCCCGCTCCGGCCCACGCGAGACACTGCATGAATTCGCGTCGATTGCTTTCGAACATGACGACACCTCGCCGTCCTAGCGGACGACGATGGTTCCCTTCATCTGCGGGTGCAGCGAGCAGCGGTACTCGTACGTGCCGGCCTTCGTGAACTGGTGTTCGAAGCTCGCGTCGCCGTCGAGCGCGGGCGAGCGGAAGCTGTCGTCCATGGCGTAGAGCGCGTGGATCTCCTCGTCGTCGTTCACCCAGACGACGGTCGCGCCCACGGGGACCTCGAGGGTCTGCGGGCGGAATTGGAAGTTTTCGATGTGCACCTTGGGTGCTGCGTCTGCCGCGCGCACCCCGGGCGCGAGCGCGGCGACCAGGACCACTGCCAGGGAGGCGAGTTTCGTCTTCATGACCGGGAATACACCGGTCCGGACCCTTTGGATTGGGGCGCCGGAAACCGACCGGCCCGCGGGGGTAAGATTCGGCCCGGAACCCAAGCGAGGGGAGCCCCATGAACTTCGACATTCCGCGGGACATCGCCGCCTACCTGCTCGAGCTTGACGAATTCATCTTGCGCGAGATCAAACCGCTCGAGAATTCGAACGACAACATCCGCTTCTTCGACCACCGACGCGAAGACGCGCGCACGGACTGGGACCGCGGCGGGCTGCCGAACGAGGAGTGGGAGCAGCTGCTGCGCGAGGCGCGCCGGCGCGCGGACAAGGCGGGCCACTACCGCTATCCGCTGCCCAAGCAGTACGGCGGGAAGGACGGCACGAACCTGGGCATGGCGATCATCCGCGAGTACCTGTCCGCCAAGGGGCTCGGCCTGCACAACGATCTGCAGAACGAGCACTCGATCGTCGCGAACAACGTGGGCGTGCTGCTCATGCTGGCGTACGGCACGGACGCGCAGAAGAAGGAGTGGGTCGACGGGCTGCTCGAGGGCACGAAGGGCTTCGCGTTCGGAATCACCGAGCCCGACCACGGCTCGGACGCGACTCACATGGAGACGAACGCCGTGCGCGATGGCAGCGGCTGGCGCATCAACGGCGGCAAGACCTGGAACACGGGCATCCACAAGGCCAAGCACGACTTGATCTTCGCGCGTACGGGCGGCAAGGCCGGCGACGGCAACGGCATCACGGCGTTCCTCGTGCCCACCGACTCGCCGGGCTTCAAGGTCGAAGAGATGCTGTGGACCTTCAACATGCCGACGGACCACGGTCGCATTTCGCTCACGAACGTGTGGGTGCCCGACGCGGCGATCTTCGGCGGCGAGGGCCGCGGCCTGCAGGTCGTGCAGCACTTCTTCAACGAGAACCGCATCCGCCAGGCGGCCGGCAGCCTGGGCGCGGCGCAGTTCTGCATCAACGAGTCGGTGGAATACGCCAAGCAGCGCAAGCCGTTCGGCAAGGCGCTGTCGAGCAATCAGGCGATCCAGTTCCCGCTGGTCGAGCTGCAGACTCAGTGCGAGATGCTGCGCGCGCTGATCCACAAGACCGCCTGGGGCATGGACGTGCACGGCAACTTCTCGGTGTCGGACAAGGTCTCGATGTGCAACTACTGGTCGAATCGGCTGTGCTGCGAGGCCGCGGACCGCGCGATGCAGGTGCACGGCGGGCTGGGGTACTCGAGACACAAGCCGTTCGAGCACATCTACCGCCACCACCGGCGCTACCGCATCACCGAGGGCACCGAGGAGATCCAGATGCGACGCGTGGCCGGCTACATGTTCGGCTTCATGAAGCAGCGCGCGCCCAAGGGTGTCCAGGAAGACGTCTAGTTGGCGGAGTTCCTCGAGTCACTGGCGGCGGTTCTCGAGAAGCACGTGCCGGGCTGCCGCGGCCTGGTCTCGGCCGAGCGCCTGTCGGGAGGCGCGAGTCAGGAGACCTACCGCCTGGTGATCCGCAGCGACGCGGGTGAGAAGCGCCTGGCGATGCGCCGCGCCCCCGGCGGACACGCCCCGGAGCCCACTTCGGGCCAGCCCGGCCTCGTGACCGAGGCGCTCTTGATGCGCACCGCGCGCGCCGCGGGCGTGCCCGAGCCCGAGGTCGTGCACGTGCTCGAGCCGGCCGACGGCCTCGGCGAAGGCTTCGTCATGGAATGGCTCGAGGGCGAGGCGCTGGGCGCGCGGATCGTGCGCGACCCCAGCCTCGACGCGATCCGGCCGCGCCTGGCCGAGCAGTGCGGCCAGATCCTGGCGCGCATCCACGCCATCGACTTGCGCGCGTCGGGGCTCGAGCCACGCCTCGCGCGCATGACTCCCGAGCAGTTCGTGCGCCAGACCTGGCAGCGCTACCAGGCGCTCGGCACGCCGCAGCCGATGATCGACTTCTCGGCGCGCTGGCTGCTCGAGAACCTGCCGGCCTCGTACCAGGAGTCACTGGTCCACAACGACTTCCGCAACGGCAACATCATGGTCTCGCCGCGCGGCGTGGTGGCCGTGCTCGATTGGGAGATCGCGCACATCGGCGACCCGATGCGCGACCTGGGCTGGATCTGCACCAACTCCTGGCGCTTCGGCCAGACCGAGCTGCCCGTGGGCGGCTTCGGCCGGTACGAGGACCTGTTCCGCGGCTACGAGCAGGTGTCCGGCCAGAAGGTCGACCCGGCGCGCGTGAAGTTCTGGGAGGTCTTCGGCTCGTTCTGGTGGTCGGTCGGGTGTCTCGGAATGGCCGAGCACTACCGCAGCGGACCGGACAAGACCGTCGAGCGCCCGGCGATCGGCCGCCGCACCTCGGAGTGTCAGGTCGACTGCGTGAATCTCCTGATTCCCGGCCCGGTCGAGCTACTGACTCCGGCCGCGACCAAGTCCACGCTCGACATGCCGCGCATCGACGAGCTCGTGACCAGCGTCCGCGACTACCTGCGGTCCGACGTCATGAACGCCACCAAGGGCCGGCTGCAGTTCCTGGCTCGGGTCGCGGGCAACTCTCTCGACGTGGTGCTGCGCGAGCTCGAGCTCGGCGCCGAGCTGCGCGCGCGCCAGACCGATCGGCTGCGCGGGCTGTTGTCCGAGGGCGGCGATCTCGAGTCACTGCGCTGGACGCTGGTGCGCGGCCTGCGCGACCACACGATTCCGCTCGGCCTGCCGGGCCTCGCCGAGTATCTGCGCGAGGCCGTCGTGAACCAGGCTGCGATCGACCAGCCGAGCTACAGCGGCTTCAAGACCGCCCTCAAGGGTTCGCGAGCGTAGGCTCTAGCGCCGTCCACAGCGACTGACGCGGGCTGGCGCGGCAGGCGCTCTCGTAGCCGCCCAGGCCACGCTCGAGATCCACCACCGCGGAGCCGTCCGTGCGGTCGTAGCCGTCGAGCCAGAACAGGACCTCGGGCTGTCGCTTGGTCTCGAGCCGGTTGAACTCCTCGCAGGTGAGCTCGAGCGGCTTGGCACGCGGTGGGCTGGTCTTCGCCTCACCGGGTCCGGTCTCGATGCGGCCGGTCCGCTCCGGGTTGCCCGAGCTCTCGTCGCCCATGTTCTCGCGCACCTTCGACCAGACCGTCGCCTCGGGCTCGCGCGCGCACGCGGAGTCGAGCCCCGCCGTCTGGCCGCCGACCTGGATCTCGCCGATCTGCGACGCGGCGATGTCGCGGCGCGCGTAGCCTTCCAGGAACGCGAGCAGCCGCCGCTGCTGCTCGCGGCTGCGGGTCGCGAAGTCGCCGCAACGGACTTGCGTGGCGTCGACGCGGTCCTTCTCGGCCGCTCCGGCAGTGACGGCCAGAGTCAGCACCAACAAGGAAATCGTCCAAGGCTGTCTCATTGCTCGCTCCTCAGGGCCCAAGGTGAGTGGCGTTGGGTCGACGGGCTCGGGCTGACACGCCGGGCACACTGTTCTGACCGGCCTGACCTAGGACCGTATTCTGACCGGGCTGGCCCGAAATGAGTCCCGTGCCCGGCCGAGTGCCCGCGCCGCCTGCCTGAGTCCAGCTTGTGCATTGCAGCGTTTGCCGTGAAGGCGAACGCGAGCGCCAGCGAGAGCTAGTGGGTGAAGCTGAAGGACAGGAACTGGGCGCGCGCGGCGTCGCGCTGCACGACGCACGCGTCGGGCACGTTCGTGACCGCGATGTTGATGCCGAGCTGGTACACGCCCGTGCAGAACGCCGCGCGGAAGGGCCAGATGCCCCAGCGGTGCTCGGTGCCGAAGCGGAAAGAGTCCGCGGAGATCAGCTTCCCTGCGCGCGCGATCGTGACCAGATTCACGCTGGTCGCGAGATCTGGATGGAGCTGCACGCTGATCAGCCGCGGATCGTCGTGCGCGAGCAGGCGATCGAGCGTGAGCTGGGCATCCTTGCCCGAAGGCACGACCTCGAGCGCGACGTACGGGTCGTAGGCGCGGGCCTCGTCGTACAGCTGCGTGCCGTCGCCGGTCTGGAAGTAGACCCACTCGTAGGCCGAGTACTTCCGCACCAGGTCGATCGCAGGGCGGATCGCCGCGGAGGTCTTGAACTCGGCGTCGATCACGACGCGACCGCGCGACCACGCGAGCGCCTGCTCGAAGCGCTCGGCGCCGTGGTGCAGCCCGACCAGGTTGCAGTGCTCGATCACGGCGGCGGAGGTCGACGAGAACGGACCGCTGCAGGCCGTGTCCGGATTGAGATACGCGTCGTGGAACAGGAAGGGGACGCCGTCGCTCGAGACCTGGATGTCGGTCTCCACGATGTCGGCGCCTTCCGCCTCGGCCTTCTGGAAGCGCTCGATCGTGTTCGAGTCCGAGAACTGGTATCCGCCCTGGTGCGCGCCCACGTGGAAGCCCGCGAGCCGCTCGCGCAGCGTGCGCTCCTCGCCGAAGGATCGGTCCGCCGCGCACAGCGTGAACACCGCACACAGCACGGTGTAGACCATCGCCGAGCGGCTCATGAAAGAAGGGTGCAGCGCGCTGCATTGCCTCGGTCTGAATCCAGAGTGAGACGTCTGCAAGTGTTCAATGGCGCCCGCCAGTCACTCGCACCAGGATGAGCGGACCATTACTTCCGACTCCTCGAGCCAGCGTGGTGAGCGGCGCCGAAGCGCCGGCGAGCTCACTGGCCCGGCGCGCGATCAAATAGCGGTCTCGGCTTTCCGCTCCAGACAGAAGTGTCTCGAGCTCCGCGCTGCTCGTCGCCGGCACGGGGCGGGCCAGGTAGAACAGCAGTCCCTCGTCGCGCACGCCCGGTACGAAGCGCAGCTCGTCCTCGCTCGAGACCAGCTCGCGCACCTGGCCCGCGAAGTCAGCGGGGGTTCGCGGCTGTTTCGCGCGCGCCAGCTCGAGCTCCGTCATCGGCCCGACCAGCAGGATCGCCATGCCGGCGGCGATCGACGCGCCGCCCGCGCTGCCGCCCCGCGTGCGCCACAACGGGCGCGCGCTGAGCCAGAGCGCGCCGCAGGCCAGGCCCGCCAGGTCGACGCCGAGCGCGTGCGCCTGCAGCGTGCGGCTGAGCTCGTCGGCGTGGAGCGACGCGTAGAGCGAGGCGCCGCGCAGCGCGCGCGACGCGAGGTCGAGGGGCGCGAGGCAGGCCGCCGCGGCGCCCAGCGCGGCGAACACGCCGAAGCTCGCATCCAAGCCTCGCCGCTCGGCTCGGGGATTCTCGAGCAGCGAGGCCACCAGCACCGCGGCCGGCGGGAAGATCGGCAGCAGGTAGACCTTGCGCTTGTAGGCGATCGCCGAGAAGACCGCGAAGCCGCCCACGAGACACACCAGACACAACAGGCCGAGGTCGCGGCGGTCGCGTCGCACGGCTCGCACCGCGGCGAGAAGCCCCACCGGCAGGAAGATCGCCCAGGGGAAGAAGTCACCCGGGAAGCGCGGGAAGTAGTACCAGGGCGAGCGCAGGAACGGATCGCCCGCCATCGCCGCGCGGCCCACGCGGTTCATGCTGTCCTCGACCACGCGCGTGAGGTAGGGCACCGGGTAGCGCGCATCGGCCAGCGCGAGCCAGCCGCCGACCAGACCCACCAGGACCAGACCCGGCGCGAGCTCCGCGAGTGTCTCGCGCGCAGAGCGCGCGCCCAATGCCGGCGCGAAGGCGAGCGCGAGCGCCAGCGGCAGGAGCGCCGCGCACAGCGCCGGGCTGAAGCTCGCCGCGGTCACTGCCCCGAGCAAGAGCGCCGTCAGTGCGTAGCAGCGCAGGCCCGAGCGGTCGCGGCGCCAGGCGAGCACGGCCAGCATCGGTACGAGCGTGGGAATCAGCGCCGGCAGACCCTTGGCGAAGAGCGCGCCGGCGAGCGCAACGTGGCTCCCGAGTCGCGAGCCGAGGGCGGTCTCGGGCCGCGCGAGCTCGCGCGCGAAGAAGCCGAGTGACAGCGTGGTGCACAAGAGCAGCGCTGTGTCGACGCGCAGATAGAACGCGTAGCCTGAGAACAGCACGCAGCTCGCGAGCAGGAGCGCCGCCAGCCAGCCCGCGGTCGGCGAGACCAGCGTCCGGCCGAGCCAGGCCGTGGCCAGGATCGTGCCCAGGTTCAGCGCGGCCACCGACAGCCGCAGCACGCGCTCAGAGAGGCCGAACAGCATGGCCGCGGCGCCCGCCCACCAGTAGAGCAGCGGCCCCTTGGTCGGGATCCAGTCACCATTGGGGTAGGGCGCGATCCAGTGACCTTCGCGCACCACGTCCGCGATCACGTGCGCCTCGCGTGCCTCGCCCTCGGACGAGAAGGGCCGCGCCAGCAGCGGCCAGCGCGCGATCACCACCGCCGCGAAGATCCCGAGTGCCAGCGCGGCGAGCAGGCCGCGCATCAGTGGCGCAGCCGCGCCCGCTGGTCGACACAGTCACCCGGGACGTTCGTGACGGCGATGTCGGCTCCGCGCTGCCAGCTCTCCTCGCACCCGGCATGTCGCGGCAGCAGCCACATCGTCCAGAGTCGCTCGCCGCGCACGCGCCAGGCGTCGATCGACGCGCGCTTTCCCGCGGCGTGGAGCTGCTCCAGGATTTCTGGAGTGAGCGCCTCCGGATGGAGCTGCACCACCAGCAAGCGCGGATCCGCCAGCGCCAGCAGCTTGCGCAGCTCGCGCTCGGCGTGGTCGCCGAGCGGACCCGCCTCGACGGCGACGCGCCGGTCGTAGGCGCGCACGGTGCGGTAGATCTCGGGGTCGTTTCGCACCTGGAAGTACACCCACTCGTAGGCGCCGTAGCGCCGGACCAGCTCGATCGCGGGGCGCGCCACGTCCCGGGCCTTGAGCTCGGCGTCCAGCACCACCCGCCCGCGCGACCAGGCCAGCGCGCGTTCGAAGCGCTCGGGCGGCACGCCGAGCCGGCGCAGCCGGCAGCGCTCGATCTCGCGCGCGAGCTTCGAGGAGAAATCGCCCTGACAGTCGGTCGCGAAGCGCAGGTCGCGGTCGTGGAACAGGAACACCACGCCGTCGCGCGAGCTGCGCAGGTCCGTCTCGACGATGTCCGCGCCCTCGAGCCGGGCCGTCTCGAACCGGCTCAGCGTGTTCGAGTCGTCGTAGCGGAAGCCGCCGCGGTGCGCGGCGACACACTGCCCCTGCAGCCGCTCTTCGAGCGGCCTTTCGTCGGCGTGCGCGCGAATCGCCGCCGCGCACGCAATACACACGAGTGCGTAGATCGTCGCTCGCACCAGTCCCCCGGCGAGCTACCGCTGGCTAGAGACGCAAGGCTACCGCTGGTCGCCTCCGTGCGACTCACGAAGGCGCCTTGTAATTCCCTGAGAGTTCGCTCAGCGTGGCGCTAGCTGAAGGCCATGGTTCCCGCGTCGCGCGGGAACTCGTCGGGGCGAAGTGCCACACCGACCTCGTCGGGAGTCGGGCCGAACTTGGCCGCCAACGGCTCGAGCTTGCCCAGGTCGAAGCCGTAGAGCCGCGCCGCGTTCTCGCCCAGCATCGCGCGCACCTCCCCGCGGTCCATGTCGTGGAAGGTGTGGCGCAGCGACTTTCGCGTGTGGGGATACGTGCCCTCGAAGTGCGGGTAGTCACTTCCCCAGAGCAGGTGGTCGACGCCGATCTGGTGCCGGCCCTCGAGCTCGCGCGGCGAGGGCGAGCTGGCGCCGTACCAGCAGTTGCGCCGCGCGTAGAAGCTGGGCGGCTCGGGCGGCAGCGCGCCTTCCGCGAACTGGAACTCACCGACCACGCCGCTGCGCATGCGCGCCCACAGCCGGTCGAGATTCTCGAGTGTCTGAGGCACCCAGGCGCAGCCCGACTCGGTCACGATGTAGCGCAGCCGCGGGAAACGCTCGAACACGCCCGACAGCAAGAGGTGCGTGTAGCTGCGGGTCGAGAACCAGCCGGTCTCGACCAGCCGGATCGGCAGCGAGACCTTGTATCGGCCGTAGTCGGGCGAGCCGGTGCCGCCGTGGTGGTTGATCACGACGCCGAGCTCCTGACACACCGCCCAGAAGCGGTCGTACTCGGGCGCATACAAGGGCAAGAGGTGGACGCAGTCCGGCGGCACGTGCGGCAGGAGCACGCCGCCGCGCAGGCCGTGGTCGGCGATCCAGCGCACTTCCTCGATCGCCACCTCGATGTCGTTGAGATACACGAGCCCGATCCCGGCGCGCCGCTCCGGATACTCGGCGCACCAGTCGGCGAGCCAGCGGTTGTGCGCGCGGATCCCCTCCAGCCACAGCGGGTAGTCACTCACCGACGGGTTGCCGCAGATCAAGACGCTGGTGCGGAAGAACGGCGGGACGGTGTTGGGGAAGACGATCTCGCCCACCACGCCCTCGGTCTCCATGTCGCGCATGCGCTCGGCGTCGTCCCAGTTCTTGTGCTTCTTCGAGCCGATGTGCTCGCGCTGCGGGTTCCGGTAGCCGCCGCGCCATTCGTCGAAGAGCGCCTGGTGCTTCGCATCGAGATACTCGCGGTAGGTCTGGATGCTGGCGCCCGCGTGCGTGTCCGCCGAGATGACGACGTAGGGCCGGGAAGCGTCTGCAATCGACATGACCACATTCTACCCGGAGCCGCGGCGAGAGGTCCGGAGCAGCTTCGCCCGGGCATGTCGGTTGCAGCCGGGTTGCCCCAAGGAGGACCCGACGATGCTCGCGCTCGCCCTGGCCCTCGGCGTGTTCCTCGCCCAGCCGCCGCAGATCGTGAAGCTCGAGCCCAGCCGCGCGCAGGTCGAAGTGCGCGACGTGTCGGCCCAGAACGGCGTGGTCAGCGGCACGCTGCTGAACCAGACAGACACTCCCGTCCACGACGTGAGTCTCCTGGTCCAGTACCACTACCGCTGGCCGAACGAGTTCAAGCCCGGGAAGAACGACCCCGGGCGGGGCGAGACCATCGACGTGCCGACCGAGATCCCGCCCGGCGGACGAGTCACTTTCTCGCAGCCCAGCCAGCCGCCGAAGCCGCTCGGCGACGGCGGCCACTTCGAGACGATCGTGACCGTGATCGCCTTCGAGCAGACGCTCCCGCCAGCCTCGCCCGCGCCGCCCGGTCAGGGCCTGGAGTTGCCGGTTCCCGAAACCCGGCCCAGCGACTGACTCGCGCGCGACCCGCTTCCTGGCGCGGGGTTCAACCGTTCGGCTCGTTTCACCGATAGGCCGAACCAGATGGCAAGCTTCGCCCTGATCGGTCTCGTGATCTACACCGTTGCCAGCGGCATCGTCGGCGTGCGCCTGCTGCTGCGCGCCCGCCGCTCGCACGGCCTGCCCGAGCTGCTCGCCGGTCTCTCGTACATCGGTGCGCCGGCGATCGGGTATCCGCTCTCGATCGTGTCTTCGCAGCTCTCCAATCGAGCCGTCGCGACGCCGCTCTACCTGACCGGCGAGACCTGTCTCGTGTTCGGCTGCTGCTGCTTTCTGTTCTTCACCGTGAAGGTGTTCCGGCCGGGCGCATTCTGGGCGGTGGCCGCGGCCGCGCTGGGCTCGGGCGTGTTCGTGTGGTCGGGAGTGCGCATCATCCACGCGTTCCTGATCCACACCGATGCGGCCGAGATCGCGGCGCACGCGCGAATTCCGGTGGCTGGGATGGTCGGGGTGCTGATGCTGTCCTACGTGTGGACCGCGCTCGAAGGCTTCCGCTACTACCGCATGATGCGCAAGCGCATGGCGCTGGGCATGGCCGACGCGGTGGTCACGAACCGCTTCCTGCTCTGGACGTTCTCGGGACTCACTTCGGTGGCCTGGATCTCGGTGAGCGCCGTGATGCTGGCGTCCGGCGCGAACCTCGGTACCAACATGGTGAACATCGGCTCGACCTGCCTGGGCGGGCTCGCGAACACGGTGTTCCTGGTGCTGATCTTCATGCCGCCCACCTCCTACACTCGCTGGGTGCAGCGCTCCGCGCACGCGCCGCAGCTGGCCACGGTGTAGCGGTGGCTTCGCCTGCCTTCGAAGCGGTGCAGACGGCGCTCGAGCGTTCGGCCAACATGGACCGCTGGACCGCGCGCGGCGCGATCCAGCTCGCGCTCATGGATGCGGGCCTGGAGGCCGGCAACGTGACCTCGTCGCAGATGAAGGTCGTGGTCGAGAAGCTCCTGCCCAAGCAGCTGCAGAGCCAGAAGGTCGCCGACGTCTCGAACCTGTGCGACCGCATCCGCGATGCGCTCGCGCTGGTGAACGAAGACGTCCGTACCGACTCACCCGACAAAGTCTTCCAGCGGCTCGGTAGCTAGATCATCTTCGTCGGATCGACGAGCCGGTCGAACTCGGCGGCGTCGACGAAACCCAGCTCGAGCGCCGCGGCCTTGAGCGAGAGATCGCGCTCGAGCGCGTGGTGCGCGATCCGCGCGGCCTTGTCGTAGCCGATCACCGGCGCGAGCGCGGTCACCAGCATGAGCGAGCGCTCCACGTACTCGGCGATGCGCTTGCGGTTGGGCTCGGTGCCCGAGATGCAGAACTTGCGGAAGTTCGTGCAGCCGTCGGCCAGGATCGCGAGTGACTGCAAGAGATTCTGGATCAGGAGCGGCTTGTAGACATTCATCTCGAGATAGCCGCTGGCGCCGCCGAACCCGACCGCCACGTCGTTCGCCATGACCTGCACCGCGACCATGCTGAGCGCCTCGATCTGGGTCGGATTCACCTTGCCCGGCATGATCGACGAGCCGGGCTCGTTCTCGGGAATCACGAGCTCGGCGAAGCCCGCGCGCGGGCCGCAGGCCAGGAGCCGCAGGTCGTTCGCGATCTTGTAGAGCGACACGGCCAGCGTGCGCAGCGTGCCCGAGAGCTGCACCAGCGCGTCGTGCGCGCCCTGCGCCGCGAACTTGTTGGGCGCGGGCACGAACGGGAGCTCGCTGAGTCGCGCGATCTCGGCGATCGCCGCCTCGGCGAACCCGGGCGGCGCGTTCACGCCGGTGCCGACCGCGGTGCCGCCCAGCGCCAGCGCGTGCACGCCGGGGAGCGCCGCTTCGATGCGCGCGAGGTCGTCCTCCAGCATCGCCGCATAGCCCGACCACTCCTGACCCAGAGTGAGTGGCGTGGCGTCCTGCATGTGCGTGCGGCCGATCTTGATCACGTCGGCCCAGGCCTCGGACTTCGCGCGAATCGCGCCGGCGAGCGCCGCGACCGCGGGCAGCAGCCGGTCGCGGACCTCGCGCGCCACCGCGATGTGCATGACCGACGGGAACGAGTCGTTGGTCGACTGCGACAGGTTCGCGTGGTCGTTGGGATGGATCGGGGTCTTGCTGCCGAGCGCCGTTCCAGCGAGCTGACTGGCGCGGTTCGAGATCACCTCGTTCAGGTTCATGTTGAGCTGCGTCCCGCTGCCGGTCATCCAGACGTGCAGCGGGAACATGTCGGCGTGCTCGCCGGCCAGGATCTCGTCGCAGACCTGCACGATCAGCCGCTCGCGCTCGGGATCGAGCAGGCCGGCGGCGCGGTTCGCGCGCGCGCAGGCCTTCTTCAGCAGCGCGTACGCCCAGATCAGCTCGGCGGGCATGCGCTCGCGCCCGATGCTGAAGTAGTAGAGCGAGCGCTGTGTCTGCGCGCCCCAGAGCTTGTCGGCCGGAACCTCGACCTCGCCCAGGCCGTCCCGCTCTTTGCGCGTCGCAGTCACCCTGCCGAGGATAGCGCTTCGGTCACTCGCGCTTGCGGCCGGTCTCGTACAGGAACCAGGCGCGGCGCTCGGCCTCGTCGATCCAGACCTCGATCAGGCTGGTGCTGGCCACGTCGTTGTGCTCCTCGCACACGTTGTGGGCCTCGCGCATGCGCGAGACGAGCTGCAGGTTGTCCTCGCGCAGCTCCGCCAGCATGTCGAGCGGAGTCACGTAGTCCGCGTCGTTGTCCATGACTCGCTGCAGCCGGCTGATCTGACCGATCGAGCGCAGCGTCGTGCCGCCGATCTTGCGCACGCGCTCCGCGATCGGATCGCTGGTCGCGTAGATCTGGTCCGCCTGCTCGTCGAGCAGCAAGTGGTAGTCGCGGAAGTGCGGTCCCGAGACGTGCCAGTGGAAGTTCTTGGTCTTCACGTAGAGCGCGAAGACGTCGGCGAGCAGGAGATTCAGCGCCGCCGAGATGTCCTTGGTGGCTTCCGCACCCAGGTCGGTGGGGGTCTGCAGATCGGCCGTGCGGCGGCTCTTGGCGTCATTCTTCATGGGGGGCTCCTCTCGAAGGTGAAGTTCGCACAATAGCGGCACCCGCTTGGATGCGCGCTGCGGCCTCGGCAATTGAGGCGTTCCTGTTGCGAATGTCGTTCCAGGGGAGTTAGTAGGTTCGCGAGCCGATGAACGCCCCGGAAACGCTCCAGATCGTGCTCGTCCTGCTCGGCGCCGTGCTGCTGGCGATGTCCGCGGCGCGGCGGCTGCCCATTCCCAACCCGGTCATGCTGGTGCTGGCCGGGCTCCTGGTCAGCGCCGTGCCGGGCCTGCCGACGGTTCGGCTCGATCCCGATCTGGTCTTCTTCGTGTTTCTCCCGCCGGTCCTCTGGGCGGCGGCCTACTTCACCTCGCTGCGCGACTTCCGGGCCAATGCGCGGCCGATCACGCTCCTGGCGGTGGGGCTGGTCGTGGCGACGGCCGGCGTCGTCGCAGTCGCGGTGCACACGGCGGGGCTGGGCTTCGGCTGGCCCGCGGCAGTGGCGCTCGGGGCGATCGTGGCGCCCCCGGACGCCGTCTCGGCGACCTCGGTGGTGCGCGCGCTCGGCGTGCCGCGGCGGATCGTGACCATCCTCGAGGGCGAGAGCCTCGTGAACGACGCGACCGCGCTGATCCTTTACCGGGCGGCCGTCCTCGCGATGATGGCGGGCAGCTTCAACCTGGCGGAGTCGCTGCTCACGTTCGTGTTCGCCGCGACGGTCGGCGTGGCGATCGGCGCCGCGATCGGCTGGCTGGCCGCGTTCTCGCGCCGCCACATCGAGGACGTCCCCACCCAGACGCTGCTCGCGCTGATGGCTCCATATCTCGCGTGGATCCTGGGCGAGCGACTGCACGCGTCGGCGGTGCTGGCTTGCGTGGCCGGCGGGCTGGTGGTGCGCCGGACGGTGAGTGGAGTCGACGTCGCTCCCAGCGTCCGGCTTCAAGCGCGCCCGGTCTGGGAGCTGGTGCTGTTCGCGATCAACGGCGTGCTGTTCCTGTTGATCGGCCTGCAGCTCCGCGGCCTGGTCGAGAGCGTGGCGCCCGGCGGGCTGCCCACCCTGGTCGGCGAGGGTCTGGTGGTCTCGGCGGTGGTGATCGCGATCCGGCTCGTCTGGGTGCCGTTCTTTGCCTGGCTGCCGCGCCGGCTCTCCGCGCGGCTGCGCGAGCGCGACCCGATGCCCAGCTGGCAGACCATGTTCCTGATCGGCTGGACCGGCCTACGCGGAATTGTGTCGCTGGCCGCCGCCATGGCGCTGCCGTTGGCGCTGCCGGACGGCTCTCCCCTGCCGTACCGCACGGAGATCGTGCTGATCACCTTCGTGGTGATCTTCTGCACCCTGGTCTTACAGGGACTGTCTCTGGCGCCGCTGATTCACTGGCTCGAATTGCCGGTCGACGACGAGGCGTTGCGCGAAGAGGTGCGCGCGCGCTCGCACGCGGCGCAGTCGGCGCTGGATCGCCTCGAGTCGCTGGCCGGCGAGCCCTGGGCCGATCCCCGGGCGATCGGGGCGCTGCGCGAGCAGTATCAGGACCGGCTGCGGCGCGCGTGCGAAGGCGCCTCGAACCTCCTGGCCGAGCGCGGCGCCAAGCGCGCGCGCTTCGAGAGCCTGCGCGCCGAGCGGCTGGCGCTGCTCGAGCTGCGCAACGAGGACGTGATCAGCGACGAGGTGCTGCTCACGCTCGAGGCCGAGCTCGACCTCGAGGCGGCGCGCAACGGGCTGGCCGAGCTGCGCCGCGCGGAGACACTCGCGGACTGAGTCGCGTGGAGCCTCGCGCGCATGTGAATATCTTCACGGCGCGCGGGTCGGAGAGTCCGGCACACCCCGATGACTCCCCAACCGCACTCACTCCGTGGCCCCGTCGTTCTGAAATCACTCCTCGCCGCGGCACTGCTCGCCGCACTCGCCGGCCGCCCGGGGCCGCTCCGGGCCGAGACCCCGGGTCTGGTCGGCATGTCGGATGTCGCGAGCGGCACGCTCCTGCTCGAGACCGTGGAGCCCGGGAAGTATCTCGAGGCCCCCCGACTCTCGACCGACGTCGCGATCTCGGTCACGGGCACGGTCGAGCGCACGCGAGTCACGCAGCGTTTCGCGAATCCTTCGGCAGAGTGGGTCGAGGCGGTCTACGTCTTCCCGCTGCCACAGGGCTCGGCGGTCGACACGCTGCGCATGCAGGTCGGGGAGCGGCTGCTGGAAGGCCAGGTCCAGGAGCGCCAGCAGGCGCGCGCGACCTACGAGGCGGCCGCCGCCGCCGGCCTGAAGGCGACGCTGGTCGAGCAGCAGCGCCCCAACGTCTTCACCAACAAGGTCGCCAACATCGGGCCGCACGAGAGCGTGATCGTGCAGATCGAATACCAGGGCTTGGTGCGGCTCGAGGACGACCGGATCTCGCTGCGCTTCCCGCTGGTCGTGGCGCCGCGCTACGCACCGGGCGCCCGCGAGGACGCGGACCTCGTGACGGCCGCGGTCGTGCCGCCCGACGCAGGGCCGGTGAATCCGGTGACGCTCTCGGTCGAGATCGCCTCGGGCGCGCCGTTCGGCGCGATCGAGAGCACGAGTCACGAGATCGACGTGGCGCGCAAGGATGGCACGAGCGCGACCGTGACCCTGTCGGGCGACGTGCCCGCCGACCGTGACTTCGTGCTCTCGTGGAAGCTCTTGCCGAGCAAGATCGAGCGCGCCGCGCTGTTCCGCGAGAGCCGCGACGACGGCAGCTACTTCCTGGCCATGATCGTGCCGCCGGTCGGTCCCGCCGCGCCGCAGCGTCTGCCGCGCGAGACCGTGTTCGTGATCGACAACTCGGGCTCGATGGCGGGTGAGTCGCTGCGCCAGGCCAAGGCGGCGCTGTTGCTCGCGCTGCGCGACCTGCGCCGCGACGACGTGTTCAACGTGATCCGCTTCGACTCCTCGTACGAGATGCTGTTCCCGAGCTCGGTCCGGGCCGACGCGAGTCACCTCCGCACGGCCGAGCAGTTCGTCGACAAGATCGAGGCGGGCAGCGGCACCGAGATCCTGCCGGCGCTGCAGGCGGCGCTGCGCGACCCGACTCCGGGCGACACGACTCACCTGCGCCAGGTCGTGTTCCTGACCGACGGCGGCGTGAACAACGAGGACGAGCTGCTGCAGGAGATCGAGCGCACGCTGGGCCGCTCGCGGCTGTTCACGATCGGCATCGGCTCGGCGCCGAACAGCTTCCTGATGGAGCACATGGCGCGGCTCGGGCGCGGCACCTACACGCACATCGGCTCGGAGAGCGAGGTCGACCAGCGCGTGGCGGAGCTCTTGTCGAAGATCGAGAGCCCGGTCATGACCGATCTCTCGGTCCGCACCAGTGACCCGAACGTCGAGGTCTGGCCCAATCCCATTCCCGACCTGTACGCGGGCGAGCCGGTGTTGCTGTCGGCGACGGGCGCCGGCGGCACGCTGGAGATCTCGGGCCGCGCGGGCGGAAGGCCCTGGTCGGCGACGCTCGACCTGGGCTCGGCCGGGGAGGGCGCCGGGATCGAGAAGCTGTGGGCGCGCGCCAAGATCGCGGCGGTGGAGGAGTGGCGCTATCGCGGCGCCAGCTCCGACGACGTCGACGCCGAGGTGCTGAAGCTCGGGCTCGCGCATCACCTGGTCACGCGAGTCACGAGCCTGGTCGCCGTCGACGTGACTCCCAGCCGGCCCGCGAACGAGGGCCTGAACGCGGTGTCCGTGCCGCTGAACCTGCCGAAGGGCTGGGACTTCGACAAAGTCCGCGGCTCGGAGCCTGCGACGGCAATCAGGTTCGCCGCGCCGGCTTCGTCGCTCGCCAGGCTCGCGCAGTCGCACGCACCCGGTGCGCCCGGCACCCCGGGGGTGCAGCTGCCGCAGACCGACCTCGGCACGGATTCGGAGCTCGCGCTCGGCGTGATGCTTCTGCTCCTGGGAGGCTCGCTGGCGGTCGCGCTCGTGCCGCGCCGCCCCACGCCGTGTTGAGGGCGCGCGCGGCGGCGCTGGCCGCCGCGGGTCTCTGTCTGGGCGGCGGCACGTGCCTGGGCCACGGCCTCTATCTGCGCGCCAAGGCCGCGTTGGCCGAGGTCCTGCTCGAGCGCTCCTGGCGCGAGACGGTGGCCTCGGGTCACCCGGTGAAGGCCTGGCGCTGGGCCGACACCTGGCCGGTCGCCGAGCTGCGTTTTCCGCGGCTCCAGCGCACGGAGATCGTGCTCGCCCAGGGCAGCGGCGAGGCGCTGGCCTTCGCGCCCGCGCACCTGCCGGGCACGGCGCTTCCCGGCCAGCGCGGCACGAGCGTGATCGCCGGCCACCGCGACACTCACTTCCGCTTCGTGCGCGAGCTGGTGCTCGGCGACGCGATCGAAGTGACTTCTGCGGACGGCCGCACGCGGCGCTTCCGGGTCAGCGGCTTCGCGATCGTGAGCCCGCGCGCGTCGGGCATCGAGCCGGGCGGAAGCACGCGCCGGCTCGCGCTCGTCACCTGCTATCCGTTCGATGCGCTCGGCCGCAGCCCGCTGCGCTACGTGGTGTTCGCAGAAGCCAGCCCGTAGACTGGACAGATGAAGACCCCAGCTCTCCGCACGAGACACTCGGTCGGGCTCGCGCTCCTGGCCCTGCTGACCGCCGTCGCGCTCGGCTCGGCGCGCGGCGACGCGAAGAAGGAAGAGGCCGCGGTGGTTCCGCTGTTCAACGGCGCGCTCACCGACCTCCCGGGTCAGGACCTGACCGCGGTGATGGTCACCTACCCGCCGGGCGGAAAGTCGGAGCCGCACAAGCACCCGGGCAGCGTGTTCGCGTACGTGCTGTCGGGCGCGGTGCGCTCGCAGAGCTCACTCACCGGCCCGGTGCGCGTCTACAAAGCGGGCGAGAGCTTCTTCGAGCCCGCGGGCGGCGAGCACCTGGTGAGCGAGAACGCGAGCGCCACGGAGCCGGCCAGGTTCCTGGCGGTGTTCGTGGCGCCCAGCGGCGCCAAGCTCACCGAATACACCGCGCACTGAGTCAGCGCGCGGCGGTCGCGGGCTGTGCCGGGGTATGACTCGCGCGCGCCTCGTCGCGCTGCTTCGCGCACAGCTCGGGCGCGTTGGTCACGGCCACGTCGACGCCCAGCTGGAACAGCCGCGCGCAGGTGGCCCCGTTCTCCTCGGGCGCGAGCTGCCAGGCGTCCATCGACGCGAGCTTCCCGCTCACGTGCACCTGGCGCAGGATCTCGGGAGACACGAAGTCGGGGTGGAGCTGGATCAAGACCAGCCGCGGATCGCGCCGCTCGAGCAGCTTGCCCAGCCAGTGCATGCCGCGCACGCCGCGCGGCGAGGCCTCGAGCGCGGCGCGCGCATCGTAGCTGCGCACCGCCTGGTAGACGCGCAGGCCGTTGCCGACCTGGAAATACACCCACTCGTAAGCCTGGTACTTGCGAACCAGATCGATCGCGGGCTTGACCGCGTCGAGGGTCTTCAGCTCGGCGTCGATCACGATCCGGCCCTGCGACCAGCGCAGCGCGTCCTCGAAGCGCGAGGGACCGTGCTTCGTGCCGTTCAGGTGACAGCGCTCGAGCTCGGCGGCGGTATGACTCGCGAACTCGCCCGTGCACTTCGTCACGTTGTCGAGCCGCGAGTTGTGCGCCAGGAAGACGATGCCGTCCGAAGACACCCGCAGGTCGGTCTCGACGATGTCGACGCCGAGCCGGCGCGTGAGCTCGAAGCGCGGCACGGTGTTCGAGTCGGGAAAGCCGTAGCCGCCGCGGTGCGCGGCGACGCGCAGGCCGCCCAGTCGAGCCATCAGATCCGGCAGCGCCGGCGGGGCGGCTGCGGGCGTCTCCGTCTCGGCGGTCAAAGCCAGTGCGAGAGCGGCGAGCGCGAGCGTGCGCAGGATCTTCACGTCTCTTCATCGGCGCGAGCCCCCTTTTCCTCGTGGGCCGCGCCCCGGCGGGAGTGACGGTCGTGTTTCGGCCGTCCATTGGACGAAACGAACGCCACTCTTGTATTTCTGACAGGCTCGACCGCCCTGGAGGAGCCGATGAAGACCGTCGCCGTGCTCGGCTATTGCCGCACCGGGATCGCGAAGGCGAACCGCGGTGCGCTGAACCAGACCCACGGCATCCCGCTGGCGGCGCACGTGCTGCGAAATGCGATGCAACGGGCGCGCATCGAGCCGGCGGAGATCGAGGACGTGGTGCTGGGCTGCGGGCTGCCCGAAGGCGCGACGGGTCACAACATCGCGCGCACTTCGGCGCTCGAGGCCGGCTTCGGGAACGAGGTCCCGGGCATGACCATCAACCGCTACTGCGGCTCCGGCCTGTCGGCGGCATCGATCGTGGCCAACCGGATCGCGAGCGGCGAGATCCAGGTGGCCGTGGCCGGCGGCGTCGAGAGCATCAGCATGACTCAGTCACACATCAACCTGAACGGCTTCTTCTACGCGCCGCTGCAGCAGCGCATGCCGGCCGTCTGGTGGACGATGAACCAGACCGCCGACTACGTCTCGAAGAAGTACGGCATCTCGCGTGAGGCCCAGGATGCGTACGTGGTGCGCAGCCAGCAGCGCGTCGCGGCAGCCGCTGCGGCGGGCAAGTACGCCGACGAGATCGTGCCGCTCGCCACCACCATGAAGGTCACCGACAAGGCGACCCAAGCGACTCACGAGGCGCCGGTGACGCTCGACCACGACGAGGGCCCGCGACCGGACACGACGCTCGAGGCGCTGGCCAAGCTGCCGCCCGTGTATCCCGGCGGCACGACCACCGCAGGCAACGCCTCGCAGCTCTCGGACGGCGCCGCCGCCGTCGTGATGATGGACGCCGACCTGGCGAGCAAGCGCGGACTGCCGGTGCTCGGTCTCTTCCGCGGCATGCAGGTCGCCGCGGTGGCGCCTGAGGAGATGAGCATCGCGATCGCGCCCGCGATCCGCCGGCTGATGAAGCACCACCAGCTCGGCATGGGCGACGTCGACCTGTGGGAGCTGCACGAGGCCTACGCGGTCACCACGCTCTACAACCAGTCACAGCTCGACACGCCCTGGGAGATCACCAACGTGAACGGCGGCGCGGTGGCCCTGGGTCACCCCTACGGCATGTCGGGCGTGCGCTATCTCGGCTCGACCCTGCTCGAGCTGCGGCGGCGCCGGAAGCGGCGCGCCGTGATCGGCGTCTGCACGGCGGGCGGCATGGCCACGGCGGCGTATCTCGAGGGGGTTTCGTGAGTCCACGGGGGCTGCGGCGGCGGGAGTTCCTGCGCCTCTCCACGGGCGCTCTGGCCGGCGCGCTGATCGCGCCGGCCTGCGCGAGACAGTCGGGCGTCCTGGGGCCGCTCTGGCCGGGGGGCGATCCTTTCAGCCTGGGCGTGGCGTCGGGCGAGCCGGCGCCCGATGGCTTCGTGCTCTGGACGCGGCTCGCGCCCGATCCGCTGT
>DATJZP010000085.1:0-68361 GCA_035498875.1 Myxococcota bacterium
GCGCACCAGCGCGGGGTCGGTGCGGCCGAGCTTGTCACCGATCCCGACCGGACCCGCGGAGAGCGCCGAGAGCAGGGCTTCGATCTCGGCCAGCGGGTCGCCGTCGAGCCCGCTGCCGTCGCGCCGCGACAGGAACACGTCTTTGTAGGGCCAGAGACCGAGCGCGCGCGCCAGCGCGTTCCCGTACAGGAACCAGGCCCACAGCCACTGACTGCCGATGATGTAGCGGTAGTCACCGCTGGTGCGGATCGTGTGCACGCGCCGCAAGGTCACGGTCTGGAAGAAGTCCGCGGGCGTCGGCATGCACCACAGGAGTGACAGGCCGTGCGCCTCGGCGGCGCGATCGAGCCCCTCCTGCCAGGCGCGGGCGCGGTTCGGCTCGGCGCGCAGGCCGCGCACGCCCAGGAACGACTCGGACAGCCAGTCCTGCTCGATCTGGATCGCCCCCCAGCTCGCCGCCTGTGCGACGAGTCGCTCGAGCAGCGCGTCGCTCTGCGGATGCGCCTGGTCGCCGTCGACCCAGGCGGGCTCGCTCGCGAGGTACGGCGAGTGACTCGAGAAGTGGCGCGAGTGCAGGATCAGCGGCGGGTCACCCAGGCGCTTGCGCAGGGCGCGGACGCCGTCGGGAAGCATGTCCGGGCGCGCCTCCCAGCGCATCATGCCCGTGGGCGGGACGTCGACCGCGCCCGGGTTCAGCTCGCGCAGCACCTGGTGGGGATAGAACCAGGAGTCGAGCTCGACGGCTTCGACCGGCACCTGCTGCGCGCGCAGACCCGAGAGCGTCTGCTCGAGCGTCTCGGTCACCGAGAGACCCGGCTCGCTGCGGTACCAGTAGGCGGCGCCGTTGTCGGTCCAGTACGACAGCTTGCCGAGCGCGGCGTCGGCGTAGCGGCCCTGGCGCGGAGTCCGGTGACGGGCCAGCAGCGCGCGGCCGTGTGTCTCGAGCGCCCGGCGCGGCCCGGGCGCCGCCCAGAGCGCGAGCTCGCTCGCGAAGCCGGGCGACACGCGCTCGAGATCGCCATGCCAGCCGCAGCGCACCCCGCGCTCCGCCTCCTCGCGGCTGCGGGGCACCGCGATGACTTGCTCGTGAAAGGCGTCCAGCGGCGCGAGCAGGAGCGCGCGCAGATCGGGTGCGATCAGCCAGAGCGGCATCACGATCGCCAGGTTCCGTCCGATCGGCGCCAGCCGGAAGTCACTGAGCTCCGCGCCCGCAGTCACGGGCAGGGCGAACTGCGTGTACTGGTGGCCGAAGCTTCGGGCACCTTGGGGAACGCCGCCCGGCGCGCGCGCCGCGGGGACGAACCAGGGGAACGCCACGGACACGTCGTCCATTGCGCCGGTCCCGAAGCCCGAGAGTGACTCGAGCGCCTCGAGCCGGAACACCAGCAGCGGCCGCTCGCGGTACGCGCGCACCGAAAGAGCGACGGCCAGCGGCGAGCTCTTGAGCGCGAGCTCGAGCCGCTCGAACTCACCCAGGTCGTCGCTGCCTTGGGCACGCGTGCCCGGCAGGAGCTCGCTCGCAACCACGCCGGCATGCGCAACGCGCGCGCGCACCGGCCCGAGCCAGTCCCGCTCGCCCCAGACCACGTGCCAGGCGCCGTCACTCGACGCGACCAGCTCGAGACCGCCGCCCGCTTCCAGCCTCACGTCCTCTGCTAGCCTCGCGCACGCATGTCGGGTGTGCGGCGGGAAGCTTACGCGAGAGCGGGACTGCTGGGGAACCCGTCCGATCTGTTCGAGGGCCGCGCGATCGCGCTCGCGCTGGCCAACTTCCGGGCAACGGTCACGATCGAGCCGGCCGCGCGGCTCGAGCTCGTGCCCGGGGCCGACGACCGCATCGCCTATCCCAGCCTGCGCGAGGCCGCCGAGATGCTCGATGCCTATGGCTGCGAGGACGGCATCCGCCTGCTGCGCGCGGCGCTGCGCAAGGCGGTCGCGCTGCGCGGCGGCCTCGGCGATTTGTCGCCAGACGACGCGCGGCTGCGCTTTCGAATGGCCTACACGACCGACATCCCGCGTCAGGTGGGCCTGGCCGGCTCGAGCGCGATCGTGACTGCCGCGCTGCGCGCGCTCTGTGACTGGCTGGGACACACGCTCGAGCCGCCCGAGCTGGCCGAGGCGGCGCTCGCCTGCGAGACCGAGGAGCTCGGAATCACTGCCGGCCCGATGGACCGGGTGGCGCAGGCGTACGAGGGGCTGGTGGCGATGGACTTCAGGCCGCCGCGCGGACCGGCGTCGTACCGGCGGCTCGATCCGAGCCGGCTGCCGCCCCTGTTCCTGGCCTGGAACCCGCGCGGCGGCACGCCGTCGCGCGTGCAGCACAGCGACGTGCGCGGGCGCTGGCTGCGCGGCGACACCGAAGTGCGTCGCCTGGTCGGCGATCTGGTGGCGCTCGCGGCCAAGGGCGAGAAAGTGATCGAGTCGGGCGACGCCACCGAGCTGGCGGCGCTCTTCGACGAGAACTTCGAGCTGCGCGCGCGGGTGTATCCAGTGTCCGACGTGGACCGGGCGCTCGTCTCGATCGCCCGTGCGCGTGGCGCGGGCGCCAAGCTGTGTGGCTCGGGGGGCGCCGTGATCGGCGGGCTGCGGGACCCCAGGGCGTGGCCGAGTCTCTCGCGGGACTATGCGGCCGCAGGCTGGGCGGCGAAGCTCGCGCGCATCCAGCTTCCCGCGGCAGGCCGAGCGTGAAGGTCGTCCTGCTCTGCGCCGGCTACGCGACCCGGATGTATCCGCTCACGCGTGACTTCCCGAAGGCGCTCTTCGAAGTGGCCGGGAAGCCGATCCTCACTCACTTGCTCGACCGCATCGCGAACCTTCCCGGCGTCGACGAGGTCGTGCTGCTCTCGAACCACCGCTTCGCGCCACAGTTCGAAGCTTGGGCGCGGAACGCGCGCTGCCCGTGGCCGATTCGCGTGATCGACGACGGCTCGACGGAGGAGTCGAATCGACTCGGCGCGCTGGGCGACCTGGCGCTGGCGGTGCGCGAGACACCGCTCGCGGATCACGATGCGCTCGTGGTGGCGGGAGACAACCTGGTGCTCTTCGACCTCGCGCCGCTGGCGCGGACGTTCGCATCGCGCCGTGCGCCGCAGCTCGCGCTCCGGCGCGCCGCGAACGACGCCAGCCGCTCGCGCTACGGCGAGGCGCTGCTCGATCGCTCCGGCCGTGTCGTGCGCTTTCGCGAGAAGCCGCCCGATCCCGAGAGTGACCTGGCCGCGATCGCGCTCTACTTCCTGCCGCCGGCGACCTGGCCGCTGCTCGAGCGCTATCTCGCCGAGGGCGGCAACCGCGACGCCCCCGGGCACTTCGTCGCCTGGCTCGTTCGAGAGACGCCCGTGTATGGCGAGCCGATCGCCGGGCCGTGGTACGACATCGGCGACCTCGACTCACTCGCGCGCGCACGCGCGGAGCTCGAAGCGGTAGAATCGCGAGCATGAAGCTCGGGCTCTACCTGCCCAATCTCCGCGATCGCATCACCGTCAGCGAGATCGTCGACCTCTCGCGCGAGGCCGAGGCGCTCGAGTTCGACTCGGTCTGGTCGCTCGACCGGATCGTGGTGCCCGAGGCCTCCGATCGGGCGCAGCTCGAGAAGTCGTTCGGGTTCATCAAGGAGTTCCCGAAGGCGCTGCCGGTTCCGGCGCGCGCGCAGTTCCTGCACGGGATGCCGCTCATCCCGTATCTCGCCGCGCTCACCCGGCGCGTGCGGCTCGGCGTCAGCATCATCGTCACGCCGTACCGCGCGCCCGGAGTCCTGGCGGCCGAGCTCGCGACCTGGGACCACCTGACCTGCGGGCGGCTCAACGTGGGCGTGGGCTCGGGCTGGATGCCCGAGGAGTTCGCCGCGGCGAGCGCCGCGCACGTGTACGAGAAGCGCAACAAGCACGTGCGCGAGACGATCGAGATCATGCAGGGTGTCTGGACGAACGACATCTTCGAGTATCACGGCGAGTTCGCGGACTTCCCGCCCTGCGGCTTCGGCGTGAAGCCGGTGCAGAAGCCGCGCCCGCCCATGTACGTGGGTGGCCTGGCGCAGCCTTCGCTCGCGGCGAAACGGGTGGCGAAATACGGCCTCGAGGGCTGGATCGGCATCATGGACACGCCGGAGGCGATCGCCGAGTGGCGCAAGGCGATCGAGGTCGAGCTGGCAAAGCTCGGTCATGCCGGGAAGATCGACGAGCTCGAGATCATGAGCATGCTGCCGTTCGAGATCACGCGCGAGAAGACCGACCAGACACCGCGCGGAAAGGCCACGCCCACGCTGGTCGGCACGGCGCAGCAGCTCACCGACAATCTCAAGCGCTACCGCGACGCCGGCCTGACCATGCCGCTCTTGTGGCCGCCGTTCGCAGGCACGCCGACCGCGAAGACGATCGGGGACATGCGTCGTCTGGTGAACGAGATCCTGCCGAAGATCTGACTCAGCCCCGCTCGGCTTGCTCGAGGGTCTTCTGGATCACCGCCATGCCCTGATCGATCATGGCCGCGATCGCGGGCGCCGCGTCGTCGGGCAGGAGATCCGCGATCCAGACGAAGCGGCAGTGACCGGGGCTGTCCGGAAACACTTGCGCCGAAGCGTTGTGGTGGGTCATGAGCGCCGACTCGGCCGACCAGGCGACGCGCCGCTGGGTCTCGTCGATGTCGAGCAGCCGCTCCCGCACCACCATGCCGTTCCCGAACGTGACGATGCGCGCGCCGGGCTCGAGCCGCGTGTCGGTCACGAAGCCGGGCACGAGCCGAATGTGCAGCGCGCCCACGTCGCGCAGGGCGGCCCAGGCCGTCTCGAGCTCGGCAGCGATGCGCGCCTCTCTGCGAATGCTGGCCATGACTGTCCTCCTCGAAGAGACACGCTAACGGCCGCGCTCGCGCCCCACTTGGAGAATCTTGCGCTTATCATGGCGCCATGACCTCCGACGCCGCGCCGGCCCTGACCCGCTTCGACACGCCCACGATCTGCAACGCACTCGAGCACGTCTGTCCCGAGCGACGCGCGCACGGCTTCACCGTGCACTCACTCTTCTGCGCGCATCCCGCGCTGCCGCCGATCCTGGCGCGCGCGCGCACCGCGACGATCCGCGCCTCGAGCCCGTCGGGCCGGAGCCCCGACGAGGAGGCGCGCGTGCTGCGCGCGTACTACCGCCACGTGGGTGAGCCGCCGCATCCGACGATCACCGTGATCGAGGACCTCGATCCCGTGCCGGGAATCGGCGCGTGGTGGGGCGAGGTGCACAGCCACGTGCACCGCGGGCTGGGCTCGCTCGGCGTGATCACCAACGGCAGCGTGCGCGACCTGGACCAGCTCGCATCCGACTTCCAGGTGCTGGCCGGCTCGGTCGGGCCCTCGCACGCGCACGTGCACCCGGTCGACGTGGCGGTCCCGGTGACGGTTGCCGGCATGCGCGTCTCGCCCGGTGACTGGATCCACGCCGACCGCCACGGCGCGGTGGTGATTCCCGAAGACGCGCTCGCGCGACTCACGGCCGCGGTCGAGGCGGTGATTCGCCGCGAGCGCGTGCTGATCGAGGCCAGCCAGAAGCCGGGCTTCGACGTGGAGAAGCTCGAAGCGCTGCTCTCGGGCCAGGACCACTGACGTGGCGATCCAGCCCAAAGACGTCGAGCACGTGCGCGCGCACGCCGATCCCGAGCACGCCTGCAACCAGGGGAGCCTCGTCCGGCTGGCGAACGGCGAGCTCTTGCTCGGCTACAACGAGGAACGCGGCAAGCGCCACCGCGACAGCGGTCAGTCCTGTCTGGTCCGCTCGCGCGACGGCGGGCGCACCTGGGACGCGGCGTCGCGCACGGTGGTCTGGCCCTGGACCGACACGCACGGCAACTGGGATTGCGCGTTCGCGCAGCTCTCCGACGGCGAGATCCTGATGCACACGCGCGTGTGCAGCTTCCTCGACGCGACCACGCTGCGCGGCGGCGCCGACCAGGTGATCGGCGGCCCGCCGCCGGGCCGAGCGGAGCGGTTCAAGCGCCAGACCGGCTACGCCTTGTGCCGCTCGCGTGACCATGGCCGGACCTGGAGCGAGCCGCGTCCGGTGAACACGAGCCCGATCTGTGACTCGGGCCTCGGCCCGTACATCGTGGGTGGCTCTGGCGCCGGGCACATCCTCGAGCTCGCCGACGGCGGTCTCCTGATGCCGCTCCACGGTACGTTCTCGCGCGAGTGGCCGAGACAATCGGGCGAGACACCGCGCTGCTTCGTGCTGCGCTCCGACGATCGCGGACGCAACTGGGAGTACTGGGCCACGGTGGCGTACGACGCCGGCGAGATCCTGGAGTGGGTCGAGCCCGGCATGACCCGGCTGCGCGACGGCCGGCTCGTCTGCCTGATGCGCACGCAGGCGCGCCCTGCCCGCTTCGACAACCTGTGGCTCACCGAATCCAGCGACGACGGCGCGAGCTGGAGCCGGCCCGAGCGCACGGGGCTATGGGGCTATCCCGCGGACCTGCTCCAGCTGGACGACGGCCGCGTGCTGGCGGTGTACGGCTACCGGCGCGCGCCCTGGGGCGTGCGCGCGTGTGTCTCGCACGACGGCCGCAGCTGGGATCCGAAGCACGAGTTCGTGGTGCGCGAGGGCGGCGCGGCCGAGCCGAGCTTCCGCGAGTACTGGCACATCGGCTACCCGACGGTCGCGCAGGCCGCCGACGGCGCGATCGTGGTCGCGTATCACGAGTACGCGCGCGGGGCGGCGCCGATCCAGGAGATGTGGGTCACTCGCTTCCGGCTCTAGCCACCATCTCCAGGTTGCGCAGCGGCGAGCCGGGTCGCAGCGGCTTCCACTCACCCGTGAGCGCGAAGCCGGCGCTGCGATAGAGCGCGATCGCGGCGCCGTTGGTCTCGGTGACGCTCAGCGCGATCTTCGCGCAGCCGCGGTCGCGCAGCGTCTTGCAGGCCGCGTCGAGCAGCGCGCGTCCGAGGCCGGTGCCGCGCGCGGCGGGGTCGAGCCACATGGCCCCGATGTAGCCCGTGCCGCCGGTCGCGGTCGCCGAGACCAGTCCGACCGCCTGGCCGTCGCGCTCGGCCAGAAGCAGCGCGGCCTGCTGCGAGGCGAAGACCCGGGCGCCGCGCTGCCAGTACTCGTCGGGCTCGCGCGCCACGTCCTCGGCCAGCGGGCTGAACGAGTCGGGCGAGTCGCGCAGCGCGCGCAGCCGCAGCTCGCGCAAGAGCTGCCACTCGTGCTCGCGCAACGACCGGATCGCGCGAGTCACCGCGCGGCTTGGACCAGCCGCTCCAGCTCGGGCAGGCGCTTGTCGACCGCTTCGGGCCGCTGCGAGCCGAGCTGCACCACGAGCCGGTCGACGCCGAGATCCGCGTACGCCTTCAGTGTCTCGGGCGTGGCCTGCTGAGGCGTGACCACGATCTCGAAGCCCTTGCGCGAGCGGCCCGCCTTGCGCAATGCGCGGTCGAGATTCTCTAGGATCGCGGCCGTGCCCTCGGGAGTGAGTGCGAAGCCGTACCAGCCGCTGCCCAGCTCCGCGGCGCGGCGCAGCGCGCGCGGCGTGTGACCGCCCACCAGGATCGGCACGTGCGGCTTCTGCACCGGCTTGGGATCCATGCGACAGGGCGCGAGCTCCAGGTGCTTGCCCTGGAACGACGCGAGCGGCTTCGTCCAGAGCTCGATCATCGCCTTCAGGAACTCGTCGCAGCGCTCGCCGCGGTCGTCCCAGCCGTAGCCGCAGGCGATGACTTCCTCTTTGCACCAGCCCACGCCGACGCCGAAGTCGATGCGCCCGCCCGTGAGCCAGTCGAGCGTGGCGAACTCCTTGGCGGTGTAGATCGGATTCCGCTGCGGCACGAGCGTGATTCCCGTGCCCAGGCGCAGCTTCGTGGTCGCGCTGGCGAGGAAACCGAACGTGGCCACGGTGTCGAGCATGCCGCCGCCTTCCGGCACGGGGATCTTGCCGTCGCGCGAGCCCGGATACGGGAACTCCATCCGGTCGAAGAGCACCACGTGCTCGCCCATCCAGAGTGACTCGACGCCGGCGGACTCGAAGCGCCGGCCGAGGTCGGCGACCCGCTGCGGGGTCGCCAGGGGCGACATGAACGTCGCGAACACGCCGATCTTCATCACGCTCTCCTCCGAGCGTGGAAGTGTAGGCTAGTTCTTGCGGAGCTTGCCTTCGGCGACCTCGGCCGCGAGCTCGAGCGCGTCGGCCAGGCTGCGGCACTCACACGTGATCAGGCCGCCCGCGCTCGCGTTCTTCGACCAGCGGTTCGCGCCCATCGACGCCAGCGTGCTCGAGCCGTGGATGTTGATCACGGCGCGCAGGCCCGCAGCGCTTGCCGTGGCGTCCGTGCCGAGCTTGAGCCAGTCGAGGTCGGCCTGCGACGGGACACCCGGGTTGCGCGTGAGATCGACCAGCCACGACTTGGCGCGCAGCCGCAGGCACTCGGTGAGACCGCGCTCCATCGCCTCGCGGAACTGCGGCGTGCTGAGTGACTCCCAGCCCGCGAGCACCGCCCGCTGCTTGGGAAAGTGCTCCACCACGATGGTCCCCGGGATCCTGAACAGCTCGGTGCCCTTCACGGTGCCCTGATCGGAAGAGGCGCTCGGGCCTTTGAGTGTGACCGAGAGATCAGATCCGCCGTCCGCGCGTTCGCACCCGGAACGGCCCCGAGTGTGATTCAATCGCCGGTAGTGACCTCGCTGCTCGTCCACGCCGCGCTCGGTGTCGCCACGATCGCGTTCTTCTTCTACGCGAACGCACACCTCTATCGCCGGGACTGGCAGGGCTCGCCGACGACCGCGTTGGAAGCGATCTACTACGCGACCGCGCTCGTCTCCGTCTGCATCGGCTGGTACTTCAATCAAAAGTACGTGTTCGCCTATCCCGAGCAGGCGAGCTGGGTGCACTACACGAAGCAGCTCTTCGACACGCCCGCGGGCGGCTCGATGGCCCAGGACTCGATCCTGGCGAACGTCGTCTTGTTCCCGCTCTGGACGATCATCGACGGCCGGCGCCGCGGGCTGCGCCAGCCCTGGATCTACTTCGTGATGAGTCTGTTCACGAGCTTCGCGTTCGCGATCGGGATCTATCTGGCCGCGCAGGAGCGCCAGCTGCGTTGGAACGCGAGGCACGCATGAGCGATACGCCCGAGTGGGACGTGATCGTGGTGGGCGCGGGTCACAACGGGCTGGCGGCGACCGCGCTGCTCGCGAAACGCGGCCTGCGCGTCTTGTGTCTCGAGAAGAATGCCTACGCCGGCGGCATGGCCGGGACGCGCGAGATCCTCTCCGGCTGCAGGAACGATGTGGGCGCGAGCCTGCTCTTCCCGCTCGCCAAGGCGATCACGGAGGAGCTCGAGCTCGAGCGCTACGGCGTCGAGACGATCGCGCTGCCGATCATGGCGGTGAACCTGTGCGCGAAGGAGTCACCACCGGCCGTCTTCTACTCGAGCCCGCTGCGCATGGCGTTGTCCGTGCTCCGGCACTTCGGCATCGGCGCGATGCTCGGCTTCGTGCGGCTGATGTCGTTCTGCAGCTACCCGGCCAGCCTGATGGATCGCTTCACCCCGCGCAGCGTGCCGCCCACGCTCGACGAGCTGTTGGCGCGCGCGCCGAACGCGCGCCGGCGCAAGCAGATCGAGCTGGCGTTCACGGGCAGCGCGATGGATCTCGTCGACCGCTTCCTGCCCGATCGCAAGCGCCACCGCACGCTGCGCGCGCTGGTGGCGTTCGCCGCCGTGCAGTCCACTTACAAGGGGCCCTACACCCCGGGCAGCGCGCTGTGTCTCGTCTACACCTTCGCGCAGGGTGACGGCGGCGGGCTGATGCGCCGCGTGCGCGGCGGCATGGGCGCGCTCTCCGAGGCGCTGTGCCGCTCGATCGCCGACAAGGGCGGCGAGCTGCGCCTGCGCACGCCGGTGCGCCGGATCGTGATCGAAGACGGCCGCGCCCGCGGCGTCGAGCTGCGCGACGGCACGCGCATCGCGGCGCGCGCCGTGGTCTCGAACCTCGACAAGCCGGCGACGCTGTTCGGGCTCGTGGGGCGCGAGCACCTGGACGCCGAGACGATCGCGCGCGTGGAGCGCATCGAGCATCGCGGCGCGTACATGCACGTCTTGTTCAAGCTGTCGCGGCTGCCGACTCACGGGCCGCCGTTCCAGCACCTGAACGCCGACCCGCACACGCGCTTCAACACCACGCTCGTGCCCGATCCCGAGCTGCAACAGGCGAGCTTCGAGGCCTGCGCGCGCGGCGAGCTGCCCGAGCATCCAGCGATCGCGATGCAGATCCCGACCGTGATGGATCCGAGCCTCGCGCCGCCGGGCTGTCACGTCGCCACCACTTACGGCTTCTTCTTCCCCTGCGAGGCGCCGCGCGAGGAGCGCGGCAAGCTGCGCGACGAGATGGCCGAGCGCATCGTCGACCGGCTGTCGGAGTTCATGCCCGACCTGCGCGAGTGCATCCTGGAGCGCGCCGTCTTCTCGTCGGATCACTTCGCGGTGATGCAGGGCGCGACCAACGGCGACTTCACGCACGGGCTCATCCACCCCGAGCAGATGATCGGCGGCCGCCTGCTCGTGCCGGGCTCGGCGCACGCGACGCCCGTCCCGGGTCTCTATCTCTGCGGCGCCTCCTGTCACCCGGGGCCGGGAGTGACTTTCCTGCCCGGCTACGGCGCGGCCTGCGAGGTCGCAGAAGCGCTCGCGGGGCGTCAGCGCGGCGTGTAGGCCTGCGGCAGCGCCAGCTTCACGGCCCAGCCGGCGGCGAAGCGATCGCCGGGCGCGACCTCGTTCGCCACGGCCACGCGCTCGCCGTTCCAGGTCGAGCGCGTGCGCGTGGCGATGTCGGTGGGTGTCTCGTTCGGGCGCGCCGAGCGCACGCGCAGGCGTGACTCGGAGATCGAGCGGCGCTCCTTGTCGCCGAGCGCGTGAAAGCTGCTGGCCGTGGCGCGAAACGCCGGCGCGTACTTGCTCGCGACCGAGCTCCCGCTCTGCCCGACCACCGCGTACACGTTGCGCGCGTACTCGATCAGCGTGATCTCGGTGGCCTTGTCGCGCGCCGGAAGGCTCGTGCGCGCGGCCGACAGCCCGTTTACCGCGAAGCGCTCGAAACGCAGGTCACTCTGCTTCTCGACCACTTCCTTGATCACGTCGTCGAGGCTCGAGTTCTGCTTCGCCATGCGCAGCGCCACCACCGCATCCTTCGCCGGACTCACCGCGCCCACCGCCTCGTTCGTGTTCTCGGTCTTCCAGCCCGCCGGGAAATCGATCGCGAGACGGAGCTCGGGGTGCAGGAAGCGCCGCTCCACGAACACGCCCTGCGCCGGGTCCTCACCCACCACCAGCCCGTCCAGCCGCGCCAGGAAGGCGTCGCGTCCACCGGCGATCGGAGTCGCGGGCGCGCGCTCGAGCTGCTTCGCGCGCTCCTCGGTGCGCGCGACGCGGTCCGGAGTGAGTGGGTGGCTGTCGAGGAAGTGGAACTCGCGCTTCTCGCCGGGCAGGAGCGCCACGTCGCGGTCGAGCGTGCGCAGGAAGCGCGGCAGCCCGGCTGGATCGTAGCCTGCCTTGGCCGCGATCCCCTGACCGATCTCGTCGGCTTCGTGCTCCTGCTCGCGGCTGAACGGCGCCAGCACGAGACCGCCGGTGAGCGCCTCGCCCGTACCCGCGACCGCGCTGCCGAGCACCGGGCTCACGATGCCCACGGCGAAGCCCGCGAGCCCGGTCGCGATGTTCACCGGCGCGGTCAGCACCGCCGCGCCGATGCGCTTCGAGGTGTGACGGGCAGTCACGTGCGCGATCTCGTGACCCATCACGCCGGCGAGCTCGTCCTCGGAGTTCACGAGCGCCAGAAGCCCCCGCGTCACGTAGACGTGACCGCCGGGCAGCGCGAAGGCGTTCGGCTCGGTCTTGTCGACGATCTCGAACTGCCAGGGTCCCTCGGGGGTTTCGGAGACGGCCGCGAGCTTCGCGCCCAGGGCCTCGACGTAGCTCTGCAGCTTCGGGTCGCGCAGCAAACCCATCTCTGCAGCGACCTTCTTCGCCTCCTCGTCGCCGAGCTGCTGCTCGCCCGAGCGCGTGATGCAGGCGCCCAGCGCCAACACGAGCGCGAGCAGGAGAGAGGCGCGGATCCGACTCATAGGGCGTACTCCAGGTGGATGTCCTCGGGCTCGAGCGCGAGCTGCTCGGCGTCGACGTCTTCGGTCACTCGGCAGCCGCGACCCAGATAGAACCGGATCGTGTTCTCGGAGGGCGTCGCGGAGACGTAGAGCCGGCGCGCGCCGAGCTCGCGGGCGCGACGCGCCGCCGCCTCGAAGAGCGCAGCGCCCACGCCACGCCCGCGCCAGCCACGGCTCACGTGCAGGAACTTGAGCTGGAGCTGAGCGTGATCGCGCCCCATGAAGCGCGCGTCGAGCGCGCTCGCGCCCACGAGTGTCTCGCTCTCGAACGCAGCTTGGACCGCCCCGCCGTGATCGAAGCAATCGAGCAGCATCTGCCGGCTGCCGTCGACCTCGCCGGCCGGCCAGCCGCTGAGCTCGTGGCGTTCGCGCTTCAGGACCAACTCGTTGCCCTTCCGCACGAAGACGGTCTCGACGAGCTCGGCGCGGTCGATCGTGAAGAGACCGGGAATCTCTTCGCGCTGGAGCTCACGGATCCGCATCGCGCTCGCTCAGGCGAGCGTGGCCGCCCATTCGAGGAGTGTCTCGCAGTAGAGCTTGGGATCCTGGCCGTGCATCGAGTGCGCCATCGTGGGGAACGAACGGTAGTCGATCTTTTGGCCCGCGCCCGCGACCAGCTCGCGCACTCGTGCCGCCTGCACGTCGGCGAGCGCGCCCAGGAGCGACCCGCTGGCGGCGTCGAGCGTGTGGAAGTGGTGCGTGAGCAGCACGGGCACCTTCACCTGCTGGAGCATGCGCTCGTGGTCGCAGCTCGCCGCGACCGTGCCGCTGGCGAAGGCGCGCCCCCACTCCGGGTCGTACTCCTTCAGGTTCTGGGGCGGCGCGGCGGGCAGCAGCACCGGCAGGAGCGGCTGCAGGCGCGCCGGCAGCTCGCGCGGCGCATTCGCGACCATGGCGTCCCAGTCACCCAGGCTCCACTGATCGCCGAGATACTTGTTCCAGAGCGCGAAGACCCCGCCGATCGACTGGTGGATCGAAGGGCCGCACGAGGTGTCGAGCTCGGACGAGAACAGCGGCGGGTCCTCGTAGAGCGCGCCGCGGACCTGGCCCGGCCGCGCGTAGGCGGAGAGCCACGCGGACAGCACGCCGCCGGAAGAAAGACCGCTCACGATCACCGGCCGGCCGATCGCCGCATCGATGAAGCGCACCAGGTCGTTGCCCATGTTGTCGAGCGTGTAGCGGCCGGGCGTGCGGCTCGAGCGTCCCTGACCGCGCAGATCGACCGCGAACACCTCGAAGTGCGGAGCCAGGAGCGGCAGCGCCTGCTCGTAGCCCCACCACGACTCGGTCTGGCCCGGCACCAGCAACAGCGCGGGCTTGTCGTGCGTACCTGCGACGGCGTAGTTCAGCCGTACCTCGCCGATGTCACAGAGCTGCTCCGGAAAGGCGTGCGGCACGTAGGTGGCTTCGGGCTCGTGGGGCCCGAAGGCGTTGGCAAAGCGGCCCATGGACTTCCTCCGAACGCTTATCCTACCGTGGGGGACATTCGGAAGGAGTCATGGCGGTGCGGATCGGAGTCGGGCTGGTGTCTGCGGTGCTCTGTCTTTGGGGTGCCTCCGCGCGCGGGGCGATCATCGACGTGACGCGCTTCGACGATCCCGACCCGGCCGCGCCGGGCGGTACCGGCATCTCGCTGCGCCAGGCGATCCTGATCGCCAACTCGACCGACGAGCCGGACGTGATCACGCTGCACCCCGGGACCTACAAGCTGACGCGGATCGGCGAAGACGCCGATGCGCAGGCCGGCGACCTCGACGTGGACACCAAGATCACGATCGAGGGCGACGCGGGCGGCGCGACGATCATCGACGCGAAGAAGGCCAAGGACCGCGCGTTCGAGGTGCTGGACGGCGGCGACCTCACGCTGCACCACCTGACGGTGAAGGGCGGCAGCGCAGCCGTGAACGGCGGAGGGGTGATGAGCGTCGGCGCGCTCACGGTCGAGAACTCGCGCTTCACCGGGAACAAGGCCGGCGACAGCGGCGGCGCGATCGCGAGCGCGGCCGGGACCTGCACGCTCAGCGACGTGGTCCTGACCAAGAACAAGGCCGCGAACGACGGCGGCGCGCTGAACTTCGCGATCGCGGGCACGACCTCGCTCACGCGAGTCACGATTTCGAGCAACAGCGCCGGAGACACGGGCGGCGGCATCAACTCGGACGAGGGAATCACCCTCGACATCTCGGACAGCGTGATCTCGGGCAACAAGTCGAGTCACGAGGGCGGCGGGCTCGATCCCAGCGGCGGCACACTGACCCTGACCAACACCACGATCAGCGGGAATCACAGCGCGGTGGGCGGGGGCATCCAGCTCGAGGAGTCCGGGGTCGTGACCTTGAACAACGTGACGATCGCCAAGAACAGCGCGCGCCAGGGCGGCGGCGTGTGGATCGAGGACGGAAGCACGCTCACGCTCACCAACACGCTGCTCGCCAAGAACAGCCCGCTCGATTGCTTCGGCGTGGTGGTGTCGGGAAGCGGCTCGAACCTGATCGGCAAGGTCGACGGCTGCAGCGTGAGCGGCGACGGCACCGGCAACATCATCGGCGGTCCCCGGCCGTTGAAGCCGGTCGACCCGAAGATCGGGCCGCTGCGCGACAACGGCGGCCCGACCAAGACTCACGCGCTGCTCGCGGGCAGCCCGGCGATCGACGCGGTGCTGGGAAGCTGTCCGGCTACCGACCAGCGCGGCCTGCCGCGCGGCGGCGCCTGCGACATCGGTGCGTTCGAGGCGCAGTGACTCGCGGCTCAGGCCGACTTCGCGCGCTCGATCTCTTCCTCGAGATCGCGCAGGCGGTCCTTGCCGAAGAACAGCGCGTCGCCGACGAAGAAGCTGGGTGAGCCGAACACGCCGCGCGCGACGGCGCGCTCGGTGTTGTCGACGAGCTCCTGCTTGACCTCGGGGTCGGCGGCGCGCGCGAGCAGCGCGTCGGCCGGGAGCTGTGACTCGAGGAGCGCGCTCCGCACCACGGCGGGGTCGTCCATCTTCTTGGGCTCGGCCCACATGTGCCGATACACCTCGTCGACGTAGCGCTCGAAGCAGCCCAGCCGCCGCGCCGCCAGCGCGCCGCGCATGATCAAGAGCGTGTTCACCGGAAAGTGCGGGTTGGACGCGAAGCGCGTGATGCCGTGTCTCGCCAGGAAGCGCCGCAGCTCGAGCGCCTCGTACTCGGGCTTGTTCTTGATGCCGCGGAGCGAGACGGCGGGCGAGACGTTGCCCGTCGCCTTGAACACGCCCCCGAGCAACACCGGCACGTACTTCACGCGAACGCCGGTGCGCTTCTCGAGCTCGGGCAGGACCAGGTGCGCGAGATACGCGTTGGGTGAGCCGAAGTCGAAGTCGAACTCGACCTGCGGAGTCACCACTTCTCGACCCAGGGCCGCAGCACCACCTCGAACGCCCAGGTCGAGCGATGCTGGCGGTGGAGCTGCAGGTAGACCTCGGCGATCGCGTCGGGGTCCGCCATGTTGTCGTCGACGGCCGTCCCGGCCAGCCGGTGCGCGCGGCTGCCGTCCTCCTGCGTCCAGCCGATCGCGGCGTCGATCGGCACGTTCGCCACGTGGATGCCCTGCGGCATGAGCTCGCGCGCCATGCTCTGGGCGAGCCCGGCCTTGGCCTGACACGCCATCGCGAACGCACCACTCGCGGGGAAGCCCTTCAGCGCGGCGCTGGCGTTGGTGAAGATGATCGTGCCGCGGGCGCCGCTCGCGCCGGGCGGGTTCGCGAGCATGTGGCGCGCCGCCTGTTGACCCACGAGAAAGGCGCTCCCCGCCGAGTTGCGAACGGTCTCGAGCGCCAGCGCGGGATCGGCCTCGGTGATCTTCTTGCGGAAGATCGCGGGCATGCGGCCGTCGATGTTGTGCACGACCAGCGTCGGCGCGCCGAGCTCGCGCACCACGCTCTGGAACAGCGTCTCCACGTCCGCCGGATCGGCGGCGTCGCAGCGATAGCGGCGCACGCCGTGAGTCTTCTCGAGCTCGCGCAGCACCGGCTTCTCGGGATCCCGCGCGGCGACCGCGACGCGCATGCCGCTCTTCGCGAACAGCCGGGCGCAGCTCGCGCTGATGCCCGGGCCTCCGCCGACGATCAAGGCCACGTCACTCACGGTCGCTCGCTCCTCTCCGGGTCAATGATTCCACCAGGGTCGATCCGAGAACGCGCGCAGATCGAGCTCGTGCGTCCAGGTCGAGCGGTGCTGCTTGGCCAGGTGGACGTACGTCTCCGCGATCTCCGCGGGCAGCAAGAGCCCGTCGTGCTCGTTGCCGCGGGTCTCGCGGAGCTCTCGGAACCGCTCCGGCCCGAGCATCTTCCCCAGCGTGTCGGGCGCGTCGACGGCGCCGTCGATCACGATGTGGACCACGTGGATCCCCTTGGGCGCGAGCTCCGCGTTCAGCGTCTGACACAGCATGCGCCGGCCGCCCATCGCGGCCGCGTGTGAGTGCTGGCCGGCGTTGCCGCGCACCGCGGCCGTCGACGAAGTCACGAGCAAGCTGCCCTGGCCTCGGGCCGCCATGCGCGGACACAGCGCGGAAGCCAGGCGGAACAGACCGAACGTGCCCAGGCGCCAGCCCGTCTCGAACGCTTTCGCCGACGTCTGCTCGAGAGGGCGATCGCCGATCTGGGCACCCAGGTTGTAGACCGCCACCTCGATCGGACCGATCTCGGACTCGATTGCGGCGACGCGAGCTTCGATCGCCTCGGGCTCGACGGCGTTCAGCAGATATCCCGAGGCCGAGCCTCCGTCGCCCTCGATCTCCTTCACCAGGCGAGTCAGTCCGTCCAGGTCGGTGCGCCGACACAGACAGGCGTGATAGCCCTCGCGCGCGAAGCGCCGGCCGACGCTTCCGCCGATCCCGGCACCCGCGCCGATCACCAGGCAAACAGGCTTCACGCGACGCCTCTCCGCATTCCTGCCAACCGCGGCCCGAGCCTACGGGAACTGGTTGCTTCATGCAACCAGATGCCGCAGACGGGCAGCAGGGTTTCAGGCGCGCGGCGTCAGCTCTTGACCCGCATCTGCCCCATGTAGTCGCGCTTGCCCAGCGGCACGCCCTTCATGCGCAGGATGTCGTACGCGGTCGTGGCGTGGAAATGCAGGTTCGGGGTGGAGAACGAGAGCAGGAAGCCTTCGGCGGTGAATGGGATCTTGAAGTCACCCATCTGGAACGTGACGTCCTTGCCCTGGAGCGCATCGACGCTCTCGCGCGACACTTTCTGCAGCCGGGCGCGCGCGTCGGCGACGACGGCCTGCAGCCCCGCATAGTCCTGGTTCATCGGACCGGTGGGCGGCTTGAACACGCCAGCCTGGGCACCTTCGATCGCGCCCGCCGAGTGATGCGCGACCGCGATGACCTGGAAGCGGAACGGCAGCATGTCGGGAAACAGGCGCGTCTCGAGCAGCTCGTCGAGCTTGATTCCGTTCGCCTGACAGTGCTTCAGCCCCTTCTCGAGGAAGCCGGCCACTCCGCCGACCACCTGGAGAAACGAGACCACGCTGACGTCGTACAGGGAGAGTGCCATGGGATCCGCCTCCTCGTCGTTTGAGGCGATCTTCGCACGTCTCTCCGGGCGAAGTCCGGTCAGCGGAAGTCGGGCGAGAAGCGGATCGTCCTGCTCGAGCCCGTCCTCTCAGAAGTTGACGTCGTAGCGGTGGCGCTCGGCGTGTCGCTCCAGGTGTTGCCAGATCTCGCGGTCGAGCCGCTCGGCCTCGGGCCCGCGCTGCTCTTCTATCCACGCGTGCAGCTCGATCCCCGCGGCAGCGTGCTGTGCGTGCACCGCGTCGAGCGGCCCGAGCCGCAGGTCCGTGAGCTCGCGCGCTTCGGCCGCGGCCAGCCGCGCGACGAGTGAGTCGGGCGGGCCCAACCGGCGCGCAGCGCCGAAGATCGCGCGCAGCTCGCGGATGTCCTCCAGCCGCGCGTGCACGCCGCGCTCGAGGTCCTGGGCCACCATCTCGAACGCGAGGCTCAGGAACGCCACGTCGGCCGCGCCGAAGGCCGTGCGCTGGTCGGGCAACACGTGCGTGAGCAGCCGCTGCGCCAGAAACGAGACCGCGCGCTGTGACTGGGGAATCACTTCCGCTCCAGGCGCTCGGTGTACACGCGGCGACTCAGCGGCGAGAGTCGGTCGACCAGGATCCGGTTCTGGCGGTCGAGCGTCATCCAGCCGGCGATCGCCAGGATCGGCTCCTTGCTCGCGCCGTGCGCGAAGTCCTCGGCCGAAGACACCCAGATCGCCGCGGCCTTCAGCGCCGCGAACACCTCCCACCAGCGGAACACGTCGAGGTCGACCTTCAGGCCGCTCGCGGCCTCGAAGATGCGGATCGCCTCGAGCCGCGGAGCCAGCCGCCCCGCCAGCTGTACGTCGGGCCACGCCCACAGCGGATCGAACGACCAGGCCAGGTCCTCGAGCGGATCGCCGACGTGCGCCATCTCCCAGTCGAGCACGCCGCGGATCTCGCCGTCGGCGTCGAACAGGAAGTTCCCGCTGCGGTAGTCACCGTGCACGAGCGCCAGCTTCGACGGTGCCGGCGGCAGGTTGCGGCGCAGCCAGCGCACCGCGGCCTCGGCGATCGGCTGCGGCTGGAGCGCGTCCTTGGCGATCACGGCCGCCCAGTATTCGAGCTCGCGCCGCGCGCAGTCTTCGCGGGCGGGAATCGCGAGCTCGGCGCGAATGCCGAGCGCGTCGACGTCGAGCGCCGCGAGCCGGCCCAGGATCGACCACTTCTGCGCACTCACCTTGGCGCGCAGCTCGGGGCGCAAGAGCTGGATATTCGTCTCGCAGCCGCAGATCTCGGCGGTCAGCGAGAACGGCCGGCCCAGCGGCCCCCCGGTCCGCTCGAGCACCAGCGGCTCGGGCACGGGAATCACTCCCGAGCGGAACGCGGCCGCATACGCCGCGAACTCGGTCGCACGATCGGTGTCGATCAAGCTCGACTCGGGGTCCCGGCGCAGGATCATGCCGCGGGTCGCGGCGCGCTGAGTCACCTTGAGCCGGTAGGTCTCGCGCGAGGCGCCGCCCGGGATGCGGGCGACCTCGCCCACCTGCGTCGGCGCGCCGTCGCGCTCGGACAGGTAGCGCGCGAGCCGCTCCGCCAGCTCTTCGATCGCCAGAGTCACCGGCGCAGCATACTGCTCTTGCTAGGCGCGCGTCTCCGGAACGGGCGGCTGCACGTTGCGCTCGGGCCGGTACATGCGCGTCCGGCCGTTGAAGGTGGCGCCGCGCATCACGACCAGCGACGGTGTCTCGACGTCCCCGTGGAGCCGGCCGGTCGCGTGGATCACGACCTCGCGCGTGGCGACGATGTCGCCCACCACCGCGCCGTGGATCTCGACGGCGCGCGCCTTGATCGGAGCCTCGACCGCGCCGGTCTCGGATACGAACACGCTGCCGCCGCTCTCGAGCTCACCGCGGATCTCGCCCTCGATGCGCAGCGAGTGCGGCACCACCAGCCGTCCGCTCATCTCGACGCCCTGCGAGATCAGCGCCGCGTCGCGTGTGTCGATCGTTGGCGCGACCTCGCGCTTCGCTTCTGCAAGCTCCGGCTCGGCCGCACCCGTCACGAACCGCCGCCAACCCGTCGTGCGTTCTTCCATCGCAGAACTCCTCGCGGTTGCGGCCACTTCCCGCTGCGAGATGCGGCCTCGAGAACACGCATCGGCCGCCAGCGCTCGGACTTGAGGCCCGCGGCCTACGGCAGGAGTTGCTTCTCGCGCATGACGCCGAACCACTTCTGGAACATGGCTTCGGTGTCCATCACCTCGCCGAAGCCCGCCTGGCGCAGCTTCACCGTGGAGACGATCGCCGGCGGCGTGCGGAACTGCGCGCCGTACGCCATCACGAAGTCGGCGTAGTGGAACGACTCACCGACGAAGTCGGAAAGGCCCGGCGAGCGCAGTGAGTACTTCGCGCGGATCGCGTCCCACTCCGCCGCGCACGCCGGCATGCTCTCACCCAGCCGCTGCGGCTCCGCGGGTCCCAGCTTCATGCCGAGCGCGTCGGCGATCGCGGGCCACACGTTCGACCAGGTGAAAACGTCGCCGTTGGTCACGTTGAAGATCTGATTCCGCGCCTGGGGTGACTCGGCGGCCCAGGCGATCACGCGCGCCAGCAGGTCGGCATCGACGGCCTCGATCACGGAGCCCTCGCCGCCGGGATAGGCGAGGGGCTGGCCGCGCTCGCGGCGCAGCGCGGCGTAGACGCCCAGCGCGGGAATCAGGTTCATGGCCGAGCCGAGTGAGTCGCCGAAGATGATCTGGGGCCGCAAGATGGTGTAGGTCCAAGCACGGCCCGACTGGCGCGCGCGCAGGTGGTCTTCCTGCGCCCAGTAGAAGTTGGGAACGTCGCGCGCCTCGTCGCGATCCTCGCGCGCGGGCAGCGGGATCGGCCGCACGTGCGCGCCGTAGGCCTTGGTGCCCTGCAGCAGCGTCACGTGGCGCAGGCCGGGCGCGGCGCCGTCGAGCGCATCGAGCAGGTTCTGGAACATGCGGCGGTTGGTCTCGATCTGGTCGGCCTCGAGCCAGCCCGTGTACAGACCCGGCTTCTCGTAGAGCGCCGCGAACACCAGCTGGGTCGCGTCGCGCGCTTCCTGCGCGAGCGCCCGACATGCGGCCGCGTCCGTCAGGTCGACCGAGTGGAAGCGCGCGCCGTAGCCGTCGAGCGGCTTGCGCCGCGAGAGACCGGTGACGCGGTCGGCGCGCCCGGCGAAGTGTCTCAGCGCGGCGTAGCCCACCACGCCCGTCACACCGGCGATCACCACATGCTCGGCCACGGCCGCTCCTCCACGCTCCACGAGCCCGCCCTCCGCGATTGTATGATTGCGGCGACGAGGGAGGCAGCGATGGGCCACGAGCATCCGTCCGGAGAGCGCTTCGAGGGCAAGATCGGCCGGACCGTTGCCGAGTCGACGCCGTGGTGGCCCACGCCGCCGCTGCCCCAGGGCTCGCCCGACGCGGTGGTGGTGGTGCTCGACGACGCCGGCTTCTCGCACTTCGGCTGCTACGGCTCGACCATCGACACCCCGAACATCGATCGGCTCGCCGGGAACGGGCTCCGCTTCACGAGCTTCCACACCACCGCGCTGTGCTCGCCGACGCGCGCCTGCCTGCTGACCGGGCGCAATCCGCACGCGGTGCAGATGCGCGGCATCTCGAACATGGACTCGGGCTTCCCGAACATGCGCGGCGCGATCCCGCCCTCGGCGGCCACGCTGGCCGAGCTCTTGCGCGCGCACGGCTACGCCACGTTCGCGACCGGCAAGTGGCACCTGGCGCCCATGTCCGAGTGCACGGCCGCGGGCCCGTACAAGAACTGGCCGCTTCAGCGCGGCTTCGATCGCTTCTACGGCTTCCTGCAGGCCGAGACCGACCAGTTCCATCCCGAGCTGACGCGCGACAACTCCATGATCGACCCGCCGGCGCGGCCCGAGGACGGCTATCACGTGTCGGAAGACATCGTGGATCAGTCGATCGGCATGATCCGCGACCAGGTTTCGCTCGTGCCCGAGCGCCCGTTCTTCCTGTATCTCGCGTTCGGCGCGACTCACTCGCCGCACCAAGCGCCGCGGGCCTATCTCGAGAAGTACCGCGGCCGCTTCGACGCGGGCTGGGACGTGGTGCGCGAGCAGTGGTTCGAGCGCCAGAAGGCGCTGGGAGTGATTCCGCGCGAGACCCAGCTGGCGCCGCGCAATCCCGGCGTCCGGCCCTGGAGCGAGCTCTCGGACGACGAGCGGCGCTTCGCCGCGCGGCTGCAGGAGGCCTACGCCGCGTTCCTCGACCACACCGACGCGCAGATCGGGCGCCTGGTCGAGTTCCTGCGCGGGATCGGCCGGCTCGACAACACCTTCCTCGTGGTCATGTCCGACAACGGCGCGAGTCAGGAGGGTGGCCCGACGGGCGTGCTCGACGAGATGCGCTGGTTCAACGGCATGCCCGAGGACGTCGACGCTGCGGTGCGCCGGCTCGACGACATCGGCGGCCCGAACAGTCACAGCAACATCCCCTGGGGCTGGGCGCAGGCCGGGAACACGCCGCTCAAGTGGTACAAGCAGAACACCCATGGCGGCGGCGTTCGCGACCCGTTGATCGTGCACCACCCGGCCCGGCTGAAGGCGCCCGGCTTCCGCCGCCAGTTCTGTCACGTGATCGATCTGGCGCCCACGATCCTCGAGCTCGCGGGCGCGCAGGCGCCGGACGTGTTCGCGGGCGTGCCCCAGATGCCGATTCACGGCAAGAGCCTGGTGCCGGCGCTCCACGACGCGCACGCGCCGCCGGCGCGAGACACTCAGTACTTCGAGATGCTGGGACACCGCGGCATCTGGCGCGGCGGCTGGAAGGCGGTCACTCGCCACCGCCAGGGCGGCTCGTTCGACGAGGACCGCTGGGAGCTCTACCACCTGGAGACCGACTTCTCCGAGTCGACCGATCTCGCCGCCCGCGAGCCCGACCGCGTGAAGGAGCTCGTGGACCTGTGGTGGCACGAGGCCGAGCGTCACGGCGTGTTGCCGCTCGACGACCGCGGCGCCGCCATGCTGTTCCGCGCCGCGCCGCGGCCGGGGCTGCCCACCTCGCGCGCGCGCTTCGTCTACTACCCGCCCGTCTCGCACATCGTGTCCGACGCCTGTCCCTCGGCGGCGCGCAGCTTCACGATCACCGTCCTACTCGACCATCCCGCCGAAGGCGGCGACGGCGCGCTGATCGCACGCGGCAACAGCAACAGCGGCTTCGCGCTGTACGTGAAGGACGGCCGACTCACGTTCGACTACAACGCCTTCCACGAGCACACGCGCGTGGTGGCAGCGCGCGCGCTCGAGCCGGGCAGGCATCGACTCGAGCTGCGCGTGGCGCGGGCCGCCGACAAGAGCGCGGCCGTCGCGCTCTGGGCCGACGGAACGCCGCTCGCCACCGGCCAGATTCCGCGTCTCTTGGTGATCCTGTCGAGCACGGGCATGGACTTCGGCCGCAGCCTCGCGCCCGTGAACGCCGACTACGCCGCGCCGTTCGAGTATCCCGGCCGCCTCGAACGCGTGATCTTCGAGCTCGAGGGGCGCAGCCAGAGTGACCGCGCCCGGGAAGCCGAAGCCGAGGCCCGCGCCGCAATGACCCGCCAGTGAGGAGGACACCGTGAAGCTCTACAACGAGAACATGCCGGCTCCGAACCCGCGCCGCGTGCGCATGTTCGCGGCCGAGAAAGGCATCTCGCTGCCGCTGGTGCGGGTCGAGCTGGCCAAGCGCGAGCACAAGTCCGCCGAGCACCTGGCGCGCAACGCGCTCGGCCAGGTGCCCACGCTCGAGCTCGACGACGGCAGCACGATCTCGGAGTCGGTCTCGATCTGCCGCTATCTGGAAGCGCTCTACCCCGCCCCGCCGCTGTTCGGCCGCACGCCGAAGGAGATCGGCCTGGTCGACATGTGGATCCGCCGGGTCGAGCTGCAGCTCGGCGTGCCGCTCGGGGCGTACTGGATCAACTGTCACCCGTACACCGAGCCCTACGCGAAGGCGATGGGAATCACGCGCTTCGGCGACTACGGCGAGGCCAGCCGGCTGCGCGCGATCGATCGCCTCGAGTGGCTCGACGGGCAGCTCGAGTCCGAGTTCCTGGCCGGGGACTTCTCGGCGGCCGACCTGATCGCGCTCTCGCTCGTGGACTTCGCCGCCTTCATCGGCATCGCGATCCCCGAGCGCGCGACCCGGCTGCGCGCCTGGCACGAGCGCGTCTCGAAGCGTCCGAGCGCCAGCGCCTGAGCAGCGCCGCCGCTCAGGGTGACTCCGGGACGCGTTCGTACCCTTCGTGCCCGCAGCCGCTGCCGAAGGGATAGAAGATGGTGCGCGCGTCCTAAGAGGGGACGACCGATGCGGCGGCGATCGACCCGACGGTCCACGAACGGCGCATGCTGCCTCCGCGCGAGTGACTCGCAAGAGACCGGTACCCTGGCTCGACGGCTGGCGCCAGCCCATCGGGATTGCCGAGCGGCGACCTCCGGCTAGATTTGCGAATCGGGGGGATGAGGATGCTGCGGGCGGTCGAGGATCGTTTGCGGAAGAACACCAAGGGCAAGGTGATCCGCGCTGCGGGCGCACTGCTCTGGAAGCGCGGCCCGGAGGGCCGGCGCCTCGCACTGATTCGGCGCAGCACGCACGGCGACACCTGGAGCCTGCCCAAGGGCAAGCTCAAGCGCGGAGAGTCCTGGCTGCAGGGAGCGGTGCGCGAGGTCGAGGAAGAGACCGCGTGTCGCGGCAAGGTCGTCGGCGTCGCGGGCACCGTGGCGTATCTCGTGAAGGGCGTGCCGAAGGTCGTGGTCTTCCTCGAGATGAAGGTGCGGCGCGAGGCCGAGTTCGTGCCGTCCGAAGAGATCGACGAGCTGCGCTGGTGCTCGCCGCGCCAGGCGCGCCGCATGCTCGCGCATCCCGAAGAGCGCAAGCTGGTCCCGGCGCGCTGACTCACCAGCCCCCGGTCCGGATCCACTCCTCCAGCATCGCCAGCCGGTCCCAGCCCCAGAAGGCCTCGCCGTCGACGATGAAGAACGGCGAGCCGAAGATGCCGCGCTGCACCGCCGACTCACTCAGGTCGCGTGCGCGCGCCTTGATCTCGGGCAGCTCGAGGCCGGCGCGCAGCGTCGCGGCGTCGAGGCCGACGCTGCCCGCGAGCGCGGCCACGGCATCCGGGTCGCTGGTGTCGACCCGACCGGCGTAGTAGCGGCGGAACACCTCGCGCGCGAAGGGCTCTGCCTTGCCCGCGGCGTTCGCCTCGAGCCAGTAGAAGGCGCGGGTCGCGGGCAGCGCGATCTTCGGGTGGTCGGCGGGCGGCGCGAACGGAACGCCCAGCTTGCGCGCGGCGCGCGCCCAGTCGTGCCGGGCGTAGTCGCCCTTCATCGGGGTCGAGGAGAGGCCGCGCATGCCGGTGACCTTGAAGGCCGTGCCCAGCATGTAGGGCCGCCACAGGATCGGCCGACTCACGCGCGCGCCCAGGGCGTCGATCTCCTGCGCCGCGAGATAGGCATAGCCGGACGAGAAGTCGAACCAGAACTCGATCGGGCTCGGCATGCTCAGCCGGGAATCCTCGGCAGGAGCAGGTGCGAGTCGAAACGTCCGCCCGTGTGCAGGATGATCTTCTTCGCGAGCACGCGGTCGCGCGGATCGTCGTGCAGGAACGGCGCGATCCGCGGCTCGTCGTGGGCGGCGACCTCGAGCACGAGCCGGTCGCCCGGCTCGAACACGATGCTGGTGGGCCAGATCTCGATCTCGACGGGCACGATCTCGCCGTCCGCCAGCTTCAAGAGCTCGTCGTGCGGGTGATAGGGCCGCCAGGGCTTCGAATGCGCGGGGTCGAGCTTGCGGTGAGACACCCGCTGCCAGCCGCAGGCGACCGGGAAGCCCGGGTTGATCGAGCCCTGGAAGGTGACCTCGCGACCCTGTGAGTCGAGCTTGCGCACGATCGCGAACAGGTCCGCGTCGTCGCCCGACGCGGACACCCAGAGCTTGAGCGAGATCGGGCCGGTGAACTCGGTCGGCTCCGCGAACGGCGCGGTGACGAAGCGCGCGCTCGCCGCCTCGCGCGCGGCGCCAGGCTCGGCGGTGTAGCTGGCGCTCGCCTCGGCAGCGGGCGTGGCCGGCGCGAGCGCGTTCCGGGCGGCGTCGAGCGCGTACGCGGTCCACTGCGTGCGCGCGATCGGCCACTCGTTCTCGTAGCGCCAGCGCCAGCGCTCATTGGTAGTGCGGATCGCGAGCTTGATCGGCGGCTCGCGAGTCACTCCGGTGTCGATGCCGCACAGCCAGTAGTCGAGGAAGCGCTTCTGCGTGAGCCGACCCTCGAGCGAGTAGAACGGCACGATGTGATCGCCGCAGTGGATCTGCAAGAACTTCTGGCGCGAGCCCGCGCCTAGGAAGCCCTCGACGTTGCCGCGCAGGTGCAGCCCGATGCCGCCCCAGTTGCCCGCGCTGAGCAGCGGCACCTGGATCTTGGCCAGATCGGGCACGTGATACAGCGCCGGATCGAAGAGCTCCGGCGGAGTCATGCCGACGGGCGCGGGCGGCGGCGCGGGCTGGCTTCGTCCGCCGGTCTCGTGCTCACGCACATGACTCGCCCAGCGCCGGTTGAAGCCGTTCGAGTAGATGCCGCCGTGGCGGCTGGCGTCTCGGTAGGTGTCGACCGCGCCCTCCCACGGCACGATCGCCGCCAGGTGCGGCGGCCGGGCAGCGGCCACGCGCCACGAGTTCATGGCGAAATACGAGATCCCCAGAACGGCGACCCGGCCGTTCGAGAACGGTTGCGTGCCGGCCCACTCGACCGCGTCGTAGAAGTCGGCGGCCTCCTCGTCGGAGAGCCGGCGGATGCGCCCCGGTGACTTGCCGGTGCCGCGCCCGTCGACGCGAACCACCGTGTAGCCCTGCGGCACCCACCACTCGGGATTCACCGTCTCCCAGTGCATGTACGGGCCGCGTTCGGGCAGCTTCGCGTAGTCGTAAGTCTTGTTCCAATCCTTGAAGTGGATGTCCTTCGAGTACGGCCCGAGCGTGATGATCGTCGGGAACTGGCCCGAGCCGTCGGGTCGGAACACGTCGGCGACCAGGTGACTGCCGTCGCGCAGCGGCACGTGGACGTCGCGCTCGACCTTCAAGCCGTGAAACGCCGCCGTCGAATCCGCTCCGGAATGACTCATCGCGCGCTCCTCCGCAGGGGAACGCATTGTCCCGCTCCCGGATTGGAGCGGCAAGGAAAGCGTTTACGCCGCCTTCAGCGCCGCCAGCTTCGGCATCACCTCTTCCATGAACAGCTGCTGCGAGGCGCTCCAGGCCTCGTTCTGCTCCGAGTGATCGAAGGTCAAGACGAGCAGGGCGCCGAAGCCGCCGCAGGCGTCGTACATGTCGCCGAGCTTCTGCGCCACGGTGCGCGGTGAGCCGACCAGCCAGCTGTGCTCGCACAGGTACTCGGGCGTGACGTCCGAGTCCGCCACGTTCGGGTCGTGCTTGAACAGCTGCGCGAAGCCGAACGCCTGGAACAGCGGCAGGAGATACTCGCGGTAGGCGCGCGCCAGCATGCCGCCCAGCGCCAGGCGTTTCGCCTCGGCGTCGGTCTCGGCCACGAACACCTCGCGCACCACGCGCCAGCCCGCGCGGCTCGGCGTGCGGCCGGCCTTGTGCGCACCCTTCTCGACGGCGGCCCAGTGAGACTTCAGATAGGACGGGCTGATGTTCAGGCTCATGGGCATGAAGCCGTGCTCGCCGGCCAGGAGCAGCGTGTCCGAGTTGGGCGACAGGCCCGCGACGCCGATCGGCGGGTGCGGCTTCTGGTAGGGCTTCAGGTGCCACTTCAGGTTGTTGAACATGGTCTCGGGCCGGTTCACGTTCCAGTACTCGCCGCGGTACTCGAACGGCTCCTCCGCCGCCCACAGCTTCAGAATGATGTCGAGCGCCTCGCGCGTCATCTTGCGGTTGTCGCCGCTCATCCCGTCCACGTCGAACAGCCGCCAGTCACTCGGCAGGCCGCTCGAGCCGACGCCGAACATGAAGCGCCCGCGCGCGATGTGGTCGAGGTAGGCGACGCGGCAGGCCAGCTCGGCCGGGTGGTGGTACGGCAAGAGGTGCGCGCCCGGCGCGAGCTTGATGTTGCGCGTGCGCAACAGGCCCTGCGCGATCAGGAGATCGGGCGACGGGTTCGGCTCCCACGGCGAGGTGAAGTGCTCGCCGATCCAAGCCTCGGCGAAGCCCAGCCGGTCACACAGCGCCAGGTGTTCGAGATCCCACTGGAACCCGTCGCGCAGCGAACGCTCCGGCGGGTGCGACGGCATCATGAAAACCCCTGCTTCCAAGGCGAGCCTCCTGCGAAGATTTTCGATCCCATCTTCGCACGCCCGCCCGCGCGAATTCTGCGACCTCCCCCATGAAACATCGCGGCCTTCCCCCGAACAGGGGATCAGTCAGCGGCGCACGCGGGGACGGACCCGGAGGTCCGTCCCCGCCGCCGAGGGTCGGTCAGTGATTGGGGAAGCTTCGGCCGAAGTCGAACAGGTTCATCAGGTCGCCGATCGCCGGGCCGTTGAGCGGGGCGTAGCCGTTCCACGGCAGCTGGATCGGGTTGGGCAGGTTGTCGCGGCTGCGCACCGAGACCGGCGGCAGCTTCCAGTTGCGCTCGATGAACTTCAGGAGTGACACGTGGTCGTAGTAGGTGTGGTCCACGAAGCCGCGCTTCGCGTACGGAGACACCGCGATCAGCGGAATGCGCGTGCCGTCGCCGAAGAAGTCCACCGCCTGGATGTAGCCCGAGTCGTAGAAGCCGCCGCCCTCGTCGGTGGTGATGAGGATGGCCGTGCTGGCCCACAGTTCGGGGTTCGACTGCACCTGCGCGATCAGGTCCTGCAGGAACAGCTCGTACAGGTCGGTGGTCGAGTCGGCCGGGTGCCCGGCGAGTGACTCGAAGGGGCGCACGAACGACACCGCCGGCAGCGTGCCGCCGTGGACGTCGGCGAGGAACGCGCCGTAGTTCGCGAGCTTCGCCTCCTCGGACGGGTGAGTCATGATGCTGGTGTAGCCGGTGAGCGGGTCGCAGATGCCGCAGTAGGAGTGGAAGAGCAGCGGCACGCCGTCGACGTTGCTCGCGAAGGTGTTCGGGTCGTCGCCGCGGTCGCCGCTGTAGTACTTCCAGGAGACGCCGTGCGCGGTCATCACGTCGGCGATCGTGGCGTTGCTCTGCGGCGGCAGCGTGAACTGGTCGGAGCCCAGCGGGCGCGTCGCCGCGCTGGTCTGGTTCCAGTACAGGTTGTAGTTGTTCACCAGGTAGTAGTGACCCGGCGCGCAGTTGTTGCGCCGCACGCCCTGCAGCAGGAGCTGCAAGTCGACCGAGGCCACGCCCGGCTGGCTGGGGTCGGCGCAGTTCACGTACGAGCCGCCGCCGTAGCCGTCCTGCGTGTAGTAGTTGTTGGTGCCGGCCACGGGGTCGGGATTCTCGATCTGGTTCGCGAACGGCAGCGCGGGCGTGCCATCCAGGTCGGGGTTGGTGAAGAACGCGGCGTCGCCCGAGACCAGCGCCTGGAAGTTGGCGCCGGTGCCGCCCATCACCGCCTGGTGGTAGTTGTCGCTGATCGCCCAGTGGTCGGCGAGTGACTTGAAGATCGCGGCGTCACCCGGCTGGGCCTGGCCGCTGGCGTCGGTGAAGGGGTTCATGTTGTAGAAGCCCATCGAGATCGCGCCTTCCATCGGGTTGAAGCCACCCGCGGGCGGCGGATTGCCGTTGGAGCCGGTGCCGATCGTCTCCTCGACCCACGCGAACTTGTCGTGCAGACCGCCGTCGACGTCCTGCCACATCTGGAAGAAGCGGTGGACGGGGTCGCCGGTGTAGGCCGCGTACGGGACGTACTTGCTGATCTGGTACGGGCCGTTCGGCAGGTCGTCGGGGAAGCGCGTGTCGGGCACGCCCTGCGGCAGGCCGATGCCGTAAGTCGTCCACGGCTGCGGCAACGTGTCGTAAGAATCGGTGGAGATCGTGCGCGCCTGGTACTTCTGCGTGTCACTGCCGATGCGCTGGGCGGCGCGCGCGAAGTGCGGACCGGGCGAGCCGTCGGCGTTCACGATGCCCCGGGAGAGCAGGTTGTCGACCGTCTGGCCGGGGCGCGGCTTGTAGGTGCCGAACAGGTTGTCGAACGTGTGGTTCTCGCCGACCACGATGATCACGTGCTTGATCGGCGTCGCCGTCTCGCCTTGCGAGTGACCTCCGTCGTGCGCGAGCAGCGCTTGCGGGAGCGCAAGCGCCATGGACAGGCCCGCGCCAAGCGCCCGCACCAGCGGGGAGCTTCTTCTCTTCATATCACTTACTCCTCGAGATTTGAGAATCTTCATCGACGCCACGCGCTCGCGCGGCGACGCGGATTCTCGGTCGAGGAGTTTTCGGCTCCGTCAGGAGGGCGCGCGGTTTCGGTGGAAGTGCCGTGACGTTTCGCGAGTCACCGCGGAGTGACTCAGCTCGCCGGCTGCGCAGCGACCGAACGCACTCCGCCCTTCAGCGCCCACCACAGGCGCTGCTTTCGCTTGCCACACGCGGTCTCCGCGAACTCTTCCGCGTTGCGGCGCAGCGCGACCACGCTCTGGTTGGCGTCGCCGGGATCGGCCTTCCGGCTGTAGCCGTCGAGCCAGTAGACGGTGGCGCGTCGATCTTCCCGGGAAAGCTTCAGGTAGGCGCGACAGCTGATCTCGGTCGGCGGACGAGTCAGTCGCGCGTCGCCCGGGGCGCTGGCGTCGTCGCCCAGGGCGAGCTGCTGCACTTTCGCGGCGACGGGCCCGTTCGGGTCGGCGCGGCAGGCGTCGAGCACGCGCGGGAGGCCGGCCCCGATCGCCACGCTGCCGACCTTGTCCTCCGCGACCTCGCGGTGCGCGTACCCCTGCAGGAAGCCCAGGATCCGCTTCTGCACGTTGGCGCCGAGCTCGGCGAACTGCGCGCAGCTCAGCTTGCCGGCGTCGATCTGCTCCGGTGTCTTGGACGCCGCGAGTGCGAGCAGAGCACAAGGCAGCAACAGCCCGATCTTCCCGCGCGCGATCACGCGTCGCTCCTCATCGGTTCGTCATCGCGGGCGCGAACGCGCCCTGGCTCGCGAACGACTCGTAGAGCCGATCGGCGGCGATCGCCATCTCTTTCCGGTGACCGTGCTGATAGAAGGGCAAGGCGAAGACGAGCGGCAGAGTCACCCAGGTCTCGTCGGTCGCCTGCACGGTGGCGCGGTACTGTTGGCCGGTGAGCACGTTCTCGAGCGTGCAGGCGATGTCGTAGTGGTGAGTCACCGAGTAGGGCAGCAAGAAGAGCGTCAGCGTGTTGAAGCCCTGGCTCCAGAAGCCCGAGTCGTTGCGCTGCCGGCCGCTGAAGGTGAGCACGTAGAAGAAGTCGCCGGGCCAGCGCTGGTCGGGCTGGGCGAGCTCGGCACTGCGCACCAGGCCGTGCTCGCGCCAGGCGTCGGTGATCTCCTCGGCGAGCAGCTCGCCGTCCACGCGCGACAGCTTCGGCGGATCGTCGTTGTCGGCGAACGCGAACTCGGGCGCGCGGTAGGCGATCGCGAGCGGCGCGAGCTCCGGCGACGGCTGGGGCGCAGGTTCCACCGCTGCGGATTGCGCGAAGGTCAGGCAGCCGCTGAGCGCGCACGCCATGAGCGACGCGGCGACGCTAGAAGAACGTGATCGAGATGCCGGCCGAGGCGCCACTCACGTTCCTCCCGAACAGATAGCGGACCACGAAGCGGCTGCGCGTCCAGATCTGGCTGTACTGACTGGTGTCGAGCTCGACGCCGCCGCCGACCGTGCTCAGGTAGTTGAAGCCGAGCTGTCCGCGCTGGTCGCCGACGTAGTCGGACGCGGAGCCTTCCAGCACCCAGCGCAGCGGGCGGCGGAACACGACGATGCCGCTCGGCCAGCGGTAGCGCGTCCAGATCGAGAGCGTCTGCGGATCGGTCGAGCCGGCGACGAGCGTGGGCGTGTCGAAGGTCTGCAGGTGCAGCCAGGTGTAGCGCAGCTCCACGTCGAGCTCGTAGTTTTCCTTGGCGATGCCGTAGTCGAGCATGAGCGACGCGCCGAGCCCATAGGTGTTCATCCGGCCCTTGTCGAGGAAGTCGACCTCTCGGCCCGTGAAGTGCGAGAGCAGGCGCCCGGCGAGCGACAAGTCACTCTCCAGGTGCCCGAGCGACGCGTTGAGGATCGGCCGCAGCACCCAGTGATCGCTGAGCTTGAAGTCCCAGCCCAGCCCCACGGTTCCCGACACGCTGTTCCACTTGGTCGGCAGGCGCGTCTGCTCGCTGCCGTTCGTGGCCACGAACACGGGGTCGTAGCGGCTGTAGCCGACGAACCCTTCCATGTAGAGCGGGAAGCTGTCGGCCACGGTGAAGCCCGCGCCGACCTGGCCCAGCGAGACGTCCGGATTCCCGGTCGACGAGCTGTTGATCGAGAGTGACCCCGCGGAGGCATCGGGCGTGACCGAGAAGGACAACAGCGCGAGCGCCGCCTCCGTGCGGTCCTGGAGCCGTCCCTGGATCAGGTGCAGGTCCTGCGCGCGCGCCGGGACGGCGAGGCCGAACAAGAACGCGCTCATCCACGCTCCCGCGACGAGCCACGCACGCATCCGTCTCGAACCCATCCTGGCGCAGGAGTGTATCGTTCGCCGTCGACTCAGTCGCCCGGGCGCGCGATCCAGCGCCGCGCGGCGTCGAGCTCGCCGGCGGCGAAGTGCCGGATCGTGGCCGCGACGAAGTGCGATGCGAGCTTCTCCGCCACGTCTCCGATCTTTGCGTCGGTCACGATCGCGACCTTGCGGACGCGGCGGTGGTGGTCGCGCACGAAACGGATGTGGGCCGCCAGCGCGCCGAAGCTGTCCCAGCCCGGGAATGACTCGACCTGCACGATCAATCCGGCGAGATCGCCGTGCTGCTCGAGGTAGGGATCCACGTCTCGCGCGAGCGCCTCGAAGTCTTCCTTGCGCAGTGCCGACTTCGGGCGCAGGTAGAGGATCGACTGCGCGGGGTCCAGCGTGTGCTCGAGCATGGACCCGATTCTACGCGCTTCGCTCAGTACCTTTTCTCGCCGCGGAGCTTGCCCTCGGCGACGTCCTTGGCGAGCTCGAGCGCGTCGGCGAGGCTCTTGCACTCACAGGTCACGAGCCCGCCGCTGCTCGCGCTCTTCGACCAGCGGTTGGAGCCCAGCGTGGCCAGGGCGCTGGCGCCGTGGATGTTGATCACGGCCCGGATGCCGCTGTCGGCCGTGATCTGCCCGGCGTCCTGGGTGAGCCACGCGAGATCGGCTTGCGAAGGCACGCCCGGGTTGCGGGTCAGGTCCACGAGCCAGGACTTGGCGCGGAGTCGGCCGCACTCGGACAGCCCGCGGATGATGGCGGTGCGGAACTCACCGCTGCTGAGTGACTCCCAGCCGGCGAGCACCGCGCGCTGCTCCGCGAAATACTCGACCGTGATCGTTCCGGGGATTCGGAACAGCTCCTTGCCCTTCATGAGCCCGCACCTCCGCTGCGGCTCTTCCATCGGCCGGAGTGGGGGTCGGATGTAGCGGGTTCAACGCGCTCTTCGCAGCCGGAAGGGCTGTGCGAGCCCGGCGGCGACTCTGGCATCGCGCCCGTACAGATCGCGCCGGAGCTGGAGCTTGCCCTCGCCGTCGACCCAGGCGGTCCAGTAGAGCAGGAGCACCGGCAACGGCTTCGCCAACCCGACCGTCCGTGTGTCTCCCTTGGCGATCGCGGCGTCGATCGCGGCGCGGTCCCAGCCCGGCTTTTCGTCGAGCAGGAGCGCGGCGAGCTCGAGTGGATTCTCCACGCGGATGCAGCCGGAGCTGAACGCCCGATCATCGCGATCGAACAGATTGCGGCTCGGTGTGTCGTGGAGATACACCGAGTGAGAGTTCGGAAACATGAATTTCACCCGGCCCAGCGCGTTCGTCGGCCCCGGCTTCTGGCGCAGGAGATACCGAAAGTTGCGCGGCGTCACGGTCGACCAGTCGATCGAGTCGGCCGGCACGGGACGGCCGTCGTAGTCCACGACCTCGAGCCCCTTCCGCGCCAGCGTGCCGCGGTCCCGGCGCTGCGCCGGCAGGATGTCTGCGGCGAAGATGCCCGGCGGCACGGTCCAGGTCGGATTGAGCACGAGATACGACAGATCCGAACGGAAGATCGGCGTGGCGCGGTAGGGCTTCCCGACCTGCGCACGGCCGCGCCAGACGATCGCGTCGTCGCGCACGAGATAGACCTGGAAGCCGGCGACGTTCACCAGCACGAATGCGGGCGGCAGGTCGTGGAGCAGCCAGCGCGCCCGCTCGAGGTTGACGCGAAGCTGCGAGAGGCGCTCCGAGACGGGCACGTTGAGCTCGGCGAGCGTCCCCGCACCCAGCACGCCGTCGGGAGTGAGTCCGTGGCGAGCCTGGAAGGCGCGCACGGCGTCGGCGAGCGCGGGATCGAACGCATCGCCCTCGGACGAAGCGCCGGGCTCGAGATCGCCGCCGGCGACGAGACGCGCGCGCAGTGCGGGGACGCGCGCGTCGCCGACTCCCGGCTTCAGCGCGGGTCCCGCGGGCAGGGCGGCCCAGCCTCCCGCCGCAGCCCGGGCGCGCTCGGCCGCGTACGCGTCGACGAGCTTGTGATACAGCGCGCGCTGTGGCTTCTCGCGCGCGATCCGCTCGGACACCTGGCCCGAATCGATGATCTCCTGTACGAAGCTCAGCGGGTCCGCCACGTCGAGCGCGCGCCCGAAGTTCCAATTCGAGTCGAGTGTCTTGGGGTCGACCTTGCCGAGCACCAGGTGGTAGAGCAGGCGCACCAGCGCCTCGCTGTGCAGGAGGTCGCAGTCGATGCGCTCGGCCGCGGGCGCGCCCGGAGCGTCGGCCGCCGCGCGGGCGCGCGCCAGCGCGGCGCGCAAGTAGTCTTCGGGGTTCAGTCCGTCGGCTTCGACCGCGTCGATGGCCTGCGCGAGCTGGCCCGCCGCCTCGGACGTCCACTCGAGCGCGAACCCGTGGCGCTCGTAGAGCTGCGCGACGAATCCTGCCGCGGCGAGCTTCACGCCTTCGACCGGAGTGTCTGGATCCGCGCGCAGCTGCTCGATCCGCTCGCGCATCCCCTCGGGCTCGGGCGGCGCGGACTGCGCCGCGGCGCTCGCCTGGACGAGCAGCCCCAGCAAGAGCACGAGAGCGGAGCGGACCATGCGCCTCCCTGGCGGATCGCGGAGGCACACGGTTCACTAGGCGCAACCGAGATGCAAGCGCGGTCACTCATCTGGCTGTCTCTCGCGGTGGCGCTGTGCGCGGCGGCACCGCGCTTCGCCGCAGGCGACGCGGTGCTCTGGGAGAAGACCGACGCTCGCGCGAGCTTCGCGCTCGCGCACGGCGGCGTCTCGTCGCGGCTGCGGGTCGCCTTCGACGCGCTGCTGCCGCGGCAGACGCTCCGGATCTCGGCGCACGGCCGCGATGGCACGGCGCTCGCGATCTCGGTGACTGGCGCGCCGGGGCTCTCGCGAACGGAGCCCGGCGCCTGGGCCTATCGCGCGCCGGCGAAGCCCGGAAGCCTCGCGCGGCTGCGAGTCACCAGCGCCGCGGCGGCGGACGAGATCGCGCTCACGGTGTTCGTGCTGGTCCCGCGGGCGCGCATCCGCGACGGCCGTCTGAACGGCTACGAGATCGGGCGCTATCCGCCCCCCACGGAGGTTCAGGGAGCGCGCGTCGAGCCGCCGCCGGGATTCATCGAAGTCACCGCAGCGAACCAGGCGACGCCCGTCTCGGCGCACTTCCAGCTCGCTGACTTCTCGTGCAAGGAGGGCGGCGACTTCCCCAAGTATCTGGTGCTCGATCCGCGCCTGCCGGCCAAGCTCGAGGCGCTGCTCGCTGCGCTGCACGCCCACGACATCGCAGCGCGCGGCCTGGTCGTGATGAGCGGCTACCGCACGCCCGCCTACAACCGGGCGCTCGGCAACTCGACCGCATACTCACGCCATCTCTGGGGCGGGGCGGCGGACGTGTACGTGGACGAGTCACCTCGCGACGGCAAGATGGACGACCTGAACCACGACGGCGTCGTCGACAAGCGCGACGCCGAGACGCTCTTCGCGATCGCCGACGCGCTCGACCGCGCCCCCGCGGAGGACTGGACGGTCGGCGGCGCGGGTGCCTACGAGGCGACGGACGCGCACGGTCCGTTCCTGCACGTGGACGTCCGCGGGCACGCTTCGCGCTGGTGACTCGGCCCGGTGTCAGAGCCTGGCCCAGGCGCTTCCGATCTGCACGTAGATCGCCGTCGTATGCGGGCGATGCCCACTTCATCGAGGCCCTAGAATACCCGCGATGGAACCGGTCACGATCTTCACCGACCCCGATGCCTACACCCACCCCGAGCACTGGCACCGCGTGGCCGCGCGGCTGCGGCGCGAGGATCCCGTCCCGCGCATCCAGGTGCCGGAGTTCGATCCGTTCTGGGCGGTCACGAAGCACGCCGACGTGATCGAGATCGAGCGCCAGCCCGAGCGCTTCCTGAACACGATGGAGTCGGTGCTCGCGATGAGCGCGCTGCGGCCCGGCAACTCCGGACAGCAGATCCCGTTCAAGACGCTGATCCACATGGACGGCGCCCAGCACCGCGCCTACCGCAACCTGACCAACGACTGGTTCAAGCCCGGTGAGCTCAAGCGCACGCTCGCGCCGCGCGTCGAGCAGCTCGCCCGGAAGTACGTCGACCGGATGGCGGAGCTCGGCGGCGTGTGTGACTTCGCGCTCGACGTGGCGCGCTTCTACCCGCTGCAGGTGATCATGAGCGTGCTCGGCGTGCCCCAGTCCGACGAGCTGAACATGCTCGAGCTCACGCAGAAGCTGTTCGGCGTGGACGACGCGGACTTCGGCGTGGGCGCCGATCCCGAGAAGCGCATGGCCGTGATGATGGAGCTGGTCGGCTACTTCCAGCGCATGACCGCGGAACGGCGCGCGCGTCCGAGCGACGATCTCGCCTCGGTGATCGCCAACGGCAAGATCGACGGCGCGCCGCTGCCCGATCTCGAGACACTGGGCTACTACATCATCGTGGCCACGGCCGGCCACGATACCACCTCGAGCACCCTGGCGGGCGGGCTCGAGGCCTTGATCCGGCACCCCGACCAGCTGCGCGAGCTGCGCCGCGACCCGGCGCGCATCGACAACGCCGTCGAGGAGATGATCCGCTGGGTCACTCCCGTGCGCCACTTCATGCGCTACGCCCAGGAAGACTACGAGCTGCGCGGCAAGCGCATCGCCAAGGGCGACGCGCTGCTCATGTCGTATCTCTCGGCGAACCGCGACGAAGAGGTGTTCGACGAGCCGTTCGAGTTCGACATCGGACGCCGCAACGCGTCGAGTCACCTGGCCTTCGGCACCGGCGTCCACTTCTGCCTGGGCGCGAACCTGGCCCGGCTCGAGCTGGCCACGTTCTTCCGGACGCTCTTACCGCGGCTCGAATCGATCGAGCTGACCGGGCCTTCGGAGTACACGGCCGCCACGTTCGTGGGCGCCCCCAAGCGCGTGCCGATCCGCTACCGGCTGCGCTAAGCCCGCTCGTTCCCGTAGCTCCGGTGCAGTGACTCGACGACCTCGAAGAACTCCTTGCGGATCTCTTCCACGATCTGGCGTACCGGCTTCACGGCGTCGATCCGGCCGCAGACCTGGCCGGTGAGTGCGATCGCGGCCTCCATGTCGCCGCCGAAGTAGAGGTCCTTGGCCGAGCCGAAGTCGCCGAAGACGTTCTTCTCGAGCTCCTTCTCGAGCTTCGTGCTGCGCTCGGTGCGCAGCGCGCGCAACGCCGGCGAGTGGAAGCGGTTCAGGAAGACCGTGTCGGTCTCCTCGGCGCGCACGATCGCGTCCTTCCAGTTCTGGTGCACGGGTGACTCGGCGGAAGACACCATGCGCGTGCCGAGCTGGATGCCCTCGGCGCCCAGCGCGAAGGCCGCGGCCATGGTCGCGCCGTCCACCAGGCCGCCGGCCGCGATGATCGGCACGCCGACGCGCGAGCGCACCAGCGGCAGGAGCACCATCGTGGCCACCTCGCGCGGGTTCTTGAAGCCGCCGCCCTCGCCGCCTTCGACGATCAGCCCGTCGACGCCCGCCTCGACCGCCTTCAGCGCGGCCTTCAAGCTCGGCACGACGTGAAACACGGTGAGTCCTCCGGCCTTCAGCTCCTTGGTGTAGCGCTCGGGGCTGCCCGCGGAGGTGGTCACGAACTTGACGCCCTGCTCGACCACGAACTTCACGATGTTCGGGTCGCGCACGAACGCCTGCGCGATGTTCACGCCGAAGGGCTTCTGGGTCAGCGTGCGCATCTTGCGGATCTCTTCGCGGATCGCGTCGAGCTCGCCCGACGAGGTCTCGATGATCCCCAGCCCGCCCGCGTTCGAGACCGCGGACGCGAGCTGCGAGCGCGCGATCCAGCCCATGGGCGCCTGGACGATCGGAATCTCGATCCCGAGCATGCGTGTGACTCGGTTGTCGAAGACCTGGCTCTGTGCTGGCGGCATGCGCCTATCTTCGCACGACCTCGGCCTGACTTGCTGGGACGGCGCGCCTAGTGCCCGAGCGGATGCTTCTGCAGGAACGCGAGCATGTCGTCGGTCCACTCGTCGGGCCAGCGGATGTGATTGCGCAGACCCAGGGTCAGCGCGAGCGGATTCAGAGCCGAGCCGTCGGGATCGCGGCCGCAGCTTGCGAGGCAGCGATTCACGGCCCTCTGAGACGCGTTGATGATCTGCCCCTGCGCCACGGCGCCGAATGCGCGGAGCTCGCCGTCGAGCCGCAGCACGTTGGGGCACATGCCGCCACCGTCGCAGTTGTTGTGCACCTGGTAGGTCGGTACGCGCGGATCGAAGACCCGGACCTGGGCGTTGCTCACCGGCGCGTCGGTCACCGGAGTCTGCGGGCACGGGTCACTCATGCGCTGGTAGGGACTGGCGCCCGAGTAGACGGCGATCGCCGCGACGTTCGGACGGTTCAGCGCGTACTCGTACGACATCGAGGTGCCGTTCGACCAGCCCGTGAGGAAGATGCGCTGAGTGTCGACCGCGCCGGTGGCGACCTCGGCGTCGATGAAGTGATCGAGCGTCGCGGCGTCGACGTTCTCGCGGTAGCTCACGCCGTTCACGGTCACGTCGCCCGCCGGGTTGAACTGCCGATACCAATGGTCCCAGCCGGTTCCCTGGGCGTCGGGCGCGGGATAGTGGTGAGTCGTGTCGCGTCCCGTCGGCGCCAGCAGGATGAAGCCCGCCGGTCCGCCCGGCGCGGCCAGCGCCGAGCCGTCGATGAACGACAAGAGATTGGTGCCCGACTGCGCGCTGTCGGCGGTGGCCAGGGACGGATGCACGTACACGAGTAGCGGGCGCGGCGTGTCCGACGGCGCGCGCGGCGTCCACAGACAGGCCCAGCGCGGCGTTCCATCGGGATCGGCCCAGGGTCCGAGCACGCTGCCGCCCGGGCAGCGCGGCGCGCTGCTGTCGATGAGCTTCGCCGGCGCGTCACCGAACGGCGTACAGGACTGCGCGAGGGCGGACCCGTGAAGGGCGCATGCAGAGACCAGAGTCAGTGCGAGCAGCAGGGGGAGCCTGGGCACGAGTCCGATGTTACACTATTGTAACATCGAAAGACAAGATGAAGCGAAGTGCCAGCAAGGTCCCTCGCCGACCCGCCGTTCGCCGCGCCGCCCCGCTGCGCCGCGCCAGCCTGTGCCAGGCCGGCTGGGCGCTGCTGCGTGAGGCCGGACCGGCGGCGGTCACGATCGAGGCCGTGGTCGCGCGCGCCGGAGTCAGTCGGCCGATCTTCTACCGGCACTTCCGCGACCGCGCCCACTTCCTGGCCGAGCTTTACGAGGACTACACGCTCGATCTCGCTCGGCGCACCGAAGCCGCGCTGGCACGGGGCGGCGATCCCGAGGCGCAGATGGCGGGCGCTCTGTCCTCCTATCTCGACTGTGTCGGCGAGCGGGGTGCGTACATACGCACGCTGGCCGAGTACGCAGCGGACCTCCCCGACCTGCAGCGCGCCCGCGAGCGCACGCGCAAGCGCCAGCTCGATTTGCTCGCCGGCGCGCTCCAAGCCGCAGGCATCGCCGCGCCCCCTGCCACGCTGCGCCTGTACGTGCGCCTCCTGCACGGCCTGGCCATGGATGCGGCCACGCTCTGGCTGCGCGGCGAAGCGTCGCGCGCGGCCGTCGAAGAGGCCGTGCGGCTGATCGAGCGCGGCACGTTCCGGCTGGCCCGCGAAGAGCTCGCCCACGAGTGACTCTGGCGAAGACTTCGGCTACGCTCGCGCACCCTTCCGGAGCCCAGGATGTCCGACGCGGCCTTCGACCGGGTCCCCGAGCCCCAGCGCGCCACCGCCCGGTCCGTGCTCGAGCAAGTGCTCGGCCCGGGAAGAGTCACCGATCTGCAGGCGGTGTCGGGTGGCGCGTCGGGTGCCCTCGCCTATCGCGTGGAGACGCGTGATCGGCCGCTCTTGCTGCGCATCGAGGCCGGCCTGAACGCGCGGCAGAACCCGAATCACTATGCGTGCATGCAGGCGGCGGCCGACGCGGGCATCGCGCCGGCGCTCCACTTCATGGACGCGGCGCAGGGCGTGGCGCTGATGGACTTCGTGACTCAGCAGCCGCTGGGGTCATATCCGGGCGGAGTCGGGGCGCTGGTGCGCGCGCTCGGGGAGCTGATCCGCCGGCTTCAGGACGGCACCCGCTTCCCGGCACCGGAGATCAGCTACCCCGAGGTCACGGGCCGTCTGCTGCACTTCATCAGCGCTTCGCGCGTCTTCGCGCCCGGCCTGCTCGAGCCCCATCGCGCCGGCTTCGAGCGCGTGCGCGATGCGTTCGGCTGGGACACCGCGGCGCTCGTCTCGAGTCACAACGACCCGAACCCTCGCAACATCCTGTTCGACGGCACTCGCCTCTGGCTCGTCGACTGGGAGACCGCCTACCAGAACGACCCGCTGGTCGACGTGGCCGTGGTGACCCATGAGCTGGCCTGGTCGTCCGGGCTTCAGGAGATCGTGCTGGAGAGCTGGCTCGGACGCGCCCCGGATCGGGTCACGCGCGCGCGACTGGTCGGGGCACGCCAGCTCACCCGGCTGTTCTTCGCCTGCGTGCTGTTCCGGCACTTCGCCGGGGACCCCGAGCGCAGGCCTGACTCCGATCTCAGCGCGCTCACTCCCGAGCAGTTCCTGCTCGCGCTGCAGTCCAAGCGCCTGCGCGTGGGCACGCCCCAGGTGCTCTACGAGTTCGGCAAGATGTTTCTCGCCGCCTTCTCCCAAGAGCTCACGACGCGCGAGTTCGAGGACGCCCTGGTCACGATGCGAGCTGAGTCGAAGTGACCTGCGCTTCGGCGCGCAGCCCGCGCACCTCGGGGACGAGCAGCACCGCCGCGGTCGGCACGACGATCGCCGCGCAGGCCGCGAGCAGCGTCACCGCGGGCCCGTAGGCATCGAGCGCGAAGCCCGCAGCCACCTCGCCCAACGGCACGAGCGCGATCGAGCCGACCGCGTCGTACGCCGAGACGCGCGACAGCGCCGCCGCGTCGACGTGGGTGTGGAGCGCCGTGTACCAGAGCACGCCGAAGATCTCTCCCGTGAAGCCGGCGCTGAACGCGGCGGCGGCGATCCAGGGCACGGGCAAGGGCTGGATCAGCGCGAGCGGCAGCAGTGCGAACGAGAAGCAGCAGAGTGTCGCGACGAGCATGGGGCGCGCGAAGTGGACGCGCAGAATCACGAGCCCGCCGGCGATGTTCCCGAAGCCGTTCGCGGCGGCGATCACGCCCCACGCCGCCGCGCCGCCGAGCGCGCGCTTCGCGACCACCGGGCCCACTACGCCGTAAGCGCCAAACCAGCCCACCAGCATGACCGTGAACTGCAAGACGATCGTCCACAGCCAGCGGTGACTCGTGAACTCGCGCCAGCCGTCGCGCAGCTCGGCCCAGAGTGACTCGCTCGGCGCGCCGCGCGCCTGCGCGCGCTCGCGCACGCCCGAGACCAGGAGCGCGCTGACGAGAAAAGTGAGCGCGTCGATCGCCAGCGCGACGCGCGCGCCGAACTGCGCGGCGACGAGCCCTGCCACGGCCGCGCCGAGGCCCATCGCGGTGCTCTGCGCGATCGCCAGCAGCGCGTTCGCGGGCTGGAGCGCTTCGCGCTCGACCACCAGCGGCACCAGCCCGACCGCGGCCGGATGTTGCAGCGCCAGCGCGGTTCCGATCACGAGCTCGAGCAGGATGAGCGAGGGCACCGACGCCAGCTGCAGGGCGAGCAACACGGCGATCGTCCCCTGCGCCCCGGCGGCGGCGAGATCGGCGATCACCATCTGGCCGCGCCGCGAGCCGCGGTCCGCGAGCGCCCCGCCGAGCAACAGGAAAGTCACCTGTGCCGCCGAGGCCGCGGCGATCACCAGGCCCACGTCGCGCGCCGTCCCGTGCAGGTCCTCCAGCACGGCGAACGGCAAGGCTACCGGCCCCATCGGCGTGCCGAAGGCAGAGATCAGGCGCGCCGCGAACACGCGCGCGAAATTCGGCTCACGCAGGAGTGAGAAGCGCGACGACAAGCGCGAGAGTCTAGTCTTTGTGCGGGCTCAACCGATAGCGGAGCCGCAGGTGCTTCACGCCCGCGACGAAGCTCGCGGCCAGCTTCTCGGGCTCGCCCAAGAGCTCCACGTCGTCGAGCCGGCCGATCAGCTCGCTGAACAGCGCGCGCTGTGACCGGCGCGCCAGGTGCGAGCCGAGACAGAAGTGCTCGCCGATGCCGAAGCCCAGGTGCGGGTTGGGGTGGCGATCGATCTTGAAGCGGAATGGCTCGTCGAACACCTCCTCATCGCGGTTCGCCGAGGCGTAGAACAGGAGCACGCGCTCGCCCGCGCGGATCTTCGTGCCGCGCAGCTCGTAGTCACTCGCCGCCGTGCGCATCATGTAGTTCACCGGCGTCGTCCAGCGCACGATCTCCTCGACCGCATCGGCCACGCGCTCCTGCGGGGCGGCGCGCAGCTTGGCGCGCTCGGCCGGGTTCTGCACCAGCGCGAGCATGCCGCCCGCCATGCTGTTGCGCGTGGTGTCGTGGCCGGCGGTGAAGGTGATCAGGTAGTAGCCGAGTGTCTCGATGTCGCCCATGCGCGCGCCGTCGAGCTCGGCATTGGCCAAGACGCTGGCCAGGTTGCCGTCGGGGTGGGCACGCTTCTCGGCGATGATCTTGCCGAAGAAGGTCAGGAACTCGATCCCGAGCGCGCGGAACGCCTCCTCGGGATTCTCCTCGGTGCGCTTGAACTCGGGGTCGTCGGCGGCGAAGAGCTGCTGCGTGAGTCGCAGCACCTTGGGCTCGTCGGCCTCGGCGATGCCCAGGATCGAGGACAGGATGTGCAACGGGTGCGGTACCGCGACGTCGGTCACGAAGTCACAGGTGCCCTCGCCGTTCCGTTGTGACTCGTACAGGTGATCGACCAGCCGGCGCGCGCTCGCGTTCACCACGCCGTCGACCCGCGCCAGGGCCTGCGAGGTGAACCACGGGCTCGCCACCTTGCGCACCTTGCGGTGCTTGGGCGGGTCCATGGTGATGATGGTCTGCATCATGTCGAACGGCCCGCGCTCGCCGCGCGCGAGCCGCTCCGCGACCTCCTTCGTGGCCGGCACGATCCCGTTCCCGCTCTGGAACACGTCGGGCTGCTTCGAGATCTCGCAGATGTCGGCGTGCTTCGTGATCGCCCAGTACGGCACGATCTCGGCCGACTCGCACCAGTGCACCGGATCCTCGCGGCGCAGGCGCGTCCAGAGCTCGTGCGGGTAGCCACGGGTCGCGTAGTGCTGGGGCTCGATCAGGTCGTCGCCGGTGATCGTCGTCATGCGCACCATCCTAGCGCGGCGCCGATGGCGGTTTCAGGCAGCGAGCTCGCTCAGTGCAGCAGCCGGCGTGCAGCGGCTGCGCCGGAGACGATCAAGGCAGTCATCGCCAGCGCCCCGGGCTCCGGTGCCTGTGCGGGGTAGGTCGCCCCCGACTCCGAGGTGTAGTCGAGCGAGATCGGGTTGCCGCTCGCATCGCGGAACGAGATCGCTTGGATGAACGCGGTGTCGCCGTAGTCGGCGATCGAAGTCACCGTGGTACCGTGCGGGATCACGCCGCTGGCGTCGTGCGGAAGATCGGTGTCGAACACCGCGTCCGCGTTCGCCACGAGCAGGATGGAGAAGCTCGCGCCACCTGCGAAGCTGACGTAGCCGCCGCCGGTGCAGCTCCCTGGCACTGTCGAGACACTGCAGCCGCCGTGGAGCGAGGAGGCGGCGAAGGGGATGTCCAGGGTGGCGTAGCCGCCGGCGCCGGCGCCCGAGCGCAAGCCTTCGACGGTCAGCGTAATGTCGACGTAGCCGAACGGGCTCGCCGCATACTGACTCGGGTTGGTGAACACGATCCTGTCGCCCCAACTCACGATCGCAGCGGAACTCTCGTCGAAGAAGCGGGTGGGTGTCGAACTGTAGAGGTCGTTGATCAGCACGGCCTGAACGTCGGCGTGCGCATGGAGCTGGCCGTTGCTGACGCTGGCCAGGGCCGTGGCAAAGCCATCGACGTAGTGAGTGTGGAACGCCGAGTCACCGGCCCCGCAGCTCGAGGCCCCGTTGTCGTTGGTCTGCGAGCAAGCGTCCGTGAGTGAGGTCGCGTCGAAGATCGTGTTCGTCTGCGTGCTGTAGGTGAATCCCTCGGCCCTGCCGGCCACGACCAGACAGACCGCGAGCCAGAGTACGCCCGTCCAACGCTTCATCATCCGCTCCACTCGCTCGGTCTTACTCGCCAAGTCGGCTCGCGCGCCCACCCAGACACGCCGCGCGCTCGCCGAGAAACGCGCGCACCGCCGGATCTTCGCACAGGCCGATCGCGCGTTGAAAGGCGGTTTCTGCCTCGCTGGAGCGCCCGAGCCTGCCGAGGAGATGTGCCCGCAGCGCCCAATACGGCTGGTAGGTCACGACGTCTTCGGCGTGAATTGCCGCCAAGGCCGACCAGCCGGCAGCGGGTCCCCGTGCCTCGCCGAGTGCCGCTGCCTGGCTGACTCTCCCGCCGATCGTAGGCGCCAGGCGCAGCAGGCCCGCATAGAGCAGCGCCACGGCCTCCCAGTCGGTCTCCCCGGTGCGCTTGCGCTGCGCGTGCACGGACTGGATCGCGGCTTCGAGCTGGAAGCGCTCGTGGCGGCCCAGCGCGGCGGCCGCGTGCAGAAGTGACTCGGCCTCGGCGATCGCCGCGTCGTCCCAGCACGCCACATCCTGCTCCGAGAGCGGAACGTACGATCCGTTCGCGCTGCGCCGGGCCGCGCGGCGTGACTCGCAGTATAGCATGAGCGACAGCAGCCCCAGCGCTTCGGGCTCGTCGGGCTGCAGGACCACCAACAGGCGCCCGAGCTCGAGCGCCTCGCGCGCCAGCCCGCGCGTGCGCGCGTCGCCGCCCGCCACGTCATCCCAGCCGGTTCCGTACGCGGCATAGATGGCCTCGAGCACGGCGTCGAGGCGCGGCGCGAGCTCCGGTGACTCGGGCACGGCGTACGGGATGCCCGCGTTGCGGATCTTCGCCTTCGCGCGCGCGAGCCGCGCGCCGACCGCAGCCGGCTTCATCAGGAACGCCGACGCGATGCGCGCGGCGTCGATGCCGAGCACCACCTGCAGCATGAGCGGCGTGCGCGCGTTCGCGGCGATCGCGGGATGCGCGCACACGAACAGCAGCTTCAGCCGCTCGTCGGGAAAGCTCGACTCACTCGTGGCCAGCGCCTGCGCCTCCTCGGCCGCGCACAGCAGCTCGGTCTGCGCCGCAGCCGACACTTTCTGGTGTCGCTCCCGGTCTTGGAGCCGCCGGCGCGCCGCCACCAGCAGCCAGGCTTCCGGCTTCGCGGGCACGCCGCGCTCCGGCCAGCTCGCGAGCGCCGAAGCGAACGCGTCCGCCAGGGCGTCCTCTGCGGCAGCCAGGTCGCGCGTGCGCGCCGCCAGGAACACCAGCAGTCGCCCGCGGGAATCGCGCGCCGCGCGCTCGACGGCGCGGCGCGCGCCCTGGGAGTCACTCATGCGGGCGGCGGCAGGACCGGACGCACCTCACAGCCGCCGTTCGGCCCCGCCGGGTAGCGCGCGGCCCACTCCAGGGCGACGTCGAGGCTGGGCACGTCGATCACGAAGTAGCCGCCGAGCTGCTCCTTGGTCTCGGCGAACGGGCCATCCTGCACCACGCGCTTGCCGTCGCGCGTGCGCACGGTCGTGGCATCGGCCGGCGGCTCGAGGCCGGCCCCCGACACCACCACGCCCGCGTCGTTCAAGGCCTTCATGTACGGGCTGAACGCGGCCCAGAACGCCTGGTACAGCTTGGGATCGCTGCGGCGCGTGAACTCCTCGGGAGCCAGGTAGAACATCAGCATGTAGCGCATGGGATCTCCTTCACGGTTGCGAGCGCGACGTCGCGCTCGACTCCATGACGGCCGAGGCCTCGCGATTTTGACTGCGCCCCGCGTCGCTCTCGATCATGAACGCGGCCAATAGCTGGTTGAATTCGTCCGAGACCAGCTGTGGGAAGTGGTGCTCCGAGCGCACCACGACGTGCTTGCCCCCGCCCTTCTCTGCGACCACGTCGGCGCTGGCTTCGAAGGCGGGGCTCCAGCCGCCGCTCACCACCAGCAGCGGCACGCCGGCGCGCCGGGTGGTGGCGAGCTCCCGCTCGAGTGTCTCGCCGTCGGGAATGCGCGCGCGGCGCAGACCGCGGCCCAGGCGCGCGAGCACGGCATCGTCCAGGTTCGACATCTCGGCCGGGATACCTACGAGGCGCAGGAAGCGCTTCGCGCGCGTGACGGGCGAGAACGAGAACAGCTGCGCGCCGACGATCCGGAGCAGCCAGCGGCGCACGCGCGGGTCACTCGTGGCGATGCGGTGCATGGCGGGCTCGATCAGCGTGAGTGAGCGCACGGCCGCGGGCCGCTTCGCCGCCGCGGCCAGCGCGACCGCGCCCCCGAACGAGTGACCCACCAGGTGCGCGCCGTCCTCGAGCAGGTCGGCGACCCACACGCCGTCGAGCTCGCTGTCGTCGGGCCGGCCCGGGTCGGGGCTCTTGCCATGACCGGGGCGATCCGGAACGACCACCCGCCAGCCGCGCTCGGCGAGCGCCTGCTGGCGCGCAAAGCTGCGCTCGCCGCCCTGCCCGGCGCCCTGCGCGCCGCCGTGCACCAGGATCACGCGCGGGCCCGACTGACCCCAACGCGTGATGTGGATGGCGGGCCGCTCCAAGACGTCCGGCATCGAAACACCCTACCCGATTCGTGCCAGACTAGGCGCGAGCAAGGAGGCACGGTGATGCTGCTTCAGGGCCTGCGCGTGGTGGAGATGGGCTTCTGGGTCGCCGGGCCGGCCGCCGCCGGGATCCTGGCCGACTGGGGTGCCGACGTGGTGAAGATCGAGCCGCCGCGCGGCGATCCGATGCGGCAGTTCTACCGCGCGCTCGCGGGCGTCGAGCTGCCCTCGTGCCCGGGCTTCGATCTGGACAACCGCGGCAAGCGCTCGGTGGCGCTCGACCTCAGCGACCCGGAGCAGCGCGCGGCGGCGCGGGCGCTCGTGCTCGGCGCCGACGTGTTCATCACCAATTACCGCAGCGACGCGCTGGCGCGGCTGGGGTTCGACTACGAGTCACTCGCGGCCGAGAACCCGCGGCTGGTCTACGGTCACGTGACCGGCTACGGCCAGGAGGGACCCGACGCCGGCCGCGCGGCCTACGACATCGGCGCGTTCTGGTCGCGCTCGGGCGTGGCCATGGTGCTGACTTCGGCGGGCGAGGAGCCGATCGGCTCGCGCGCCGGCTTCGGCGACCACACCACCGCGGCGCACTGTCTCGCGGGCGTGCTGGCGGCGCTGCTCGCGCGCGAGAAGACGGGCAAGGGCCAGCTCGTCGACGCCTGTCTCCTGCGCAGCGGCATCTACACGATCGGCTTCGACCTCGCGCAGCAGCTCGCCTTCGGCGGCGTGCTGCCGCTGGGCAAGCGCGAGTCCCTGCCCTCGCCCACCATCACCTCGTTCCGCTCGGGCGACGGGCGCTGGGTGTGGCTGCTCGGCGTCGAGGCCGAGCGGCACTGGCCGCGGCTGTGTCGGGCGCTCGAGCTCGACTCACTCGTGTCGGACCCGCGCTTCGCGACTCCGCCCGCGCGCGCCGCGAACGGCCGCGAGCTGATCGCGATCCTCGACGAGCAGTTCGCCAAGCGCTCGCTCGCGGACTGGATCCCGCGCTTCGACGCCGCCGACCTGTGGTGGGCGCCGGTGAACACCGCGGCCGAAGTGACCGAGGACCCGCAGGCGATCGCCGCCGGCGCGTTCGTCGAGGTGCCGGACGGCAAGGGCGGCGTGCAGAAGAGCGTGGCCTCGCCGGTGCGTTTCAGCGCCGCCGACGTGACTCCGCGCGCCAAGGCGCCCGGGATCGGCGAGCACACCGAGGAAGTCCTGGCCGAGCTGCGGCGCAGCGCGCGCTAGCTCGCGCGCTCGGGCCGCCGCGACGCCAGCGCGCTCGCGAGCAACACCCCCGCCAGCAGCACACGAGGCACGGCCGGCAGCGCCGGGATCGGCAGTGGCGGGGCTGGCAGCGACGTGGGCTCGAGCGGGTCGCTGCCGGCCGCCACCTCTGCACCGTCGGTGACTCCGTCGTGATCGGTGTCGGCGAGCAGCGGGTTGGTGTGGGTGGTGTTGATCTCGACACCGTCGGAGAGCCCGTCACCGTCGCTGTCGGGATTGTTCGGATTGGTGCCGAGACCGGCCTCGGCCGGGTCACTGACTCCGTCGCCGTCGCTGTCCGGCGGCTGGGTCGCGGGCAGAACCCACGGCTCGAGCCCTTGCAGCTCGGTCGAGGCGGCGAAGAACAGGTTGGTGCCGACCTGACTCATGAGCGTCGGCGATGACGAGCCGATCCCGGGCACGATGTCGCGCACCTGGACCGTGCCCGCGGCGGTGCCGTCGGTCTTCCACAGCTCGGAGCCCGTGACTCCGTCGTTCACCGCGAAATACAGCACGCCGTTCGCCACCTTGAGCAGCTGCGGCGAGGAGCTGGCCGGACCGGGCATGAAGTCGCGCACCAGGGTCGTGCCGGCCGCAGTCCCGTCGCTCACCCAGAGCTCGGTGCCGTTCACGCCGTCGTTCGCGCGGAAGAACACCTTGCTGCCCAGCGCCATGAGCTGGCTGGGAGCGCTGCCGGTCAGACCCGGCTGGATGTCCAGCACCTGCACCGTGCCGGCGGTGGTGCCGTCGCTCTTCCACAGCTCGGGCCCCGAGTTGCCGTCGTCGGCGTTGAAATACAGCACGTTGTTCGCGACCGCGAAGTTCTGCGGGGACGAGCTCTCGCCCGCCTCGTTGATGTCGGCCACCAGCACCGTGCCGTTCGCGGTGCCGTCGCTGGTGTAGAGCTCGACGCCGGTCTCCCCGTTGTCACCCGCGAACAAGAGCTTGCCGTTCACCGAGGCGAGCGATCCGCCCCTCGCGAAGCCGATGCCCGTGCCGGGATTCAGGTCGACGATCAGCGACGCGTTCGAGCCGTCGGTGCGCCACAGCTCGCCGCCGTTGTTCTGATCGGCGCCGAGGAAGTAGAAGAAGCCGCCCTGCACCACGCCTGAGCTGAACGGAACCACGGTGTTGATCTGACTCGTGCCGCCGCTCGTGCCGTTGCTCTTCCAGAGCGTCGAGCCGTTGCCCGTGCCGTCGTTCGCGGTGAAGAGCAGCGTGCTTCCGAGCACGCCGATCGGCATCGCGTTCGAAGCGGTGGCGCCCGAGGCGATGTTCCGAACCAGCGCGGTTCCCGCCGCTGTGCCGTCGCTCTTCCACAGCTCTGCCCCGTTCACGCCGTCGTCGGCCTGGAAGAACACCAGGTTGTTCGCAGTCATGAAGGTGGTCGGGTTCGAGCCGCTCGCCCCGCTGCGGATGTCCTTCACCAGCGCCGTGCCGCCCGCGGTGCCGTCGCTCTTCCACAGCTCGGTTCCGTTCACGCCGTCGCTGGCCGAGATGAAGGCGGTGGTATTGAGTGACCCGATCGGCGTGGCGAAGACCGAGTCCGCGCTGCCGATCGTCAGGTCCCGCAGCAGCGTCGTGCCGCCAGGGGTACCGTCGCTCTTCCACAGCTCACGGCCGATCGCCTCGTCGGTGGCCGCGAAGTACGCGACGCCGTTCAGCTCGGTGAAGGCAGCCGGCGTCGACGAGACCGGGCCCGCAAATACGTCGGCGAGTCTCACCGTGCCGTCGCTCGTGCCGTCGCTCGTCCACGGCTCGGTGCCGGCGGTGCCCTCGGTCGCCGCGAAGAAGAGCCGGTTGTTGATCACGGTGAGTCCCGAGGCCGCGCCGATGCCGCTGCTCGCGCCCGCGAAGATGTCCTTCACCAGCACCGTGCCCGGGCCCGTGCCGTCGCTCTTGTACAGTTCACGACCCATGTCGGTGGTCGAGGCAGTGAAGAAGAGCATGCCGCCCAAGGTCCTGAGCACCGCGGGCGTGGAGCCCGTCGCGCCCGGGGCGATGTCCGACACCAGCACCGTGCCCGCCGCGCTGCCGTCGCTCTTCCACAGCTCGGCTCCATGAGTGCCGTCGTTCGCGGAGAAATACAGCGTGTTGCCGAGCACGGCGAGGCTCGTGGGAAGCGACGAGGCCGAGCCGGGCGCGATGTCACTCACGCGAACGGTGCCCGCGGAAGTCCCGTCGGTCTTCCACAGCTCGGTGCCCGATGTTCCGTCCGTGGCCGCGAAGAAGAGCGCGTTGCCGGCGACCATGGGCTGGAACAGCGGCACGGAGCTGCCGCTGGGATTGATGTCCTTCAACATGAAGGTGCCCGCGGCGGTGCCGTCGCTGCGCCACAGCTCGATGCCGTGCGCGCCGTCGTCGGCCGCGAAGAAGAGCAAGCCATTCAGGAAGGTCAACCCGCTCGGCAGCGAGTCACTCGGGCCCGGGTTGATGTCCTTCAGCCGGTAGGTCCCGGCCACGCTGCCGTCGCTGCGCCACAGCTCGCGCCCGCCGCTGGCGTCGATTCCCACGTAGTAGGCGATGCCGGTGATGACCGCGAAGCGCCCCTGCACCGAGTCCGCGAGGCCCGGGTTGAAGTCACCCAATCGCGCGGTGCCGGCCGCCGTGCCGTCGCTCGTCCAGAGTTCGCGTCCGTGGAGCGCGTCGGCGGCGGTGAACAGGAGCTTGTTCGAGGACAGCATCGCGAGCGACTGCGCGTTGCCCGCGCCAGACACTCCCAGCTTCTTCACCAGGATCGTGCCGTTCACCGTGCCGTCGCTCTTCCACAGCTCGTTCTCGGAGAACGGCACGGAAATGAAAAACAGCGTGTTATCAATCCGAGTGAGCTCGGTCGGGCTCGACCCGTTGGGACTCAGTGTGGGGTTGATGTCCTTCAGCAGATAGGGCGTGCCGTCGGCCCGCGCGACACACGGAACCACGAGCAGAAACAACAGGATCGCGATCTGGAACGGCTTCCACATCCGAGCCGGTATTCTGTCAGAACGGGCTCCCGGCTGGCGTTAAATCGCTACAACTGCTGACCGTCCGGACCACCTGCAGCCGAAGCTGAGGCGGGCCTTAGACTTTTCAAGTTCGGGTCGTGTAATTTCGTAAATGCTGATGGGCTCTTCGCGGGGGGAATGCGCATGATCAGCAGCAGAACGGACCCGGCGCCGAGCGCGGCCGATGGGAGCGCGACGCTGCGCTTCCTGCAGGACGCCTTGGGCGCGGATCCAACGCTTTCGGGAGCGATCTACAAGCAGGATCCCGTGACCTCGGCCTACGCGATCTCGAGCTGGTTCGGGGTCGAGACCGAGCTGGTCGATCGCGTGCGCGAGAGCCTGGTGTTTCCCGTGGGTCAGGAAGGCGGGCTGATCGGCTGCGTGGCCGACACCCGCCGGGCCGCCTACGACCCCGAGTGCGAGGCGCGGAAGTGCTGGGTGCTGGAGCGCTCCAGCCTGCCGGTCGGCTCCGCCTATCTCGTGCCGGTCCTGGCCGGTGACTCAGTGCCGGCGGTCGTGACCATGGTGTCGAAGTCACCCGACGACTTCTCCGACGACAAGCGCGCGCTGATCGACTTACTCGCCGACTTCGCCGGTCGCGTGATCGAGGCCGAAGCCACGATCCGCAACAGCGTGCGCGGGATCGAGATGAACGTGCGCGGCATCTCCGTCGACTGGGCGGACATCCTCGGGACGCTCGAGCCGAAGAAGTCCGACACGGCGCGCGACCACCTGCGCAAGCTGTCGCGGCGCGAGTGGGAGGTCGTGCAGAACCTCCAATCCGGCCGGCGCACGGCCACGATCGCGCGCGAGCTCGGTATCTCGGAGAACACCGTGCGCAACCACGTGAAGTCGATCAGCCGCAAGCTCGCCGTTCGCTCGCAGAACGAGCTGCGCGAGCTGGTGGGGCAGCTGCGCCTGGATCCCTAGCTCAGGCGCGGGGCGCGCCCTGCCGATCCACTCGATCGGTCATGGCGCCCGTTCCTTCGATCAAGGCCACCGTCTTCCAGACACTCTCCGACGAGCTGGCGCGCTGGCTCGACGACGGGCGTGTCACCGCGAGCGATCTCGAGGAGCGGCTGCGGCCCGAGGATCATTCGTATCTGTCCAAGCAGCTCGCCGCGTCGAGCTGGGTGCCGCTCGACACCTGCGAGCGCGTGCTGGGGGTGCTGGTCAGCTTCCGCAGCGCTGGCACGCGCAGCGAGTTCCTGCGCTCCGAGGGCTCGCGCTCGGCGCGCGACCTGCACCGCTTGGAGCTCTACCGCCAGTTCGATCGCTCGACCGAGGACTGGGGTCCGGAGGCGGGAGGCGTGCTCGTCAGTCTGGCCGCGGTCTTCTACAACTTCGCGAGCTGGTCGTATCAGTCGGGTCACGGCCGCGGACCGGACCGGATCGTGGTGAGCCAGGCCCGTGAGTTCCCCGAGGACTTCCGCACCGCCACCGAGGGCTTCGTCGAATACATGTGGCGGGCGGTGCTGAAGCAGAGCTCGGTGGTGGTGACCAGCGAGCGACCCACGCCGGACCAGGTGGTGTTCCAGATCGAGCGCGCGCCGTCCTGACCCGCCGCGCGAGTCACTGCGGCTCGAGCAGCCGCCGGTAGAGCTCGAGGAACGCGCGGCCGGGCAGCGGCAGGTGGACACCGAAGCCGCGCGGCAGACCGGTGCCCCCCGCGACCGGGCTCGTCCAGCGCACCTCGCCGCGCAGCTCGAGCTTCTCGCGCTCGAAGTAACAGACGAGCGCGATCGGGTCGCCCGGCTCGGGCAGCCGCTCGCTGCGCACGAACAGGCCCTCGCGCGAGAGATTCTGGATCCAGCCCTCGCCGTGGAGCTTGCCGGTGCTCCAGACGGAGGAGATGCCCTCGACGATCCTGCGCTCGCGCGAATCCGGCACGACCGAAGACATCGACGCCGCGGACGCGCGACTTTTGCCGCGCGTTCCGCTGGCTGCTGCAGGCCATGCGGATGGCCGGCCGCGGCGAGAGACTCGCGCATCAGTGAGTCGCGGTGTGTTCGAGGATCGCGCGCACGATCTCCTTCTGCGCGGACGCCGGGAAGTCGTGCCCCATGCCCTCGATCACGAGCCAGCGCGCACCGGGAATCGCGTCGGCGGTCGCGCGGCCATGCGGCAGCGGCAGGATCGGGTCGTCGGTCCCGTGAATCACGAGCGTGGGCACGCGCACCTGGCGCAAGAGCTGGCCGCGGTCGGGCGAGGAGCCGATCGCGAGCTGGTGATTCTGCGCGGCATCCGGGTTCCGGGCGCGCGCCAGCATGAGTGACTCGCGCGCGCGCACCGCCGGCTCGTCGAACGGCTCGGCGCTGCCGGCCAGCGCGCGCCACATGCGCACCGAGGCCTCGATGCGCTCGGCGGGCGTGCGCGGTGGACGGAGCAGCGTGGCCTGCATCGCTTCGAGCACGCGCGGCGCGGGCCCGGGCAGCGCGCTCTCGCCGCCACCCAGGATCGCGCGCAGGATGCCCGCGCCCGCCGGCGACGACATGATCGACGTGAGAGAGTGGAGCCGCGGCCCGTGCTCGATCGCGAGTGTCTGGCCGATCATGCCGCCCATCGAGGCCCCGGCCACGTGCGCGCGCGCGATGCCGAAGGCGTCGAGCACGCCGACGGCGTCCTGCGCCATGTCGGCGAGCGTGTAGGGCGCCGCCGCGAAGTCGACGCAGGTCGACTGGCCCGTGTCGCGGTTGTCGTAGCGGATCACGTGCCTGCCGCCGGCCGCCAGCGAGCGGCAGAAGTCGTCGGGCCAGAGCAGCGCCTGGCCGCCCGCACCCATCACCAGCAAGAGCGCGGGATCGCGCGGGCTGCCGAAGTCCTCGCACCAGATCTCGATGCCGTTCGCCTGGATCGTGCGCTCGCTCATGGCCGTCCTCCCCTGGCGCTAGCGCCAGCGTCTCACACGCTGCGGGAAGTCCGCAAAGCCGATCCGCCCGCAGAAGTCGCGCAAGTCCTTGCGCGCGCCGTGCCACTCGAGCTCGGCCAGTGACTCGCGCAGCGGCACGTCCGTGCGCAGCGTGGCCAGCCGTTTGTACAACAGCGCCTCGTCGCGCCGCTCGGCCAGCGTGGCCGCGAGCCGGTCGGCGCCGCGCACCTTCACGCTCCAGCTCGCCGCCTGCGCGGGGATGGCTTCGATCGTGCCGTACTTCTCGAGCAGGGCCGCGGCCGAGCGCTCGCCCCAGCCCGGCAGACCGGGATAGCCGTCGGCCGAGTCACCGACCAGCGCGAGCCAGTCGGGGATCGAGCGCGGCGAGACTCCGTACTTCGCGCGCACGGCGTCCTCGTCGAGCGTCTGCTTGCGGCGGCGGTCGAGCATGACCACCTCGCGGCCGCGCACGCACTGCGCGAGGTCCTTGTCGGGCGTGGCCACGAACACCTGCCGCGCCTCGGGCGCGTAGCGCGCCGCGCCGGTCGCTAGCGCATCGTCGGCCTCGAACTCGACCATCGGCCAGACCACCAGCCCGAGCGCGGTCATGGCCTCCTCGACCAGCGGAAACTGCGCGAGCAGTACCGCATCGACGCCCTCCTCGGTCTTGTAGCCCGCGTACAGCTCGTTCCGGAACGAGCGGATCACCTGGTCCGTTGCGCACGCCACGTGCGTGGCGCCTTCGTTCTGCAGCAGTGCCAGCAAGGTCGAAAGCACGCCGCGCACGGCGCCCACCTCGCGGCCGTCGGGCGCGAGGCTCGGCGGCACCGCGAAGAACGCGCGGAACAGCTCGTAGGTGGCGTCGACCAGGTGGACCGCGGGGCCGTTCGGATTCACGCTCGCATCTTACGCCGCGACCGTCCGACCGTCCGGAAAGGCCCGGGCCAGTCGGAGTATGCTTCCGTGCGGAGGAACCCGATGACTTCCGCCGCCCCCAGCCTCGAGGGTCTGTCACTCGAAAAGCTCGACGTGATCTCTCCCGCTCACTACGAGCAGAACGGCTATCCCCACGCCGAGTGGACCTACCTGCGCAAGCACGCGCCGGTGCACCGCTTCACGGGCGAGGCGTTCGATCCCTTCTACGCGATCGTGAAGCACGCCGACATCGTCGAGATCGGCAAGAACCCGACCGACTTCATCATCGAGCCGCGGCTGGCGGTGTTCACGCGCGAGATCCCGCCCGACCAGGTGAAGCTGAAACACCTGCTCACGCTCGATCCGCCCGAGCACCGCTGGTACCGCGCAGTGACTGCCAAGCAGTTCACGCCCCGCATGGTGCAGCAGTGGCAGCCCAAGGTGGAGCGGATCACCCGCCAGATCCTCGACCAAGCCGGCGAGCGCGGCGCCTGTGACTTCGTGCAGGACGTGGCCGCGCCGATCACGATCGCGGTGATCGCCGAGATGCTCGGCGTTCCCGGCGACGACTGGAGGCTCCTGTTCAAGTGGACCAACGAGACGATCGCCCCCGAGGATCCCGAGTTCCAGCAGGGCCGCACCACTGAAGAAACGATCATGAGCGCGCGCACGGAGCTGTTCAAGTACTTCAGCGCGCTGTCGGAGGAGCGCCGCAAGCGGCCACAGGACGACATCGTGTCGGTGGTGGCGACCGGCAAGGTCGAGGGCAAGCTGCTCGAGGCGTTCGATCTCCTCTCCTACTACCTGTTGCTGGTGGTCGCGGGCAACGAGACCACGCGCAACGCCATGACCGGCGGCATGCTCGCGTTCTACGACAACCGCGACGAGTGGCGGCGGCTGGTGGCGAACCCGGGGCTGGTCGATTCGGCGGTCGAGGAGATCGTGCGCTGGACCACGCCGGTGATCCAGTTCACGCGCGAGACCACCCGCGACTTCACGCTGCGCGGGGTGCGCATCCCCAAGGGCGAGTCACTCTGCCTGTTCTACGGCTCCGCGAACCGCGACGAAGAGATCTTCGACGAGCCGTTCCGCTTCCGCATCGACCGCGACCCGAACGACCACGTGGGCTTCGGCCGCGGCGAGCACGTGTGTCTGGGCGCGCACCTGGCGCGGCTCGAGCTGCGCACGGTGTTCGATCAGATCCGCGCGCGGCTCGAGTCGTTCGAGCGCACGGGCAAGGAAGAGCGCGTGCGCTCCTCGTTCGTCGGCGGCATCAAGCGCGCCCCGATCCAGTGGAAGCTGCGGCCGGCGGAGCGTGGGTAGGAGGACGAGGAGCGCCATGATCACGATCCACCACCTGGGAGTGTCTCAGTCGGACCGCATCGTCTGGCTGATGGAGGAGCTCGGCCTGCCCTACGAGCTCAAGTGGTACAACCGAGGCGCAGACGGGCTGATGCCGCCCGAGTACTTCAAGCTTCACCCGGCCTCGACCGCGCCGGTGATCGAGGACGACGGTCGCGTCCTGTCCGAGTCCGCGGTCATCCTCGAGTACATCTGCCACAAGTACGCCAAGGGCAGGCTGACGGTCGGCCCGAGTCAGTCGAACTACTACGACTACCTCTACTGGATGCACTTCAACAACAACATCCAGGGCATCTTCTTCGCGAAGCTGGCGGCGACGGGCCGGACCGACCCCGATGCGCCGCGCATCAACGGCTTCATCGAGCGCCGCAAGGGCGGCTACTTCCGGCACCTGGAGCAGCGGCTCGGCACGGTGCCTTATCTGGCCGGACCCGAGTTCAGCTGCGCCGACATCATGGTCACGTTCAACCTGACCGAGCTCGCACTGTTCGGTGGCTGGAGCCTCGACGACATGCCCAACACCAAGGCCTACGTGAAGCGGATCGAGTCACGACCGGCGTACCAGAAGGCGATGGCGATCGCGGGCCCGGCGGCGCAGCCGCGCTAGCAGAGCCGCTAGAAGCCGCGACAGGCGTTCTCACAGCTGTTTTCCCAGCCCTCGCAGTAACCCGGGCCGTGGACTCGGTTCTGCGCGATCACCACCTCGCTGCAGCTCTTGACGCCGAACTGCGCGTTGATGGACGCTGCCGAGCTCTGACACGACAGGACCTTCTTCACCAGAGCTTCACACTTGGTCCCCGCGGTCTTGCACAGTGCGAAACACTTGGGCGAGCTCTCGAACACGTGCCGATCGGCCATCTTGAGCACCACGCCGACGTCGCCACATACGGTGAGGTCGGGGAACGGGGGCCCGAAGCCCGCGGCACGAGACTCGAGCGCCGCGAACGAGAGGAACAGCGTGACCACGCAGAGACACCAGCGCACCGGCATGACGACCCCCTCTGACTCGCTCCGGATGTTACTCCGTGGAATCGCCCTGCTCGCGATCGTCTTGGCCGCGGGAGCCCCGCTTGCCCGCGCCGGCGGGACGATCGGGCCGCCCTTCAGCGAGCTGCCGTGCCGGGATCCGCAGGACGTGCTCGGCGAGCTCGAGGATCCGAACGGGCTCTACGTCATGGCCGCGAACTGCCCGGCGGAGTGCCGCAGGGCGGAGCGCGACTGCGAGCAGTATGCCAAGCTCGCGACCTCGTGCAGGCTGAGCGCGCTCGGCGACTTCGACACCTATCAGCGCCAGAGCTGTCTCTTGCAGCCGCGTGGCCCGGTGCGCACCGACTGTCTGCGGAACTTCGCCGGCTTCTTCCAGTCGGCGCGCGCCTTGGAGAAGGACCACCTCGCGACCGCGGTCCAGGGCTGTCAGTCGTGGGGCGCAGAGTGTCAGTCGGCCTGTCCGCCCTAGTCTGCGCTCAAAAGCCACACGAACACGAAGAGACCGAGACACAGCAGGTAGAGCAGGATCGGGCTCGGCCCGGCCAGCTCGGCGCGCGTCACCGCGGCGCGCCGCAGCGGGATCAAGAACAGCGCGGACAGCGTGAGTCCGAGCAGCGCAAGGGTCGGCGAGACGAGCGCGACCGGGCTCGTGAGCAGGCTGTGCACGCGGCTCTCCAAGCCGCTACTTCGTCCGTCGCTTCGCAGGCTCTCGTCGTTCATCGCCCGTTGGAGCCGCGAGCGGCGCGCGGGGTTGCAGAGACGGGGATTGGTCCTTTGTCATCTCGACGCTAGCGGCCGTGGGTGTAGCCGCCGTCCACGTCGAGCGTGGTGCCGGTCACGAAGTCGGCGCGGGCCAGGAACAGCGCGGCATCGCTGGTGTCTCGCACCTCGCCGATGCGCCCGAGCGGGTGGATCGACGCCAGCGCGTCCGGATCGCCTTCGATCAGCGGCGTGCGGATGATGCCGGGCGCGAGCGTGTTGACGCGGATGTGGTGCGGCGCGAGCTCCACCGCGAGCGAGACCGTGAGGGCGTGCACCCCGCCCTTGCTGCACATCGCCGCCGACACGGGCAGGCCGGTCAGCCCATGATGCACGAGCACCGTGCCGACGTTGATGATGGACCCGCCCCCGCCCTTGATCATGAGCGGGACGACCGCCTGAGTCACCAGAAAGGTCCCCTTCACGTTGGTCTCGAAGAAGCGCTCGAGGTCGGCTTCGCTGCTCTCCAGGAACGGCTTCATGCCGAAGATGCCGGCGTTGTTCACCAGCACGTCGGCGCCGCCGAAGTGACTCTCGGCGGCGCGGGCGATGGCGCGGGCCGTGGCGGGCTCGCCGATCGGGCCCGGGACCGCGACCACGCGCTCCCCGCCCCCGAGCTTCCGCTCGGCCCGTTCGAGCTTGGTGCGGTCGCGGCCGTTGATGACGAGCCGCGAGCCCTCGGCCAGGAAGCGGGCGGCCAGATCGAAGCCGATGCCGCTGCCCGCTCCGGTGACGATGACGCGATCGATGTGCTGGGACATGGGTTCCTCCTGTGGTGTGGTGGGAGGCTAGGCGGGCGGAGCAGAACTAGAAATTGGTATTTATGCATCGATCCGATAACAATCAGTTATGACCTACGATCAGCTCGTCGCGTTCGTGAGCGTGGTCGACGGCGGGGCGTTCTCGGCCGCATCGGCCCGGCTCCACAAGTCGCAGCCGGCCGTGAGCAAGCTGGTGAAGAACCTGGAAGCGCAGCTGGGAGTCACGCTCTTCGACCGCAGCGCCTATCGCGCGCGACTCACCGAGCAGGGCCGGCGCTTCTACGAGCGCGCCGTGTCGGTGCTCGAGCAGACCGACGCGCTGCGCAGCTTCGGCGCCGCGCTCGCCGGCGAGGTCGAGCCGATCGTCCGGCTGGCGATCGAGGCGGTGACCCCGTTGGCCCCCGTGGTGCGGGTGCTGCGCGAGCTGCGCGAGCGCTATCCGACGGCGCGCCTCGAGCTCGCGACCGAGAGACTCTCGGGCGCGATCGACGCGCTGCGCGACGAGCGGGCGGACGTCGCGATCGCCACCAAGCTCGGCGTGCATGGAGCCCGGCTCGAGTCGCGGCCCTATGGTCGGGTGCGCGTCATCCCGGTCGCGCGCGCCGGCCATGCGCTGGCGAGGCATCGGGGTGCCATCCCCCGCTCCCTGCTCCAGTCGCACACACAGATCGTCCTCCGCGACAGCGCGGCCGGCAGCGACGCGCCCTCACTGAACGTCCTGGACGGCGCGCTGCGCTGGAGCGTCGACGACTTGGCGGCCAAGCGCGAAGTGATCCTGGCGGGCATGGGTTGGGGGGGCTTGCCCGAGCACGTGGTCGCCGACTCACTCGCCGCGGGCGAGCTCGTGGCGCTGCGCATCCCCGACTTCGACTCCGACGCCATGGAGCTGTTCGTGCTGCGCCGCCGCGACCGCGCGCACGGCGCGCTGGCCCAGACGCTGTTCGAGAGACTCGCGCGCGCGAAAACGTGACAGAATGGGGCCACTCACGAGGAGGCCCCCATGAAACCCCTGTGGACGGTCATGCTCGCGATCTCGTGTGCGGCCCTGCTGCCGCAGGTCGCAGCCGCCAAGCCGGCGATTCCCGACCCGTTCCTGGCCCCGCCCTGTGCTTCGCCGGACGATCCGCTCGCGGACCTCTCGGCAGCCGCGGGTCTGTACGTGAACGCGGGCGACAAGTGTCCGGCGGTATGTCGCCGGGCCGAGAAGCAGTGCGAGCGCTACGTGAAGCTCGCCGTGAGCTGCCGGAAGGACAACATCCAGGACGAGGTCGCCTACGAGAAGCTGAGCTGCAACATGACTCTGACCGGACCGGAGAAGAAAGCCTGCCTCGTGCAAGCCGGCAGCAATGGCCTGCAGAGCCGCAACCAGCTGGACATGCAGCAAGCGACCGACATCACGCAGTGTCAGATCTGGGGCCAGCTCTGCGCCGCGGGTTGCCCCTAGGCTCCGTCATGGCCAAGAAGAAGACGCGCCGAGTCGCAAAGAAGGCCGCGCGCAAGCGCAGCACGAAGCACGTGCCCACCCGCGGCCTCTACGGCTGGATCACCCACACCGAGCTGGCGAGTCACGACCCGCAGGCGACCCGGACCTGGTGCGCCGAGGTCTTCGGTTGGCGCTTCCGACCCGGCATGCAGACACCAGCGGGCGAGTATCACCTGTACGCGTACTCCGAGCAGGGCGGCGGCGGGATCCGAGCCACGGGCGCCGGTGAGCTGCCGGGCAGCACGCCCTTCGTTCACGTGGCCGACGCCCACGAAGCCTACGCCGCGGCGCTGCGCGCGGGCGCGCAGTCGATCGCGCCGCCCGAGCGCGTGATGGAAGGAGTCACGATCGCACTCGTGCGCGCGCCCGGCGGCGTGCCGATCGGTCTCTCGGGTCCCTGAGCCTTCCCCCGGCGCGTTCCCTGTAGAATGCGCGCCCGAGGAGGAACTCGGGTTGATTCACGTTCGAATGCTCTACGCGGCGTTCTTCGTCCTGATCCTGGCCTCGGCTGCAGGCGCGGCCATCACCGAGGTGCCGTCGCCATTTGCCGATCCCGTCTGTCGCGAGATCGATTCCATGCTCGCAGACATGCGGGACCCGACAGCCCTGTACATCCAGGCCAAGAATTGCCCGGCGACTTGCCGCAAGGCGGAGAAGGACTGCGAGCAGTACGCAAAGGTCGCGGCCGCCTGCTGGCGCGCGCTCTCGAGCGACACCGAGTCTTATGCCAAGCAGAACTGCGTGACTACGTATCCGGCGAGCAACCCCAATCGCAAGGCTTGTCTCGGGGGCGCTGGGAGCGATGACCAGGCCCGGCGCGCGGAGTACGCGGGTCTCCTTGCTTCGACCATCACGTTCTGCCAGGGCTGGGGAACGAATTGCGAGACCACCTGCACCCCTCCGTGAACGCCTGAGTGGCGCGGCTGATCCTGCTTCGCCGGCGGCAGGTCCTCGTCCCGACTCTGCTCGGCTGGGCGGTGCTGCTGCTCGTGCTGGCGATCGCTGCCGTCGTGGCCGTGCGCTCGGCGTATTCGTTCCTGGCGGTGACTCGGCCGGTCGAGGCGCGCCTGCTCGTGATCGAGGGCTGGATGCCGAACGAACAGCTCGACCAGGCGCTGGCCGTGTACCGCGCCGGCAGCTTCGAACACGTGTTCACCACCGGCGGGCCGATCTCGGAGTTCGAGACGCCGAGCGCGCCCTCCTACGCCGAGCGCGCGCGCAACTATCTCGTGGCGCAGGGCCTGCCGGCCGAGCGGGTCGTGGCGGTGCCCGCGCCTGCTTCCGCGCAGGACCGCTCGTTCCTGAACGCGGTCACGCTGCGGGACTTCCTGGCGAAGTCCGGCCTGCGCGCCGACTCACTCGACGTGGTCTCCGTGGGCGCGCACTGCCGGCGCTCGTGGCGCGTGTACCAGCTCGCGTTCGGCGACGGCACGCGCGTGGGCATGATCGCGGTCCGGCCCGGCGAGTACGACCCCGAGGCCTGGTGGCGCACCAGCGCCGGCGCCAAGGACGTGATCGGCGAGTGGATCGGCTGGGCTTGGACCGTGCTGTTCTTCCACCCCGGCGCGCGCGGGTCACTCGAAGAGCACTGGGGACCCGCCGCTCCCTAGCCGAGACTCCGGCGCAGCACCCGGTGCCGGTGGGCGAACAGCACGCGCACGAAGCCAGTCACGAGCGGGCCGGCGAAACGCGGCTCGAATGTGAGTCTGTCGGTGAGCACGGTGCCCGCTCCCGTGGGCTCGAGCCAGCGCTCGTGGCGCCAGCGCCTCATCGACATCATCGGTGACTCCTCGAGAAAGCCCCGGCCCGGGTCGAGGCGCAACAGGGTCAGATCGGAAAAATCGAACGGCAGCAGCCCGAACAGGAGCAGCCAGCTGCGGAACAGCGGCTTCCCCAGCTCGACGTTCACGTCGTCCAGATTCCGCAGCCCGCGGGGCATGGTCATCTTCACGAGCGGCCGCAGCTCGCGGCGGATGCCCGCGGCCGACACGATCCATGCCCACACGCGCTCCGGCGGGGCCGCGAGCTCGGAGCGGTAGGTGAGGACGGGCATGACTCAGACCGGGCGCGAGCCTGCGATCATGTAGCGCCAGAAGCGGCGCGGCTCGCCCAGCTTGAAGTTGCCGCCGGCCTTGTGCTGCACGGAGACGTTGTCCCAGATCAGGACGTCGTGCGGGCTCCAGTCGTGCTCGCAGCCGGGCGCACGCGTCTCGGCGTGCTCCTGCAGCTTGCGCAAGAGCGCCCGGCCTTCGGACACGGGCATCCCTTCCACGGACTTGGCGCGGTCGAGGTCGAGGAACAGCGAGCGCGTCCCCGCCACGGGATGCGTGCGCACGAGCGGGTGAGTCACCTCGACGAGCGCGTCGTTCGGCCCGCGCGCCGCCCGGCGCGGCGGAAACGCGTCCTCGTTGTTGTGCGCATAGCGCACGCGCAGGCCGTCGATCTCGCGTCGCGTGGCACCGGGTAGGAGCTCGAGCGCCGCACGCATGTCGATGAAGCAGGTCGGCCCGCCGCCGCTCGGGGGCAGCTCGCGCGCGTGCAAGACGGTCGCGCCGGCGGGCTCCTCGGTATAGGTGTCGTCGACGTGGAAGGTCTCGAACAGCCCCGGGCGCTGGTCGTCGAGGCCGCCGGTGGCCGTGTCGCCGCGCTTCTTCCGCTCCTCGTCGGTCAAGACGAAGCCGGAGTCGATCACCTGCCGCATCGGGGCGTAGTGCAGCGTGCCGCCGTCCTTGGTGTGTCCGACCGGATCCTTGATCGGACCGAACAGCCGGGCCACCGCCTGCAGCTCCTCGTCCGTGAGCTTGCGCTCCAGCGCGAGCCGCAGCACGGCCTTGCGCGCGAGCAACGCGCGCAGCTCGCCCGCGGTCTCCGGTCCGGCGTCCGGCCGCACGCCGAGCACGTGAGTGACTGCGAAGGCTCCGGGCTTCTCTCGCAGCTCGAGCACGCGACTCACTCCTCGAAAACGAAGCGGCCGGCCGCAGGTGCGACCGGCCGCCGTCTTCCAACGCTGACGGGCTCAGCTCTCCGAGAAGCCGAACACGGCCTTGGTCTCGAGGAACTCCTCGAAGCCGTTCACGCCCCACTCGCGGCCGTTGCCGGACTGCTTGTAGCCGCCGAACGGCGCGTCGAACGAGAGCTGGGCTCCGTTCAGGTGCACGTTCCCGGTGCGCAGCCGCGACGCGACCTTCTTGGCGTGGTCGAGGCTGCCCGACGACACGTAGCCCGACAGGCCGTACGGCGTGTCGTTCGCGATCGCGATCGCCTCTTCCTCGTCGTGGTAGGGGAGGATCGACAGCACGGGCCCGAAGATCTCCTCGCGCGCGATGGTCATGTTGTTCTTCACGTTCGCGAACACGGTCGGCTTCACGTAGTAGCCTTCCTTCAGGCCCTCGGGGCGACCCACACCGCCGGTCACCAGCGTGGCACCCTCGTCGATGCCCTTCTGGATCAGGCCCTGGATCTTGTCGAACTGGACCTTGCTCACCACCGGGCCGAGCAGGTTCCCTTCGACGAACGGATCACCGACCCTCACGCCTTCGGCCGCGGCCTTGGCGATCGCCACCGCCTCGGCGTGGCGCGACTGCGGCACGAGCATGCGGGTCGGCGCATTGCACGACTGACCGCTGTTCATGAAGCAGTTCTGCACGCCGCCCGCGACCGCGCTCTTGAAGTCGGCGTCGTCGAGGATGATGTTCGCCGACTTGCCGCCGAGCTCCTGAGTGACTCGCTTGACGGTCGCGGCCGCGTGCTGCGCGACCGAGATACCGGCGCGGGTCGAGCCCGTGAACGACATCATGTCGATGCCGGGATGCGACGACATTGCCACGCCGACGCCCGGGCCGTCACCGTTCACCAGGTTGAACACGCCCTTGGGCACGCCCGCCTCGTGCAGGATCTGAGTCAAGAGGATCGCGTTCAGCGGCGCGACCTCGGTCGGCTTCAGCACGATCGTGCAGCCGGCGGCCAGCGCCGGAGCGATCTTGCAGGCGATCTGGTTGATCGGCCAGTTCCAGGGAGTGATCAGGCCGCAGACACCGACGGGCTCGCGGATGATCTGCGTCTTGCCGCGCTTCTCTTCGAACTCGAAGGTCTTGAGCACCTCGATCGCCTGGGTGAAGTGGGCGACGAACATCGCGGCCTGCGCGGCCTTCGACAGCCAGATCGGCGCGCCCATCTCGCTGGAGATGGTCTTGGCCATCTCGTCGTACTTCGACTGATAGGTCGCCACGATCTTCTGCAACAGCGCGATGCGCTGCTCGCGCGTGGTGCGTGAGTAAGTCTCGAAGGCGCGGCGCGCCGCAGCCACGGCCTTGTCCACGTCGGCCGCGCTGCCCATCGAGATCCGCGCGATCGGCTTCTCGGTCGCGGGATTGATGACGTCGCGGGTCGCAGGTTTGACCGGCGGGACCCACGCCCCGTCGATGTAGAAATTCAGATGGTCTTGCATGAGATCCTCCATGGCCTTCGCCGGCCGGCAGCGATTGGTCCGCAGAGTGTAGCCTGTCCGCTCGGGCGAAGTTGCAACCCGCAAACGAGAGGAAGACCCCATGCAGAAGCGCAAGCTCGGCCACTCCGGACTCACCGTCTCCGCGGAAGGCCTGGGCTGTATGGGCATGTCGGAGTTCTACGGTGCCAGCGACGAGGCCGAGTCGATCGCCACGATCCACCGCGCGCTCGAGCTCGGCATCGATTTCCTCGACACGGCGGACATGTACGGGCCTTACAAGAACGAGGAGCTGCTCGCGAAGGCCCTGAAGGGCAAGCGCCAGCAGGCGGTTCTGGCCACCAAGTTCGGGATCGTACGCGACCCCAAGAACCCGGTCGTTCGCGGCATCAGCGGCAGGCCCGAGTACGTGCGTGAGTCGTGCGAGGGCAGCTTGCGCCGCCTCGCCACCGACCACATCGACCTCTACTACCAGCACCGCGTCGACCCGAGCGTGCCGATCGAGGACACCATGGGCGCGATGGCCGAGCTCGTGAAGCAGGGCAAGGTGCGGTATCTCGGCCTGTCCGAGGCCGGCAGCGAGACACTCCGGCGCGCCTCGAAGGTCCACCCGATCAGCGCGCTGCAGACCGAGTACTCACTCTGGAGCCGCGACCCCGAGGACGGGATCCTCGCCACCTGCCGCGCGCTCGGCATCGGCTTCGTGGCCTACAGCCCGCTGGGGCGCGGCTTCCTCACCGGCCAGCTCAAGCGCTTCGAGGACCTCGCGCCCGACGACTACCGGCGCCACTCGCCGCGCTTCCAGGGCGAGAACTTCGCCAAGAACCTCGAGCTGGTGAAGCGCGTCGAGTCACTGGCGAAGCAGAAGGGCTGCAGCGCCGGCCAGCTCGCGCTGGCCTGGGTGCAGGCGCAGGGCGACGACGTGGTGTCGATCCCCGGCACGAAGCGCCGCAAGTATCTGGAGGAGAACGCGGCGGCGACAGACGTCACGCTGAGCGCATCGGACCTGAAGCAGCTCGATGCGGTCGCGCCGCGCGGCGCGGCCGCCGGCGAGCGCTATCCGGCGGCGATCATGGGATCGGTGAATCGCTAGCCATCGGGCTCTCAAGATGAATCTTCCTCGGGAGTCACGAACAGCGTCATCCGCTCGCGCCCGCGCAGCAGGTCGACCTTGAGCGCGCTGCCGATCTGATTCTCGGTGAGCAGCGCCGAGAGCGCGTCGACCGACGGAGTGGCCTGGCCCTCGAGCGAGAGCAGCCAGTCACCCACGCGCAGGCCCGCGCGTGCGGCCGGGCTGCGTTCGACCACCGAGAAGATCTCGACCGCCGACGGCCGGGCCAGGCCGAGCATGCGCGCCATGCGCGGGTCGAGCGGCCGGGTGCGGCCGGCCAGGCCGAGCCGCGCGCGCCGCACGTGACCGTGGCGCAAGAGCTGAGTCACGACGCGGTCGGCGGTGGTCGCCGGAATCGCGAAGCCGATGCCCTGGGCGTAGGCGATGATCGCCGTGTTCACGCCGATCACGGCGCCCGTGGAGTCGAGCAGCGGACCGCCCGAGTTGCCGGGGTTCAGCGGCGCGGTGTGCTGGATGACGCTGTCGATCAGGCGGCCGGAGGTGGCGCGCAAGGAGCGGCCGGTCGCGCTCACGATCCCCGCAGTGACCGTGGACTCGAAGCCCAGCGGGTTGCCGATCGCGACCGCGAGCTGGCCCGCGCGCGGCAGGCGCTCGGCCTCGAGCCGCGCGAACGGCAGCGCGTGGCCTTCGACCTGGACCAGCGCCAGATCGGTCGCGGGATCGCGCCCGACGAGCGCGGCCTTCAGCACGCGGCCGTCGGGCAGCGCGGCCTCGAGCTCGTGCCCGGCCGACACCACGTGATCGTTCGAGAGCGCGTAGCCGTCGGGCGTGATCAGGAAGCCCGAGCCCGTGCCGGCCGGTCCGCGCGCGTTCGCGACGCGCACGCCAATCACGGCCGGCGCCACGGCGTCGACCACGTCGGTCACCGCGCGCGAGTAGGCGTCGAGCAGCGGGAGATCGGAGACGAGGCTCGTGCGAGCGGGTTGAGTCATGCCGCAATCCTGGGTCCAGCGCGCGCGAAAGCAAGCCAGCCGCGAGAGTGACTCGCTGCCGCCGCGCAATCATGTGGTTGGATGCAGTGCTCGCGAAAAGGTGTCGGAGCTAGCCCCGCACCGGCCCCGGCTTGCCGTCCTCGACCACGAAGGTCGCCAGCGTCGAGAGCGCGGCGTTCGGATCCTGCGGGTTCGAGATCGCCTGGAAGCGGGTCGTCACGCGCTCGGGCGTCACGTCGCTCACCATGTAGCCGCGCCAGCGGCTGTCGAAGAAGCGCACGTGCGGGTTGTCGGCCAGATAGCCGGCGAAGCGGTCGTACGGCAGCCCGTACGAGGTGATCGAGGTGCCCACCAGCTCGGAAGCCACCGTCGGCGAGCGCGGATCGTCGAAGTCGAGCTTGAGGTCGTTCGCCCAGAACGAATGGATGTCACCGCTCAGCACCAGGGCATTCTGCACGCGCTGGTCGTGGATCGTCTGCAGCAGCTTGCGGCGACTCACCGGATAGCCGTTCCAATCATCGGTCCAGAAGCCGATCTTGCCGTCGGGCAGGCGCTCGCGCAGCTGCGCCATCAGCACGTCCTGCGCGATCACGTTCCAGCGCGCGCGCGACTTCGACAGACTCGCCGCGAGCCAGGATTCCTGCGCGGGGCCGAGATAGTTGCGGTGCGGGTCGCGCAGCTCGGGGCAGCTCGCGTCGGTCTCCACGTGCCCGCCGCCGTGGTCGGGCTTGGCGTAGCAGGCCTCGCGCGAGCGGTACTGGCGGCCGTCGAGCACCGAGAACTCGAGCAGGTCGCCGAAGCCGAAGCGGCCGTAGAGATCGAGTGAGCCGGAGCGCGGCCGGACCCGACTCGGCCGCAGCGGCATGTGCTCGTAGAAGGCCTGGTAGGCGGCGGCGCGGCGCTGCAGGAAGTGCTCGGGATCGTCGAAGTCCTGCGACCAGCGGTCGGCGTAGTCGTTCTGCACCTCGTGGTCGTCCCAGGTCACGAGCGCCGACACCGATCCGTGTAGATTCTGCAGGTCGGAGTCCAGCCTGTACTGCGCGTAGCGGTTGCGGTAGCCGGGCAGCGTGGTGGGCTCGACGTCGTCGCTGTGCTTCCGGACCGTCGGGCGCTTGGTCTCGATGTACTCGTAGATGTAGTCGCCGAGGAACAAGACCAGGTCGGGATTCTCGGCCGCCAGGTGCCGGTAGCTCGCGAAGTAGCCGGCCTCGTAGTTCGAGCACGACGCGCATGCGAAGCGCAGCTTCGCGAGCGGCGCGCCGGGCGCCGGCGCCGTGAGCGCGCGTCCGATCGGGCTCTGCGCGGCGCCGCTCGTGAAGCGGTACCAGTACGGGCGCCCGGGCTCGAGGCCGGTCACCTCGAGATGCACCGAGTGGGCGAAGGCCGCCTCGGCCGTGGCGCTGCCGCGCTGCACCACGTCGCGCATGCCTTCGTCGCGCGCGATCTCGTAGCCGAGCCCCAGGTCGCCGCCGGACATGCCGCCCGGTGACCCGGGATCCTTCGACAGCGGATCGGGCGCGAGCCGCGTCCAGAGCACGAAGCCATCGGGCGCCGGCTCGCCCGACGCCACGCCCAGGCTGAAAGGATCGCCCCCCGGCCAGAGCGGCCCCAGGACGCCCGACTGTCTCGCGCAGGCCGGCGCGA
>DATJZP010000086.1:0-3996 GCA_035498875.1 Myxococcota bacterium
GATCAGCGCCGAGGGATCGCGGCCCGCGTGAGTCAGCATCCACGCGACCAGGCTCGTGGTGGTGGTCTTGCCGTGCGTGCCGGTCACCACCACCGAATGCTTGCCGCGGATGAAGAAGTGCTCGACCGCGTCGCAGAACGAGACGTAGGGCAGCCCGCCGTCGATCGCGGCGCGCGCCTCGGGATTGTCGGGGCGTGCGGCGTTGCCGATCACCACCACGAGGTCGGGCGCGTCACTCTTCAGCCGGTCGGGGTTCCAGCCCTTCTGAACCTCGATGCCCGCGGCGCGCAGCTGGTCGCTCATCGGCGGGTAGGCGTCGGTGTCGCTGCCGGTCACGTGGAAGCCGCGCGCGGCCAGCATGCAGGCGAGCGAGCCCATGGCCGTGCCGCACACGGCCACGAAGTGCACGCGCTGGATGGACTCGATCGGCGGCAGGCTACGCGGCAAGGAAGGCCTCCCAGATCAGGTCGTGCACGAGCGGCCGCAGCTCGAAGCGGCTCTTCTTCGCCACCAGGTGGATGCGGTTCGCGAGCAGCACCACGATCATGCCGTGCTCGAGGTCGATCCAGAGACTCGTGCCGGTGAAGCCGGTGTGCCCGATCGAGCGCTTCGAGAAGTGACTGCCCGAGGTCGACTGACCCTCGGTCGGCGTGTCCCAGCCCAGCGCCCAGTCACTCTGCGGCGCGATCTCCTGGCGCCGGAAGAACTCGCGCGCGACCTCGCCCGGGAACAGCGCCGAGCGGCCCTGGTCGGCGGCGAGCATCTCCAGCGCGAAGCGCAGCACGTCGGGCGCGCTCGCGAACAGACCGGCGTGACCGGCCACGCCGCCCATCGCCCAGGCATTCGGGTCGTGCACCTCGCCCCACAGCACGCGCTCCCGCCAGCTGCACTGCTCGGTGGCGGCGTAGCGCGCGCGCTCGCCCGCGAACGGCAGGCGGTTGAACTGAGTCGAGGCCATGCCCAGCGGCTGGTAGATGCGACGCGCGCAGAAAGCGTCGAGCTCTTCTCCGGCCACCGCCTCGACCAGCGCGCCCAGCGCGATGAAGTCCAGGTCGCCGTACACCGAGGCCTCGCCCGGCTCGTGCACCGGCGCGCTGCGCAGCACGCGGTTCACGATCTCGCGCTTGCCCTCGACCGTGCCCACGACGTGCTCGCCCTTGCGGCGGTCGCGCTCGACCAGGTCGGCGTGGTACGCCCGCCAGGGCCGGAGTCCCGAGCTGTGAGTGAGCAGATGCCGGACGTGGATCTTCTCCTTCCCGCGCTCGGCGAACTGCGGCAGGTAGGTCGCGACCGGCGCGTCGAGCGCGAGCCGGTTCTCGGCCACGAGCAGCATGGTGGCGGCGGTCGTGGCCATCACCTTGGTGAGCGAGGCCAGGTCGTAGATCGTGTCGAGCCGCGCCTCGAGTCTCTCGGGCACGAGCGCCGCGGCGCCGTACACGCCGTCGAACGCGAGCTCCTCGCCCAGGCGCGCCTGGATCACGGCGCCGGGCAGCTCCCCCGCCTCGATCGCCTTCTCCACCGCGCGCTCCACCTTGCCCAACCTGCGATTCACTTCGGCGCGCTTCACGCGTCGACCTCCACCACCGGCTCGAGCCCGGTGAGCACCCCCCGATCGCCGTCCAGCCGCGCCCTCACCCCGACCCCGAGCGCGCGGTTGTCCGCGACATGGCCGAACGGGAGATCCTCGACGATCGGGCCGCGCACGGCGGCCCCCAGAATTTCGCGCACGGCTTCCCCCGCGGACGCGCCAGGGTAGCGAGTGGACTCGCAGTTCACGAGCTGACCGATCGCCACGCCGCGCACGCGCGCGAGCCAGCCGGCCTCGCGCAGGTGCACGAGCGCGCGGTCGATGGCGTAGGGCGCCTCGGAAGTCTCTTCGAGGAACAGGATCGCGCCGTCGACGTCGGGCTCCCAGGGCGTGCCGACGCTCGAGTGCAGCATCTTCAGGTTCCCGCCCACGAGCGGGCCCTCGGCCGCGCCGCCGCGCACCGGCCGCCCGGCCAGCGGCGCCTGGCCCGCGGGCTCACCGCGCAACAGCGCGAACTCGCGCGCGCGCGCCTCGGCCGTGACGTCGCCCCGCTCGAGCATCGGCCCGTGCACCGAGGCCAGGGCGGCCCGCGCCTGCAGGTAGGTCAGCAAGTGAGTCGTGTCGCTGTACCCCACCACCAGCTTGCGCGCGCGGCGCAGCTCGTCGGCGTCGACCCGCGCCAGGTAGCGACTCACGCCGTAGCCGCCGCGCGCGCACAGGATCACGCCCACCGCCGGGTCGCGCAGCAGTGTCTCGAAGTCCGAGAGCCGCTCGGTGTCGCCGCCGGCGAGATAGCCGCTGCGCGCGCGCACGTTCTTGCCCACGACCACCGGGTGACCCTGCTCGCGCAGCCAGGCCAGACCGGCCTCGAGCACCTCGTGCTCGATCGGTCCCGAGGGCGCGCACACGCCGATCGCATGCTCGCGGCGGAGCGCGCGCGGACGGACCAGCGCGCGCCTCAGAACGGCGGCTCCAGATCTCCGAGCCCGCCGAAGCTCCGGCCCGACTCGAAGCCGGCCTCCGGCGGCGGCGCGTCGCCGCGGTTCGACAGGTTGTGGAAGCGGCCGTGCTCCTTCGCGAACTGCAGCTTCACCGTGCCGATCGGCCCGTTGCGCTGCTTCGAGATGATGAGCTCGGCGATGCCCACGTCGGGTGTCTCGGGATCGTAGACCTCGTCGCGGTACACGAACATGACCAGGTCCGCGTCCTGCTCGATCGCGCCCGACTCGCGCAGGTCGGCGAGCTGCGGGCGCTTGTCGGGGCGGTTCTCGGGTCCGCGGTTCAGCTGCGACAGCGCCAGCACGGGGATGTCGAGGTCCTTGGCCAGGAGCTTGAGTGACCGCGAGATGTCGGCCACCTGCTGCTCGCGCCGCTCGCCGCCGTCGCGGGTCTGCCGGCCCAGCACGAGCTGGATGTAGTCGATCACGAGCAGCGACAGCTTCTGCTCGCGGTCGATGCGCCGCGCCTTGGCCGCGATGTCGCTCACCGAGATCGCGGCGCTGTCGTCGAAGAAGATGCGCGCGCTCTCGAGCACGCTGGCGGCGTGAGTGAGTCGCCGCCAGTCGCGGTCCGAGAGCACGCCGTTCACGAAGCGGTTGTTGTCGATCTCGGCCTCGCCGAGCAGGAGCCGGAGCGCCAGCTCGCGCTTGGTCATCTCGAGCGAGAAGAACGCGACGCAGCCGCCGAAGTCGAGCGCGTGGTTGCGCGCCATGTTGAGCGCCAGCGCGGTCTTGCCCACGCTGGGCCGCGCCGCCAGCACGATCACCTCACCGCCGCGGAAGCCGCCGGTGAGCTGGTCGAAGCCCTCGAAGCCGGTGCGCACGCCCACGATCTGGCCGGACTGCACGCGCTCGATGTACTCGAACGTGGACTGCATCTCGTCCTTGATCGAGGTGAAGCCGGACTGCGCGCCGTGCTCGGCGATCGCCAGCACCTCGCGCTCGGCGTCCTCGACCAGGGTCGAGACACTCTCGAGCCCGTCGTAGCCGCGCGCCGCGAGCTTCTCGCAGGTGCGGATCAGCGCGCGCGCGGTGGCCTTCTGGCGCACCAGCTCGGCGTGGTGCTCGATGTGCGCGGCCGTGGGCACGGCATCGGCGAGCTGTGACAGGAACGCGACCCCGCCGCTCTGCTCGAGCATGCCGCGCTCCTCGAGCGCGCTGCGCAGCGTGATCAGCGAGATGCCCTGCTGCTTGTCGGCGAGGTCGCGGATGACCTCGTACACCACGCGGTGTCGGGGCAGGTCGAAGGCCGCGGGCGCGAGCTTGTCGGAGACCTTGTAGAAGGCGTCGGGGTCGAGCAGGAGCGCGCCGAGCACGGCCCGCTCGGCCTCGTGGTCGGTCGGAATCGCGCGCAGTATCTGCTCGGCTTTCGCCAAGGCACTCTCACCCCCGGGGAGAGAGTCTACTCGTCGCCGTCCTCGTCGTCGCGCCGTTCTTCGGTCTCGAGGCCCTCGGGCTCGGCCGCGGCCG
>DATJZP010000087.1:0-1748 GCA_035498875.1 Myxococcota bacterium
GAGCTGGGCGACCTGCTGCGCGGCCTCGAGCGCTCGCCGCACGGCAGCTTCGCTGCCGGCGAGCGCGTCGACCCGCGCCACGTCGCCTGGCTGATCCGCGCCCAGAGCGACGACCTCGGCGAGGTGCCGCGCTGGGTCGAGCTGCTGCATGCCGTGCTCTCGGGCGCCGTGACCGCCGACAACATGGACTACGTGCGCCGCGACGCCTACCTGTGCGGCGTCTCGCTCTCGGCAGTCGACGTGCCGCGACTCATCTATTACAGCTTCTGCTCGCCCGACGGCCTCACGTTCCACAAGCGCGCGCTGAACGCCCTGCGGGCCTTCTTGAACGCGCGCTTCTACATGTACGAGAACGTCTACTTTCATCGCATCGGCCACGCCATCGACCTGCACATGCGCGAGATCTTCACCGACACCATGGCGATCGTCCTGCCGCGCAGCCCGCTCGAAGACCTGCGCGCCTACCACCACCTCACCGAGTGGTCGCTGTTCACCGAGGTCGAGCGCTGGGGCGACGATCCCGGCTCGCCGCCCCGGCGACGTCACCTGGCCGACGAATGGCAGCGCATCATCCACCGCGACGTGAAGTACCGCATGGTGTTCGAGCAGGCGATCGAGCGGGTCTCGCTGCCGCCCGGGGCCGGCGAGTGGACGCGCGAGCAGTTCCACGCGCGCATCGTGGCGCGCCTGCCGGCCGCGCTGCGCGACATCGAGTTCGTCTGCGACGTGGCCTCGCAAGACCCGCGCCCGCTCAACCCGATGGTCGGCCCCAAGCGCCTGCTCATCTACGACCCGGCCAGCGGTGGCGTCGAAGAGGAGCTGCTCACCGGCATCCTCGAGTTCGTGCCGGCCAAGGCCCATCTCTACCGCGTCTTTGCCACCACCCACGAGCACGATCGCGAGCTCGGCGAGGCGGCGCGGCGCGCCCTGACCGACGGCGCCGCCGAGGCCAGCCTGACCAACCTGTAGCTGTGGCCGGCGACGTCGACACCGCCGTCGCCGACCTTGCGCGGGCGCTCGCCGACGTGCACGACACCATCCCGCGGTGCGCCTCGTGCCGGAACTTCCTCGCCGTCGTGGCCCGCGCCCGCCGCGAGCTCGAGTCTCTCAGCGCGCCCGCGGCCGCCGCGGCCCGCGAACGCTTCGATGCCTGGCTCGCCGAGGCCGAGCAGCGGGTGAAGACGGCGAACCACTGCGAGATCTGCGTGCCGGCTGGTCCCCTCGAGCGGTTCCTGCAGGCGCTGGGGCGTTCCGGCTGACGCTGCACCCGAGCGGTTCCCGCAGGCGCCGCGGCGTTCGAGCTAGCGCTTCATCGCCTGGTCGATGGCCGGCCAGAACGCCGGGTCCTCGCGGTAGAGCTGCCAGATCGCCACGCCGCCTATGCCGGGGAAGGCCGACTCGAGCAGGTGGAGCTTGGTCGTCACGGCGTGGGGGTCGATGAACCACAGCACGTGCGTCACGCCGGCAGTGTCGGTGTAACTCAGGTCGGCCTCGCCCGAAGCCCGGTTGTGGTCGACCTTGAAGTGGTGCGCCGCCACGAGCGCCTCGGCGTCGCTTGCCTGCAGGGCGGTGACGCCGCCGGCATGCCAGTCGAAGCCGTAGAACGGCAGGCCCATGTAGATCTTGCGCGCCGGCACGACGGTGCGGGCGAAGTCGATCACGGCTCGGGTCCAGGCGAGCGGCGCCTGCGGCCCGGGCGCGCTCCACGGTCCGCTGAAGCTGTAGGTCATGATCTTGAGCTCGTCGAC
>DATJZP010000088.1:0-10063 GCA_035498875.1 Myxococcota bacterium
TGGTTTGAGCCAGTTCCATCGACCTACGATCCGAGTGTCAATCAAGTTCGGGTGACAATCGGTCCCGACCTCTTCTCAGTTGGACTCAGCGATCGCGCTGGCTACGAGGTGCAGCTGCTTGTCGCCATCGTTCGTTCCCAAGAAAGCCCAACCGGCGCATCGACAGGCATCAGTAGCAACGGCGACATGGGATGTCTGGGCCCAGACATACGCTCTCCCCTAGACGACCTCCTCCCGAACCCGAACCGTGGGTTTCGACCACCGAGCCACAAAGGCACCGACTTCTTAGGAGATCAGCTAGCGGTTCATGCAGCGGCGCCCGGGATAGTCGTGACCAACCATATTGGGGCCTGCACCCCCTGCACGGCGACCGACCCAACGTGCGCACAGTTGCACCTCGCCTGTAGAGGAGGTGGCCACACCATCGTCATCAAGCACGACGCCCAGCCACCCCTCTTGCCCTATTTCACGACCTACATGCACTTGGCCGGTGACGAGACAGTCGGCCCTGCCGTGGGCAGCCGCGTGGGCGAGGGTCAACCGATCGGCGTGTCAGATAGTACAGGAGGTATTACAGGGCCTCACCTGCACTTCGAGTATCGCACGGCTAACGGAACACCGATCAATCCGAGCTCATGCATCACGTGCGCCGGTGATGATTGCCCTACTCCTGACTTGGGCAGCGGTCCATTCTGCGTTGACGATACGGACTGCGCGCAGGGTCGTTGTGCGATCAACCTGAAGTGCAACCTCCCACCGACGCTGAGTGATCTGTCATGCACGACAGATGGTGCACGAATCACCCTCAAAGCCAACTATCTCGACCCTGACGGGGACGCCTCTCTCTACCTTGGAACGGAGGATAGGTTCGATCATGCACCGTCAGAGTTTCGACACTTCAGCGGTGGCCTTGGAGACCCGGGCGGTGGGAGCATCGTCGTCCGACGGAGCAACTACGTCTGCAGATTCCAGTGTTGCACAAACACGGCATGGAACTTCACCTTGAAGGCGCAGGATACTATGGGAAATGAGAGTAATGAGCTCACGTGTAGCTCCTGCATTTGGCTGATCGACCCGTGCCCCAATGTTCGAACGTCGTGCTCGGCGCCCTGAGTTGCCACTAAGGCCCTTTGCGCCGCGCTGGCTAAAGGGGGCAAGTGGCTCGGGCGTTTCACAACGCGTTGAGAAGTCTGCGCGGTGAGCCCGCGAGAAACTGCTCGTCCAGGATCATCCGGTCCGAGGTGGTGACGCCTTGCAAGTGAAGCGGTCGTCACGCCGCCCTCGAAAGCAGGCCTGGTCGACCACGTCGACCTGGAGCGCGGCCGCGTGTGGGTCGACCAGGCGCTCGATATGTGACGCGGCTACGTCGCCTATCTGAACACGCAACTCTGGGCGCACCTGCGCGCGCTTGTCGCGGCACCTGAGGCAACCGGAGGCGGATCTCGTCTGCCATCGCAACGGAAAGCCGCGGCGCACTGTCCTCGAGGCCTGGCGCGCAGCCTGTGACGGCGCTGGTGTCGAGTGGCGAGGGCCTCGAGGGCTGAAGCTCCGGAGCCTCCGGCCGACCTTCAAGACGCGCATCCTTCTCGCCGGTGGGGCCGAGATCGACGCCGAGCGTCTGCTCGGCCACAGTGTGCGCGGTATGAAGGACCGTTACTACGACCCCGACGAGGCGCACCTGTGCAGCGTTGCCGAACTCGTGGTTCGCAATCGGTCGAACGTCACGGCGCTTCGTCGGCCGGCCGAGTTTGTCACGTCGTTGTCTCGCGGGCCGCTCGTGGTCGATCAGGCGAAGGTGTAGGCTGATGTCGGGGGCGGTTGGCAACTCCGCGGATTGGAAGAAGATTCTACTCAGCTAGCTAAACCCGGTTGCCTCTCCTGCCGGAGTGGTGAAATGGCAGACACGCGCGACTCAAAATCGCGTGCCCAAAAGGCGTGAGGGTTCGAGTCCCTCCTCCGGCACCGGTCCGATGGTCGCGTGGGCACCCTACCCACGCTCCGGTCCGATGATCGCGCGGGCTTAGGATCACATGGGATTCTGCCCACCCGTTCAGGCTGCCATACAGCACATTCGCGTTCGGGCCGAAAATTCCAATAAGTCCGACGCGAGACGCGATGAAGCAGCGCAGCCCCAAGGGTCCGAAGGGCGAACAGCGTGCGCGCGCGCTGCTCGAACAGACGGCGTCCGCCAGCGGCGAGGCGTTCTTCCCGGCGCTCGTGCGCGGGCTGGCTCAGGCGCTGGGCACGCGCTTCGCCTCCGTGGACATGCTGCGCGGCGAGGACGACGCGGAGTGTCTCGCGCTGTGGGACGGCAAGCGAGTGATTCGCGGCGCGCGCTACCGGCTCTCGGATTCGCCGTGCGCGGTGACTGCCAGCGAGGGCTTCTGCACGGTCGCGGATGGGGTCGGCAAGAAATATCCGCACGCTGCGCTGCTGGCGCAGCTCGGCGTGCGCGGCTACGTGGGCGTGGCCGTGCGCGCGGCCGATGGCCGGCTGCTCGGCGTGCTGTCGGCGATGCACGACGGGCCGCTGCCGGCGTCGGCGCGCGATCGCGAGCTCCTGCAGAGCAGCTCGAACCGCGCCAGCGTCGAGCTCGAGCAGATGCGCTCGGCGGCGGCGCTCGAGGCCAGTGAGGCGCTGACTCGTGGCATCCTCGAGTCGATGCGCGACGCGATCCTGGTCGTGCGCAGCAACGGCAGCGTGGCGTTCCACAACGGCGCGGCCTGCGAGCTGTTCCAGACCGACGCGCAGCGGCTCTCAAATGCCTCGGTCTCCGAGCTGCTGCCCGAGCTCGAGCGCGCGGCCTCGGAGCTGGGCGACGGCGATGCGGCCGAGACCTACCGGCGGCGCGCGAACCTGGAGCTCGCGGCCAAGCTCCAGAGCGGCGAGACACTCCACGTCGCGGTCACGATCGGCGTGTTCCAGCTCGCGGGCGAGGAGCTGCGCACGGTGGTGCTGCGCAACATCGAGCGCCGCCGGCGCGAGGAGCAGCGCTTGCGCGGCTACGCGCGCGCGCTCGAGCGCGCGAACTCCGACCTGGAGCGCGCGCGGCGAAAGGCCGAGCGCGCCGCGGCGGCCAAGACCGAGTTCCTGGCCAACATGAGTCACGAGATCCGCACGCCGATGACCGCGATCCTGGGCTTCACCGACATCCTGCTCGAGGACGGCGGAGTGAGTGGCGCCGAGCGCTTCGAGGCGCTGCGCACGATCCGGCGCAACGGCGCCTACCTGCTCGAGATCCTGAACGACATCCTCGACTTCTCGAAGATCGAGGCGAACCGGCTCGAGATCGAGCACCTGCCGTGCTCGCCGGGGCGGATCGTGAACGACGTGGCCGAGCTGTTCCGGCCGCGGGCGAACGAGAAGAACATCGGGCTGCGCACGTCGCTCGACGAGCGCGTGCCCGACAAGCTGCTCTCCGACCCGGTGCGGCTGCGCCAGATCCTGCTCAACCTGATCGGCAACGCCGTGAAGTTCACCTCGACCGGCCAGGTCGAGATCGCGCTGCGCTTCGACTCACTCGACCAGACGCTCGAGATCGACGTGACCGACACCGGCATCGGCATCGAGCCCGACGTGCTGGCGCAGATCTTCGAGCCGTTCCGCCAGGGCGACAGCTCGATGACGCGGCGCTTCGGCGGCACCGGGCTGGGACTGGCGATCACCAAGCGCCTGGTCGAGAGACTCGGCGGCGCGATCACCGCCACCAGTGAGCCCGGCGCCGGCAGCACCTTCCGCGTGCGCCTGCCCGCCGAGAGCGTGGACGGAACGGCGGCCGACGCCGCCGACGCCGACACACCGTCGACCGCCGGCTTCCGCGCCGCGCTGCGCGAGCTGCGCGCGCACGGCCGGATCCTGGTGGTGGAAGACGGCCCGGACAACCAACGAGTGATTCGCCACGTGCTCGAGCGCGCCGGCTACGAAGTCACCGTGGCCGAGAACGGCCTGATCGGCGTCGAGCTCGCGCTGGCCGCGGCGGACGAGGGCAAGCCCTTCGCGGTGGTGCTCATGGACGTGCAGATGCCCGTGCTCGACGGCTACGCCGCAACGCGTCAGCTGCGCGACCAGGGCTATTCGGCGCCGATCATCGCGCTCACCGCGCACGCGCTCCCGTCCGAGCGGCAGCGCTGCATCGAAGCGGGCTGCGACGCGTTCGCGACCAAGCCGCTCGAGCGCATCGCCCTGCTCGAGACGATCGCGCGTCACACACAGAAGGCGACCGAGTCCTAGGCGCGCTAAATTGGTCTCATGTCCCGTCTCAGTTCCGAGCAGCTGGAGCGTTACAAGCGCCATCTGCTGCTGGCGGGTGTGGGACCTGCCGGACAAGAGAAGCTGCTCGCTTCGAGTGCGCTCTTGCTCGGCGCCGGTGGGCTGGGCTCGCCAGCCGCACTGTATCTTGCGGCGGCGGGCGTGGGCCGGATCGGCCTCTGCGACTTCGATCGGGTCGATCTGTCCAACTTACAGCGCCAGGTCCTGTACGGGAGCTCCGACGTCGGCGCGCCGAAGACGGAAGTCGCGGCGCGGCGCTTGCACGAGCTGAATCCCGACGTGGAAGTCGTCGTACACGAAACCCGACTCGACGCGTCGAACGCGCGCGAGATCTTCGCCGGCTACGACGTGGTGCTGGACGGCACCGACACCTTCCCCAGCCGCTATCTCGCGAGCGACGTGTGTGTCTGGCTGAAGAAGCCCCTGGTGAGTGGCAGCGTGATGCGCTTCGAGGGTCAGGTGGCGGTCTTCGACACGCGCAGCGGTCCCTGTTACCGCTGCCTGTTCCCCGAGCCGCCGCCGCCCGAGCTCGCGCCCAACTGCGCCGAGGCCGGCGTGCTGGGCGTGCTGCCGGGCCTGGTGGGAGTGATTCAGGCGACCGAGCTGTTGAAGCTGTTGCTCGGGATCGGCGAGCCGCTGGTGGGGCGCTTGCTCGTCTACGACGCGCTGACCATGGAGTTCAAGACGTTCCGGATCCCGAAGGATCCGCGCTGCGCGGTCTGCGGCCCGCGGCCCACGATCACCGAGCCGATCGACTACGCCGCGTTCTGCGCCGGCAGCGGCGCCGGGCAGCCGGCGGTTCCCGAGATCGGCCCGCGCGCGCTGGCGGAGCGGCTCTCCGCCGGCCAGGAGCTGCTGTTGCTCGACGTGCGCGAGCCCTTCGAAGCCGAGATCGCCAGCATTCCCGGCGCGCGGCTGGTTCCGCTCGGAGAGCTCGAAGGCCGACTCGGCGAGCTCGATCCCTGGCGCACGCGCGACGTCGTCGTGCACTGTCGCAGCGGCGGTCGCAGCCGGCGCGCGTGTGATCTGTTGCGCTCCAAAGGCTTCGAGAGTGTGTCGAACCTGGCCGGAGGCATCGAGGCCTGGGCGCGCGAAGTCGATCCAGAAATGAAGCGATACTGACGACCGGGAAAGGGAAGGTCCGAGAATGCAGGCGCTGCGCTGTCATGTATTCCGTGGGCTGCCCAAGGAGCTCGAGGAGGAAGTCAACAAATTCCTCGAGTGCACCCCCTGCCGCGTGCAGCACGTGGTGCAGAGCGAGTCTCAGAATCACGTCACGCTGACCATGATCTACGAGCTCGCGCCCGCACCCGATCTGGACTGACGCGAAGCGCGCCTCGGGTCAAGCTGCGGCAGCAGCGTACCGATCTAGCCGCGGGAAGAAGTGATTTCCCGAGGCGCGCGTGGCGGACGATCGCGACGACACCAAGACCAAGGTCAGCACCCACGACCGCGTGATCGCGCTGTACGGCGACCGGCTGCTGCCGCCGCTGGGCCAGCGACTCGGGTCACTCGCGGGGCTCTTGGTCAAGGAGTCCGCGCTCGCGCTCCTGCTCGTCGACGCGTCCTCGCTGCTCGAGATCGAGCGCCTGTACGGCGCGCGCGCGTTCCGGACCGCGCTCGACGCGCTGACTCAGCGCGTGCGCACACGCGTGCAGCGCGAGATCGGCGAAGAGGTGGTCGTGACCAGCGGCGCGCTCGAGGAAGAGCACCTCCTGCTGTTCATCCCGCGGGCGCGCAGTGAGTCGGCGTTCCTGCTGCACGAGCTGCCGCGGCTGGCCGAGGAGCTGCGCTCCTACGTGGACCTGTGTCTCAAGCAGATCGTCTATCCGTACCTGCACGAGCGGCCGGAGGTGCCGATCGGCACCGGCTTCGCGCTGCACCGCCCGTTCCAGCGGCCGGAGGCCCAGATCCGCAAGCTGATCGAGACCACGCAGAGCGCCGCGCGCTTCGAGCGCGAGCGGCGCAATCGGGACCGCGCGGTGGCGCTCGACCGGATCCTGCTCGAGGAGAGCGTCAGCACGGTGTTCGAGCCGATCGTGAAGCTCGCCAGCCGCGAGGTGATCGGCTACGAGGCGCTCTCGCGCGGACCGTCGAACTCGGGCCTCGAGACGCCGACCGCGCTGTTCGGGGTGGCCGAGCAGTCCGACCGCGAATACGAGCTCGACAGCCTGTGCCGGCGCCGCGCTCTGGCCAACGCCCGCGGCATCTCGCCCGAGCAGCTCTTGTTCCTGAACATCCTGCCCACGTGCATCCAGGACCCCGACTTCCAGGCGGTGCGCGTGCGCGAGACACTCGACACGCTGGGCCTGGCCCCGCGCAACCTGGTGCTCGAGGTCTCCGAGCGCAAGGCGATCTCGAACTTCCCGATCTTCCGCGAGGCCACCGACCACTTCTCGCGGCTCGGCTTTCGGATCGCGCTCGACGACACCGGCGCCGGCTTCTCGAGCCTGGAGGCGGCGCTCGAGCTGTCCCCTGACTTCCTCAAGATCGACATGTCGCTGATCCGCGGCATCGAAGAGAGTCCGGAGAAGCAGGAGCTGTTGCGCGGGCTGCGCGGCGTGGCGGGCAAGATGGGCTCGACCTTGATCGCGGAGGGCATCGAGACCGAGCACGAGCTCGAAGTGATTCGCGGCCTGGGCATCGAGTGCGGCCAGGGCTTCCATCTGGGCCGCGGCACGCCCAGCCCCACCGCCGCGGGCTCGGATTCGCGAACCGGCTCGCGCTAGACTGCGCGGGTGAGTGAGCGCGCGCGGCCTCCGCAGGACATCGCCCCGGAGGCGTTCTTTCGCGACTGGGCGCCGCAGGCCGTGCGCAGCGACCCCGAGCGGCGCAAGAAGCTCGACAATCTGGTCGCGCGGATCCAGTTCGACCTGACCGGCCAGGGCGGCGGTCTCTACTGGCTGGTGATCGGCGACGGCGACGTGCGCGGCGGCGAGGGTCCGATCGAGAGCCCCGATCTGACCCTGCACACCGACCTGCAGACCTGGCGCGACTTGAACGCGGGCGAGATCAAGGCGCCGACCGCGGTCATGAAGGGCAAGCTGCGCTTCAAGGGCAGCATGTATCTCGCGCTGCGCATCCACTTCATCATCGGCTGACGCCGGGCGACGAAGTGACTGCTAGCCGCGCTCGTGGCCGTCGCGGCGGTGCTTGAAGATCGCCTTCTCGTGGTGCTTGCGCAGCTGCGCGTGCGCCTTGTGGAACGCGTCGCGCGCGGCCAGCGCCAGCGACTCGCGGCTCTTGGCGCTGGCGGCGCAGTCGAGGTCCTTGCCGGTCACGTGCACGTGCGCGTCGTATTCTCCGCGCTCGTGACCCAGGCTGACCTCGATGCGCGAGGTCTCCGGGAACTCGTCGCGTATGGCCTGCGCCAGCTGCTCGCACTCGGCCTGGAGCGGTTCGGAATGGGCCATGTCTCGAAAGTTGATCCTGAACGACATGCGCTCAGTATAGACGCTGCCGCGCGCGGAGGAGGTGGCGGGTGAGCTCTGCGAGTGACACGCGTGCGTTTCGCCCCGAGCTCGATGGAGCCAGGTAGGCGGGTCGGCCCGCGAACCCGCCCCGGACCGGACCGGGCAGGGCGCGGGGGTCCACGGCGCGGCGCCAGCCCTCGAGCCCCACGAAGACGAGCCCACGGGGCTCGAAGCGCGCCACCAGGCGCTCGAGCCGCCGCAGGCCGCGCCGGTACTCGGCCGGCCGCAGCTCACTCGCGGAGACGCTCACGCGCTTCACGAGGTCGCTGAAGCCGATGCCGCGCTCGAGCGCGTGCGCGGGGTCCCGCAGGCGAGTCAGCCAGCCCGCGGCGCGCGCGGCCGGCCAGAAGCGGTTGTTCGCGCCCGCGTAGGCGACCCCGCTCGCCGCCGCGGCCGGGGAGGGGTTGAGGCCCACGACCAGGAGCTCGAGCCCCGGCCGCACCGAGTCGGGCAGGGCGCGCGCGCGGCGGGCGCGGATCCACAGCCGCCCCGTGGCCTCGACCGACAGCGCGCCGAAGCCGGCGCCCTCGAACAGGTCGCGCGCGGCCTCGGGCTCGAGCAAGGTGTACAGCCGGCCCGCGAGCGGGCCCTCGTGGCGGCCACGCGCGGAAGTCACTCCGGGAGCGAGCACGCGGCCGAGTCTCTCCGTGCCCGGACGCAGGAACGAGAGCATGATTCGCCCGTTCGGCCGCAGCACCCGGTGCAGCTCGGCCAGCGCGCGCGGCAGCTCGGTGAACGGCAGGTGCATGTAGCAGTTCTTGGCCCAGACGCCGCCCAGTGACTCGCGCGCGAACGGCAGCTGGAGCAGGTCGCCTCGCGCCAGCGGCAGCCGTGGCGCGCGCTCGCGCGCCGCGCGCAGCATCGCCGCCGACAGGTCGTAGCCGAGCACCCGACGGCCGCGGCGGCGCAGGCGCGCGCCGAACCAGCCGGGCCCGCAGCCGAGGTCCGCGAGCGGGGCGCGCGCGGGCACCGAGCGGGCCAGCTCGGCCAGGTGGCGCAGGGCCTCGGGGTCGGTGCCCCGGCGCGAGATCCAGAAGCGCGCGTGTGACTCGTAGATCGCGTGGGTGCGGCGATCCACGTCAGGTCGCGGGCGCGCGGATGTCGAACTCGTAGCTCTCGATCAAGGTGTCCTCGACCCGCACCTCGGCGTGCCACTTGCCGGCGGAGGCGCTCGCGGTGTTGAGCGTCGAGGAGACGTGCCCGCCGGGGCTCATGCGCACGTGGTCGTTGTAGACGGTCGCGCCGTCCGGCCCGATCCAGCGCACCACGAACTCGGGATTGGTCGGGTAGAAGCGGCGCGTGATGTCGCCCCACCAGGTCACCGACTCGCCGCGCTGGAACGTCTGGCCGTCGAGCCGCGCCACGCCGTCCTTGTGCGACAGCCCGCTCTCCTCGAGCAGCTTGAACTCGAGCCGCGCCAGCTCGAACTCCGCGCGCCGGCGCGCGGCGGTCCTGGGCTTGAAGTTCGAGATCGCCTGCTCGAGATAGAAGGCGGCGCGCGACTTGTTGCCGAGCTTCGCGTTCACCGCCCCGAGCTCGTACTGCACGATCGGCACGGTCGGGTCGAGTGACAGCGCGCGCTCCAGGTGCCGGCGCGCCGCCTCGTAGTTGCCCAGGCTCATCGACAGGTGGGCGCGCTCGATCGCGACCCGCGGGTCGCCGGGCTCGAGCGCCTCGGCCTTCTGCAGCAAGCCGTCGGCCTTCTCGTCGTCGCCGTCGACCACCGCGTCGCGCGCCTGCGCCATCAGCGGATCGGTCTTCGCCGCGTCGAAGCTCGCGCGCGCGTGCAGGCCACTCGCTCCGCTGGGGTCGGGTGACAGGAGCTCTGCCAGCCGCGCCTGGACCTTCGGCAGCTCGGGATCCTCGCGCTTCACGTTCTTCGGCGCGCCGATCCGATCCATCTCGACCTTGGTGGCCGCGATGCGCTCCTGCACCGCGGGGTGACTGAACAGGTAGGGCGGAATGCCGGCGCCCTGGTTGGGATTCTCGGCCAGGATGCGCTGGAAGAAGCGGCGCATGCCCTCGGGGTCGTAGCCGGTCTTGCTCATGATCGCGATGCCCTCGCGGTCGGCCTCGGACTCGAACTCGCGCGAGTGCTTGAGCTGGAGTGACTCGTTCATGCCTTGCGCGGCGATCAGCGCGCCCGGCTGGCGCGCAGCGATCGCCGCGGCCAGGCCCGCGAGCGAGATCAGCGTCGACAGACCCTGGTCCTCGCTCTGGCGCGCGATGTGGCGCTTCTCGACGTGGCCGATCTCGTGCGCGAGCACGCCGGCGAGCTCGTTCACGTCGCCCGCCGACTGGATCACGCCGGTGGTGATGTA
>DATJZP010000089.1:0-29874 GCA_035498875.1 Myxococcota bacterium
GCCGATCGGGCGGCCGAACTGGAGTCGGCTCTTGGCGTAGTCGGTCGCCAGCTCGAGACACTTCTGCGCGCCGCCGACCTGCTCGGCCGCGAGCGCCGCGCACACGAACGCGAGCACGCGCTCGAAGTTGGCGCTCTGATCGCCGCTCGAGATGCGCGTCGCCGGCGTGCGCGCGAAGCGGACGCGCGCGAGCTTGCGCGTCAGATCGAGCGGCGGGATCGCGCTGCGCGACAGGCCCGAGGCATCGCCGTTCACGCGCAACAGCTCGAGGCCCGCGTCGCCGCGCGCGACGACGAGCAGCACGTTCGCGCTCTGGCCGTCGAGGACGAGCGTCTTCTCGCCGCTCAGGGTCACGTTCGCGCCCGAGCCCTCGGCGCGCAGCGTCACGCCGGAGAGGTCCCAGCGACCGTTCGGCTCCGCGTGCGCGACGCTCACGATCGCCGCGCCCGACGCGATCTTCGGCAGGAGCTCCTTCTGCGTGACCGCGTCCGCGCACTCGAGCAGCGCCTTCGCCGCGAACACCGACGTGCCGAGGAACGGCGCGCAGAGCAGCGCGCGTCCCATCTCTTCCATCGCGATCAACAGCTCGACCGGGCCGAAGCCCGCGCCGCCGTGCTCCTCGGGAATGATGAGTCCCACGAGGCCGAGCTCCTCCGCGAGCTGCTTCCACACTTCGGGCTCGTAGCCGCGCTCGGTGACCATGGCGGCGCGCACGGCCTTCTCATCGGAGCGCTTCGCGAGGAACGCGCGCAAGGTTTGGCGGAGCGCGTCGTGCTCCTCGGTGAAGACGAAGTCAGCGGGCATGAGTCACTCCTGCGGCGCCGCGCTCACGAGCGCGGCACGTCCTTCCACGGCACGTCCTTGTCGACGCGCGGGTCCCCCGGCAGGCCGAGCACGCGCTCGCCGAGGATGTTCTTCATGATCTCGGAGGTGCCGCCCTCGATCGAGTTCGCGCGCGAGCGCAGGAACTGGTACTTCGCCAGCCCTTCGACGGTGCGCGACTCGAAGCCGCTCTGGCGCAGCTCGAAGCCCGCTTCGAACGCGAGGGCGTCGGCGCCCAACACGTCGATCGCGAGCTCCCACAGCCGCTTGTTGATCTCGGCCTGCGCGAGCTTGCCGACCGAGCCCTCCGGCCCCGGGTTGCCCGACCGCTGCGCCGCGCGCGCGCGCTGGTTGGTGATGCGCAAGAGCTCGTTGTCCATCCACGCGCGAGTCACTCGGTCGCGCATGATCGCTTCCTGCGCCGCCGACAGCGCGCCCGGCTTGCGCTTCTGCCACAGCTGCACGACCTGCGAGATCGCACCTGCGCCCTTGCGCTTGGCGCCGCCGCCGCCGATCGCCACGCGCTCGTTCATGAGCGTCGTGATCGCGACGCGCCAGCCCTGGCCTTCCTTGCCGAGCATGTTCGCGTGCGGAATCCGCGCGTTGTCGAAGAACACCTCGTTGAACTCGGCCTCGCCGGTGATCTGGTAGAGCGGGCGCACGGTCACGCCCGGCGTCTTCATGTCGACGATGAAGTAGGACAGGCCGTCGTGCTTCGGCACGTCGGGGTTCGTGCGCACGATCAGCATGCCCCAGCTGGCCAGGTGCGCGACCGAGGTCCACACCTTCTGGCCGTTCACCACCCAGTCGTCGCCGTCGCGCACCGCGCGCGAGGACAGCCCCGCGACGTCGGAGCCCGCGCTCGGCTCGCTGAACATCTGGCACCAGATGTCCTCGCCCGAGAAGATGCGCGGCAGGTGGTACTTCTTCTGCGCCTCGCTCGCGTACGTGAGCACGGTGGGCGCGCCCATGCCGATGCCGATCGTGCTGACGAGCGGATCGCCGTGCACCACTTTCGAGTGCTTCTGGATCTCGTCCAGCACCGTGAGCTGCTGCCTCGGGCTGATGCCCAGACCGCCGTGCCCCTCCGGGAAGTGCACCCACGCGAGCCCATGCTCGAACTGCTTGCGCCGGAACGTGATCGAATCGGTGCGCTCGGGATGGACTTCCGCGAGCAGCTTCTGAACGCGCCCGCGCAGCTCGGCCTCGGGCATCTCGCGCAGATCGGCCATGGCGTCTCCTCGGCAACCGCGAGCGGCTGCAGCCGCCCGTCGGGACGCTGCCATTCTACGTGGAGACGGGGTGCGGTTTCAGGGACCTGCCGGCCGGCGGCCGTCGGGGGTGACTCGGCCCGCGATCTGGTCGGCGGTCGGCGCCTGCGTGTAGACGCGCTCGTTCGTCATGAGGTCGTCGCCGTCGAAGTCGTACACGGCCCACAGCCGCACCTCGAACGGCTGGCCGCTCGGCTTCGGCGTGCCGCGCAGCCAGAACTCGATCTGCACGTGCACGTCGTCCAGGTGGGTGAGCGCGATCAGCTCGTTGCGCTGGTCGGGCACGACCGCACGGCCCTCGAGCCAGTAGCGCATCACGTCGTCGTGGCCGTCGATCACGCGGCCGTCGGGCAGCTCGTAGCGCGCGTGGCTGAACGTCTTCATGGTGCGCTCCCACTCCTGGACGTTCTCGCTCGACATGTGCTCGAGCACGAGGGCTTCGCGGCGGGTGCGCCTCTCGGAGCTGCTCGCGAAGGCCTTCGCGGTCTCGCGCGCCATCTCGTCCAGCGACTCGTCGGCGCGCCGGGTGAGGCGCGAGAACATCAGGAAGCCGTGCGGCATGTCGTCGTAGTGCGTGTGCAAGGTGCGCACGCCGGCGGCGCGCAGCGCTTCGGCGAGCCAGATCCCGTCGGAACGCAGCGGGTCGTGGCCGCAGGTGATGACCGTCGACGGCGGCAGCCCCGCCAGCTTGGCGTGCAGCACGCTGACGAGCGGATGGCTCGCGTCGTTCGGCGCGTAGACCTTCACCATGAACTCGCCTTCGGCGCGGCCGACGCCGGGCATGTCGCTCGTGTCCCAGTCGGCCGAGCGCAGCGTCGTGTCGGTGAAGGGGTAGTAGATCGACAGGTGCGCGATCGCAGGGCCGCCCGCGTCGCGGCTCGCGAGCGCGAGCGCGACGGTCAGGTTGCCGCCCGCGCTCTCGCCGCCGACCGCGATGCGCGTGGGATCGAGTCCCGCGGGCGTCGACTCCGCCAGCCAGCACAGCACGTCCTGGCAGTCCTCGAGCCCCGCCGGGAACGGGTGCTCGGGCGCCAGGCGATACGAGAGCCCGACCACGACGCAGCCCGTGCGCGCCGCGAGCCCGCGCTGCACGTTGTCGCAGAAGTCGACGCCGCCGTCGACGAAGCCGCCGCCGTGGATGAAGAGGATCGCGGGTGCGCCTGGCCGCGTGTCGGGTCGCGTGTACACGCGCGCGTGTATGGGCCCGCCGCGGCCCTGGACCTGGTGGTCCTCGGTGCGGATGGAGGGATCGCCCGGCCGGCAGGCGATGCGCATCGACTTGCGGCGGAGCCGCGCGTCGTGCGGCGTGTCGAGGAGCGCCCGGGGAGTCGGCAGCCAGCCGCGCTCGAACGCGAAGCTCGCTGCGGCGGTCAGCGCGCGGAGGCGGAAGGGCAGCGGCGTGGGCATGGCCGATCGTACCGCAGGAGCGCGGTTCAGTTCGGCGGGCTCGCCGGAGGCGCCGAGTAGGGCGACTCGCGCGCGATCTTGACGGACTCGCCACCCTGGAAGCGCGTGTCGGGCAAGAGCCCGTTGAAGACGGCCGTCTGGTAGGAGCCCCAGACGTTCTGCGTGCGCGCCGTGAGGGCGGTGAAGTCCTCGCCCGCCTGCGCATGCTCGACGGCGAGGCGCGTGACGCGCAGGTTTGCGCGGTCCTCGTCGGTCACCGCGCGGAAGCTGCGCGTGGTGGCGAGCGTCGTGTCCAGGTCTTTGCTCTGGACCGCGGCCCCCGTCAGCCGCCAGACCGAGTCGGCGAAGGGGATGAACGTGATGATCGAGCGCACCGACATCCCGCCGGTGCTGCCGGCCACGTCGAGCCGCCAGGCCGGCAGCCCGCCAACCGCGAACGGCGCTGCGTTCTCGACCTCGCCGCCCTTGTCGCGCACGTTCTTGTCCGCCCAGGTCTCGGCGACCTGGCGCGGCTCGCCGGGCGGGACGTCGCTCGCCAGATACACCATGGCGTCGCCGTGCGGAGATTGCGCGCCCACGGCTTGGGGCGTGTTCGCCTTCGCCCAGCCGTGCGGGAAGCGCAGCTTGAAGCCGAGCGAGGGGTGCAGGAACACGTCGCCGAGGAACATTCCGGCTTCGGGGCGCTGGCCGAGCGGCAGGCCGTCGATGTGCGCGAGCAGCGCCGCGCGCGGGTCGCCGAGCTTCGGATCCCGCGTCCAACGCAGCTCGCTCGCCTCGACCCGAGCTACGGTCGCCCGCTCGGACGACGCCGGATGCGTGTCGAAGAAGCTGGCTTCGCGAACGCTGCCGGTCTCGAGCTTCTCCCAGTTCATCATCGCCTCGAGGAAATCGGCGAGCGCGCGCGGGTCGTAGCCCGCGGCGGCGCACAGGATCTGGCCGTCGTGGTCTGCGCTGCGCTCGAGGTCGCGCGAGTAGGCCGCCATCTCTCCCTGGCGCAGCACGGGGCTCAAGAGCGGAAACCTGCCGCTCTCGCTCTCCTGTTGGGCCGCGCTATGGCGCTTCACCACGTGGCCGATCTCGTGGCCGACCACGCACGCCAGCTGGTCCTCGTCGTTGGCGAGCGCCAGCAGGCCCCGTGACACGAAGATGTGTCCCCCCGGCAGTGCGAACGCGTTCGGCGCGACCTGGTCCACGACCCGGAACTGGTACTCGAACGGTCGATTCGGGATCGCGCGCAGCAGCTTGTCGCCGATGCCCTGCACGTACGCGTCGAGAGCCTTGTCGTTGAGGAGGCCGATCTGGGCCTCGACGCCCTTGGCGCCCTCGCGCCCGGCGTCGCGATCGTCGTACGTGGAGTCGAGAAGGACCGTGCGGTCCGCCCGGGCGGGGGGCGCGAGGACGGCCGCGAGCACCGCGAGCGCGACCGATGCCCACCGGCGCCTCATGGCAGTCGCTCGAGCCACTCGCTGCCGCCGAGCCACTTGGCCTTCAGCTGGGCCAGCTGTCCGGTCTCTTCGAGCGTCGTCAGGTAGTTCGTCACCAGGTTGAGGAACAGCATCGAGTCGGGTGCCACCGCGATGCCCAGCGGCTCCGTCGTGAGCGGCGCGAAGCGCAGATGGAGCTCCGCGTCGGGGTGGCGCAGACGAGCCACCGTGCAGACCTGGAGATCGGAGATCATGCCGTCGACCTCGCCCGCGAGCAGCGCCTTCACGCCCGCGTCGTTGTCGGGCACCGCGACGAGCTTGGCCTTCGACAGGTGCGCGCGCGCGAACGCTTCGCTCGTGGAGCCCTTCAGCACCGCGAAGGACAGCTTGGGATCGTCGAGCTGAGCGGCGTCCTGTGCCTCGGCCAGCTCGCGCTTGTGCGACAAGAGCGTGTTGCCCGACACGAAGTAGGGCCCTGCGAAGGCCACCCGCGCGTTGCGCTCGGGCGTGATGGTCATGCCCGCGACGGCCAGGTCGATGTCGCCGCGCTCGAGCGCCGGGATCAGCTCGGCGAAGGGCATCTCCACGAAGCGCACCTTCACGTTCATGGTGTCGCCGAGCGCTTGCACGAGATCGATCTCGAGCCCCATGAGCTTCCCGTCGCGGTCGTGCACGGTCAGCGGCGGCGAGTCCGCGCTCGTGCCGACGCGCAGCTCGCCCGCTTTGAGGATGCGCTCGATCGGCAGACCCTTGTCTGCCGCCGGTACGTGGGCAGCCGGCCGGTTGCAGCCCGCGAACGCGAGCAGCGCGCAAACCGCGCTCAGGGCGAGAGTCGGCGAAACGATCCGCGAAGTGCTCAAGCGCGCTCCCTTCCGAGATTTCGGGCAGCCTATCCCAGACGCGATGAAGGCGGGTACATCTGCGCGAACACCTACGCCGATCCCCGAGCCTGGACCGCCCGCGCGCTCCGAGCCTCAGCGGCACTCCTCGCGCACCAGCTCCACGGCGCGGCCGAGTGCGTCGAGGCGCTCGGTGGCCGTCGCGCCGAGCGGGTCGAGCCGGAGCATCGTGACTCCCGCGTCGCGGTATTTGCGGATCCGCTCGCGCACCGTCTTCTCGGGGCCGAGCAGCGCGGCTTGCATGACCATCTCGGCGGGCACGCGGCTCACGGCCTGCTCGCGCTTGCCCTCGACCCAGAGTCTCTGCACCTCGATCGCCGCGTCCTCGAAGCCACCGCGGCGATAGGCCTCATTGTAGAAGTTCGTCTTCGGCGAGCCCATCGCGCCCAGGGTGAAGGCGAGCGCGGGCTTGAGCCGTTCGACCATGCGTTCGACGTCGTCGCCGAAGCCGACGGCACCGCCCACGCAGATCGCCACGTCGGAGAGCTTCCGCCCGGCCTTCTCCGCGCCTTTGGCGAGATAGCGGAGATGCGCGTCGGCGTGGTCGGGGGTGAACGACGTGCCGAGCCAACCGTCGGCCAGCTCGCCCGTCAGCTCGAGCGCCTTGGGCGCGAGCGTCGCGAGGTAGATCGGGATGTTCGGATTCGCCGGCTGCGAGAGCCGGAGCGCCTTGCCCTCGCCGCCGGGCAGCGGCAGCTGGTGGTGCCGGCCGTGATACTCGAGCTTCTCGCCGCGCAGTGCGAGCCGCACGATCTCGATCGTCTCGCGCATGCGCTCGAGCGGGTGCGCGAACGGACGTCCCTGCAAGCCCTCGACGACCTGCGGTCCGCTCGCGCCGAGCCCGAGGATGAACCGGTCCTTCGAGATGCTGGCCATCGTGAGCGCCGTCATGGCGGTCATGGACGGAGTGCGCGCGCTGATCTGCATGATGCCCGTGCCCAGCAGCATGCGCGTGGTGCGCGCCGCGACGAACGCGAGGGGCGCGACCGCGTCCTGGCCCCACGCCTCCGCCGACCACACGGCGTCCACGCCCAACCGCTCCGCTTCCACGGCGAAGCGCGCCGCGGGCTCGAAATCGCCGTCGCGGCCCGACGCCGCGCCGCCGATGCCGATCGCAGTCTTCATGGGCGAAGTCTACAACGCGATCAAGCCCGGGGGAGCGCCTCGAGAAGCGCCCTGGCCCGCGCCTGGATGGGCTGCTCCATGACCCGGTCGGTGTGGATGTAGAGGCGATTGGCGAGGACCGCTTCGAGGACCATCTCGCCCACGCGATCCGGAGTCACACCTTGCTGCAAGACTCGCGTCATGAGCTTGGCGCGCTCCGCGCGAAGCGCGCGCTCGGCGTCCGTGAGTGACTCGTTCGCGGGAGGCTGTGTCTCGGCCGTACGCGCGATGATGTCGGTCGCCACCGGGCCGGGGCACAGCACGCTGACTCCGACCCCGAGTGCGGCCGCCTCGAGCTGAAGGGTCTCGGACAGGCCCACGACCGCGAACTTCGCCGTGGAGTACAGCACGCCAGCCGGCGTAGCCGCGAGCCCCGCACCGGAAGCCGTGTTGACGATGTGTCCGCCTGCACCGCGCTCGGCCATCCGCGGCAGGAAGGTCTGGATGCCGTGGATGACCCCGTGCAGGTTGATCCCGATCGCCCAGTCCCAGAGCTCGTAGGTGAGCTTGTGCGCGGGAGCGCCGCCCGCGACGCCCGCGTTGTTGAACAAGAGCGACACTGGACCGAGCGCGCGTTCGACCGCATCGGCTGCGCGCGCGTATGCCGCTCGGTCGCGCACGTCGAGGAGGACCGTCTCGACCGGCGTGAGCTCGCCGAGCTCCTTCCGGGCTCTCTCCAGCGCCGCGACGTCGCGATCGGCGAGCGCGAGCTTCGCGCCTGCGCGGCCGAAGGCGCGCGCGATCCCGAGCCCGATCCCGTTCGCACCGCCCGTGATGAACGCGGTTCTTCCCTGCACATCCGTCATGAACGCGAGCGTACCAATCCCGTAGAATCGGGGTCTTGCCGTCGCTCGCCGCCGGTCGAAGTCTGTCCGCTGCGCGGCGGCCCAGCCAGCGCCATCTCGGTCCAGGTCAACAGCCTGAGCCACAACCACGTCGGGAACCTCGAGCTGGTTCTCGTCGGGCCGACGGGCGCCGCGCTCGTGCTCCCGAGAAGAGTCCGAGGTCGGCAGTGACACCGAAGCGCTGTCGCTGAAGGTGACCGAGACGACCAGGGCACTCGCGCTGCCTCCAGCGGCGCAGGCTTGACGGTCACCGCTCCGCCCGCGCCGACTCCGGCGCTGCCCCCCTGGGGGCGGTGGGCCCTCGTCGCTCTGCTGGGCGCAGCGAGCGGGCTCAGGCCCGGGTCGAGCCGTCGCCCGTCTGGTACGACGCGAACAGGTGCTTCCTCACGTCGTCCGTGACGGGCACCGCGCCGACGACGACGGGGCGAATCTTGTCCAGATCGATCCGCATGCCGCGCTGAACGGCGGGCCGCGCGATCACGCGCTCGACCCATGCGTCCAGGTGAGGATAGGGCGCCTCGTTCGGGTAGCCGAGCCCGAACATCTTGAGCCACGGTACGCACGCGATGTCGGCGATCGAGTACTCGTCGGCGAGATGGTCGCGCTCCGCCAGCGTGCGATCCAAGAGGCGGCGCAGCCGCTCCACTTCGCTCCGGTAGCGCGCGATCGGATACTCGAGCCGCTCCGGCGCATAGCGCACGAAGTGGTGCAGCTGGCCCATCATCGGCCCCACGTAGCTCATCTGCCAGAAGAGCCACTGCATGCAGTGCGCCCGCCGCACGGGATCCCGCGGCAGCAGCGCTCCGGCCTTCTCCGCCAGGTAGAGCAGGATCGCGCCCGACTCCCAGAGCGTGAGCGGTGCGCCGTTCGGACCTTCCGAGTCGACGATCGCCGGCACCTTGCGGTTCGGACAGATGGCCGCGAACGCGGGCTCGTTCTGGTCGCCGGCGACGATGTCGATCGGGTGCACTCGATAGGGCAGGCCGAGCTCTTCCAGCGCGATCGAGACCTTCTGGCAGTTCGGCGTGGGGCAGTAGTAGAGATCGATCATCGCAGGAGCTTACTCGAACCGGACGAGCGCCCTCTCGATTCCCCTCGAATCCCCTGATAGGGTTTGTGCCATCGAGAGATTGTTCGACCCGGCTAGCAGGCCCTCGCCTCATCGGCCCGTATCTGTTTCCCTGTCGGACTGCTTCTCGACCCGCTCGGCGGCTTTTGTCCGGACGTTCCGGAGTGGAGCCGGGGGCAGGTCATACCCAAGGGACTTGGGTGTGCGACGAGGATTCATTCGGAAATGGGCAAGAAACTCTATGTCGGCAATCTTCCTTTCAGCGCGACGGAGGACGAGCTGCGTGACCTCTTCGAGCGTCACGGCGGCGTGGACTCCGTCAAGGTGATCACGGATCGCGAGACCGGTCGTCCGCGCGGCTTTGCGTTCGTCGAGATGACGGAGCCGAGCGCCGCGACCGACGCCATTCGCGCGCTCGACGGCACCCAGATGGGCGGCCGTGCGCTGAAGGTGAACGAGGCTCAAGACAAGCCTCGTCCCAGCGGCGGTTCGGGCCGTCCGGGTGGCGGCTCGGGCCGCGGCCCGCGTTACTAGCACTCCTCAGGGGCGGGAGAGTGCGCATGCGCTCTCTCGCCCCTTCCGTTTCGAACCGCGAAGGAGGCCACGTGGCGCGTTCCACCAAGATGTCCGTGCAGAAACGGCTGCGCGAGCAGAAGAGGGCCGAGCAGGCCGAACAGAAGCGCGCGACGCGTCGCCGCGCAGACGCCGAAGACGCGCCGCGAGGCGGCCAGGTCGCCGACCGCGCCGACCTCGACAGCTATGGCGTCCTCCCGCCGGCTTCCGATCCGCGAGACGACCGCTAGGGCGGCCGCCCACTCACTCGGTGCGCACAGTGGGCTTCGGACCTCGCCGATGTAGAAGCGCGAGCTTCATTCCCGTGGTGTGGGCGCGGGCGCATTCTCGCTTCTACTGCTATGCTTCTATACTCGAGAGACGTTCGACCGGATAGCAGGCTCCTCGCCTAGCGGCCCGTATCTTGTTCCCCCGTCGGACTCCACCTCGACCGCTCTGCGGCTCTCGTCCGGACGTTCTGGATCTGAGCTGGAGCAGGTCGTACCCACGGATTTGGGTTTGCGACGAGGAACTATTCGGAAATGGGCAAGAAACTCTATGTCGGCAATCTTTCTTTCAACGCGACGGAGGACGAGCTGCGTGAGCTGTTCGGCCGCCACGGGAGCGTGGACTCCGTCAAGGTGATCACGGATCGCGAGACGGGCCGCCCGCGCGGCTTCGCGTTCGTCGAGATGTCGGAGCCGAGTGCGGCGACCGACGCGATTCGCGCGCTCGACGGCAGTCAAGTCGGTGGCCGCGCGCTCAAGGTGAACGAGGCGCAGGACAAGCCTCGTCCGACCGGCGCTTCAATCCGCGGCTCGCGCTACTAGGGCGGCAGGCGTCTAGTTGGCGCGGCCCGGGAAAATGTCCGCGCAGAAGCGTTTGCGCGAGCGGAAGAAGGCCGAGCAGGCCGAGCTCAAGCGCGCGGCGCGGCGCCGCACAGACAACGACGAGGCGTCGCGGGGCGGCCATGTGGCCGACCGCGACGACCTCGACCGCTACGGCGTCCTCCCGGCGGGTCCCGACCCGCGCAAAGAGCGCTAGTGCGGGTCTACGTGAGCTTCGATCTCGAGCACGATCGGGACCTTCACGATCGGCTCCTCGCACAGTGGAGTGAGTCGCAGTTCGCGATCGCGAGCCGTTCGGAAGCGGGCGACATGAACGAAGCCTGGGCTGCAAACGTGCGCTTGCGCATCACGGAAGCCGACGAAGTCGTCGTGATCTGCGGCGAGCACACCGATGACTCGAGCCGGGTCAACGCCGAGTTGAAGATCGCGCAGGAAGAGCGCAAGCCGTATCTGTTGCTCTGGGGTCGGCGCGAGAAGATGTGCAAGAAGCCGAAGACTGCGCGCGGCGTCGACGGCATGTACGGCTGGACCGCTGCCGTCCTCGAGCGTCAGCTCGCGGACGGACTCCGCCGCAATCGAGACCGCGAAGCGCGCAAGGGCATCAAGCGGAGCGCGCCGCGGCCGCAAGCTCCCTAGGGCCAGGGCGGGGCCGGAGCCTCAGTCGCTCGCGCGAGTGAAGCGCCTCGCATCGGCGCTCGCGTAACGGACCATCGCTCGGTCGAGCTCGGCCGCGGCCTCGATCCGGGCGACGGTGCCGCGAAGGGTCGCAGCAGGCAACGCGCAGGTCATCTCCTCCGGCGGCATGCCGGTGCGCGCGCGGCTCAGCGCGCAGCCAACACTTGCCGCGGGCTCGCCGTGCTCCAGCGCGATCGCGATGACGTGACACTGCGGCTTCCCTTCGATCCGCAGGTGCGCGAGCCCGTTGCGGAGCGTCATCAGCGCGGCACCGACCACGCGGATGAGCACGACGTGCGGCTCGACCGGCAGCGTCGAGAGCGAGCCGTACGCGATCCGCGCGGGCCGTGTGCGAACGTGAGGCAACGACTCGACGGTGCTCGAATCGACCCAGCCCGCCTCGAGCACCGCCGCGACGTCGTCCGTCTTCGCCGCCTCGGCGAGCGTGATGAAGCCGTGGGTGTAGCTGCCGACGCCGCAGTTCGCGTGATCCGCGGCGGCGGTCGAGAACGTGCCCTCGTTCGCCTTCATCCAGAAAACGCAGCCCGCAGGGACGGAGCCGGTGCGCCCCGCGTGATTCGCCGGCGGCGCCGACTCCCCGAACGCAGGCCCTGCGAACGTCTCGCCCTCGGCGAGAAAGGCGATCCCGATCGGCGCAGCGCGGAGGTCGAGCGCGCGAGTGAGTCGCGCGGAGAGATCGGCGAGTGAGTCTCGGTCAGGCATGGCGCTTCCTCATCTCACCGAGGGGCAGCACGGGCACGACGCGGCTCCCGCCCCCACCGATGCGACCGCGGCCGCGACCTCGCTCGGCGTGGTGCGCGCCGAGATCGAGGCGCTGTGTAGCGCGCGCGGCGCGCCCGCCCGGTCGGTCGAGCTTCTTCCGGGCGAGCGCGAATCCGTGACGCCGCGATGGCCGGTGTAGATCTCGTACACATGGTTGCCGACCCGGGTCTCGATCTCGATCGAGTCCGGCCCCGACACGCGCCAGCCCGCGTGCTCGGCGCCGTCGCGGTGCACGCGGACTGCGGCGGGATCCGGCAGCTGGCGCACGCTGAAGCGGAGGGCCTCGCCCGCCGCGCTCGACGTCGCGGGGTAGCTCTCGAGCTCGAGCACGCCGCGCTGCGGGTCGTTGCGCGCCACCGAGAAGCCCATGCGAGGGTAGCCGGAGTCGGTCACCGTCGGTGCCGAGAACCGCTCGAGGTCGTGCTCGTTGAAGGCGCGGAACCAGTCGCCCTCGCCGTCGAGCAGGTCCTTCAGCACGTAGAGCGCGCTCTCCTGCCCGCGCGGGTAGCGCTCGCCGAACTTGAAGAAGTGACCGAACTCGTCGCGGTCCGGCCCGTCCTCGGAGTCGAAGAACCGCGAGTTCTCGATGCGCGCGAGTTTGCGCTCGAGGCGGCGCGCCGTCGTGTGGTCGCCGAACTCTCTCGCCAGCAGGTACCCGAGCGTGAATCCCCGCGGAAAGCGCGCACTCCCGAGGACGGGCAGATAGCGCTTGTCCCAGCCGACGGCGGCCACCGCGTTGCGGTAGAGCAGCTCGGCGACTTCGCGATTCTGCGGAACCACGTACAGCGTCGGGAGGAGGCCCGTGACGCGGCTCTGGCCGTGCACCCGCTCGAGGATCGGGTCGTAGTACAGGCCCACCCATTTCAGGTTGCCGCGCGCGTCGAAGCCCATGAGCTTCTTCTTGAACATGTCCTCGACCCAGCGGTCGTAGACCCAGTGCTGCTTCGTTCCGAGCGTGGCGTCCGCGAGCTGCAGTCCCAGGCCCGCGGCGGAGAGGCAGAACGGCCAGGACTTCGTGTTCTCGCAGTGCGGCCCATGCGGCGTCTCCGCCCATTGGTTGCCGAGATACTCGGCGATGCCGCGGTGGGTCCAGGAGAAGGTGCGGTCGTCGAGCCCGACCACGTCGAACGGCCGCTCCCAGGTCGACGCGCCTGACACCGTACGGTGTATCCCGAGCATGAGATTGAAGAAGCCGCGGAAGAACAGATTGCCGGTCGCCCCGATCGGGTCCGGCTGCAGTCCCCACGGCTCGATCCCGTTGGCGGTCCAGCCCGGCACGTCGTAGCGACCCCAGAGGTCCTTCGGGATCAGCCGCTTGTACGCCTTCGGGTAGCGCGCGCGGTCGGGGTCGGGGCCGATCTGCGAGAGCCAGTCGACCGCGGCCCAGTACGTGGTGTGGCGGCGCAGCAACCGGTCGAGGATCTCCGTGTAGACCTCGCGCCACGCGGGAGTCCTCCGCGCGAGCAGGAGGAACGCGTACGAGGACTCGGAGAGATCGAAGCGCGGGTACGAGAGCATCGGCGGCGCGCTGTAGCGATCCCACCAAGGGTGAGGCGTCCCCCCGCGCGACCAGTCGTCTTCGGTCGTCGCCTTGCGCCAGACGTGGCGCAGCCAGCCGCGCACCTCGGGCTTGATGCCCGTCGCCTTCGCAGCCGTGCTCAACGGCGGAACCTCGCTGCATCCGCGCGAAGCCGGGCCAGCACGGTGCGTTCGTGCGCCACCGGGCGGCCGCCGTTGGTCGCTCGTCCGAGGGCAAGGCCGAGCATCGTCTCTCGGGCCATCAGGTAGAAGTCGCGGTGCTCGTCATCGGGGAGGAGCGCTCGTTTCGCATCGGGCCTGACCAGCGTCGCGAACTCGGCGACGACGGGTGCGATCTCGGCGCGGAGACTCGGGTCGTTGGACATGGCCAGCCAGGCTTCGAGAACCGCCTTGAAGCGGGGATTGCCGAGCGCGGCCCAGGTGGCATCGATGAGCCCGAGCAGGTCCGACACCGGCGCGCTCTGCTTCCTCCCCATGTTGGCGTAGAGGCGCCGGAGCGCATCGGCGAGGAGGCCCGGCAGGTCGGGGTAGTGGTGATGGAACGCACCGCGCGTGACCCCGACCCGGTTGCACACCTCGATTGCAGACACCGCGGCCCAGCCGCGCTCGATGAGCAGGTCGATCGCCGCGTCGGCCAGCGCAGCCCGAGTCGCTGCGCTGCGATCCGCCTGGGTCCGACGCGCGCCGCCGGCGCGTCCGTTCCGGCGCGGGGAATGTGGTGGGGCCACCGCCATGGTGTTCGCAGGAAGCTATCCCAATTTACATTCGTTCACAAATGTATGTTTTGAACCGGCGGACGTCTCGGCTACGGGAGTGAGGGGACTCGTGTGCATTTCTTCGCCAGGACAGGGGCAGATTCAATGCTCGCGACAGCCGGACCGATCTCGGGTCATGGCGAAGCGGACAGATCCGAGGTCGGGGTCCAGTCCCGTGCCCGCCATCAAGGGCAGCGTGCTGCGTCCGATCGTCGAGCACGCGCGCGAAGTGTGTCGGAAGAGGTCGATCCCCGTCGCCGACCTCGAGAGAAGGCTCGGCGCGGGCGGAGCGCAGCTGTTCGGCGCGGAGATCCGCGCAACCGACTGGTACCCCGTCAGCTTGTACGGCCCGCTGCGCCAGTTCCTTCGCGAGGTCGAAGGCGGCGGCAGGGACCGCTATACGATCGACTCGGCGATCGAAGGCGCGCGCAGGTTGATCGCGAGCGGCATCTACCCGCAGCTCGAATTCCTCAAGCAGGCGAAGCCGCTCATCGATCGCAATTCGGAGCCCAAGGCGCGGCGCGAGCTGTTCGTGTCACAGCTCGAGCGAGTCAGCACGATTCACAATGCGCTGTTCAACTTCTCCCGCGTCGACGTGCGGGACGACCCCGAGCACGAAGACCGCGTGCAGCTCGAGTTCCGCGACAGCGGCGTGATGCCCTACGACGGCCGCCTGGCCGTGTTGGGCTACTGGCTCGAGATGAGCGCTCACCTGAGCCCGAGCCGCCGCGGCAACTTGTGGACCAAGATCGACGCGCCGGATCACTACATCCTACGGATGAATCGAGACATCTCGGACCTGTGAGTCGAGGCGAGGGCTAGCCGGCTAAGGTCAGAAGTAGCAGTCGCCGTCCGCGCAACACGCGGCCGGAGTCCTACTCGCGCAAGAGCCGCCGGGCCGTGAGGTGGTCCTGGAGCGTCGCCTCGAAGCCCTCCGGAGTCACACCGCCGAAGCCACAGTAACGAGCGACGCCGAAGTCGGATCGCACCCGCTTCAGCAGGGCGATGCGATCACGCAGCTCGACGGCGCCACTCGTCTCGTGGCTGTGCACGATGCCGAAGAACAGCTTGGTCGGGCCGACGCGAAGGTCTGCGAGCGGTGCCGTCGTGACCGAGCTCGCGTCCGGGGCCACGGGCAGGTGCACGTAGTCCACCCTCCGGCCGATGCCGGTCGCGAACGCATTGGCGAGAGTCACCATGCGACTCATGTCCTTGTAGACGGTGCCCATCGGCCAGCGGCCGAAGATGCCGTAGCAGAGGTGGAACCCGAGGCCGACCTCTTCCGGCAGCGCGCCGAGGACCCGCCGCGCGGGCCCGAGGTGCCGCGCGACCGAGTCCTTCACGTCGCCGGGTGGGGCGTACGCGAGCGGGCTCTCGACATCGATCAGCTCGAAGCACGCGTCGTACTGGACGAGCAAGTCACTCGCTGGGATGTAGCGGAGCATGCACGCGATCTCGTCGCGCATGGCTTGCTCGTAGCCGCTCTTGACGACGTCCCAGTCCTTCGAGTCGTGGAAGAAGGCTTCGATCGCGCTGTCCACGCCCGGCATGCTGACCTGGAAGCGCACGCCGCGCGCAATCACCCCCTCGCGTTGCAGAGCCTTGAAGATCGAGTAGCTGTTGACGGCGTCCTTCGCGTACCCGAGCCGCCAGCCGGTGGGAGCCCAGCGCAACTCTGTGACTCCCGGCTTCAGCCGAAACCGCCACATCTCCTGCAGCCCGGCGGGGAACACGGCCTCGACGCCGTTCACGCACTTCGGCCCGTTCACGGTCTCGACCGCAGGGTGGTTGAAGAGTGCGCGCCAGGCCAGCGCGCCGATCCACATCCGCCGGTCCCAGGCCTCACCGTCGGGGATCGACACGACATGCGGTCCGAAGGCCGCGCCGACCGCGCGCAAGTTCGCCTCGGCAGTGTCGAGCGGAAGCGAGCCGATCAGCACGATGTCTTTTTGGCTGAGGTCCATGCCGGCCAGGATACGGCCGCGCGGAGGCCGCCGAGTACTCGCGTTCGGGAACGACATCGAGGCGGGAAAGCCGCTGGCGCAGCGGCGAAAATCAGCCCCGGCGGGTGCCGGTCGTCTCGAGGCTCACATCGCGGCGAGGGGCAGGAGCGGGGTCAAGTAGCCCTTTACGGTGCGCACCAATCGCGCGCGCAGGTCGTCGGGGTCCGGCTCGCCCGAGAACAGCGCCGCGTCGAGCAGCGCGCGGACGATCGCGATCATGTCCGCCGCCGCGGTGCGCAGCTGGGCGCGGCTACACCGGTTGCCGTCGACATGTCGCGCGAGCAACTCCTCCGTGAGTGCTTGAATCTCGAGCTCGAGCTCCGTCAGCTCTGGAATGCGCGGCAGTCGCTCTTCCTCCGCCTCGAGAACTCGGTTCAAGCCGCGTGCGGTGCTCTGCATCTCGATGAGCGAGTCCATCAAGGTGGCCAGGGTCGCGTCGAGATCCAGGTGCGCGCTCTGCTCGAGCACGCGGCGCGCGCACGTGGCGATGTCGCGGTGGCTGCGCACGATCAGCGCGACCGTCAGCGCCTCCTTGCATGGGAAGTACTGATACAGGGATCCGATGCTGATTCCCGCGCGGTCCGCCACCGCATTCGTGTTGAACCCGTCCATACCGCGATCTTCGAGAATGCGAGCCGCGGCCTCGAGCACGATGTCGACGGTGGCCGCCGAGCGGCGCTGCGACGGCATTTTGCGCGGGGTGACTTGCATCAGGGAAAGCGAGTAGGCGCGGGCCGCGCCACAGGGTAGGTTGGCGAGGGCATGCGACTCGCCGGATTACACCACGTCCGCTTTCGGGTCGTCCACCTGGAGCAGGCCGAACGGTTCGCCGCCGATTTCGGTCTCCTCGTCGCGCGGCGCAGACCGGAGAGCTTGTGCATGCGCACCTCGGGCGGTGACGCTTTCTGCTACGAGGCAAGGACGGGGACGGCGAATGCATTCGAGGGGCTCGCGTTCGCCGCGGACAACGAGGACGAGCTGTCCCGAGCGGTGGCGGAGCAGGGCGCGAGCCCGATTCGCGAGCTCGAGACGCCGGGCGGCGGCCGGGCCGTGACGCTCCGCGATCCCGATGGCTTCCAGGTCGACCTGGTGACGGGCATCGGGCGCGTCGAAGCCGCGCCCCACGGCACGGAGCTCGAACACAACTCGCCGGGCGCCCGGGTGCGCTTCGGACGCAGTCAGACGTCGCGTGCGCTCGGGCCGGCGCACCTGTACCGGCTGGGCCACGTCGGCCTCTTCGTGACCGACTTCCGCCGGAGCGCCGAGTGGTATCGGCGCGTGCTCGGACTGATTCCGAGCGACGTGTACCACGTTCCCGGCAATCCGCAGGCCCAGATCGTCGGCTTCCTGCGGCTCGACCGCGGCTCGGAGTGGGTGGACCATCACGTGCTGGCGCTGATGCAGGCGCCCAAGGCCGACTGTCACCACATCTCCTTCGAGGTGCAGGACTTCGAAGCCCAGTTCACCGCGCACCGCTTTCTGGCCGGCCGCGGCCACGAGCCAATCTGGGGCGTAGGCCGGCATCCGCACGGGAGTCACGTGTTCGACGTCTGGCGCGCCCCTGACCGCTACCGCTTCGAGACGTTCTCGGATACGGACCTGTTGAACGCCGAGTCCCCCACGCGGCTGCACGACATCCGCAACGTGCAGATGGACGCCTGGAGCTCCGACCCGCCCGACCGCTACTTCGGCTGACGCGCGAGGCGGAGGGATGACTCCAGAGCTCGAACCAACCACGGGACTTCGGCGGGACAGCTTCGGCATCGGCACGTTCGTGCACGGCGGGCACAGCTTCCCGGCGCTCGTGAAGCCGGCCGGAGACGTGATCGACGTCTCGCGCTTCTGGCCCGACACTCACGCGCTCTTCGACGACTGGCGCCGCAGCTTCGACCACCTGGTCGACCTGGCCGCGCACGCGCACGAAGCCGCGCTCGACTTCGAGACGGTGACTCCGCTGCCGCCGTTGGCACACCCGCAGATCCTGGGCGCGGGCGGCAACTACCGGCAGCACGTCGCCGAGATGATGACTCACAACCGCTTCAACCAGCACAACCGGCGCCCCGGCGAGAGCGACGCAGACTTCTTCCAACGCAATCTCGAGCTGGTGGACGCCCGCGCGCGCGACGGCATGCCCTTCTTCTTCACCGGGCTGCACTCGTCGCTGGTGGGTGCCCGGGACGACATCGTCCTGCCGAAGGTCGGCAGTCAGCACGACTGGGAGCTCGAGCTCACCTGCGTGATCGGCCGTAGCGAGCGCTACGTGGCTCCGGAAGCGGCGCACGAGCTGATCGCGGGATTTACCGTGGTCAACGATCTCGGGTCGGTCGACACGTTTCGGCGCAAGGACGTGAACTGGGGCTATGACTGGGTCGGCAAGCACCAGCCGAGCTTCAAGCCTGCCGGGCCGTTCGTGGTGCCGGCGGCGTTCGTCTCGGTGGACAAGGATCTGCGCATCCAGCTCAAGTTGAACGGCGAGACGAAGCAAGACTGGCCGGTGACCGACATGATCTTCTCGCCAGAGCAGATCCTGTCGTACGCCTCCGAGCGCGTGCGGCTCCTGCCCGGCGATCTTCTGCTCACCGGGTCGCCGCCCGGAAACGGCGCCCTGCACGGACGCTTCCTGCGCCCCGGTGACGTGATCGAGAGCGAGATCACGGGGCTCGGCCGACAACGCAATCGCTGCAGGGCCGAGAGCGCCCCGAACGCGCTGGCCCGCTGGCGGGTGAAGGGCGGGTTCGCGGAGTGACTCGCATGCCCATTCGCACCGCGCTCGTCGTCGGCGGCGGAATTGCGGGACTGTCGGCGGCGATCTCGCTCGGGAAGCGGGGCGTCGCGTGCTCCGTGATCGATCTCTACGGCCATACTGAGGGCGCGTCGATCGGAATCACGAGCCGCGCCGTCCACGCCCTCGAAGAGCTCGGCGTCCTCGACGAGTGCAGGGCGAACGGGATCGCACTGGAAGGCGGCGGCTCGATCTTCGACCGAATGTTCGACAGCGCCGGGAACCTCCTGCCGGCCCCGCCGCGCCCGCCCATGAACGTGGATACGCGCCTGCCCGCCGCAGTGACGATCTTCCGGCCGGAGCTCGCGCGCATCCTCCGCGCCGCGGCCCAAGCCGCGGGCGCGAGTTATCGCACCGGAGTCAGCGTCGAGTCCCTGAAGAACCTCGCGGACGGGGTCGAGGTGCAGCTCAGCGACGGCTCCACGGGCTCGTACGATCTGGTGATCGGCGCGGACGGCACCCGCTCCGCCATCCGCGGCATGATTCATGGACCGGAAGTGCGCGAGCGCTACACCGGCGCCATGTCGTTTCGCTGGCTGCTCGCGGGCGGGCCGCCGATTCAGCCCGGCTTCTACGCGCACGCCGACCAGACCCTGGTCGTGATCGGGCGCCTGCGCGGCGAGATCACCTATCTCGCGACCGGGGGCGACATGGAGAACCGGCGCGTCGAGCCGCCCGAGGCGCGGCGTTTCGTCGCCGACATCCTCGCGAAGTACGCCGCGCCCTATCTCGTGTCACTGCGAGAGAGACTCGACGATCGGCAAGAGATCATCGTGCGACCGTTCGAGTGGATCCTCGTGCCTGCGCCCTGGCACCGGGGTCGAGTCACTTTGCTCGGGGACGCGGCGCACTCCTCCACGGCTCACCTCTCGGCGGGCGGCGGCATGGCCCTCGAAGACTCCGTCGTGCTGGGCCAGGAGCTCGAGCGCGCGGCGACGGTCGAAGCGGGCCTCGATGCCTTCATGGCGCGGCGCATGCCGCGCGCGACCCTGGTCGTGGAGACCGGCGTGAAGCTGATCGAGCTGCAGCAGGCCAAGGCGCCGCTCGCCGTGAGCGGGATGACGCGCGGCCGGGCGCTGATGGCGCTGGCGCAGCCTTACTGAGCCGGAGGCGCTGCGCCCGCAGAGGGAACCTTGTTTTACTTGATGATCGTCAAGTAAAATTCCGCCGTGAAGCAGCGTCAGGCCGAACGCCGCGCGCGCTCCGAACGCCGTCTCCTCGACGCTGCGACCCGGCTCATCGCGGAGCAGGGCTTCAGCAAGACGACGCTCGCGCAGATCGGCGCGAAGGCCGGCTACAGCCGAGGTCTCGTGAACGAGCGGTTCGGTTCGAAGGACGAGCTGGTTCGGGTGCTGGCCGACGAGTTCCAGACCTACTTCGCGCACGATCAGCTCGAGCCCGCCCTCGCGGACAAGCACGGGCTCGAGGCGCTTCTCGTCACGATCGACACCTACCTCGACGCGGTCGTGCGCAGCGGGCACCTCGGGCGGGCGTACTACGAGCTGCTGGGGGAGTCGATCGGGCTCGTGCCGGAGATCCACGAGACGTTCGTCGAGGCCGACCGCGCGCTGCGCGCCGGCGTCGAGCGCACGGTGCTCTCCGCCGTGCGCGCGGGCGACATGCCGCGCAAGACCGATGCCGAGGCATTCGCGGTCTTCATCGTCGGGCTGCTGCGCGGCGTCGTGCTGCAGTGGTTGCTCGCGCCGTCGCGCTTCGACCTGCGGGCCGTGCGCGCGGAGATCCGGCGCACGCTCGAGCGGGCGTTCGCGCGCCCGAAGGGAGAACGCGATGGGTGAAGTGCTCGGAGTCGGCACCACGCACGTTCCCTATCTCATGAGCGCCCCCGAGAACCTGCTGCGCTTCCGCAAGATGCTGTGTGGCCTCGCCGAGTCGCTCTCGGGCAAGCCGTTCGTCGACCCGCCCGAAGCCGTCGCGGAGATGGGAGCCGATCCCGAGTCGGTCGCGCGCGAGCACCACCGGGCGCACTGGGATGCGTTCGCCGATCTGCGCCGGCGCATCGATGCGCTCGAGCCCGAGGCGATCCTCCTCATCGGCGACGACCAGGCGCAGGCTTTCCTGCCCGGCAACCTCCCGCCGTACGCGATCTACGTCGGCGCCGAGGTCGACGCGGTGCCCTTCCACGGGACGCGCATGCCGGGCGACGCCGAGTACGTGAAGCGCACCTGGGGCGTCGACCCGACGCACGCCTACCGCTGGCCGTGTCACGCTGCGGCCGCGCTTGCGATCCGCGACGGCTTGATCCGCCGCGGCTTCGACATCGCCTCGACGAACGACCTGAACGCCGCCCACTGGAAGCACGGCCTCCCGCACGCGCACGCCAACACGCAGTTGTTCCTGCGGAACGACGACGGGCGGATCCCGATCATCCCGTTGCTCGTGAACTGCTACGGCGCGGAGCTGGCGATCTTCGATCCGGCAGCGCGACGCGACCCGGCGCGAGCGTCTGCCTATCCGGCGGCGCCGACGTCGCGCCGGCTCTACGCCATGGGCGAGGCGATCCGCGAGATCGTCGAGGCGTCACCATTCCGTGTTCTCGTCTGCCCGAGCTCGACCTGGTCGCACACCTGGCTCACCAGCCGCTTCGACCGCATGCGCATGGACCTCGAGGGGAACCTCGAGAAGATGCGCTGGCTCGAGGCGGGGGAGGGGCACCGCCTGCGCGACTACGACAGCCCGGAGATCGAGGCAAACGGAGACCACGAGCTGCGCAACTGGATCGTCGGCGCCGGCGCGATGGGCAGCCGCAAGCTCGAGGTGACCTGGTACCGCGCGTCGTGGATCTCCACCGGCTTCCGGGTGTTCGGCGTATGGAGCTAGTCGCGCCCGCCGTCGTCGACGTGCACAACCACATCGTGTGCGAGGACGTGGTCGCGTTCCTCGCGCGCGAGGGAGCGCCACTCGACACGCGCATCGAGACCCGCGGCGAGGGACGCTTCGCGCGGATCGGGACGCAGGCGGTCCGCCCGCTCCACGCGCGCATGTGCGATCCGCGCGCACGACTCGCCGACATGGACCGGCTCGCGATCGACGTGCAGGCCGTGTCGTGCACGCCCTTCGTGCTGTATGCGGACGCGCCGCCAGACCTGGCGCTCGCGGTGGCGCAGGTGAACAACGATTCGCTCGCGGCGCTCGCGCGCCACCACCCCAGCCGCTTCGCACCACTCGCGTCGGTTCCCTTGCAGTCTCCCGAGCCGGCCGCGCGCGAGCTCGAGCGCGCGCACGCGCTCGGCCTGCGCGGCGTCGAGATTCCCGCGCGCGCGGGCGCGCTCGACCTGGACGACGCGCGCCTCGAGCCGTTCTGGGCCGCCGCAGAATCGCTCGCGATGCCTGTCTGCGTGCATCCGTTCGAAGCCTCGCCGCACGGCGCGCTCGCGCGCTACGCGCTGTCGCCGCTGGTCGGGAACCTGTTCGACACGGGGCTCGCTGCGACGCTCCTCGTCATGGGGGGCGTCTTCGATCGCCACCCGCGGCTGCGCATCGTGCTCTACCACGGCGGCGGCGCATTCCCGGCGCTCCTCGCGCGTCTGCAGGCGGGCTACGAGCGCATCCCGGAGGCGCGAAGCGCGGCGAGCCGGCCGCCTTCGCAGTACCTGGACCGCTTCTGGTTCGACACGGTCACCTTCGATCTGGGGTGGCTGCGCCAGCTCGTGACCCGCTTCGGCGCGGGCCAGTTCGTGCTCGGCAGCGACTACCCGCTGCCACTCGGACCGAGCGATCCCGCCGCCGAGGTGCGCGCGCTCGGCCTCGACCCGGGGAGCGAAGCGGCCATCCTCGGCGGCAACGCGCGGGGGCTGCTCGGTTTGCCGATGCGCACGGAGCGCGCGGCATGAGGCTCGCGGGGCGGGTCGCGATCGTGACGGGGACGAGCCCGAACATCGGCGGCGGGCTCGCCGAGGCACTCGCCGCCGAGGGTGTGCGGGTCGCCTGCGTCGACTCCGCCGCGGCGAATGCGGAGGACTGCGCGAACGGCATCCGCAAGCTGGGCGGCGAGGCGGCGGCGGTCGTTGCGGACATCACCTCCGAGTCCGGCGTTCAGGCCATGGTCGACCGCGCGGCGAGCGAGCTCGGCGCGATCGACCTCCTGGTGAACAACGCCGTGATCTTCAATCAGAAGGGCGTCCTCGACATGCCGCTCGCCGAGTGGCAACGCCAGCTCGCCGTGATCCTCGACGGCGCATTTCTGTGTACTCAGGCCGTCGCACGGCGGATGGTCGCGCGCGGGCAGGGCGGCGCGATCGTGAACATCATCTCCACGGCCGGGCACCAGGGCCAGCCGAACAACGTCGGCTACTGCACCGCCAAGTCGGGTCTTTTGAACTTTACGCGCTCGGTCGCGATGGAGCTTGCCCCGCACGGCATCCGCGTGAACAGCCTGACGCCCACCGCCACCGACCCTCGCGAGGGGATGGCGCGCGCCGAGCGCTGGGGCAGACCGCGCCCGTCGCAGCGCGTGATCGATGCGTTCGAGCCGTTCCGCCGAGGCGTACCGACCCAGCAGCTTCCGTCGCCGAGCGACTACGGACGCGCGCTCGTCTACCTCGCGTCCGACGACGCCCGCCACGTGACCGGCACGGACCTGCGCATCGATTCCGGCGCGGTCGCACGCTACTGGGCGTGGGACCCGTCGAAGGAGAAGCCATGAGCCACGTCGACGACGACATCCAGAGCGGCCTCTTCCGCGTGCACCGCCAGGCCTTCCTCGACCCGGACGTGCTGGCCGAGGAACGCGCGCGCATCTTCGAGCGGTGTTGGATCTACCTCGGCCACGAGTCCGAGGTCGCGGAAGCCGGAGCTTTCCAGGTGCGCGAGCTCGGCGTGCGGAAGATCGTCTTCGTGCGCGGCAGAGACGGCGTCGTGCGGGCGCTGCTCAACTCCTGCACGCACCGTGGCGCCGAGGTGTGCCGCGAGCGCCGCGGCAATGCGAACAGCTTCCAGTGCTTCTATCACGGCTGGACGTTCAGCAACGAGGGGCGCCTCATCGGCGTGCCCGGCGAAGAAGCGTACGGAACGGGGTTCTCGCGCGCGCAGCTGGCCTTGCGCGAAGCTCCGCGGCTCGAGCAGTACCGCGGCTTCTGGTTCGTGAGCTTCGATCCCGAGATCGCTCCGCTCGCAGACTATCTGGGAGGCGCCGCGGAGTATCTCGACCTCGTCGCCGATCAGTCCGAGCTCGGCATGGAGATCGTGGGTGGCGCGCAGTCCTATGCGATCAACGCGAACTGGAAGCTGCTCGTCGAGAACAGCTACGACGGCTACCACGCGCAGATCGCGCACGCGCGCTACATGAAGTACCTGGCGTCGAGCGGCGCGGTCGGGCTCCCCGAGGGGCGCAAGTGGAACTCCGTGCGCGACCTCGGCAACGGCCACGCGTGCATCGAGTACACCGCGCCGTGGGGACGGCCGATCGCCCACTGGGTGCCGGCGTTCGGCGAGAGCGCTGCGCCCGAGATCGCCGAGATCCGCGCGAAGCTCGAGGCGCGCCTCGGCCCGGAGCGCGCGCATCGCATCGCGACCACCAGCCGCAACCTCGGGATCTTCCCGAACCTGGTGATCAACGACATCATGGCCATCACGATTCGCACCTTCCATCCGCTCGCGCCGGGGAGGATGAACGTCGAGGCCTGGTCGCTCGCGCCGCGCGGCGAGCCGCCCGAGCACCGCCGCCACCGGCTCGAGAACTTCCTGACCTTCCTCGGCCCCGGCGGCTTCGCGACCCCCGACGACATCGAGGCGCTCGAGTCGTGCCAGCGCGGCTACGCCTCGACGCCCCGTGAATGGAACGACATCTCGCGCGACACCGGCGCAGCCGAGCCGCCGATCACGGGCGAGCATCAGATGCGCACGTTCTGGCGCCGCTGGCAGTCGCTGCTCGCGCCGAACGTGACGTCGCTCCGGGAAGGGCGCCGTGCCGCAGGCCGCTAGCGCGCTCTCGCGCGCCGACGTCGAGGACTTCTTGTTCGCGGAGGCGGCGCTGCTCGACGAGTGGCGGCTCGACGAGTGGCTCGCGCTCTTCACCGAGGACGCGACCTACAGCGTGCCGTCCACCGACTCCCCCGAGTCCGAGCCGTCCGACACGCTGTTCCTGATCGCCGACGACGCCGGGCGGCTGCGCTCGCGGGTCGAGCAGCTCCTGGGCAAGACGACCTGGAGCGAGAGCCCCCACGCGCGCACGCGACGGCTGCTCGCGAACGTGCGCATCCGGCGGACCGACGGAGCGCGCATCTGGGTGACGAGCAACTTCGTCGTCTACCGCATGCGCTCGAACCAGACCGCCGCCTACGTCGGCCGCTACGAGCACGTGCTCGAGCGCGGCGAGAAGGGCCTGCGCATCCAATCGCGCCGCGCGATCCTGGACCTCGAGTCGCTGCGCGACGTGGGCAAGGTCAGCTTCATCCTCTGAAGAGCGGGTGCACCAGGAAACGACGGTATCGTGCCCGGGGCGATGCGGTGCCCGGCTGCTCGGCGCGCACGCGTAGCGATCCCAAAGGCGAGGAATCGGGTGGACCCGGCGGAAGATCGTATCGGTCGCGGGCGCGCAGCCATCCTGCCCGAGGCGCGCGAGGCCACGCTGGACATGATCCGCTTCTTCGACGAGCAGATGGATCGCGCTGTAGCCAGCCCGGCGAGCGGGGGATGACGCTCACACCTTTCGAGTTCGCGCGGATTCGCGACCCCCTGAGGGGCCGCAAGCGGCCCGCCCTGTGACGTGCTGTAAGTCTCTGATCTCCGGTGACGCTTGCGCGCAGGACGACGGCGGGTACCCCGGTGCCGGGAGGAAGCTGTGCCTCCGCGAACCCCGAAGTCTGATGCGACGACGAGTCCTCGTACGTCAGCGAGACCTGTGCCGTCGTAGCCAGCGTGGCGTGGGCCGCTGGCGAGCCGACTGCCCTCGGGCGAAAAGCGGCGCGTCATTGCGCTTTCCTTCGTGTTCTCGGAGTCACTTGTCGCGGGAGACGTCTGCTCCGATTCGGCAGAAACGTCGCCACCAGCCCGTCCGCATGCTTCTCCACCCAGGCGGCGTCGGTCGGCTCGGCTCCCGTCAGCAGGCGGGCCTCGGGAGCATTCACGTAGGGCAGCGAGGCGGCGCCCACCAGCACGTAGTGGAACACCGCGTCGTCGATGGGCGCCGCGATCCCCGCCTCGCACAGGCGGCGCCAGAGCATGCGAACCGCATCGTAGAGCGGGCGCACGTGGCGCTCGGTCAGCCAGCGCAGCCGCGCGCTGTTGGCCGTCGCCTCGTGCACCATGATCTGGTTCAGCTCGGGGTGCGCAGCAGCGAAGCGCACGAAGCGGCGGATCATCTCGGCGAAGCCATCCGCCAGTGAGTCGGGTGCGCTGGATCGTCCGGCCCCGACGTCGAGCCCGGTCATGGCTCGACCGAGCTCCGCGAAGAGATGATCCACGGCGGCCTTCCAGAGCGCCTCTTTCGAGTCGAAGTGGTAGTGGATCTGCGGCTGGTGGGCGTCGGCGCGTTCGGCGATGACGCGGGTCGAAGCACCGTCGAACCCCTTCACCCCGAACTCCACCAGAGCGGCGTGCAGCAGGCGCTCGCGGTTGTCGTCCCGGGAGCGACGTACGCGCGGACGACGCTTGCTCGCTTGGCGCATGACCCGAGCATAGACTATTATCGATCGATACTAAAGCCTTCGGAGAACCGCACATGCAGATCCTCCCGCTATCCCCTGCGCCCTTCACCGCTCCGACCGACCGCGACATGCTCCCGTCCGAGCGCCGCGAGTTCGTCCGCACCCACCGCACCTGCATCTTCGGTTACGCACGGCGCTCCGATGGGCCGGCAATGTCGGTCGTCTACTACGTGCCGACCGATGGCGACGAGCTCTTGGTCTCCACGATGGGAGGCCGCGCAAAGGCGAAGGCGGTCGCGCGCGACGGAAAGGTCAGTCTCTGCATCCTCGACGAGCGCTGGCCCTTCGCCTACCTGCAGGTCTACTGCGACGCTCGACTCGATACGGACACCGCGCTGGTGGTCGACGTGATGATGGCCGTCGGTGGCCGTATGTCGGGCCAGCCGCTACCGGAGCAAGCTCGCCCGGCCGTCCAGGCGATGGCCGAGAAAGAGCGGCGCGTAGTGCTGCGCTGTCGCCCGTACGAGACCTTTGCGCAACCGCCCCGACACCTGCACCGGAACGACCAAGCAGAGCAGCTCACTCACTGGATCACCGGAGGAGTGCCGTGGAACGCGACAGACCGGCCATCGGTGCAGGTTTGACCTCGGTTCGACAGCTCGGGTATCTGGGTCTCGAAGTGAGCGACCTCGCGAGGTGGGAGCGCTTCGCCGTCGACGTGGTCGGACTCGCGCCCGCCGCGCGCCGCGATGATGGCTCGCTCGCGCTGCGCATGGACGAGCGCGAGCAGCGGATCGTGCTGCACCCCGGGGCCGCCGACGACCTCGCGTATCTGGGTTTCGAGCTCGCCGACGACGCCGAGCTCGAGGCGCTTGGCGCGCGGGTGGTCGCCGCGGGCCTCGCAGTGAGCGAGGGCAAGGCCGAAACTGCCGCGGCGCGGCGAGTGACCCGGCTGCTCGAGCTCAATGACCCGAGCGGCATTCCAGTCGAGCTCTTCGTCGGAGCCGCCGTCGCGAAGGAGCCGTTCCACTCGAGCCGGATGCCGTCTGGCTTCTTGACCGGCGACGACGGCCTCGGCCACGCGGTGATCTGCGCGAGAGACCCCGCAGCGTCGGAGCGCTTCTACACCGAGCTCCTCGGCATGCGACTCAGCGACACCGTGAAGCTCGCGCTGAACCCGGAGTTCAGCTTGGAGATCCGCTTCCTGCACGCGAACGCGCGCCACCACTCGATCGCGTTCGCGTCGGTGCCGATGCCCAAGCGCCTGCACCACTTCATGCTCGAGATGAACGCAATGGACGACGTCGGCCGCGCGCACGACCGCTGCGTCGAGGCCGGCGTTCCGTTCGCGATGGATCTCGGCAAGCACCCGAACGATGGGGTGTACTCCTTCTACGCGAAGACACCCTCCGGCTTCGCGGTCGAGGTCGGCTTCGGCAGCGTGAAGGTCGACGACGCGAGCTGGAGCACCCGCACGTACGATCACGTGAGCGTCTGGGGCCACAAGGCGCGCGGCTGAGCGCGAGAGCGCCTGCGCGTTCCATGAGCTCGAGCTCGACCGGCACGATGCCAAAGAGAGCGAGCAGAGTCGGCACCGCGGCGCTTCCCTTGACGCCGCGGCTCGAACACGGGTTCCCTCCCGGCGCCTCGCGCCGGTCGAAGGCTACGCGAACCCCACGATCTAGCGGCTGGGTGGGGTCGCCTCAGCGCACAGCGCTTGCGCGCGTCGGCTCGGTGACGCACGCTGGTTCCGGCGAGGTGTTCTCGGCATGAACTTCCGGCCGCGCAGTCTGCGCTGGCTCGCGTCGATCTTCCTCCTGATCTTCTCGATGCAGGTGGGGGCGGCCGCGCTCCACCACCCCCTCTCGCACGGCGCTCGGGAGCCGGGGTCGAGCGGCTCCGAAGCCGAACACCACGCGTCGAGCTGCGGCCTGTGCCAGCTCGTCTCCCAGCTTCGCTCCCAGACCGGAGCGATCGGGCCGCTGCCCATCGCTCTTCCCGACGGCGCCGTCTGGCACTCGGAAGCGCGCAGCTTCGCGGAGCCGTCGCAGTGCGTGCCGCTGGCTCCGCGCTCGCGCGCGCCCCCGCGCTCCGGGGTCGCCTGAAGTCGATCCGCGCCTCCCGGAGGCGCCTCTCCCCCCGGTCCTCGTCTCACGCTCCGACAGAGCGCTGCGTGAGCTCGACGTCCGGCGTCGGTCAGCCCGCGAGCGCCAAGTCGAGGAGTTCTGCATGTCGGACGATCTTCCCGGAGTCAGCCCGCCCAGCTTGGGTCCGTACCGCAGCGTCTTGCTGCTGCTGCTCGCGGCGGCGATCGCCGGCCTGTTCGTAGCCGGAGTGAGCGGCATCGCGCTCCGCAATCCGGTGCTGGTCGACGCCGCACTCGCGCTCTTGCTCTCGGGCTCGGCCCTGCTCGGGCCGGCCTGGGGCGAGCGGAGGTTCGCGGAGCGAGGCGTGGGTCAGATCGGCCTGCGCGAGGTCCAGGCTGCGATCGCCATCGTATGCGCGCTCGGAATCACCGCCGCGTTCGGCGCGCGCTGGGGCCCGCAGCGCCCGCTCTCGCTCGGAAGCCTCGCAGCCATCGCTGCGCTGCTCGGCGCGGCCGCAGGAGTGACTGCCAGTGCCGGGGTCTACCTGGCCGGCGTCGATCCCAGGCGCCTGCCGGAAGGGCCGGGTCTCTCCCGAGGCGCGCGTGTCCTCGCGTGGATCCTGGTCTTGGCGGCGCTCGCGGTCGGGCTTGACTGGGTGGGCGCTTCGCGAGCAGTGCGCGGCCTCCACTTCCTGGTGCTGGCCGTGGAAGCGATCGTGTGTGTCGAGTTCGTGCTCGTCGCGAGAGGGGCGGCCAGACCCGACCGGGCGTTTCCGAGCGACGTCGTGGTGCTCGCGGTCCTGGGCAGTCGCGCGAATCCACTGGCCAGCGCCGTCGACTTCGCGGAGCGACAGCTCGGCATCGATCTTCGCTCGACCTGGGCGCTGGCGCTGGTCCGGCGCAGCGCGGAGCCGCTCGCGGTCGCCCTGCTGGCGCTTGGCTGGCTCTGCACCTCCGCGACCGTCGTCGGCCTCGAGGAGCAGGGTCTCGTCGAGCGCCTGGGCGTGCCGGTCGCGGGAGATCCGCTCGCGCCGGGTCTTCACCTGCACTGGCCCTGGCCCATCGATCGCGTCGTTCGCATCCCGGTCCGGCGCGTACAGACTCTACACGTGGGTCACGAAGGCGAAGAGAAGGCAGGCCCCGAGGACGTGCTCTGGGCACGCGAGCACGGCGAAGCGGAGTTCACCCTGCTGCTCGGGAACGGGCGCGATCTGATCGCGATCGACGCGGCCGTCCAGTATTTCGTCTCGGACCCGCGCGCCTGGAACTACCGCAGTCAGAATCCGGCGGACGCCCTGCGCGCGATCGCCTATCGCGCGGTGATGAAATCGACCGTCGGCCTCACC
>DATJZP010000090.1:0-1176 GCA_035498875.1 Myxococcota bacterium
GGTCTCGAAGGTCGAGTCGGCGGGCATCACGCCGTAGTGCACCATCTGCTGCGCGATGCGGCTCATGATCACCGCGAAACGGAAGCCCGCGAACACCGCGTAGAACTTCTGCCAGCGTGTCTTGCGGCCGGTGAGCGCCTCGTAGCGCGCGATCGTGGCTTCGTAGCTCGGGAAGCCCGGCAGACGCGGCAGGCCGATGCCCTCGCTGTGGTGGCGATCGAGCCAGATCGCCCACGCGAGGTCCTCCTCGCCGTTGCCGTGCGTGACCATCTCCCAGTCGAGCACCGCGGCGACGTCCGTGCCGGTCGGCGTGAACAGGATGTTGCCGATCCGCGCATCGCCCCACACGAGTGAGTCGGGCTCGTCGGTCGGCTTGTTGCGCGCCAGCCACTCCCAGGCCGCTTCAGCCGTCGGCTGGGGCTTGCCGCGCGCCGTCCAGCGCAGGTAGCGCTCGTAGTAGGCGAGCTGCTGGTCGAGCCCGGTGCGGCCGAGCTCGGGCTGATCGACGAAGCCGAAGCCGAGCGCGCGCCAGTCGAGCTGGTGGATCGCCGCCATCGACTCGATCCCGCCCCACCACACGCGCGCCTGATCGGCGGGCGGCAGGTCCTTGAGCCAGCCCTCCTGCGTGTAGAGCGGGCGATCCGCCGCGGCGCGGCCTTCGACCTTCGCCATCACGTAGAACGGCGCGCCGAAGACGCTCGTGTCTTCGGTCTCGAGCCAGAGCACGCGCGGCGCGGGAATGCCCGCCTTCGCGACCAGGCGCATCGACTCGAACTGCACGCGCAGGTCGTAGTCCGGGAACACCGCGAAGCCGGTCGGCTGGATGCGCACGACGAGCGACTCTTTTCGGTGTCGGCCGCCCTCGGTCCACGCGAGATCGAACAGCAGCGTCTCGTTGGAGAAGCCCGACGCCTGCGGCGCCACGAGCTCCGACAGCGTGAGCTCGCTCGCGCCCGGCAGCTGCTTCGCGAGCCAGCCCGCGAGCGCCGCGCGCGCTGCGCCGAGATCCCGCTGCCAGGCGGTCGGCACGGCTTTCCGGCTAGCGCCGCGGCAGGCCGAGCACGCGCTCGGCGATGATGTTGCGCTGGATCTCGCTCGTGCCCGCGAAGATGGTCGGCGCGCGCGACTGCAGCTCGCGCTGCGCGGCGCGGCCGTGCTCGGGCGCGCGCGGCGAGT
>DATJZP010000091.1:0-110578 GCA_035498875.1 Myxococcota bacterium
ATGCGCGCCGCGCTCGAAGACGTGGAGCTCGGGGGAGTCACGCTGCCGCGCCGCGCGCTCGTGATCTGCGGGATCGGCGCGGCGAACCGCGACCCCGAAGTCTTTCCCGAGCCCGACCGCTTCGACGTCGCGCGCCGCGACAACCGCCACCTGTCGTTCGGCTTCGGCGCGCACTTCTGCCTGGGTGCGCCGCTGGCGCGGCTCGAGGGCGAGATCGCGTTCCGCGGCCTGCTCGAGGCGTTCCCGAAGCTGTCACTCGCGGAGGGCCCGATCGAGCACCGCGTGAATCCAATCCTGCGCGGGCTCGTGCGCCTGGATGCGAGCGCCTAGAATGCGACGCCAGACCCCAGGAGGATCGACGGCATGCACGATCGCATCGCTGCGCGGGGCGCCGGCGCAATCGCCTGCGCGCTGCTTGCGCTCGCTCCGCTCCCCGCGCTCGCGGAGCTGATCGAGTTCCAGTGCGAGCTCACGGGCACGTCCGCGGTTCCACCCAACGACAGCAAAGCCACGGGCAGCGTGGTGATGACCCTGGACACCGACACGCTCAGCCTGAGTTACACGATCCGATACTCCGGCCTCTCGGGTCCGGTGACCGCGGCGCACTTCCACGGGCCGGCCGCGCCCGGCACGAACGGCCGTCCCGAGCTGCCCGTGGCGAGCCTGAGTCTCGCGAGCCCGATCCAAGGCCAGGCAACCCTGAGCGCTGCCAAGGCGGCCGACCTCGTGCGCGGACTCTGGTATCTGAATTTGCATGACGCGGCGTACCCGAGCGGTGAGATCCGCGGCCAGCTCGTGAAGAGAGCAGCGGTGGCAGCCGGCGCGAAGGCTTCGCCGGCGCCGGCCGATCCACGCGCAAACGGGCGGAGTCCGTAGTCGGGCTCGCGCTAGCGCGAGCCCTTCTTCAGCTCCTGCAGCACCAGGCGAGCCAGGGCCTTGAGCGTCTCGAACACGCCCTTGCCGGACTGCGCGGCGGCCTCGAAGTCGGGGATCTTGCCGGTCGGGTTCAGTGACTCGCGCAGGCTCTCCACCGACACCGCATTGGGCAGGTCGCGCTTGTTGTACTGGACCACGATCGGGATCTTGTCGTAGTCGTAGCCCTGCTCGCGCAGGTTGGCCTTCAGGTTCTCGAGTGACTCGATGTTGGCCTCGAAGCGCTCTTCCTGCGAGTCGGCCACGAACACTACGCCGTCGACGCCCTTCAGGATCAGCTTGCGGCTGGCGTCGTAGAACACCTGACCCGGAACGGTGTAGAGGTGGAAGCGCGTCTTGAAGCCGCGGATCTCGCCCAGCGCCAGCGGCAGGAAGTCGAAGAAGAGCGTGCGCTCGGTCTCGGTCGCGAGCGAGATCATCTTGCCCTTCGCGTCGGCGGCGGTCTTCTCGTAGATGTACTTCAGGTTCGTGGTCTTCCCGCACAGCCCCGGTCCGTAGTAGACGAGCTTGCAGTTGATCTCACGAGCGCTGTAGTTGATGAATGCCATCGAGAATCAGTCCGAGAACAGGTTGTCGATGTCTTCGTCGCTGATCTCCGAGAACGGCGAGGCCGGCCCTTCGCCGTCCATCTCCGCCTCGGCGCGCTTGAAGATCTCGTCGAACACTTCGGAGAGGCGCTGACCCGCCTTCTTCACGCGCAGCCGCACCAGGCCCAGCGAGCTGCGCTCGTCGAACACCACCACCAGGATGATGCGCTGCGCGACCAGGGTGATGTGCACGTTGTCGCGCTCGCCCTGGTGGAAGTGAGTCGGGAAGTCGGGCTCGCCGATCACCTTCGCCAGGCCCTGCGTTGCGGCGACGTTGCCCGCCACCAGCGACGCCAGCGACGTGGTGTCGATGCCCTTCAGCTCGCCGGCCTCGGTCACGAGCTGGCCGTTGCGGTCGACCAGAAAGACCGCCTTGGCGTTGGCGTCCGAGACCAGGCGCTCGGAAACGGCGAGGAGCTTCCGGTGGTCGTCTTCGAAGAGCACTAGCTGAGGCGTCAGCGACATCGCTCGATCCCGCGTATCGAAAGTCGTAAGACTCCGATCCGCCTAGGAATTTTCCCCCGCGCGCGATGCTAGCAGAGGCCTTCCGCGAGATACAAGAGCCGAGATTCCAAAGGCTTTTTCGGCGTGGCGCCGGCCCGAGTTGAACCCCGAGCCGAATTCCGACCTCTGGGTCAGGACGAGTACGAGCGCCGGTTCTCGAGTGACTTCCGGACGGTGACGGGGTCGACGTACTCGAGGTCGCCGCCGATCGGCATGCCGTAGCCGATGCGAGTGACCGGCACGCCGTAGCGCGCCACGCGCTCGGCCACGTACAGCGCCGTGGCCTCGCCCTCGGGGTTGGGGTTGGTGGCGAGAATGACCTCGTCGATGCCGCCGCGCTCGATCCGCTCGACCAGCGCGTCCACGCGCAGTGATTCGGGGCCGACGCCGTCGAGCGGCGCGATCGTGCCGCCCAGCACGTGGTAGCGGCCACGGAAGCCGCCCGTGCTCTCGATCGAGGCCAGGTCGGCGGGCTCCTCGACCACGCAGACCAGGCGCGCGTTGCGCGACTCGTCGCGGCAGATCTCGCAGGGCGAGCGCGCAGTCAGGTTGAAGCACTCGTCGCACAGCCGGACGTCCGCGCGCAGGCGCAGGATCGCCTGACCGAGCTCCCCCGACAGGTTCTCGGGCGCCGCCAACAGGAAGTACGCCAGCCGGGTCGCCGTCTTCTCGCCGATCCCCGGCAGGCGCCGCAGCGCCTTCACCAGCCGCTCGATCGGCTCGGGCCGGCCCGACTCACTCACGCGCCGCCCCCGAGCGGGCCCAGCGGAAAGGGCAGGCCCGAGGCCTGCTGCAGCGTCTGCTGCGCGAGCTCTTTGGCGCGCGTCAGCGCCTGATTCGCCGCGGCGCGCACCAGGTCCTGCAGCATGACCACGTCGCGCGGGTCGACCGCCTGCGGATCGATGCGCACGCCCACCAGCTCGAGCGCGCCGTTGGCGGTCACTTCGACCAGCCCGCCGCCGACCGTGGCCGACACCGTGCGGTGTCGCAGCTCCTCCTGCGCGCGGCGCAGCTTCTCGGTCAGCTCCTGCGCCTTCGCCATCATCGCGCCCAGGTCGAGCTTGGCGTCGCTCACGCCGGCTCTCCGCGCGGCAGGTCGGCCGTGCGCTCGACCCGGATCTCGCGCAGCTCGGCATCGAGCGCCTCGATCACCTGCTGCACGCGCGGGTGGCTCTTGGCCTCGGCCCGGGCGCGCGCCTCGAGCGCCGAGCGCTGCTCGAACGAGAGCGCCGAGCTGCTCGGCGGCGGCGCGGGCTCGTCGGAGCCGGCGTAGGCAACGAGATCGGCGTCGTCGGGCGGAGGCGGCTCCTCGCTCTTCGCGGCCGCCGGCGTCGTGGCCGCTGGCGGCGCCGGGGGCGCAGCAGAGGGTGCGGGCGGAGCCGGCGCGGCCGAGGCGCGAGGAGCCGGCACGGGCGCGGCGCCGCGCGAGCCGGGACGCGGGCTGCCGGCGCCGCTCGTTCCCGACGACGGGCTCGGACCGCCGGGACCGGGGCCACCGCCACCGCCTTCCAGGGCATCGAGCTTCTGCAGCAAGACGCCGAGTGACTCGGCTTCGGGCAGGGTGGCGAGCCGCACCACCGCCATCTCGAGCGCGTGCTCCTGGCGCGTGGCGAGCCCGAGCTCCTGCATGCGCGTGAGCAGCACGCGGAACAGCCGCTGCAGCGTCTCGGCGTCGTGACTTCCGGCGCGCGCGCGCAGCTCGGCGAGCTCGTCCGGCGAGGCGTCGACGAGCCCGCTGGGATCGTTCACCAGCCGCGCGACCACGAGGTTGCGGATCTCTTCGAGCAGGTCTCCGGCGAAGCGCACCGGGTCGGCGCCCTGCTCGAGCACCGCGCGCACCGCCACCAGCGCCTTCGCGGGATCGCGCGCCAGCACCGGCTCGAGCACGCCCACCAGCAGCCGCCGGTCGATCACGTCGAGGATCGCGAGTGACTCGGGCAGCGCGAGCACCGAGCCGAGCGCGCTGGTCAGGCGGTCGAGCAGGGTCAGCGCGTCGCGACCGCTGCCTTCGGCCTCGCGCACGATCGCGCGCAGCACCTCTTCGGGGGCCTCGATCGAGTCGGCCGCGCAGATCTTCCGCAACAGCCCCAGCAGCTCCTCGTTCGACAGCCGGCGCAGGTCGAAGCGCTGCACGCGCGACAGCACCGTGACCGGGATCTTCTGCGGGTCGGTGGTCGCGAAGATGAAGAGGCTGCGCGGCGGCGGCTCCTCGAGCGTCTTCAAGAGCGCGTTGAACGCCGCGCTCGAGAGCATGTGCACCTCGTCGATGATGAAGATGCGGTGCTTCCCGGGCGCGGCCGCGTAGCGCACGCTCTCGCGGATCTCGCGCACGTTGTCGACGCCGGTGTTCGAGGCGGCGTCGATCTCCTGCACGTCGAGCGAGGTGCCCGCGGCGATCTCGAGACACGGCGCGCAGTGACCGCACGGCTTCTCGGTCGGCCCCTCGTCGCAGTTCAGCGAGCGCGCCAGGATGCGCGCGAGCGTGGTCTTGGCGACCCCGCGAGGTCCCGCGAGCAGGAGCGCATGCGGCACCCGCCCCAGCTTGATCGCATTGCGCAGCGCCGTGACGACGTGCTTCTGCCCCTGCACCTCGTCGAACGTCTGCGGCCGAAAGCGCCGCGCCAGGACTTCATAACTCATCGGGGGGATCTCTCGTCTACGGATGCCGCGTTCCAAGTCCGCCCGCGACAGCCAGTCGCGGGCCTCACCTGTACGCCATCGCGAGCCTCGCTCTCGTTCCGGCTCCGCCCGCGACAGCCAGTCGCGGGCCTCACAAGTCTGGCCCATCTCCGGGGGTGATCGCTGGGCCGATCCGACCACCTGGAGAGCGCCGCTACCGTTGCTTCCTTCCGGACCTGGCGGGGTTTACGGACCAACCACCGGCCGGGACCCAGCGATCACCGCCGGAGATGGGCCGGACGACTCTAACTTGCGCGGCGGGGCAGGTAAACCCACCGGTTTGGGTTCCGATGCCGGCGCGCGAGCCAGGTGCCGCAGCAGTACCGCCGCGATCGCGGCGCGCTCGGACAGACTGCGCAGCACCACGAACTCCCGCTCGGTGTGCGCGTTCCCGCCGCGCGGGCCCAGGGTGTCGAGCGTGACGAGACCGAGCGCCGCGGTGAGCGAGCCGTCGGTGACTCCCAGCGCGTGCACCGGGTCGGGCGCGGGGTAGCCGAGCTCGCGGGTGAGTCGCTTGTGCAGGGCCAGCAGCTCGTCGACCGCCGGCGTCTCGGGCTTGGGCGGCCGGTGTAGCCGGCCCCACAGCCTGCCGCTCGTGCCGGGCACGTCGACCTGGCGCGCGATCTCCTCAAGCTTGCGCGCCGCCTCCGCGCCCACCGCCGGGTCGTCGTAGCGCAGGTCGATCCAGGCGCTGGCGTGGTCGGGCACGATGTTGCGCTTGGTGCCGCCGGCGATCGTGCCCACGTTCAAGAGCAGGCCGCGGTCGTAGTCGGTGAGTGACTCGATCGCGATCACCTTGCGCGCCAGCGCCACGATCGCGCTGTGCCCCTCGGTCGCCGAGTTCGAGGCGTGGGCGGCCACGCCCTCGACCGCGAGATAGAACTGACCCGCGCCGCCGTGCGAGCGCGCCATCTCGCCGCCCTCGCGCGGCGCCTCGAACACGAGCGCGAGCACCGCCTTGCGCGCCTCGTCTTCGATCCGCGCGCGCGAGCCGAGCGAGCCGAGCTCCTCGTCGGAGTCGAGCAGCACCGTGAGGTCGCAGCGCGCGAGCTCCCCGCTCTCGGCCAGCGCGCGCAGCGCGGCCACCAGCACCACCAGCCCGCCCTTCATGTCGGCGACGCCGGGGCCCAGCGCGCGCGTCGCGTCGTTCGGGTCGACGCTCATGCGCTGGAACGGCGAGTCACTCTCGAAGACGGTGTCGAGGTGACCGATCAGGAGCATGTGCCGCGCGTGCTCCGGCTCGAGCGTCGCCGCGCGCTCGGCCACGACCAGGGGCCCGGTGCGCGCGTCCTTGCGATCGGGATAGTCGAGCGGGGCGCCCGGCTCGATCCTGACCTGGAAGCCGAGCGCCGCGAGTTCGGCGCCGACGAGCGGCGCGAAGGCCTCGAGGCCCGCGGTGTTCCAGCTGCCGGTGTTGCGCCCGACCCAGTCGGCGAGCTGCGCCTCGAGCTCGGGCTGGCGCTGTTCGATCGCGACCCGGAGCTCGACGTCGTCGGCGTCGAGCTCGCCGGCCGCGGCGCGCAGCGCCAGCAACAGCCCGGCCAGCGCCCCGAGACGCAGAACCACTTCCGCCCCCGCCCCCATGCCGGCGCATCTTACACACGCGGGCGCGAACCCGTACACTCCCCGGGCGCATGCGCGCCGCACGTGTCTCGATTCCGATCGCGCTGACCGCGGGCATCGTCGCGATCACGATCGCGCTGACCGTCGGCTGGCAGATCCTGGTCGCGCGCGAATCCGAGGCCTTCACCGAGGGCCTGACCCCGATTCACTGGGTGCTGATCGGGCTCGGCTCGCTGTTCTTCGCGCTGATCATCACCGTGCTGATCCTGCAGGCGGTCTGGCTGGTGCGGGAGATCCGCCTGAACCAGCGCCAGCAGAACTTCATGGACGCAGTGACTCACGAGCTGCACACGCCGCTGGCCTCGCTGCAGCTCTATCTCGACACGCTGCGCGGGCGCCCGCTGCCCAGCGAGCGGCGCGAGGAGTTCCTGCAGATCATGGCCGAGGACCTGGAGCGCCTGCAGCGCACGATCGACCAGATCATCCAGGCCGCGCGCACTGACGAGAAGCGCGCCCGGCGCGAGTCGGTCGACCTGGCCGGGCTCTTGCACGAGTGCGCAGACGACGCGCGCCAGCGCCACGGGCTCGGCGATGAGTCACTCCGGGTCGACGTGCCGGCCACGGCGCGCGCGCGCGGCGACGCCGAGCAGCTGCGCGTGGCCTTCCGCAACCTGCTCGACAACGCCGTGCGCTACGCCGGCGGCGCGGTGCACATCGAGGTGCACGTGCGGCCGGTGTCGGCGCGAAGGCTCGAGGTCGAGTTCGCCGACCGCGGCGTCGGCATCCCCGCGTCGGCGCTCGACCGCGTCTTCCAGCGCTTTCAGCGCCTGCCGCAGGAGGCGGTGCGCGCCGCGCACGGGCTCGGCCTGGGGCTGGCGATCGTGCGCAACGTCGCGCGCGCCCACGGCGGCAGCGTGCGCGCCGAGAGCGACGGCGAGGGCAAGGGCAGCCGCTTCATCCTGACGCTCCCGGGAAATGTCGGCGAACGCGCGCATTCTGCTGGTTGAGGACGAGGAGCACCTCGCGCGGGGGCTCGCCTTCAACCTGGAGGCGGAGGGCTATCGGGTCGAGACCACCGAGCGCGGTGAGTCGGCGCTCGAGAGACTCGCGCGCCCCGACGCCGCCGAGGTCGATCTGGTGGTGCTCGACGTGATGCTGCCCGGGATCTCGGGCTTCGAGGTGGTGCGGCGGCTGCGCGCCGCCGACAACCACGTGCCGGTGCTGCTGCTCACCGCGCGCGACGCCGCCGGAGACATCGTGCGCGGACTCGACCTGGGCGCCGACGACTACCTGACCAAGCCCTTCTCGCTGCCCGTGCTGCTGGCGCGCGCGCGCACGCTGCTGCGCCGGGCGGCGCTGTCCGAGCCCGAAGCCGAGTCGGAAGCGCCGTTCGTGATCGGCAGCGCCAAGGTGTATCCCGAGCGCTTCGAGCTCGAGCGCGACGGCGAGACTCACTCGCTCACCGCCAAGGAGCTGGCGCTCTTGTCGCTGTTGTGGGCGCGCCGCGACACCGCCGTCTCGCGCGGCGAGATCCTGCAGGAGGTCTGGGACCTCCACCCCGAGACACGAACGCGCGTGGTGGACACCTTCGTCCTGCGGCTGCGCAAGCTGATCGAGCCCGATCCGTCACAGCCGCGCCACCTGATCTCGGTGCGCTCGTTCGGCTACCGGCTGATTCCGGATCCCAAGCCGGCGTAGCCGCCGGCGCCCTGCAGTTCTGCGCGCGGTTGCCCGATCCAGGGGCATGCACTTCGTGCGCAGGTTGGCCCCCTGGATCGCCGCCCTGGCTTGGCTTGGCGGCTGCGCGCAAACCCCGCCGGCGCCGAGCCACGGGCGCGGCACGCTGTTCGGCGAGCTCCGGCTCCTGCCCCACGAGGGAGTCACGATGCCGAGCGCGGGCGACGGCAGCTACGGTGATCCGCGGCTGCGCGACGCGCGGCTGGTGGACTACTCGCAGCCGGGCTTCGCGGTCGTGTATCTCGAGCAGGGCGCGCGCCCCGGCGAGCGCGTCGAGATCGCGATCCGCGCCAGTCAGTTCGAGACCCGGCTCGAGCCGCGCTGGACGGCGCTGGCGCAGGGCGGCTCGGTGGTGCTGCGCAACCTGACCGACGAGCCTCACACGGTCTCGGTTCCGTCGCTCTCGTTCGTGGGCCGGATCGCGCCCGGCGAGTCACTCGAGCTCGCCGCCAGGAGCGAGGGCCAGAACGGCGTATTCCTGCTCGACCGGCCGCAGGTCGAGGCGGGCTTCTTCGCCGCGCCCGGCCCGTACGCGATCCTGACCCGCGACCCGCGCTTCGAGCTGCGCGACCTGGCGCCGGGTCCGGCCCGGCTGCACGCCTGGCACCCCCGGCTGCCGCCCGTGACGCGCGCCGTCGACGTGCAGGCCGACCAGGTCACGCGCGTCGACCTCGAGATGGGCGTGGGCCGCGGATCACAGGAGACCTCCGATGCGACTCACTGAGTCGCTCGCGCTGGCCGCGCTCGCGCTGTCTCTGGTCCAGCCCGCGCCCGCGCGCGCCGACGACGCGGACCCGCGCGACGCCGAGCTGCGCCGGCTGTACGACGAGATGGGGCAGCTCGAGCAGCGCATCGCCGACCTGGAGAGCGATCACGGCGACCACAGCGCCGTCGGAGCCTCGGGCGCAGCGGCCTGGACCGAGCGCGTGCGCCTCTCGGGCAGCGCGAGCCTGGCGTGGCTCGACGGCGGTCACGAGGGGATCTTCGAGCACGGCACGGTGAACGTGTACGACCTGCGCTTCTTCGTCGACGCGGACCTGGCGCGCGACTTCGTGCTGGGCGACGCCAAGCTGTTCCGCGACGCCGGCTTCGCCTTCGAGTGGAACCTCGAGCGCGTGGGCATGCTCGCCAACAACCTGGGCGACGTGTACGTCGACTTCCGCGGCATCGCCGACCAGGACCTCTTGAACCTGCAGGTCGGCCGCTTCCAGCTCCCGTTCGGCGAGAACTATCTGCGCTTCGGCCGCGGCTACCAGACCGATCCGTTCATCGCGCTGTCGGCGCCGCCGCCCTGGTTCTGGGACGAGGGCGCAAAGCTCTGGGGCAAGGCGTTGGAGGGCAAGGTCAGCTACGCGTTCGCCATCACCGACGGCGAGGGCGCGCTGAACTCACTCGCCAACGGCTCGCAGATGCTCACGCTGAAGCTCGCGGCCGATCCGTTCGAGTGGCTGCACCTCTCGCTGAGTGGCCTCACCACCGGCGCGGTCGGCTCGGATACCTCGCCCGCGTTCGCGTCGGTCTGGCTCGGCGAGATGATTCCGCGCGCGTTCGGCAGCGGCACGACCACGCCCAACTTCGACCACGGCGTCGCGATTCCCGACGGTCCCAACAAGCTGCACGGCGTCCGCATCCTGGGCGGCGACGCCATCTTCAAGCTGCCCGACGCACGACTCTGGCTGTCGTACGGCGGCGCGCAGATCGACTCGTCCGGCGGGACGACCTACGACCGCGACCTGATCTACTGGCTGGCGGAGCTGATGGTGCAGATGCGGCTGATCTCGCCGCAGCTGGCGCCCGCCTACGTGGCGGTGCGCGCCAGCGGGCTCGGCACCTACAGCCACAACGAAGGCTACCTGCTCGATTTCCGGAACTACGACGTCGGCTACAACATGAGCGCGCTCCAGACCTACGCGCTGGTGGTGGGCCTGCCGCTGGGCGACTACCTGACGCTCAAGACCCAGTACGCCTGGCAGCGCATCGGGCTGGTCCGGGGAGTCACTTCGCAGAGCGTGAAGGATGCCGCGGCTCATCCGGACTTCTTCGGGATGGAGATCAGTGCCCACTTCTAGATCGCTCGCGCTCTTGTTCGCTCTGTGCTGCGCCGTTCCGGCCTGGGCGGGCGAGGTGCGCGGCCGGGTCGGGATCGGCGTGGCCGGCGCCTCGGTCGAGGACGCCGGCCCGATCGTGGTGTATCTCGAGAGCGCGGGCACGCAGCCGCTGCACTTCGAGCTGCCGGCGCAGCGGCTCGAGCTACACCAGAAGGACGCCAGCTTCTCGCCGTCGTTCCTGGTGATCGCCGCCGGCGAGACCGTGGTGATGCCCAACGACGACGTGATCTTCCACAACGTCTTCTCGTACTCGACGCCCAACGACTTCGACCTGGGCCTCTATCCGCGCGGTGAGTCGCGCGTGAAGACCTTTCAGTATCCGGGCGTGGTGCGTGTGTACTGCTCGATCCACGAGTCGATGAACGCGACCATCTTCGTCGCGCCGTCGATCTGGCACGCCGTGGCCGACGCCAAGGGCGAGTTCGTGATCCGCGACGTGCCGCCCGGCAAGTACAGGCTGCGCACCTGGAACCGCCGGCTGCCGCCGGTGACCCAGGTGGTGGACGTCGGTGGCGCGACACTCACCGCCAACCTCGTGGTCGCGTCGGGCGGGCCGTAGGCCGCGATGTCCCTGCGCACGCGCTTGATCGCGATCCTGGGCGCCACGGCGGCGTTCGCGATCGCGCTGGCGCTGGTGTTCCAGGACCGCACGCTGGCCCGCGACCTGGCGCATGCGGCCTCCGCGCGCCTGCAGCACTCGGCGCTGGCCGCGAACCGGCTGGTCGACGCACATCTCAGCGCGGTCTCGGAGCGCTACCGCGCGATCTCGGGCACGCCCCAGCTGCGCGCGAACCTCGAGGTCGAGGATCCGCCGACGCTGGCGCACTACGCCGCCGACCTGCAGCAGAACCTGGGCGCCGCGCGCATCGTGTTCTGGGACGCGCACGACCACATCGCCGCGGCGGCCGGCGACGAGTCACTCGACGCGCTCGCGCGCGGCTACACCAGCTCGCGCCTGGCCGCGCAGGACGGCCGGCTGTACGCGGTGGTGAGCGTGGCGGTCGGGACCTCCGCCGACCCGGTCGGACGACTCACTGCGGCCGAGCGGATCGACGCGCCGACGCTGCGCGACTGGAGCGAGCTGTGCGGCGCCGAGGTCACCCTGGGATCCGGTGAGCCCGTGGGCGGAGACGAGACGCTCGTATTCCCGGTGCGCTCGCTCGAATCGACCTGGCTGCGCGTCGAGTCGCGCATGGACGCGGAGCACGAGGCGCTCCAGCGCTCGCGCGGCCTGCTCCTGGTGGCGGGCGGCGTCGCGCTGGCGGGCGCGCTCGCCGCCAGCCTGGTGCTGTCGCGGGGCCTGGCCGAGGCGCTGCGCCAGCTCTTGATCGCGGCCGACCGGATCGGCCACGGCGACTTCCGCGCGCGCGTCGGGATCGCGCGCAACGACGAAGTGGGCGAGCTGGCGCGCGCGGTGAACGAGATGGCGAGCCGGCTCGAGGAGCACGCCGCGACCGTGCAGCGGCAGCACCGCGAGCTGCTCGACGCGAAGGACGCCGCCGAGGCGGCGAGCCGCTCGAAGACCGAGTTTCTCGCCAACATGAGTCACGAGATCCGCACCCCGATGACCGCGGTGCTCGGCTACACCGAGCTCCTGCTCTCGAGCGAGGCGCGCTCCGGCGAGCGCGAGGAGTGGAGCGCGGCGGTGCGCCGCAACGGCGCCGACCTGTTGCAGCTGATCGACGGCATCCTCGACATCTCGCGCGTCGAGGCCGGCCAGCTCGAGCTGCGCCTGCAGCCCTGCCGGCTGCGGCGCATGGTCGAGGACGCGGCCGCGCCGATCGCCGCCGCCGCGCGCGAGAAATCGCTCGAGTTCAACTTCGAGATCGACCCGAGCTGCCCCGAGGTGATCGCGACCGACGCGCCGCGCCTGCGCCAGGTGCTGGCGAACCTGTTGCAGAACGCGCTCAAGTTCACCGAGCACGGCAGCGTCTCGCTGTGGGTCGGCCGCGACTCACCGAGCACGGTCTGCTTCTCGGTACGCGACACCGGCATCGGCATCGCGGCCAAGGACCAGGAGAAGATCTTCACGCCCTTCGGCCAGGCCGACAGCTCGCACACCCGCCGCTACGGCGGAGTCGGGCTGGGGCTGTCGATCTCGCGCCGGCTGGCGACCATGCTCTGCGGCTCGCTCACCGTCTCGAGCGACCTGGGCCGCGGCAGCGAGTTCCGACTCACTCTGCCCGCGCCCCCGAACGCGCGGGCGGCCGAGCCGGCGCGCGAACGCGAGTCACGAGCGCTCGCGGCCGCCGCCAAACCGCGCGCCTTCCCCGGAGCGCGCGTGCTGCTGGCCGAGGACGGGATCGACAACCAGCGCCTGGTGCGGGCGTTCCTGCGCCCGCTCGAGGTAGAGCTGACGCTGGTCGAGAACGGCGCCCAGGCGGTGGACCAGGCGCTGGCGGCGCTCGACGGCGGGCGGCCGTTCGAGCTCGTGCTGATGGACATGCAGATGCCGGTGATGGACGGCTACGAGGCCACGCGGCGCCTGCGCTCCGAGGGTTACGAGGGCCCGATCGTGGCGCTGACCGCGCACGCCATGGCCACCGACCGCGGCCGCTGCCTGGAGGCGGGCTGCGACGAGTATCTCTCGAAACCGGTCGACCGGGCCGCGCTGATCGAGCTCGTGACTGGCTTCCTGGCCGCGCGCAAGACCGACAGCGGCGCGTCCGACTGCTAGTCTCCGCGCCTTGGCGGGCGAGTCGCGCTTCGAGCTGGTGATCTTCGACTGCGACGGCGTGCTGGTCGACAGCGAGCCGATCGCCAACCGCGTGCTGGCCGAGTGTCTGTGCAAGATCGGCCTGCCCACCACGCTCGAGGAGTCGTACGCCACCTACAAGAGCCGCTCCTGGAGTCAGTGCCTGGAGCTGATCCAGGGGAAGCTCGGCCGGCCGGTGCCCGAGCACTTCGCCGCCGACTACTACCGGCGCGCGCTCGCGGCCTACGAGCGCGAGCTCGAGGCGGTGCCGGGCATCCACCAGGTGCTGGCGCGCATCACGACACCGATCTGTGTCGCCTCGAACGGACGCCACACCACGATGCAGGTCACGCTGCGCAAGACCGCGCTCTGGGAGCGCTTCGCGGGCCGGATCTACAGCTCCATGGACGTGCCGCGGCCGAAGCCGTTCCCGGACCTGTACCTGCACGCGGCCGGGCAGATGGGCGCCGCGCCGGCGCGCTGCGCGGTGGTCGAGGACAGCCCCTCGGGGATCAGCGCGGCGCGCGCGGCGGGCATGACCGTGTTCGGCTACGCCGGCCGCGAGGACCCCGGCGCGCTCTCCGCCGCAGGGGCGCAGGTCTTTCGCGCCATGCGCGACTTGCCGGCGCTGCTCGGCTGCGACTAGCCCAGAGCTACTTCTGGCGCTCGCCCTTGTAGACCAGCCGTTCGCGGCTCACGCGCTCGCTGCGCACCACTTCCTTGCCGCCCGAGACAGTGCGCGAGGTGTACTCGATGAAGCCCTGGGTGGTGAAGCGCGCCACCTCGGGGAACTCGCGCGCCTCGTCCACCACGATCTGCCAGGTGCGGCCCTCGCCCAGCTCGAAGCTCCAGCGCGTGAAGTTGTAGAGCACCGACGCCATCGTGGTCGCGATCTTTCCGACCCGGTTGCCCCAGGTCTCGGTCGACGCGTCGAACTGGCGGTAGAGTCCGGCCTTGTGCAGGCGCTGGCCGGCGCGCACGCCCCGGTTGTGCAGGTAGAGCTCGGCGTTTCCGCCGCCCTCGAGCTCGACCAGGATGTCGACCACGCGGCTGTAGATGTCGATCGGCACCCAGGTGGTCGCCGCCAGCTGCTTGCCCAGGAAGCGCAGATCGTCGGCGCGGAGCCGCCCCTCGACCTCCTGGCGCGAGATCCTGCCCGCCTCGATCAGGCGGGCCAGGTCGTCCGCGGCGGACTGGAACCCGGTTGCCTTGATCGAAGGAGGTTGGCCGGCCATCGCAGAGCAAATCGGCCGCTTCTGTGATTGGATTGAGGCGGATGGCGGAAAAGAGCTGGGCGAACTTCTCGGGACGGGTGACGTGCGAGCCCGCCCACTTCGCGCGCCCGCGGAGCGAGGCGGAGATCGCGGGCGCGGTGCGCGCGGCGGCGGCGTCCGGCCGGGGCCTGCGCGTCACCGGCACGGGTCACTCGTTCACGCCCCTGTGTGCGACTCACGGGACGCTCGTGTCACTCGACGACTGGCAGGGCGTCGAGATCGGCGAGCTGGACCGCGAGGCGCGGCGCGCGAAGGTCCGCTCCGGGACGAAGCTCCACGCCCTGGGCGAGCCGCTGCTGGCCGCGGGCCTGGCGCTGCCGAACATGGGCGACGTCGACGTGCAGTCGCTCGCGGGCGCGGTCTCGACCGGGACTCACGGCACAGGACCGAGTCTCTCGAACGTCTCGGCGCAGGTGATCGGCGCGCGGCTGGTGCTGGCGAGCGGCGAGCTGCTCGAGCTGGACCTCGGCTCGGACCCGCGCCGGCTCGACGCCGCGCGCGTGTCACTGGGCCTGTTGGGCGTGCTCACCGAGCTCACGCTCCAGCTCGTGCCCGCCTACAGGCTGCACGAGCGGATCTGGAAGACGGGGATCCACGAGTGTCTCGCCGAGCTCGAGCGCGACGTCGCTGCGACCCGCCACTACGAGTTCTGGTGGTATCCGCACAAGGACTACGCCGAGCGCAAGTCACTGGCGCTATCCGAGGGCGAGCCCGCGTCGGTCGCCGGGCGCAAGGGCGAGCGCATCGACTGGAGCTCGCGCATCTTCGCGACGCCGCGCGAGCTGCGCTTCAACGAGCTCGAATACTCCGTCCCCGCGGCTGCGGGGCCGGAGTGTTTCCGCGCCGTGCGCGAGCGCATGAAGTCGCGCTGGCCGGACGTGATCTGGCCGGTCGAGTACCGGACGCTCGGCTCCGATCCGGCCTGGCTGTCCACCGCGCACCAGCGCGACTCGGTCGCGATCTCGCTCCATCAGGACGCGCGGCTGCCGTGCGACGCGTTCTTCGCCGACTGCGAGCCGATCTTCGTCGAGGCGGGCGGGCGGCCGCACTGGGCGAAGCTGCACAACCTGGGCGCGCCGCAGCTCGCGAAGCTCTACCCGCGCTGGGAGGACTTCCGCGCGCTGCGCCGCGAGCTCGACCCGCGGGGGGTCTTCGCCAACGAGTATCTGCGCGAGCTGTTCGAGATCGCCTAGCTGGCGAGCTCGACGCGGCCCGTGAACACCACCTGGTCGGGCGCCGTGCGCTTGGAGCTCACCTCGACCTTGGCGTTGGGCAGGAGATGCGCTGCGAGATACTGGATGAAGCCCTCGCCGATCGGCAACAGCGGCTCGGGATAGTCGCGCGCCTCGTCGATGATGGTGCGGAAGCTGCCGGTCTCGGGGTCGCTCTCGAAGGTCCACTTCGAGAAGTTGTAGAGCACCGCGCCCATGGTCGCGGTGATCGTGCCGACGCGGTGACCCCAGGTCTCGACGCTGGCTTCGAACTGGCCGTACAGCCCCAGCTTGTGCAGGCGCTCGGCGGCGCGCATGCCGCGGCCGTAGAGATAGGCGTGCACGTCCTTGCCCCCTTCGAGCTCGACCAGCAGCGCGAGCACGCGCGAGTAAGTCGCGACCGGCACCCAGCTCGAGGCGGCGAGCTGCTTGCCGAGATACTGCAGGTCGTCGCGCTCGAGCTTCGACTCGAGCTCGGCCCGAGAGATCCGGCCCTCGGCGACGAGCTTCTGCAGATCGTCGGCCGCGGACTGGAAGCCGGTAGCTTTTAGGGAAGGCACGAACGGCACTCGAAACCCCGCTCCGTGCCTCACGAATCGGCAGCTCCGGCCCGCCGGCTGTAACGCCCCGGCCGGCTCGCGCGTGAATGCTTCCGAGAGCGGGCGGATCCCGCAAAGCGAGGCAATGAAATGGCGCAGGAAGCGACGGTGGCGGTGGTCGGGGGCGGTCTGGCGGGGCTCGCGGCGGCGGTCTTTGCCGCGCGGTCAGGAGCGCGGGTGACCCTGTTCGAACGCATGTCCGAGGCGGGCGGGCGGGCCCGCACGCGCAGCGAGCACGGGTTCCTGTTCAACATGGGTCCGCACGCGCTCTACCAGGGCGGCCCCGCGATGGCCGCGCTGCGCGAGCTCGGGATCGAGCCCGCCGGCAAGCCGCCGGCGACGTCGGGCGGCATGGCGTACAACGCGGGCCAGCTGCACGCCCTGCCCGGCGGCACGGTGTCTCTCCTCACGACGGGCCTGCTGCGCGTGGTCGACAAGCTCGAGCTGGCCTCGCTCATGACTCAGATCCCGAAGCTCGCGGCTGAGGCGCGCGCCGACGAGTCGTACGACGAGCTCTTGCTGCGCACGGTGCGCTCCGAGCGGGTGCGCGGTCTGCTGCGTGCGCTGGCGCGGCTCACCAGCTACGCGGCGATGACCGAGCTGCTCTCGGCGCAAGCCGGCATGGCGCAGCTCGCGAGCGGGCTGAGCTCGGGCGTGCGCTATCTCGACGGCGGCTGGCAGGTGCTGGTCGACGGGCTGGAGCGGCGCGCGCGCGAGAGCGGCGTCGAGCTGCGCCACGGCGTGAAAGTCGAGCGCGTGACTCACGACGGGCGCGTGCGCGGCCTCGAGCTCGAGGCGGGTGAGCGGGTGGCCGCCGACGCCGTGATCCTGGCGCTCGGTCCGGGCGAGGCCAGCGAGCTCGTCGACGGCGGCAGGAATCCCCTCCTCGCCAGCGCCGTGCGCGCCTGCGTGCCGCTGCGCGCGGCGTGTCTCGACCTCGCGCTCGCCAAGCTGCCGAACCCCAAGCGCCTGTTCGCGCTGGGCATCGACCGCCCGCTCTACTTCTCGGTGCACTCGGCCGCGGCCAGGCTGGCGCCCGAGGGCGGGGCGCTGGTCTCGGTCGCGCGCTATCTGGGTGCCGAGGAGTCACCGAGCCGCGCCGAGCTCGACGCCGAGTTCGAGACGCTGCTCGACGCCATGCAGCCGGGCTGGCGCGCACACGTGGTGACTCGCAAGCTGTTGCGGGACCTGCTCGTGGCCCACGACCTGCCGCAGGCGCGGCGCGGCGGGCTGGCCGGGCGCGCGTCCGGCGCGGTCACGGGCATCTCCGGCCTGTTCCTGGCGGGTGACTGGGTCGGCCCCGAGGCGATGCTGGCGGACGCCTCGCTGGCCAGCGCGCGGCTCGCGGCTCGAGCCGCCGCGGGCGCGCGCGGGGTGCGCGTGGCAGCATGAGCGACGCCATGTCGCAAGCGCCGGCCGCGCCCGATCTCTCGCACGTCTTTGACGACGAGCGACGCTTCCTGTTCGGGCTGGTCTACCGCATGACCGGCAGCTGCGCCGACGCCGAGGACATCGTGCAGGAGACGTTCGCGCGCGCGCTGGCCCGGCCGCCGGCGCGCGCCGACGCGCCCTGGCGCCCCTGGCTGGTGCGCGTGGCGCTGAACCTGGCGCGCGACGAGCTGCGCCGGCGGAAGCGCCGCGGCTACAAAGGACCGTGGCTGCCCGAGCCGCTCGAGGAGTCACTCGCGGTCGAGCCCGCGTACGAGCCGGCAGTCACCAGCGGGCGCTACGAGCTGGTCGAGAGCGTCTCGTTCGCTTTCCTGCTCGCGCTCGAGGCACTCAGCCCGGCGCAGCGCGCGGTGCTGCTGTTGCGCGATGTGTTCGAGTACACCTCGGCCGAGGCCGCCTTTGCGCTCGACCTGTCCGAGGCCAACGCGCGCGTGCTGCTGCACCGCGCCCGGCGCGCGCTCGCCGACTACGACAAGGAGCGCTTCGTGCCCGACCCGGCCATGCGCGAGCAGTCGGTCGAGTTGCTCGGCCGCTTCATGGCCTGCTTCGCGAAGCAGGACGTCGCGGGCATGGAGGCGCTGCTCGCCGACGACGTGGTCGCGCTGAACGACACGAACGGCCGCTACCCGGCCGCCGGCATCGCGGTCATCGGCCGCAACAAAGTGGCGCGCTTCCACGCCGGCATCGCGCACCTGCGCGAGAGGTCGGCGCCGCGCGTGGAGCTGCGCTGGGTGAACGGCTGGCCCGCGCTCTTGATCGAGTACGCGGCCGAGCCGGGCGACCGGCTCGCGCCGCGCTTCGTCACCTTCGGCGAGCTCGACGCCGCCGGCCGCGTCCGCCGCATCTACTCCGTGCTCGCGCCCGACAAGCTCGAGCGCGTGTTCCAGAGCTTCCGCGGCGCGGGCTTCAGCCCATCGGGTACAGAAACTCCTTCGTGACCGCGTCGCAGGCGGCCAGCACCTCGCGCGAGAGCGTGACGTCGGCCGCGCGCAGTGAGTCGTCGAGCTGGTCGACGCGCGTCGCGCCGATGATGGTCGAGCCGACGAAGTCGTGCGCGAGGCTCCAGGCCACCGCCAGCGTGACCGGCGCGAGCCCCGCCTCGGCGGCGATCTTGGCGAAGCGCTCGGTCGCGCCGAGCGTCTTCGGGTTCACGAAGCGACGGGTCATGACCTGCTGGCGCGGGTCGTTGCCGCGGTAGCGCGAAAAGCGCGCGCCCTCGGGGAACGCGCCGCCCTGGTACTTGCCCGAGAGCACGCCCCCGGCGATCGGGCTGTACGGCAACAGACTCACCTTCTCGCGCCGGCACACGTTCGCAAGCTCGTCCTCGAAGCGCCGGTTCAAGAGCGAGAAGTTGTTCTGGATCGTCTCGTAGCGGGTGAGTCCGCGCGAGTCCGAAGCCCACAGGCTCTTGGTGAGTCCATAGGCGGTCTCGTTGCTGCAGCCCACGTAGCGGACCTTGCCCGCCTGCACCGCGCGGTCGAGCGCCTCCATCACCTCTTCGTACGGCAGATCGGGGTCGGGCCAGTGAGTCTGGTAGAGGTCGATGTAGTCGGTGCGCAGCCGCTCGAGGCTGCCGTCGATGGCGCGCGCCACGTTGTGGCGGTCGAGCGCCGTGCGCCCGCCGCGCACCGCGGCGCGGAACCAGCCACCGCTCGGGCCCGCGATCTTGGTCGCGACGAACAGCGTTTCGCGGCGGCCTCGCTTCTCGAGCCACTTGCCCACGATCTCCTCGCTGCGGCCCGACCACTTGGGATCGGGCGGCACCGGGTAGATCTCGGCCACGTCGAGGAAGTCCACGCCGGCCGCGTCGGCGCGGTCGAGCATGGCGTGACTCTCCTTCTCGTCGGCGAAGCTGCCGAAGGTCATCGTGCCCAGGCAGATCTCCGAAACCACCAGGCCGGTCTTGCCGAGTCTTCGCGTCTTCACGTGCGCTCCCGAGTCAGTGGGAGCGCGAGCTTACACCAATGGAGCGCGGGTAGGGTGCCCGCGCGACCATCAGCGGGGGATGTGTGAGGGGTCGGGAAGCTCCGCCTGCTGGGCAGGAGACAGCCGCTGGTAGAGCTGCCGGTAGACGAAGCGCGCGTCGCCGAGCACGCCGGGATCGGTCACTCCGGCGCGCGGACCGTCGCGAATCACGACCAGCGCGGCGCGCGCCAGGTCGCGCACGTTGCCGTGGCGCGGCTCCTTGTAGCGCGCCCAGATCTCGAGCAGGCTGGCGCGCAGCTTCGACGGGCTCGCAAAGGCGCCGTCGGCGACCAGGATCGTGCGCCGCTCGTTCTCGATCACGAGGTCGGCGCAGGACAGGCCGTCGCAGACCGCGTGCGGGTCGCCGCGCAGCCGCACGTCGGGCGCGAACTCGAAGCCCGCGGCGCGCAGGTCGCCGAGCGCGGGCGCGAGCTCGGGCGTGTGGTCGGGCGGCCGGAACAGCGCGCAGGCCGCGAGCGCGAGCGCGACCCAGGCGAGCGCGCGCGTGCTAACGGCCCCCGCCGCCGCGCCGGCGCCGCCGGCGCCGCCCGCCGCCTTCGCGGCCGCCGGAATCGCCACCGCGCCCCGAGTCACGACCGCCCGAGTCATGGCGACGCGGCGCCTGGTTGCGCCGCGCCTCGTCGTGCGAGAGCTCGGCCTGCGGCGCAGCCTCGGGCGCAGCCGGGGCGTCGTCGCGCGCGGGCGTCGCTGGGTGACGGTGCTCGAGATATTCGTAGAGCACCGCCGACAGGAGCCGCCGGCCCTGCGGGGTGGCCGCGAGTGACTCGACGGTGGGCAGGTGGGTCTCTTCGCGCGCCTGGCGGTCGCGCTCGGGCACGTCGCGCAGGTGGTGCTCGATCTCGACCTGCAGGCGTTCGGACTCGCGCCTGGCCACGTCGGCCTCGTTGGGCAGGCTCCGCTCGGGAATCACGATCCGGTTCACTTTCTGCAGCGTGCGGAAGTTGCCGATGTCGAGCCCCGAGACCAGCGAGATCGCCGTGCCCGACTTGCCCGCGCGGCCGGTGCGGCCGGTGCGGTGCGTGTAGACCTCGGGTGAGTCGGGCGAGGTGTACGAGATCACGTGCGAGAGGTCGCTGATGTCGATGCCGCGCGCCGCCACGTCGGTCGCGACCAGCACGCGCAGCTCGCCGGCCTTGATCCGCTTCATCACCGCCTCGCGCGCGGCCTGGGTCATCTCGCCCTGGATCATGTCCGCGTCGATCTCGTTGCGCTGCAGGAAGCGAGTCACGAAGCGCACGTCGTCGCGCGTGTTGCAGAAAACCAGCGCCGAATCGGGCTCCTCGAAGCGCAGGATGCGCAGCAGCGCCTTCTCCTTCTCGTTCGCCGGCACCACGTAGTGCCAGTGCTCGATCTCCTCGGGCGCGCGCACGCCGCCCTCGGTGAGCGACACGAACTCGGGCTCGTGCAGGAACACGCGCGCCAGCGAGACCACGCGCTGCGGCATGGTGGCCGAGAACAGCCCGGTGAGTCGCTTCTGGGGCAGATACTTTTGGATCTCGCGCATGTCGGGCCAGAAGCCCAGCGAGAGCAGCTCGTCGGCCTCGTCGAAGATCAGCACGCGCAGCTTGTCGAGCTTGAGGTTCCCCGAGCCCAGGTGGTCGAGCAGCCGGCCGGGCGTGCCCACCACGATCTGCGCGCCGCGCGAGAACGCTTCGAGCTGCGGCCCGTAGGCCGTGCCGCCGTAGACCGCGATCGTGCCGATCCCGAGGTATTTGCTCATCTGTTTGAGCTCGTTCTCGATCTGCAGCGCCAGCTCGCGCGTGGGCGCCAGCACCAGCACCTGCGCTGCGCGCAGCCCGGGATCGATGATCTCGAGCGAGGGCAGCCCGAAGCCGCCGGTCTTGCCGCTGCCGGTCATGGCCTGCGCGATCAGGTCGCGGCCGCGGCGCATCACCGGAGTGACTCGCCGCTGCACCGGCATCGGCGCCGCCCAGCCCATCTCGGCCACGGCGCGCCGGATCGGCTCGGCGAAGGTTTCGAATCCGAGGAGCTCTGCTTGGTTCGGGGTCGGCGGTTCGGGCGGCAGCGCGCCGGTCGCGCTCATCGCTTGGCGCTCATGGAATGGCTTCGATCCTCTCCAGCTCTACACGGGACAGTGTCGATTCGACCAGTCCCTTCACGTCGAGATTCCGTTCGATCGCCTCGATCGCCTCGGGACGAGTCCACGTCGCGGGCTGGCGGGGCATCAGGAAGCTGCAACAGTCCTCGTCGGGCTCGATCGAGATCGAGTATGTTCCCACTTGCTTCGCGAGTGACACGATCTCGGCCTTGTCCAGACCGACGAGCGGTCGGAGCACGGGCAGGGTAGCCGCCCGGTTGATGGTGTCGAGGTTCGCCAGCGTCTGCGAAGAAACCTGTCCGACGCTGTCACCGGTCACCAGCGCCAGCGCGCCCTCGCGCTCGGCCAGCGCCTCGGCGATGCGCAGCATGAAGCGCCGGTAGAGCACGATGCGCGGCGCGGCCGGCGCCTCGCGCACCAGCGTCTGCTGTAGCTCGGCGAACGGCACCAGCCAGAGCCGGCTCGGACCATGCCAGCGAGACAGATGCGCCACCGCATCGCGCACCTTGCGCTGCGAGGCGAAACTCGTGAACGGCGCGCTGTGAAAGTGGGCGAAGGAGACGGCGCAGCCGCGCTTCATCGCCAGCCAGGCGGCGATCGGCGAGTCGATGCCGCCGGACACCAGCGCCAGCGCCCTTCCGGCCGAGCGCACCGGCAGCCCGCCGGGGCCCGGCCAGCGCTCGTGCAGCAGCAACACCTCGTCGTGTAGGGCGTGCAGCTCGATCCAGAGCTCGGGTGTCTCGAGGTCGACCGTGGCGCCGGTGCGGGCGCGGATCCGGTCGCCGAGCTCGATCGCGAGCTCCTGCGAGCGGAACGGCAGAGACTTGTCGACGCGCCGCACGCGCACCCCGAAGGTCTGGAACCGGCGCTCCGACACGAAGCGGTCGACCAGCTCGAGCACGCCCTCGCGGGTGGGCGGGCCGCTGGTCGTGATGCTCGCGTAGGCCACGCCGAACACGCGCGAGATCGCCTCGGCCACGGCCGGGGGCGGCGCTGCGTCGGGCAGCTCGACCAGGAGCCGGCCGAACAGGCGCCGGGCGCGCACCTTGCCCAGGTGGGCGAGCGCGCGCTCCAGGTTGCTGCGCAGGCAGTCCTCGAAGCGGGGCCGGTTCCTGCCCTTGAGCCCGATCTCCGCGTAGTGGACGACGACTTTCACGGCGCGGATTCTAGCGCTGGCATTCGGGACAGAAGTGAGTGCCGCGCGCACCCAGCACGATCCGCCGGATCTTGCTGCCGCATTTCAGACAGGGCTCGCCGGTACGGGCGTAGACCCGGCGCTCGTCCTGGTAGGCGCCGTCCGAGCCGTCCGGCTGCAGGTAGTCGCTGATCGACGACCCGCCCGTCTCGATCGAGCGCAGCAGCACCTGCTTCACCGCCGACACCAGCCGCCGACACTCACTGCGAGAGAGTCGCGCCGCGGAGCGGCGCGGGCGGATGCCCGCCAGGAACAGCGCCTCGTCGGCGTAGATGTTGCCGATGCCGGCGATCACCGACTGGTCGAGCAGCACGGTCTTGATCGCGACCTTGCGCTTGCGCGCCGCGGCGAAGAGCTCGTCGCCGTTCGCCGACAGCGCATCGACGCCGAGCTTGTCCAGGCGCGGATCACTGTCTCCCGCCGCCAGCAGCCGCACCTTTCCGAACTTGCGCACGTCGCGGAAGAAGAGCGCGGGGCCGCCATCGTCGAACTCGACGCGAAGATGTGTATGGCGGTCGGGCACGAAGGCGTGCTGCTCTTCGGGAGAGAGCGAGGCGCGCCGGGCGGCCGAGAGCAGCCGCACCGAGCTGGCCCGGTCCGTGAACAGCTGACCCGACATACCCAGGTGCAGGAGCAGCCGGCGGCCGTCGTCCAGGTCGGCCAGCAGGTATTTCCCGCGCCGCTCGAGCGCGCGCACGGTGCGGCCCCGCAGCTCGCGCTCGAGCCGCGCGGGCGGGGTCAGGAAGAAGTAGCTCTGGCGCGTGGTCGCGACCTTGGCGATGCGGCGACCCACCAAGACCTTCTCGATCCGGCGGCGCGTGACTTCGACCTCGGGAAGCTCCGGCACAGCGACAGTCTAGACCAGCGTCCGGCCCACTCCGCGGCTACGCTAGGGCGATGCACATCACGCGCGAAACCGTGCTGTACATCGCGAAGCTGGCGCGGCTACAGCTCGCGGACGACGAGGTCCTGCGCATGCAGCGCGACCTCGACGCGGTGCTTGGCTATGTCGCGTCGCTCCAGGCGCTCGACACGAGCGGGGTCCCGCCCACGACACACGTGCTCGACATCGCCACGCCACTGCGCCACGACGAGGTCGCCGGTGTCCTGCCCGTGTCGGAGGTCGTGCGCAACGCGCCCGAGCACACCGAGTCGGCGATGGTCGTGCCCAAGGTGCTCGAGTGAACGAGATCTGGAAGGCCGGCCTGGCGCAGCTCGCGCTGCACGTCGAGAGTGGTGACGTGAGCTGCCGCGAGGTCGTGGCGAGCGCGCTCGACCGGATCGCGCGCTACGACGGCAAGCTCGGCGCGTTCGTGCGGCTGCGCCCCGAGGCCGCGCTGGCCGAGGCGAGCGCCGCCGACGCGGCGCGCAAATCGGGCAAGGCGCGTTCGCGCCTGCACGGCCTGCCGATCGCGGTGAAGGACATCTTCGCGAGCCGTGACTTCGAGACGACCTGCGGCTCGCGCATCCTCGCCGGCTTCCGCGCGCCCTACGACGCTACGGTGCTCCGCAAGTTGCGCGAGTCCGGGATGGTGGTGATCGGTTCGACCAACATGGACGAATTCGCCATGGGCTCGTCGACCGAGAACTCGGCGCTCGGGAAGACGCGCAACCCCTGGGATCTGAATCGCATCCCGGGCGGCTCCTCGGGCGGCAGCGCCGCGGCCGTGGCGGCGCGGCTGGTGCCCGCGGCGCTCGGCACCGACACCGGCGGCTCGATTCGCCAGCCCGCGGCGGTCAGCGGAGTGACCGGGCTGAAGCCGACCTACGGTCGAGTGTCTCGCTACGGCCTGGTGGCGTTCGCGAGCTCGCTCGACCAGGTGGGCCCGATCGCGCGCAGCTGCGCCGACGTGGCGCTCCTGCTCGGCGCGATCGCCGGGCCCGACCCGCACGACGCCACCTCGTATCCCGAGCCGCCGCCCAACTTCCTGGCGGCGCTCACCGGCAACGTCTCGGGGCTGCGCATCGGCATCCCGCGCGGCTTCTTCGACGGCGCCGGCGCCGAGCGAGACACGCTGGCGCGCGCGCGCCAGGGCCTCGAGACGCTGCAGTCCTTGGGCGCGAAGACGGTCGACGTAGAGCTGCCGAACAGCGCGCACGGGATCGCCACTTACTATCTCATCTGCACCGCCGAGGCGTCCTCGAACCTGTCGCGCTACGACGGCGTGAAATACGGCTTCCGTGCGCCCGCCGACACGCTCGACCAGATGTACGAGCGCACGCGCTCGCAGGGCTTCGGGGCCGAGGTGAAGCGGCGCATCCTGCTCGGGACTTACGTGCTGTCGGCCGGCTACTACGACGCCTACTACCGCAAGGCGCAGCAGGTGCGCACGCTGATCCGCCGCGACTTCGAGCGCGCGTTCCAGAGCTGCGACCTGGTGGCGATGCCCACCACGCCGGGCCCGGCCTGGAAGCTCGGCGAGCTGGTCGACGACCCGCTGCAGATGTATCTCGCCGACGTGTACACGGTGACCGCCAACCTCGCGGGCCTGCCCGCGCTCTCGCTGCCGTGCGGCTTCACCTGCGAGTCACTGCCCGTGGGCCTGCAGCTGCTCGGCCGGCCGCTCGACGAAGCCGGCGTGCTGCGCGCAGGCGACGCCTTCCAGCGCCACACCGATTTCCACGAGCGCGTGCCTCCCGGAGTCACCCCATGAGGCGCTGGCTGTGGATCGCGATCGGGCTGTTCCTGCTATTGATCGCCGGATCCGCGCTGGCGCTCTACTTCTTCGACGCCGAGAAGCTGCGCGGGCCGCTCCAGGAGCAGGCGAGCGCGGCGCTCGGCCGCGACGTGACTCTGGGCAAGATCTCGCTCGCGATCTTCCCGCTGCCGGCCGTGCGCATCGCCAACGTGCGCATCTCGGGACCCAAGCCCGCGGACCCACCGCTCGCCGAGATCGCCGAGCTGCGGCTGCGCGTGGCGGTGCTGCCGCTGCTCGCCAAGAAAGTCGAGCTGCGCGCGCTCGAGCTCGACTCACCGCGCGTCAACATTCCGTTCGACAAGGACGGCAAGCCGATCCTGCCCGGCACCAAGAAGCCCGAGGCGGGCAAACCCGCCGAGAAGGGCGCGGCCAAGCCCGAAGCCGGCAAGCCCGGGGGCGCGCCCGCGGGCGGGCTCGCGCTCGCCGTCGACCGGATCGCGATCCACGACGCCGACGTGGTCGCCGGCCCGTGGAAGGTGGAGCACGCGAACATCGACGGTCACCTGGCGCTCGACGGCAGCGGCGCGTTCAAGTACTCGGCCAACCTGCCCGGCCTGGCCAACCTGCGCGGCGGCGAGGTCGAGCTCGCGAACCTCCTCGGCACCACGCCCCAGGTGGACGCGCACGGCGAGTTCAGCGCCGCGCTCGGCGACGTGCGCAAGCGCTTCGCGCTGACGGAGGACGTGACCGGCACCGCGAGCGGCGAGTACGCGGCCACGCTCAACGGCGGTGAGATCAAGGCCGCGAGCGCGAGCGTCGACGTGCCCGACCTGTTGCTGCGCAACGGGGGGCTGGTGGTGTCGGGGCCCGCGCGCGGACACGCGGTGCTGGGCGAGAGCTACTCGTTCGACCTCTCCGACGCGCGCGTCGAGCAGACCAACGTGTTCGCGAAGCCGAAGCACACCACGCTGTCGGTGACCGGGAAGCTGGGCAAGGAGGCGTCGCTCGCCGCGCTGCGCGATGCGCTCTTGAAGATCGGCGAGAACGAGCTGCCGCTGCAGCTCGAGCTGGCGAAGAAGCCGATGAAGGTGCACCTGGGCAAGACCTCGCTCGACCTGGGCAAGCTGCGCGAGCTCTTGCCGCCCGACAAGCCGCAGCTCTCGGGCCGGCTCGCGGTCGACGGCTTCGACGTCGAGCTGCAGCCGCTGCGCGTGCTGGGCAACGCGACACTGGATGGTGTAGAGACGCAGCTCGGCCACGGGCCGATCTCGATCTCGGGCCCGCTGCGCGGCAAGGGCGAGACGGTCGGCGTCGAGAACGCGGTCGCGATCGTGGGCGGCCAGAAGATCGGCATCAGCGCCAGCTACGCGCTCGACTCGGGCACGATCACCGCCGACTACGGCGCGAACAAGGCCGAGCTCGGGTCACTCGTCGAAGCGCTCGCGGGCCGCAAGGAGCTCGACGGCACGCTCAACACCAACGGCCACGTCGAGATGCGCTCGGCCGGCATCTCGACGCTGGGCGGCGGCGGCAAGATCGCGATCCAGCCCGGGCGCATCCAGGGCTTCTCGCTGGCGAAGCAGGTCATGGGCTCGCTCGCGGCGCTGCCGGCCCTGGCGCTGGCCGCCAAGGGCAAGGACATCTCGAAGTACGAGCAGGAGGAGTTCGACCACCTGACGGCCGACTACACCATCAGCGACGGCCGCGTGCACACCGACAACCTGGAGCTCGCCTACCAGGACGCGACCGCCTACTTGCAGGGCTCGGTGGGCCTGGTGGACCGCGCGCTCGACCTCACCGGCAAGGTGGTGCTGACCAAGAAGGCCGACGCCGAGTTCGCGGGCACGGGCCGCGCCAAGGAGCGGGTGATCCCGATCAGTCACGTCGGCGGGACTTACGACTCACCGAAGATCGAGCTCGACCAGAAGACGCTGGCCAGCCTCGCCTACATGTACGTGGGCGACGAGAAGATGCGCAAGAAGCTCGACAAGGCGCTCGGCCCCGGCGGTGCGGACGCCGTCGAGGGCGTGCTCGACGGGCTGCTGGGCGGCGGCAACAACAAGAAGAAGAAATGAGCTTCTTCACGGTGCGGCTCGACGGGGACGACGTCCTCCTGCTCGACCAGCGCCTGCTGCCCGAAGAGGAGCGCTACCTGCGGCTGGCGAGCGGCGAAGAGGTCGCGCGCGCGATCGAAGAGATGGCCGTGCGCGGCGCGCCCGCGATCGGAGTGACTGCCGCGATGGGCGTGGCGATCGAGCTGGCGCGCGCGTCCGACGCCGGCCTGGCGGAGGCGCTGGCACGAGTCAGCGACCGGCTCGCGCGCACGCGGCCCACCGCCGTCAACCTGGCCTGGGCGCTGGCGCGCATGCGCGCGAAGCTCGAGCCGCTGCTCGCGAGCCGGAGCCCCGGCGAAGTCCGCGCCCAGGCGCGCGCCGAGGCGCAGCGGATCGCCGATGAGGACGTCGCCGCCTGCCGCGCGCTCGGTGATGCGGGCGCGGCGCTGCTGCCGCCCGGCGCACGCGTGCTCACTCACTGCAACGCCGGCGCGCTCGCCACCGCGGGCTACGGCACCGCCCTGGGCGTGGTGCGCAGCGCCGCGCGCCTTGGATGCCTCTCGCACGTCGTGGCGCAGGAGACGCGCCCGTTCCTGCAAGGCGCGCGGCTCACCGCCTGGGAGCTCGCGCGCGACGGCATCCCGGTCCGGCTGATCACGGACTCGATGGGCGGGGCGCTGATGGCGCAGCAGGCCATCGACGTCGTGATCGTCGGCGCCGACCGGATCGCCGCGAACGGCGATGTGGCGAACAAGATCGGGACTTACAGCACGGCGCTGCTGGCGCGTGCGCACGGCCTGCCGTTCTACGTGGCGGCGCCGTTCTCCAGCGTCGATCTCTCGCTCGCGAGCGGCCGCGAGATCCCGATCGAGCAGCGCAGCGCGGCGGAGGTGACCACCATCGCCGGCCGCCGGATCGCGCCCGAGGGCGTGCTGGCGCTCCACCCCGCCTTCGACGTGACTCCCGCGGAATTTGTGACGGCGATCATCACCGAGCGCGGCGTGATCCGGCCGCCGCTTGCGGAGGGACTTGCGGCTCAACGACGGGCCGAGCCCGGCCGATGACTCCGAAGGACACCCGTTTTCGTCCGGTGGAGCACTGCGTCGTTGGAAGTCCTGATCGTCGAGGATGATAAGGCGCTCGCGCGAAACCTCGCGCGCGCCCTCGAGCAGGCGGGCTACAGCTGCCGCCAGGCTCACGACGGCAACGCCGCGCTCTCCGAAGTCGCGAAGGGCAGGCCCGACCTGATCCTGATCGACATGCTGCTGCCCAAGAAGGACGGGCAGGCGGTGATGGCCACGCTGCAGGCGGCCGACGGCACGCGCGGCATCCCGATCGTGGCGATGAGCGGCGTGTTTCGCGGCGCGGGCGCGATGAAGAGCGCGGTCTCGGCCGGCGCCAAGTCGTTCCTCGAGAAGCCGTTCGAGTCACAGACGTTGCTCGACCACGTGTCGCGGCTGATCGGCAAGCCCACGCCGCCGGAGCTGGCCGCGCCCGCCGACACCGTCGACCTGGCCAAGGAGCCCGCGATCGAGGTCTTGTGGAGCGTGATGCGCCAGAAGACCACCGGCGCGGTCCACTTCGAGCAGGCCAAGCGCAAGAAGGTGGTGGTGCTCGAGAACGGCCAGCCGCTGGCCGTGCGCTCGAACCTCGCGCGCGAGTCACTCGGGCGGCGGCTGCTCGACGCCGGGCGCATCGACGAGCTCACCTTCAACGAGTCGGTGCGGCGCTCCAAGGTCACGGGCAAGCGCCAGGGCGAGCTCTTGGTGCAGATGGGCGCGATCAGCGAGGCGGCGCTGCGCGAGGTGCTCGAGGAGCAGGCCGCCGACAAGCTGATCGAGATCTTCTCCTGGACCGAGGGCAAGACCTGGACCCAAGCCGGCGTGCGCGCCGTCAGTCTCTCGTCAGAGCTCCACGGCTGGACGCCCCGGCTCACCGTGCTGCGCGGCGTGGGCCGCGTGAGCGCGTCGGTCATCGCCCGCCGACTGGGGCCCTACGAAGGCTGCGAGGTCTCGCGCGAGGCGATCACGCTCGAGGAGAACGAGAACGCCGATGCGGTGAAGCTGCTCTGGGAGGCGCTGTCCGAGCCCAAGCCGCTGGGCGCGCTGCTCAAGCACCACTCCAGCACGCTCTACGGTCTGTGGCTGATCGGCGCGCTGGCCGTGCACGTCGACGAGGCCTCGACCCCGCGCACGCTGCCGGGCGTGGGCGCCGCCGGCGCCGCGCTGGCGCTAGAGGGCAGGCTGCGCGAGTCACTCAGCAAGCACAAGACCCAGAGTCACTTCGAGGTGCTGGGCATCGCCGAGGAGGCTTCGTCGGACGACGTGCGCAAGGCGTTCATGAGCCTGGCCAAGACGTTCCACCCCGACAAGGTGGGCCGGATCGCGCCCAACCTGGTCGAGCTCGCCGGCAAGGTGTTCGCGCGGCTCTCCGAGGCCCACGACATACTCTCGAGCCCCGAGAAGAAGCAAGTGTACGTGGCCCAGCAGAAGCGCGGCCGCGGCGCCGCGGCCGACCAGGGCGAAGTGTCTCGGTTGCTCACCGCCGAGCAGCAGTTCCAGCGCGCGGAAGAAGCCGTGCGCCGGCGCGACTGGAACGGCGCGCTCGAGGCGCTGAAGTGGGCGCTCGAGCTCGATTCGACCGAGGGCGAGTTCTACGCGCTGCGCGGCTGGGTGTTGTTCCTGCAAGCGCAGGACGGCGGCGACGGCAACCCGGATCCCGCGCTCGATCAGATCAAGAAGGCGATCACGCTCTCGCCGCAGTCTCCCGCGGGTTACTACTACCTCGGGCAGATCCGCAAGGCTTGCGGAGATCCCGCGGAAGCGGAGAGAATGTTCCGCAAGACCACCGAGCTCCGCCCCGACCACGTCGAGGCCAACCGCGAGCTGCGGCTGATCCAGATGCGTCGCGCGAAGGGCGACGAATCCGTGGGAGGCCGGCTCTTCGGAAGAAAGAAGAAGTAAGTGCCCGTCGAGAAGACCGAGCGCGTATGGTTGAACGGCTCGCTCGTCGCTTGGGACGACGCCAACGTGCACATCCTGACTCACACGCTGCACTACGGGCTGGGCGTGTTCGAGGGCATTCGCTGCTACCGGGCCGACGACGGCGCCGGCAACGTCTTCCGGCTGAAGGAGCACGTCGAGCGCCTGTTCGGCTCCGCGCGCATCGTCGAGATCGCGATGGGCCACACGCGCGACCAGATCGAGGGCGCGATCCTCGCCACGCTGCGCGCTAACCACATGAGCGAAGGCTACGTCCGGCCGCTCGTCTACCTGGGCGCCGGCGCGATGGGGCTCCTGCCCAAGGACAATCCAACCCAGGTCGCGATCGTGGTCTGGCCGTGGGGCGCGTATCTCGGCGACGAGGGCCTCGAGCGCGGCATCCGCGCCAAGGTCTCCTCGTACACGCGCCACCACCCCAACGTCTCGCTCACCAAGTCGAAGACCTGCGGCGACTACGTGAACTCGATCCTGGCCAAGCGCGAAGTGACTCGCCTGGGCTACGACGAGGCGGTCATGCTCGACACGCAGGGCCTGGTCGCCGAGTGCAGCGGCGAGAACATCTTCATCGTGCGCCGCGGCGTGCTGAAGACCCCGCCGCTGGTGTCGGTGCTCGAAGGCATCACGCGTGACTCGGTGATCCGGATCGCGCGCGACAAGGGCATCGAGGTGGTCGAGCAGAGCATCACGCGCGACGAGGTCTACACCGCCGACGAGATGTTCCTGACCGGCACCGCCGCCGAGATCACGCCCGTGCGCGAGCTCGACGACCGCACGATCGGCGCCGGCGCGCGCGGCCCGATCACCAAGACCATCCAGTCGACCTTCTTCGACGCCGTGAAGGGCCGCGACCGCAAGTACGAGAGCTGGCTGACCAGGGTTTGATCGACTTCGCTCGGCTGCGCCTCGCTGCGCGGCCCTGACAGATGATCGCATGGGCACCCAACCCATGCTCCGGCGCTTGCGTCCTCGCTCAGGGCGGCCTTCGCTAGCCGATGGCGTAGCCGAAGATCTCGTCCATGACGCGTTCGCGCTGCGAGTCGGTGAGTGACTCGTGCACAGGCAACAGGATGCCCGTCGCGCGCGCATGCTCGGCGGCGGGCAGGCTGGCGAGCTCGCGGTCGGCGAGCGGCAGGCGCAGCCGGCGGGTCTCGATGCCGGACTCGGCCAGGAGCTTCGCCAGGTCTTCGGCGCCCGCGCGGGCGAAGCGGGTGAGTCGCAAGAGGTATCCCGAGTAGACCGAGAGCGCGTTCTCCGGCGTGGGCGGGACGCGGAAGGCGTCGTAGCGCGAGAACTCGGCCGAGTAGGCGCTGGCGCTGCGGCGCCGCGCGGCCAGCCGGTCTTCCCAGCGCTCGAGCGCCGCCAGGCCCAGGCTGGCCAGGCCGTCCGAAGCGCGCTCGGCCTCGAGCTGCGACCCGAGCTCCACCGCGAGTGAATCGGGCGCAGCGACCAGCCCGAGCTCGAAGCCCGGCGCGTGCGCCAGCGGCAGCCGAAATACGGCCGCGCACGGGCTGCGCCCGAGCCGTGAGTCGCCGAAGCGCGCGCCCAGGCTGTCGCAGCCGTCCTCGATCACCTCGAGCCCGCGCTCCTCGGCGATCGCGTACAGCGCGTCGAGCTCCGCGGGCTGGCCGAGCGGGTGCGCCGCCAAGAGGGCGCGCGTGCGCGGGCCGATCGCCGGCCCCAGCGCGCTCGGCGCGAGCGTGAGTCGCTCGGGATGGATGTCGACGAAGACCGGCGCCAGCTCGGCCGCGCGCAGCGCCTCGAGCGCCGCGGCCGAAGCCACGCCGGGCACGAGCACCTCGTCGCCTTTGCAAAGGCCGAACGCGCGGGTCAGCGCGCGGAAGCCGGCGCGCGCGCCGTGCAGCGCGAACACGCGCTCGGCGCCGAGATACTCGGCGACGCGCGCCTCGAGCGCGCGCGTGGCGGAGCCGGCCTGTGCGTGCGCGGCCAGCGCCGCGACGTTCTCGCCGCCCGCCGTCGCGCTCTCGAACGGAATCGCGAACGAGCGCTCCGCCCGCGGCTGCGCGTGGCGCTCGAGAAACTCTTCGAGGCAGCCGCACAGCTGCTCGAGCATCGACAGGTACGCATCGCCCGGGTCGCCGCCCTCGGGCGGGGGCGGCAGCTCGCGGCGCACCAGCTCCTGGCCGCGCTGGCGCAGGAACACCGCCGGCTGCGAGGCGCCCGACGAGTCACCCAGCTCGACCAGCCCGAGCCGGCAGTTGCCGCCGATCGAGAGCGGGATCTCGGTGTGCACTCCGAGCGCGATCGCGAGCTCGGGCCGGATCCGGTCCTCGAGCCAGCGCACCACCTCTTCGCCCAGCTTGTGACCGCTGCGCGCGGGGATGCCCGCCCGGTCGCACAGCTCGAGTATCTCGGGGCAGAAGTCGCGCTCGCCGCCGCCTTCGACGCCGATGAACGCCACCACCCGCTCGCCGCGCTCGAGCAGTCTCTCGAGCACGCACACCGCGCGGTAGGTTCCGCCGATCAACAGGATTCTCGGTCCGTTCCGGCCCATCGCTGCCCCCGCGAGACACGGGAGCAAGCGCCATGCCGCGCGGGCCGCGTGCCAGGAGCGCTCAGGCGTGCCCGGGACCGCCAGCCCGGGTGTCTGGATTCCGACGCCCGCGTCAAATCCGCCGATGTCCTGCGGTCGCACGGGCACCTGCCGCGCCCCGGGCAGGCCCGTGCTAGGGTCTGCCCCGTGAATCCCGAAACGTCTCGAAACGCCACGCGCGCCGTTCACGCCGGGCCGGTCCAAATCGGCGGCGGCGCTGCGATTTCGGTCCAGAGCATGTGCGCCACCCACACCCAGCAGGTCGACGCCACGGTCGAGCAGGTGGAGCGGCTCGCCAAGTCCGGCGCGGCGCTGGTGCGGGTCGCCGTCGACAGCAAGGCGGACGCCGAGGCGCTGGCCGAGATCCACAAGCGAACGCCAGTTCCGATCGTCGTGGACCTGCAGGAGCACTACCGGCTGGCGCCGCTGGTCGCTCCGCACGTCGCCAAGCTCCGCTACAACCCGGGTCACCTGCACCACCACGAGCGCGACAAGAAGATGGGCGACAAGGTGAAGTGGATCGCGGACGTGGCGGGCACGGCCGGCTGCGCGCTGCGCGTGGGCGTGAACTGCGGCTCGGTCGCGCCCGAGTACGCCGAGCGCTTCCCGAACGACTCGATCGACGCGATCGTGGCCTGCGCTGTGGATCACTGCGGCATGCTCGACGCGCTGGGCTTCCACAACTTCGTGGTCTCGATCAAGGACTCCGACCCGAAGAACGTGATCGCCGCCAACGAGCGCTTCGCGCGCGAGCGGCCCGACGTGCCGATCCACCTGGGAGTCACCGAGGCGGGGCTCCTGCCCGGCGGCGAGATCAAGACGCGCATCGCCTTCGAGCAGCTGATCGCGCGCGGCATCGGCGACACGATCCGCGTATCACTCACGCTGCCGAACGACCGCAAGCACGAAGAGGTCGTGATCGGCCACAAGATCCTGGCGGACATCGCCGAGGGCCGCTTCCGCTCGGTGCCGGTGCTCGAGGGGCTCAACATCATCTCCTGCCCCTCCTGCTCGCGCGTCGAGAACGAGGCGTTCGTCGACCTGGCCGAGAAGGTGCGCGAGATGACGACCTACGCGGCGAGTCACGACGTGACGATCGCGGTCATGGGCTGCCGCGTGAACGGCCCCGGTGAGACCGACGACGCCGATCTAGGGCTGTGGTGCGGGCCGCGCCACGTGAACATGAAGCGCGGCGGCGAGAAGGTGGGCTCGTTCGGCTACGACGAGGTGCTAGTGCAGCTGCGCCACGAGCTCGACGACCTGATCGCGAAGAAGGCGGCGCGCGCATGAGGATGCTGCACACGATGCTGCGGGTCGGGAACCTCGAGCGCTCACTCGCGTTCTACACCGGGCCGCTGGGCATGAAGCTGTTGCGCAAGAGCGACTTCCCGGGCGGGCGCTTCACGCTCGCGTTCGTGGGCTACGGCGACGAGTCGGATCACACCGTGCTCGAGCTGACTCACAACTGGGACACGCCGAGCTACGAGCTGGGCGCGGGCTACGGTCACGTTGCCCTGGGCGTGCCCGACATCTACGGCACTTGCGCGAAGCTGCGCGAGCAGGGCGTCCGGATCACGCGCGAGCCGGGGCCGATGAAGCACGGCACGACCGTGATCGCGTTCATCGAGGACCCGGACGGCTACAAGATCGAGCTGATCGAGGGCCGCTAGGCCAGCTCGTAGCGGCCGGTCGTCGCGCTTCGGTACGCGGCGTGGAGCCAGGCCAGCGCCTGCGCGCCGCCGTCGATGCGCCGCTCGCGGCCGCGTCGCTCGCACAGGAAGTCGCGCAGCACCTGGACGCGCGCCGCGTGCAGGTCGCGCCCGCGCGCGAGCAGCGCGCGCGTGCCATCTTCGCGCACGAGCGAAGTCTGTGCCGAGCCGATCGAGATCTCCCCGCGGTCGCCGATGCAGCGCGCGATCGGGCGCACGGACGGGCCGTTCCAGGACAGCCGCAGCGTCGACAGCACGCCGGCGCCGTGGTCGGTCTCGACGCGCACCTCGTCTTCGATCTCGGCGCCCTGGGTGCTGGCGCTCTCGACCATGCGGATGCGGCGCACCGCACCCGCGAGATACTCGGCGATCTCGAGCGCGTCGCTGCCGAGCTCGAGCCAGGCGCCGCCGCCCGAGAGCTCCGGGTCGGCGCGCCAGCCGGCGCGCGCGTCGCGCTTCTCGGACAGAGTGACTTCGACCGCGCACAGCCGGCCGATCTCGCCGGCGGCGATGCGCTCCCCGGCGACGCGCAGCCCCGCGTCGTTGCGGAAGCGGCCGATCGTGACCGCCAGGCGGTCGACGCGCTCGGCCAGCTCGGCGATGCGGTCCGCGTCGTCGGGCGTCGTGGCGAGCGGCGGCTCGATCAACAGGTCGACGCCTGCGCGCAGGAGCGGCTCGGCGGTCTCGAGCCGGAGCGCCGGCGGCGTGCACAGGATCGCGACGTCGGGCGCGCCCAACGCGCCGAGCATGCCCCCCACGCTCGCGAACATGCACGTGCCGCGCGCGACCGCCGCCGCGCGGCGGGTGGCGTCGGACTCCACGCCCGCGCGGAGCTCGAGCTCGGGCAGCTCGGCGGCGGCCTCGAGCCATTCGCGCGCCGCGGCGCCGTGACCGACCAACACGAGTGACTTCTGGGAGACGGCGGACATCGGTGACTCGCTGGGCTCAGGCTTCGCAGGCCGCGACCGAGGCCGCGGTCTCGCGCGCCAGGGTGACTTCGGTGTCCCAGCCGACCGGCCGAGGGTAGGCCTGCGCCGAGGTGCACAGGAACACGCGCGTGTTGGCGATGCGCGGCGGGATCGCGCTGCGCAAGTTGCCGACCAGCGTGATCGGCTCGGCGGCCTCGTTGTGCGAGACGTGCACGGCCTCGACGTCGCGCGAGTCGAACGACGGGAACCACTGGCGCAGGCTCTCGAGCGCCTGCTTGCGCACCACGTCGTCGGGCAGCTTGAACGCGTCGGTGTGCGGGCCGCACTCGTTCCGCACGTACAAGAGGTGGCGCCCGCCGAGTGACTCGGACGGCACCACGTGAGTCGCCTCGACCGTGCGCTGGAACGGCGCGTTCCGGTCCATGAACGCGGTCTGGTAGTACTCGCCGACGCGGCGCTGCAGGATCACGAGCGCGCTGACCCGCCCCTGGTAGGGCACGTCCAGGTTCGGCAGCTCGCGCGCGAGCAGCCCGCCCGCGAGCTTCGCCAGCTCGCCCGGCGGCAAGGTCGAGACCACCGCGTCCACGCGGCGCTCGCTGCCGTCGACCTCGACCAGCGCGGACGAGCCGCCGGTCTCGACGCCCGAGATCTCCGCATGCAGCCGCACCTCGCCGCCGCGCGCCTCGATCCCGCGGCGCAGGCGCTCGCCCAGCCAGCCGATGCCGCCGCGCAGGTAGCCGAATACCTCGCGCCGGCCGGTCTGGTAGACGTTGAGCTGGCGCCAGACCCAGTACGCGGGCACCTCCTCGGCGTACTGGCCGAAACGCACCTCGAGGAAGGGCCGCCACCAGTTCTCGTACACGCGCTTTCCGAACACGCGCTGCAGCCATTCGCCCGCCGGCACGTGGTGCAGGTGGAGCGCGTAGCGCTTGAGCTGGGTCGCGTAGGCCAAGCCGAGGCCAGCGCGCAGCCAGTCGCGCCCGGGCAGGCCGATCAGGCCGGCCGTGCGCAGCAAGTCACTCGCGGAGCTGACCGGATAGAAGACGCCGTTCATCGAGATCGCCGAGCGGGTGGGCCGCCAGGCGACGCGGCCCAGACCTCCCAAGTCGGCGAGCAGACCGCACAACGCCGTGTCGGTGCTGCGCAGCGGATTGGAAAAACGATCGATTCGTAGTCCCTCGTGCACAATTGGTGAGCCGAGCTGACCGAGTGAACCCGAGGGCTCGAGGACCAGTGGGGCGTGGCCGTTGCGCGCGAGATAGTACGCGCAAGCAAGCCCTGCGACTCCACCGCCCAGAACCGCAATCCTCATCCAGCCACTCCCGCGCGCGACCAGTCACTGCTGCAATGCGCTGCCACGACCCGCCGCTCCCCAACGGCGCCGTGTGTGACCCGGCTCACGCAATTGCAGTGCCAGCGTGGAGGGGTCAACGATGGCGGGGGGGACGGCGAGCAACCGAATCGCGGACATTCTCGAGGCACCTGCCGATCCGCGAACGGGGCAGAGATTCGAAGCGATCGTACAGGAAATCTCGCCTCGAGTGGATCGAAAACCCCCACAAAACGCGGGAGACGGGATCGCATTTGCATGAAGTTGAGGTGTCGGCAACGCAGTCCGCAGACGCACGCAATCTGAGTAGCCCGCTACTCACTTCTGGTGGCGCGACTCCCCCCGGCAACGGCCGGCCGAAGCTGCCGTAGAGACTGGGCTTTGTGACCGTCTTCGCGCGCGCTTCGGACGAGAAATGCAACCAGCCGGTAAGATGCAGGCTTGGAGGAACCAATGGCCGTCCCACTTCCCGCAGTCAGCCTCGCCGCCGTACCCGGACGCCGCCGCGCCACCCTGGAGCTCGCGCGCGAGATCGAGCGCCGCGGATTCTCGGGCATCTACTGCCCGAGCTTCGGCGATGGCGTGGGTCTGTGCGAAGCGCTGGCGCTCGCGACCGAGCGGATTCACTTCGGCACCAGCATCGCGAACATCTATCTGCGCCACGTCGTGGACTACGCGCAGACCGCGTCGCTGATCCACGAGCTCTCGGGCGGCCGCTTCGCCTTCGGCGTGGGCGTGTCTCACGGCCCGGCGCTCGAACGTCTCTCCGTGAAGGCCGGCCCGCCGCTGGGCGACATGCGCGCGTTCGTCGCGAACCTGCGCGCCGCGCCGCGCGTGGGCGAGCTGCCGCCGATCGTCCTGGCCACGCTGCGCAAGAAGATGATCGCGCTCGCAGGCGAGGTGGCCGACGGCATCGTGTTCGCGAACGTGGCGCGCTCGCACATGGCCGAGTCACTCGCGGCGCTGCCGCCCGGCAAGGCGAACGACCCGAGGTTCTACATCGGCGACATGATCCCGACCTGCATCTCCGACGACGAGGCGGCGGCTGCAGCGGTCAACCGCAAGACGCTGATCGGCTACGTCTCGCTGCCGAACTACCGCAACTACTGGCGCGAGGCGGGCTACGTCGAGGAGATGGACGCGATCGAGAAGGCGGTCGCGGCGCGGAACTTCGACGAGGTGCCGCGGCTCATGACCGAGCGCTGGCTCTCGGACGTGACGCTCTACGGCTCGGTGCGCCGCGTGCGCGAAGGGCTCGAAGCCTGGTACGACGCCGGGGTGCGCACTCCGATCCTGGTGCCTTCGTCCGCCGCGGGCAATCAGCTCAAAGCCTTCGAGGAGCTGTTCGCCTGCTTCGGGTGACTTAGTGGCCTTTGCGTTGGAGGCCCTGGACGGAGAGGAAGTCCTGGGTCTCGGGCGCGTCGGGGGGCTCGCTGGCCAGCAGATACGACTCGCGCCGCCAGCCGCCGCCTTCTCCGGCCACGGTGAAGGACTGGGCCACCGGGATCATTACGCCGGTGCTGCCGCTGTTGCCCTGCCACGGCACGGCCATGCGGTCGTCGCCGCTAAAGCGCGAGGCGAAGATGCCCACCTCGTAGACCGAGTGATTCGCACGCCGGGATACCCAGTAGAGCGGCTGGAAGGTGAGCGCGTCGACCCACATCGAGATGCTCGCGACCTCGCCCTGCGGCACCTTGCGCTTGCCCTGCAGGACCAGCGCGCGCCGCAGCTCCCAGCGGTCGGAGCCGAGCGAGAGACCGCTCGGGCCGAAGTTGCGGCTGGGCTCGGGCGGGTAGCCCGACGCGCGCACGTTCGCCGGCGCCAGCACGTCTTGCGGAGCGTCCAGCGTCCAGGCGTACGCGTTCGGGCGAATCACCAGGCCCACGAAGCCTTTGCGCAGCGGCTCGGTGCCGGCGATCGCAGGGTTGCCGATGTCGCCGGTCTGGGCGTCCGGCAGCGCCATGCCGATGTTTCCGACGGAGCGCGCGCGCGTGAAGCTGGGCACATAGACGCCCTCTTCGTTCTGCGGCGGCGCGCGGCGCACCTTGCGCTCGTCGGGGAGATATACGAAGACCTCGTCGCTGGCCTTGTAGTCCGCCTCGGCCTTGAGCGGCTGGAACTGGCGCCAGGCCAGCCCGCGCGCGGTCTCGGGTGACTCGAAGCTCCCGCCCGCGGCGAAGCGCTCGTCGCGGCCGCCGCTCTCGACGCCGGGCACGCCGTACAGCGGCAGGAAGAAGAAGTGACCCGAGTACTGCTCGAGGTCGCGGCCGCCCTTGGTGATCTGAGTGACTCGGAACGGCCCGCGGAAGCCGGCCGCCTGGTAGCGGTAGCGGTAGTCCCAGGCCAGGCGCAGCGGCAGGTCCGACGCCGCCTCGTCGAGTGACTCCGGCGGGAACGGCATGCCCGAGCCGGAGTAACCCGCGAGGTTTCCGTCGCCGTCGAGCTTGGCCTGGCCCGCCCCGGCCTTGGTCGCGTCGTTCCAGAAGGCGGGCGTGGGATAGCGCCGGTAACACGGCCCGATCTCGAGCTCCATGCCCTCGAAGAAGAACTCGTTGCGGCGCTCCCACACCTCGGGCGGCAGCCAGCCCTGCAGGCGCGGGATGTCCTTCAGCTCGAGCCTCTCGCCGGGATTGAACGCCGGCGGCACCACGTCTTCGGCCTTGTGCGTGGCGTCGTTGGTCCACTGGATCGGCCGGGGCGCGCAGCTGCCTTCCGGCGGCACGTCCAGGACGCGCGCGGCCGCGGCCGCGACCAGCGGAAACAGCGAAAGACTTGTCGCGAGCACGCAGAGTTTCCTAATCACTGGCTGTGCCTCTTCAGGAACGAGTGGCCGCGGCGCTCGAAAGCGGTCGTCCGGTGCGCCTGCACCTGCGCGACGGCGAGGTGGTCGTGGCTCAGATACTGCAATTCGACGACCAGGAGCTGCGGTTCGTTCCGATCACGTCGTCGCGTCCCGAGCGCTACGGCGTGTGCGATTCCACCGGCTTCGTGCGCCGCTTCGACGAGATCGAGCGGGCGGTGGTCGTGGACCTGCCGCGGGCGCGCCGCCACCGCTAGCGGCCGCGCAGCCGCTCCAGCGCGGCTTCGTGCAGGTGGCCGTTTGTGGAAACGAGACTCCCGGCGTAGATCGAGCGCTGGCCGTCGAGGGCGGTCGCGCGGCCGCCCGCTTCCTCGACCAGCACCTGCAGCGCGGCGATGTCCCAGGGCTGGACGATCGGGTCACAGGCGATCTCACCCGAGCCCGCGGCCACCAGACAGTGCTGCCAGAAATCGCCGAAGCCGCGCTGCCGGTGAGTGACTCGCGCCAGCTCGACCAGGCCCGGCGGCGTGCGCACGCCTTCGTAGCCGCCGATGCTGCCGTGGAAGAGCTGCGCATGCGCGAGCTCGCGGACGCCCGAGACGCGCAGCCGGTGCTTGCCTTCCCAGGCGCCCGCGCCGCGCGCCGCGTGCCAGCGCGCGCCGCCCAGAGCGGGCGCACTCACCAGCCCGGCGACCACCTCGCCGGCTCGCTCGATCGCGAGCAGCGTGGCGAACACCGGCACCCCGCGCACGAAGTTGAAGGTGGCGTCGATCGGATCGATCACCAGCCGCGAGTCGCTGCTGCCGGCCGCGCTGCCCAGCTCCTCGCCCAGAATGCCGAGCTCCGGATGGCGCTGGCCGAGCAGCGCGCGCGCCGCGGCCTCGATCTCGCGGTCCGCCTGAGTCACGAGACTGCGGTCGGCCTTCTCCTCTACGTGCAGGTCCTGCGAGCGGAACAGGCGCAGCGCGATCGCGTCCGCACGGTCCGCGATCTCGGCCAGGAAGCCGAGCCAGTCAGTGACTTGCACGCGGCTAGACTAGCAGCGCCGCTCGAGTGCGTCGCACAGCTCGGTGAGCAGGGCCCCGGCGCTCGGGCCGCCGGCGCGCGGGTACGCGGGCACGATCGCGACCGTGACCGCGATGCGCAGCTGCTTGCCCACCGGTCCGACGAGCTTCCCGTCGAGCGCCAGGCGCAGCCGCTCGGCGACGTTGCCCAGCACGTGGGCCTCGCAGCCCGGCAGCACCAGAGCCACCGACGACTCGCCGAGCCGTCCGAGCTCGTCGCTCGAGCGGACCTTGCGGCGCAGCTCGCGCGCCAGCTCGGAAAAGGCCACGCGGGCGTCCGCCGGCGCGAGCTCGGCGCTGCTCGACTTCCACTCGTCAAACTCGACCCCCACCAGCCCGAGCGCGGTGCGGCGCTGCGGTGCCCGCACCAGGAGCGCGTTCAACAGGCGGTCGAGCGAGCTCCGCGACAGCAGCAGCGAGTCCAGCTCGCGTTCCAGCTGGCCGGAGAGGGCGTGCCGGACGTCGTCGAAACCGCTGCGCGAGTCGAAGGAGGTGTCCAAGATCGTCTCGGCAGTCGTTCCCATCGCACCGGCACCCCGCGGAGGCTCCGCGGCGGCGTCGCGCGCATTGCTCTTCACTGCCCATCCAATCGGAGGATCGCGTCCGGAAATTGAGCACCTGTCGCTTGCCGTACGTGCGGCATTCACGCTAAACCACGCGCAAGGGGCAACGCCCGGAAGGGATCCCGGGCTTGGTTGCGCGCGCCGGGACCCTACCTGCGCGCGAGCGAGGGATTCGTGAGTAACTCCGCGCCACAGCCGTCCGCCGACGACGCCGCGTTCGCGGCTCGGGCGATCCGCGTGCTCACCGTCGATGCGGTGCGCGCCGCCGGGATCGGGCACGTGGGCTTGCCGCTCGGCTGCGCCGAGCTCGGCGTGCTGCTCTACTCCGAGTTCCTGAAGCACGACCCGGCGCGCCCCGACTGGCCCGACCGCGACCGCTTCGTGCTCTCGGCCGGCCACGGCTCGATGCTGCTCTACTCACTCCTGCACCTCTCGGGCTACGGGCTCCCGATCGAAGAGATCCGCCGCTTCCGGCAGCTACACTCGAAGACACCGGGTCACCCCGAGCACGGACTCACACCGGGCGTCGAGACCACGACCGGCCCGCTGGGCCAGGGCCTGGGCAACGCAGTGGGCATGGCGCTGGCCGAGCGGCTGCTCGCGGCGCGCTTCGGCAGCGAGCTCGTCGATCACCGCACCTGGGTGCTGGCCAGCGACGGCGACCTGATGGAGGGAGTGGCGAGCGAGGCCTGCTCGCTGGCGGGACACCTGGGACTGGGACGGCTGGTCGTCTTCTACGACGACAACGCGGTCACGATCGACGGGCCGACCTCGCTGGCCTTCTCGGAAGACGTGCCGCGCCGCTTCGAGGCCTACGGCTGGGACGTGCAGCGCGCCGACGGCCACTCGCCCGAGTCACTGCGCGCGGCGATCCAGCGCGCGCTGGCGAGCGAGGATCGCCCGCACCTGATCGCGTGCCGCACCCACATCGGCTTCGGCTCGCCCGCCGCCGACACGTCCGAGGCGCACGGCGCCTTCAAGAACCCGGACTACACCGAGCAGACGCGCCAGAAGCTCGGCTGGACGCTGCCGCCCTTCGAGGTCCCGGAGCGCGCGCGCGAGGCGTTCCGCGGCAACGCCGCGCGCGGCGCGCGGCTGCGCAGCGACTGGGAGAAGCGGCGCGCGCAGGTGCTGGCCGATCCCGGACTGGCGCAGCTCTGGCGCGCGATGGTCGAGCGCGCGTTGCCGCCCGAGCTCGAGTCACTCCTGCCGCGGCTGGCCGGCGAGAAGCCGATGGCCACGCGCGTGGCTTCGGGCAAGCTGCTGAACGCGCTGGCCGAGAAGCTGCCCTCGCTGGTCGGGGGCTCCGCCGACCTGGCGGGCTCGAACAACACCACGCTCGCAGGCGCGGCCGAGGTGGCGCGCGGCAAGTTCGTCGGCCGCAACCTGCACTTCGGGGTGCGCGAGCACGGCATGGGCGCGATCGCGAACGGTCTCGCGCTGCACGGCGGGATCCGCCCCTACGTGGCGACCTTCCTGGTCTTCAGTGACTACATGCGGCCGAGCATTCGCCTGGCGGCGCTGATGGAGCAGCCCGTCGTGTACGTCTTCACGCACGACTCGATCTTCGTGGGCGAGGACGGACCGACGCACCAGCCGGTGGAGCAGATCGCCGCGCTGCGCGCGATCCCGAATCTCGAGCTGTGGCGGCCGGCCGACGCGCGCGAGACCGTGGCGGCCTGGAATGCCGCGCTGCACCGCGACCGCGGCCCGACGGCGCTCGTGCTGTCGCGCCAGAACCTGCCCGTGCTCGAGCTCGAGGGGGCCGAGGAACGCGCGGCGCGCGGCGGCTGGGTGGTGCTGCCCGAGCCCGCGGGAGTGACTCCCGAGCTCACCTTCGTGGCCACCGGCGCCGAGGTCCATGCCGCGCTCGAGGCCGCGCGCGTGCTCGGGAGCGAGGGGCGCAAGGTGCGCGTCGTGTCCGTGCCCTGCATCTCCCGCTTCGAGTCACAGGACGCCGGCTATCGCGACTCGGTTCTGCCGCAGGGCGGCTTGCGCCTGGTGTGCGAGGCGGGCGTGGCACAAGGCGTCGCAGCCTTGACCCGGCCGGGCGACCGCGTCATCGGCATGACCGGGTTCGGCGCGTCGGCGCCCTTCAAGGACCTGGCCAGTCACTTCGGCTTCGACGGCGCGAGCTTCGCGCGCGTCGCGCGGGAGCTGCTGTCCTGAGACGCGCGCGCCGCGCCGGCCTGGCGGCGCTGTGCGCGGGCGTGCTCTCCGGCTGCGCGCTGTTCTCGCTGCCGCTCGACGAGGTCTGGCGCGATCCGTCGCTACAGGCGTCGCCGGAGCCTCTCCCGCTCGCGCTGATCGCCCTGGGCGGGATCGGCGAGCCCCACGCCCGCGACGTGCGCCTGCACGCGGCCATGGCCCGGCGACTCGAGGGCACGGACGGCGCGCCGATCGTGGTGCTCGGCGACGTGTTCGAGCACGCGGGCCTCCTGGGCTACTGCACGACCGAGACGCACCGCGTCTCTGTGGCGGACTGCCCGCTGCATGACGCCGTCGACACGCAGTTCGCCAACACCTTGGGGCCGTACGCGCGCAGCTTCGCCGGTCACCCCGTGGTCGCGCTCGCGGGAACCATCGACCACGTCGGTGACCCCGACGCGACTCACAACGCCTGCGCGCGCATTCCCGCCGCCGGCGCGGGCTGGCGCTACGTTGCGCGCGGCTGCGAGCTCGACGAAGAGCATCCGGTGGCGCGGCTCGACGCGGGCGCGCTCTCGCTCGTCATGCTCGACTCGGCGGCGATGCTCTACGACTCCGCCTTCCGCGAGCGCGCGCTCGCGGCGCTCCACGCGGAACTGGCAAGCGTGCGGCAAGAGCGGCCCGAGGCCTGGCTCCTGCTCACGCTGCAGCAGCCGCTCGAGAGCTACGGCGCGCGCAACGGCGCCGACCTCGCCACCGCCGTACACAAGGATCTGTACCCGGTGACCGGGACGCTGCTCTACCCGATCGTGCGGCCGATCGAGTGGCTCGTGGGCCGGCGCGCCGAGAACCTGTACGAATGGCCGGTGCGCGCGCTGCGCCGCGGCCTGTACCGCGCGCTCGACGAGTCACCCGTCGACGCGGTGCTCTCGGGCCAGGACGAGAGCCTGCAGCTGGTCGAGCTCGATCACGCGGGCGCGCGCTGGCAGATCGTCTCGGGCGCGGGCGACGAGAAGAGCCGCGTGAAGAGCTGGGGCCTCGACCTGTGGGGCGTGAATGCGCTGTTGAGGGCGCTCGGCGCGCGCGAAGCGCTGCCGTCGCTGGGTCACGAGCTCTTGTTCGCCGCCGGCCGCGGCGACGACGACACGCGCTCGGGCTACGGCTTCGTGGCGCTGTCGGCGTCCCCGCAGCGGTTGCGCGTCGAGTTCTGGGACATGGCGGTGAAGAAGCCGCTAGGCGTCGCCGAGCTTGTTCGCGCGCGCGACCCGGCGCAGGGTGGTCAGCGCGAACACGAGTAGCGTGCCGTCGGCCGGGTCGACGAAGCGCGTCTCGATCATGACCGTGCGCCCGCGCTCGCGCACGATCCGCGCCTCCAGGTGGAAGCGCGGGCCGATCACCGGGTCGAAGTAGTCCACGCGCATGTTGGTGGTGGCGAGCCACTGCGGCGCCGAGTCACTCGCGGGCGGAGCGTTCGGGCTGGTGCGCGACGCGAACAGCGAGATCAAGTCGACGTAGGTCGGCGTGAAGCCGCCGAACAGCTGGCCGCGCGGGTTGCGCACGTGGTCGGGGACGTGCGCCTCGACCTTGAGAAACCCCGGCCCGCGCTCGAGCACCTTCCACTCGTAGGCTTCGAGGAAGTCACCCGCGGGATGGCCCTTCCCCACCAGCCTCCCCTTCTCGGGGGCCATCCATGGACGACGGTGGACCTGATTGGCTTCGTTCGCCTGTGGCTCACTGCGCGCGCCTGCGGCGCTTGCCGGCTCGGCTCGGGGCGGCCCTCGCCTCACCCCAGTCACGCGTGGCGCTCGAGCAGCGCGCCGTCGTCGTAGAGCTTCTTGACCTTCACCTGACCCGGGCGGCCGACCGCGAGACACAGCTCGCACAGCGTGCACTCGTCGAGGTTCTTCTCGACGATCTCGAGCCCGGCCGCGCCCGCCTTGTAGATGTCGACCGGGCAGACCTCGGCCAGCTTCCTGGCCGCGGCCGCGTCGTTGGCCAGCGCGGGATCGACTTCGACGGCGATGAACAGCGCCATGGCGACTCACTTGCCCCGCTGCGCGAGCTTCTCGCGCACGAGCTTCGGAATGTCCTCGATCTTCTCCGCGACGCCGATCCCGGCCGCGCGCATGCGCTCGATCTTCTCGGCGGTGGTGTCGGCCTTGCCCTCGACGATCGTGCCGGCGTGACCGAAGCGCATGCCGGGCATCGCGTCCATGAAGCGGCCGGCCATGAACGCGACCACGGGCAGGCGCGACTTCTTCTCGTGCACGTAGCGCGCGAGGTCGGCCTCCATGCGCCCGCCCGGCTCGGAGTAGATGGCGATCGCCTCGGTCTCGAGATCGGCCTCGAACAACGGCATGAGCTCGGCGTAGCTCGAGCCGATGATCGCGTCGCCGCCGATCGACACCGCGGTCGACTGACCCAGCCCCGCGGCCGAGAGCGTGTTGCAGATCTCGGTGGTCATGCCGCCGGAGCGCGACATGACGCCCACGCGCCCCTTGGTGAAGGCCTTGCGCGCGTCGACGGCGCGCCCGCCCAGCCCGCCGATCTTGGCCTCGCCGGGCGAGAGCACGCCGAGACAGTTGGGGCCGATGATGCGCGCGCCGCGCAGCTTGGCCAGCTCGACCATCTGTGCGACCTCGAAGCGCGGGATGTTCTCGGTCACGATCACGATCAGCCGCACGCCGTTCTCGATCGCTTCGAAGGCGGCGTCGCGCGCGAACGCGGGCGGCACCGAGATCACGGAGGCGTCGACGCGGGTCTTGCGCGCGATCTCCTCGAGCGTGTCGTAGACCGGCACGCCGTGCACCTCGCGGCCGCCGCGCCCGGGAGTGACTCCGCCGACGATCTTGGTGCCGTAGTCGAGACACTCGCGGGTCATCGACACCGCCTCGCGGCCGGTGATGCCCTGGATCACGCAGGTCGTGTCCTTGGTGATGAGGATCGACACGACTCAAGCCCCCTTCATCTTGGCGACCGCGCGGCCCGCGGCCTCGTACATCGAGACCGTGCGGTCGCAGAACTCGACGCCGTACTTGCGCAGCAGCTTCTCGCCCTCCTGCTCCCACGAGCCGGGGATGCGGAACACCGCGATGCGCTCGGCGGGCTTCATGCCCGACTCGATCACGCCCTTGATCACGCCGCGCGCCACCATGTCGACGCGCGTGTTCGAGACCACGTTCATCATCACCGCGACCTTGCGCACGCCCGGCTTGGCCAGGATGAGCTTCGTCAGGTTCGCGACCTTGCCGACGCTGGGATTGCCGCCGATCTCGCAGTAGTTCGCCGGATCGCCGCCGTGCTTGCGGACCGCGTCGAACAGCGTGAGTGACCCGCCGCCCGCGCCGATGATCAGCCCCAGCGTGCCGTCGAACTCGGTCACGTTGCCGGCCACGCCGCGGTGGTCGGCGGCGTTGATCGCCGCGCCGTCGAGCTCGAAGCGCGTCGGCGCGCGCGCCATCCGCGTCTCCTCCTCGCCGATGCCGAGCTCTTTCAAGAGCGCCTTGTGCGCGCCGCGCGCTTCGGCCTCCATGTCGACGTGCGCGTCGAGCGCCACGAAGCTGCCGTCCGCCAGCTTGGCCAGCGGGTTGATCTCGGCCAGCGTGAGTCCGTACTGCATGAAGATGCGCGCGAGCGGCGCGGCGAAGCGGATCAGCGGGTTGAGATCGTTCGCAGGAACCTTCAGCTGTGACACGAGCTCCTTGGCCCGGAATTCCGAGAACGGCAGGAGCGTCGAGAAGTGTTTCTTGGCGATGTGGTCGGGGTGCTTCTCGGCCACCTCTTCGATGTCGATCCCGCCCATGTCGGACAGGATCATCACCGGGCTCTTGGCGATGCCGTCCCAGGTGACTCCCAGGTAGTACTCCTGCGCCACCGGCTGGCGGCCCTCGACCAGCACGCCCCGCGGCTTGTGACCGTTGATCTCGAGCGCCAGGATCTTCTCGGCTGCGGCGGCCGCGGCATCGGGAGTGTCTGCGAAGAGCACGCCGCCCGCCTTCATGCGGCCGCCGGTCAGCACCTGACTCTTGAGCACCACCGGGCCGCCGATCGCGCTCGCGATCTGCCGCGCCTCGGCGCCGCTTTGCGCCAGGCGCGAGCCCTTCGGCAGTGCCACGCCATGGCGCGCCAGAAGCTGTTTCGACTCGAACTCGTAGAAGCGCACGGCTCTCCTCCGATCGGGGGAGCCCGTTTTACTCCACGACCGCGAAAGGGGCAATTCGGATGCGCCGATGAGCCGGGCATGAAACTGGGACGGCTGTTCGGTCTGGTGTTGCTGGTGCTGGGAGTCTGGGCCGGCGCCGAGATCTTCAACAACGGCTTCGACGGGGCGTTCGGGGGGCTCTTGGCGCGACTCTCGGGCTCGACGCCGACGGAAGCGACCCAGGGATCGCTCGCCAAGCGGATCGGCGCGAAGGTGCAGTCGGAGCTCAACGACGCGAGTCAGCGCCGCATGGGCGACGAGGACCAGAGCCCGCACGGCGGCAGCGACTGAGGGCGCCGCGGCCGATTCACTCGCGCTACAGGTTGCCCTTGTGCTGGCCGCCGTCGACCGAGAGACACACGCCGGTCACCCAGCTCGCGCGCGGTGAAGCGGCGAACACGATCGCGTTGGCGACCTCTTCGGCCGTGCCCAGGCGGTCCCACGGGATCGAGGCCTTGATCGCGTCGTAGAAGGGTCGGTTCGCCTGCTTGATCGTCTCCCAGACGCCGCCCGGGAACTCGATCGAGCCGGGCGCGATCACGTTCACGCGGATCTTCTTGGGCGCGAGCGCCACCGCAAGCGTCTTCGAGTGACTGATCAGCGCCGCCTTGGCCGCCGCGTAGGGCGGCGGGCTGCCGGCCTCGAGCGCCGAGGTCGACGAGACGTGCAGGATGACTCCGCCGCCCTGCTCGGTCATCCATGGCACCACCTTCCAGCAGGCGCGCACGCTGGCCATGACGTCGACGTCGAACGAGGTCTTCCAGCCGGCCTCGTCGTCGCTGGTGCCGAAGCCCGAGGTGTTGTTCACCAGCACGTCGATCCGCCCGAGCGCGCCGCGCGCGTCGTCGAGAAACGCGTCGAGCTCGGCGGGGCGTGACACGTCCGCCGTCTTGGCGAAGGCCTTCACGCCCCTGGCGCGCAGCTCGCCCGCGGTGGCTTCGAGCGCCTGCGCGCCGCGCGCACAGATCGCGACGTGCGCGCCCTCGTCTGCGAACGAGAGCGCCGCCGCGCGCCCGATGCCCTTGCTGCCGCCGGTGACGACCACGCCCTTGCCTTTGAGCAGGAGATCCATCTCAGAGCAACGCCTCCAGATCCGGCCAATCGATCGCGCTCTGCGCCGCGAAGGCGCGCAGCAGTAACTCGCGGCGCGCGCCGTTCTCGCCTTTGCGGAAGCTCGCGACCGCGGACTCGAGCTTCGCCTTGTCCGGCGCCTGCGGGGCGCCGTCGCCCTTCAGCACGCCCTTCTCGTGTTCGAGTCCGAAACCGTCGAGCAGCTCCGCCAGCAGGTCGGCGTGATACTCGAGGAAATACTCCGCCAGGACCTCTTCCGCGACGGCGGCAAAGGCGTTTCGCGACAGCGCCTGGCGCATCCACTCGGACTGGCGCTTGCGCGGCTGGCGCCGCAGGAACACCGGGCGCAGCCGAAACGCGCTGGCCGCGGCCGAAAGCGCGATCTCCTCGACGCGCGGCGCCTCGCGGTGGACCTCGTCGAGAAAGGCGAGCGCGGCGTCGGGAGTCATCTGTGAAAATATTTCATTCGAACGCATGCGCGCATCATAGGCCACCAGAGCATCAACCCGCTCTTTCGGCGGGCCGATGAGGGGGAGCCTGCCTGTCGGCGATTGAGGGCGTTCCTTGGGCTCGATCCGCAGCACGTACGAAGACGATCCGGACATGCTCGAGATCGTTCGTGAGTTCGCGAGCGAGCTCCCTGCGCGCGTCGCCAAGATCGAGGCGCAGCTGGAGGCGGGCGCGCTGCGCGATCTGCAGACGCTGGCGCACCAGCTCAAGGGTGCGGGCGGCGGCTACGGCTTCCCGCAGATCACCGAGTTCGCGGCGTCGCTCGAGTCGGCGCTGAAGCAGGGCGCCGACGACGCAGTCGTGAAGGATCGGGCCAACGCGCTGTGCGCGCTGCTGCGCGCGGTCGCGGTTCCGGAGCAGAAGTGAATCCGGAAGTCCCGAACCCGAACCGCGTGCTGGTGATCGACGACAGCGAGTCGATCCACAAGCTCGTGATCGCGCGGCTGCGCCCCGAGAACATCGAGGTGATTGGCGAGATCGACGGCGAGCGCGGGATCGAGCGCGCCGTGGCCGACCAGCCCGACCTGATCCTGCTCGACATCGGCCTGCCGAACGTCGACGGCTTCGAGGTCTGCCGCCGGCTGAAGGAGCACCCGGCCACGCGCGGCATCCCCGTGATCTTCCTGACCGGCACCGCCGACACCGAGTCCAAGGTGCGCGGGCTCGACCTGGGCGCGGTCGACTACGTGACCAAGCCCTTCGACCAGGTGGAACTGCGCGCGCGCGTGCGCGCCGCGCTGCGCGCCAAGCGCCTGCAGGACATCCTCGAGCAGCAGTCACACCTGGACGGACTCACCGGGCTCTGGAACCGGCGCTATCTCGACCAGAGACTCGAGTCCGAGCTGAACGTGGCGCGCCGCTACGGCCGCCCGCTGTCACTCGTGCTGGTCGACGTCGACCACTTCAAGCGCGTCAACGACGACTACGGCCACCTGTTCGGCGACATCGTGCTGCAGGGCATCGCCGAGGGTCTGCGCGCGTACGCGCGCCGCTCGGACATCGTGGCCCGCTACGGCGGCGAGGAGTTCGCGATCCTGCTCACCGACACGAACCTGCGCTCGGCGATGTACGTCTCGGAGCGCCTGCGCTCGTCGGCGGAGGGCCGGCACTTCGAGGCGCGCACCGAGGTCGTGAGCGTGACGGCGAGCTTCGGCGTCGCGTGCACCGAGCACCTGGCGGCCGAGCTCACGCCCGAGGCGCTGCTCAAGGCGTCGGATCTCGCGCTCTACGCGTCGAAGGACGCCGGCCGCAACTGCGTGCACTTGTATCGCTCGGGCGAGCTGATCCTGTCGACGGGAAACCCGGGCGCGCTGGGCGACGACGAGAACGAGACTTCGTAGCTCGCGCCGCGCGCGTTCGTGTGCGAGGCTCTCCACGTGAGTGAGCCCAGCGCGCCGCGCGCCCTGCGCATCCACGGCTCGACCGACCTGCGGCGGCCGATCGTGATCCTGGCGTATGCCGGCTGGAACGACGGCGGCGAGGCCGCGACGACGGCGATCGCGCACCTGCTCGAGAGCTTCACCGCGACCAAGCTCGCCACGCTCGACACCGAAGACTTCCTCGACTTCACGGTCGTGCGACCGCACGTGCGCCCGCGCGAGGGCGGGCGCCGCGAGATTCGCTGGCCCGACCACGAGTTCTTCGCGATTCGCGCCGAGACACAGCCGTTCGACCTGGTCGTCGGTCTCGGCGTCGAGCCGCACCTGCGCTGGCGCGCGTTCTGCGGCGAGATCGAGGAGCTGGTGCGGCGCGTCGAGGCGCGGCTCGTGATCCTGTTGGGCGCGTTCCTCGACGAGGTGATCTACTCGCAGCCGATCCAGGTCGTGGGCGCGAGCACCGACGCCGAGCTGTCGGCGAAGCTGGGTCTCTCGCCGTCGCGCTACGAGGGCCCGACCGGCATCGTGGGCGTGCTGGGCGAGACGATCGCGCGCGCGGGCACGCCGACGCTCTCGCTCTGGGCGCGCCTGCCCCACTACGTGCAGGCCTCGCCGAACTCGCGCGCCGCGCTGGCGCTCCTGCAGCGCATCGAATCCGCGATCGGCTTCCCGATCGACAAGAAGTCACTCGAGAGCGCCGCCGCCACCTTCGACCAGGAAGTCTCCGAGGCGATCGCCGCCGACCCGCAGCTCTCGGCGTACGTGCGCGAGCTCAAACGCAGAGCGTTCTCGCAGTAGCTCACAGGCCGAGTGACTGATAGATCCGGCGCGTGGCGTTGGACTTGTTCAGCGTGTAGAAGTGCAGGCCCGGGGCGCCGCGGGCGAGCAGCTCGCGGCACTGCGCGGTGGACCACTCGACCCCGACCTCGAGCGTGCGCTCGTCGTCCTCGCCGGCCCGGTCGAGGCGCTGCGCGAGCTCGGCCGGGATGCGCGCGCCGCACAGCGCGGTCATGCGCCGGATCGAGGCGTGGCTGACGATCGGCATGATGCCCGGGACGATCGGCACGCCGACTCCCGCGGCGCGCGCGCGAGTCACGAACGAGAAATAGTCGGCGTTGTCGAAGTACAGGTTGGTGATCAGGAAGTCGACGCCGCAGCGCACCTTCTGCACCAGCATGGCCAGGTCGGCCTCGGCGCTGGGCGCGCGCGGGTGGGTCTCCGGGTAGCAGGCCGCGCCGACGCAGAAGTCGAAGCCCGCGCGCACCAGCGCCACCAGCTCGTTCGCGTAGCGGAGCGCGCCGGGCGGCGCGACGTAGCCCTCGGGCTGGTCGCCGCCGAGCGCCAGCACGTTCTCGATGCCCAGCTTGCGCAGCTGGCCGAGCGTGGCGCCGAGCTCGTCGGCGGTCGAGCCCACGCAGGTCAGGTGCGACATCGCCGTGATGCCGATCTCGTCCTGGATGCGCGCGGTCAGCTCCACCGTCTTGCGCCGGGTCGAGCCGCCGGCGCCCCAAGTGACTGACACGTAGGACGGCGCGAGCTCCTTCAGCTCCTTGATCGCGCGAAACAGCGCTTCGAACCCGGCCTCGGTCTTGGGCGGGAAGAACTCGAACGAGATCACTGGCCGCCCCCGTCCGAATCCGTCGCTGATTCGCATGACTTCCTCGCCGATCTGCGCCCTGGCGGCTCAAGGCCGCTCGAGCGCTCTCCGATTCTATCCGGCGTGAACGCTTCTGCGCGCGCGCGCCGCCGGGTGCTGACCTCGCGGATCCCGATCCGCTTCCTGGCGGAGGGCGTCGAAGGCGTCGGTCACTTGAAGAACGTGTCCCGCGCCGGACTGCTGGTGCGCTCGAGCGACCTGCCGCGGCCGGAGTGTCCCATCTCACTCGCCTTCGAGCACCCCGATTCCGGAGCGTCGATCACCCTGCGCGGCGAGGTGCGCTGGACCACCGACGGCCAGGGCTCGGGCGACGCCTCGCCCGCCTTCGGCGTGCAGCTCCACGAGCCACCGCGGGCGTTCACCGATTTCTTCCGCTGGGCCGTCGAGCAGCTCGAGAAGTCGGACGACGAGTCCTGAGGGTCGCATGGGCACCCTAGCCATGCTCCAACGCTGAAATTTGCTATTGAGACGCGCATGGCGCGCCCTGGCAGCGAGCGAATCGTGTTCCCGCTCGACGTCGCCGGCGTGTCCGACGCTCTGCCCTGGGTGGAGCGGCTGGGCGACGCGGTCGGCGTGTTCAAGATCGGCCTCGAGCTGTTCTCGGCCGGCGGGCCCGAAGCCGTACGGCGCGTGCGCGCCGCGACCCGCGCCGCGCTCTTCCTCGACCTGAAGCTGCACGACATTCCCGCCACCGTCGAAGGCGCCGCGCGGGCGCTCCGGCCGCTCGGCCCGGCCATGCTCACGGTGCACGCGGCGGGCGGCAAAGCCATGCTCGAAGCCGCGGTGCGCGGGGCGGGCCCCGACTTCTGCGTCCTGGGAGTCACTCGGCTCACCAGTCTCTCGGCCTCGCTCGAAGAGGTCACCGAGCTCGCGCGGCTGGCGCGCGAGGCCGGCTGCGGCGGCGTGGTCTGCTCGGGCAACGAAGCGCGCGCCGTGCGCTCGGCGGTCGGCCCCGAGCTGCGCGTGATCTGCCCCGGCGTGCGCCCGGCCGGCGCCGACGTCGCCGACCAGGTGCGCGTCGTGACTCCCGCGGGCGCGATTGCCGCCGGCGCCGACTATCTCGTGGTGGGCCGGCCGATCCGCGACGCCAAAGACCCGCTCGCCGCCGCCGCCGCGATCGCCGACGAGATCCAGGGCGCATTGAAGGGCCCCTAGAAACCGAAAGCCCCGGGGAGTGACCCCCGGGGCTCGGTTTCCTGCGCTCTGGCGTGGACTCAGAAGTCCTGGCGCCAGAAGACCATCTTGACCGGATCGAAGGTCGGCAGACCCGACAGCTTCGCGACCTCGCCGCTCGAGGTCTGAGCGGTGGCGTTCAGCACGACCTCGCCGTTGTCACCACGCGAGATGGTGATGCGCGGGTTGGTCGGCGCGCCGTTGCCCAGCGGCTGGCTGCGCGTCGGCGTAGCACCCGAGCCACCCGAGCCACCGCCCGAGCCACCCGAGCCACCCGAGCCGTTGCTGCCCGTCAGCACACCGACGCCGTTGGCCAGCGTCCAGCTGTACTCGAACGTCGTGCCGCCGAGCGCGCAGTCGTTCGAGGCACCCGAGCCGGCGATGTCCGGCAGATAGTCGAGAGTCAGCACGACGCCACCGAAGATGATGTGGTTCGTGATGAACTTCTCGCCGTCCGGCACCTTGAAGAAGTAGCCGGAGTCGTTCGGGTCGTTGTCTTGCGACGTGTTGGTGATGTCGGTCAGTGACTGGTGACCCGTGACCGCCGTCTCGTAGATCGGCAAGGTCGACGGGAACGCGCCGCTACCGGTCGGGGTCTTGTCCTGAATCACCCAGAAGCGGTTGTTGTCGTCGTACAGACCCATCGGGTTGTTCGGGTCGGCCGGATCGGGCGCGCCGACGAAGCCCAGGTCCGCGCGCTCGCCGCTGGCGAAGCTCAGCGTGAGCACGTCCTGGCCCATCATCATGACGTCGGCTGCCGCAGCACCCTCGAAGATCGAGTGATAGTGCTTCACGCCGGACGCCACCGTGGCCACGGGCGCCTGGAAGATGATGCCCGCCGGCCAGACGGTCGTGGGCACCACGCCGCCGGTGAGCACGCCCACCGCCGAGATGTCCCACTTCCACATCTGACCGCCGGTGTCGCCGATGTACACCACGTCCGCGAAGCCGTCGTTGTCCAGATCGAGGACCGCGGGCTCCGCCGGCATGGCGTACTTCATGTTGGCGAACGTGCCGGTCGCGGCAGGCTTCAGCTGCGCGAGCACCGAGCCGTCCTTCAGGCGCACCATGAACACGCCCTTGCCCTGGGCGAAGTTCGCGGCGTTCGGGTCACTCACGTAGACGCCCATGTTCGGGTTGCCCACGTCCTCGTAACCCGCGCCGAAGATCGCGACCCACTGCTCGATGCAGTCGTAGCCGACGCCGCAGTGATCGCCCGTGCCCGTCGCGGCCTTGATGCGCACGCGGGTGATGATCGGGCGCGACCAGGTCTGGCCGAGGCCCGCGTTCGTGAACTCCCACATCAGGCGCGGGTACGGACCGTGGTTGCCGCTGGTCGCGCTCGGATCGGTGATGTCGAGCGCGAGCAGGCCCTCGCCACCCTGGCGCATGGGCGTGATCAGCACCGTGGTCCAGTCCGTGCCATCCTTGACGTTGTCGTTGTTGTAGTCGATCCAGGCGTCCGCCGCCGAAGGCTCGCCATCGACGAAGTAGCTCTTCGCGATGTCGTTGCGCGGCAGGTTCTTGATCTTGGGCAGGAGCAGCCCCGGCACGTAGCCGAAGACCTCCTTGCCCGTACCGCTGCTGTAGTACTCGTCACCGGTGGTGGCGGGGTTCGGGTCGACGAAGGAGCCTGCGTCGAAGCCGTGCAGGAAGCCGTCGTTCGCGCCCACGTACAGCACGCGGTCGCGGTGAGCGTACTTGGCCATGAAGGTCGACGCCGTCGTGGCCGGGCCGTAGCCAGTCTCGTAGCGCAGACCGGTGAGCGGCGGGCCCACCGAGACCGGGCTCGAGTGGAACACGTCGCCGAACACGAACGAGCGCGCGTCGGTGCGGCTGCCGTCGGCGTTCTCGTCGAACACGTCGACGCCCTGCACCCAGCTGACGATCGACTTGCCCAGCTGCTTGTACGTGCCCGCGGGCGCGTTGGGATCGGTGATCGCCGGATCGGTCGAGACCACCGGATACAGCGAAGTGTCCGCCGCGCCCAGGTTCAGCATCGTGGTGGTGAGCTGAGTCGCGGTCGCGCCGTTCGGGTCCACCGTGTTGGCGGCCGAGAACGAGATGCGCGCGCCGTTCTTGGTGGTGTAGAGCGTCCGGCTCATGTAGTTCGAGATCAGCTGCGCGCCCGCCTCCCAGTGCGGGTGGCGCGGCTCGATGAACAGGTTCGTGACCGGATCGATCGCCGGGTTGTTGTTGTCGTCGAGGACGACCAGCTCCGGAGACAACGTGTAGGCCTCGAGCTTGCCCGGCCACACCGACTTGCGACCGCTCGGGATGAAGTAAGCGGTGTAGAAGCCGTTGCCGAACGCGTTGCGCGTCGCGGGCACGGTGGCCGAAGTCAGGCTCGTGTTGCGCGCGATGATGTCGGTGATGGCGCTGGTGAGTGAGTTCGCGAGCGACACGGCGTTGTTCGAGTTGAAGTACAGGCCGTGACCGCCGTTCGCGGCGTTCTGCAGCAGCGTCGAGTTCACGGTGAAGCCGACGGTGTAGGTGATCACGTTCTGGTTGCCCGACAGCGTGGTGCGCAGGTCGGTCGCGTACAGCTTCTTCGCCACGTCGTCGAGATAGCTGCCGTCGCCGTTGTTGTAGGCGCCGAAGGTGTTGGTGAACGCGCTGCCGTAGTGGTCGTTGTTGTCGGAGGTCGGCAGACCGTCGGTGATGGCGATGACGAACAGCTTCTCGCACGAGCTCGTGACCGGCGTGGGCGGCGTGAGCGCCGCGTTGGTCACGCCGTTAGGATCGCGGTTGTACTGCGGGTAGCTGCCGAGCTTGTCGGCGCCCGCGAGATAGCGCGCCACGTCGACCAGCGTCTCGGACAGCGGCGTGCCGCCGCTCGGCGGGATCAAGGCCAGGTTCGACAGGATGGCGGCCTTGTTGTTCAGGTCGGCGGGCACGGTGATGTAGCCGCCGTTGTTCGTCGAGGAGTAGCGCGCCAGGCCGAACTTCACGCGCGGCGGCTGGCCGTCGATGTTGATCGCGTTCACCAGGTTCGTGATCGCCTGCTTGCCGGCGATGTTGCGGTCCTGGCCGATGAACGGAACGGGCGTCTTGCCCAGGTAGATCTGCTGCGCGACCCACCACATGTAGTTCTGCGGGTAGTCGGTGGTGTAAGTCGTCCCGGAGATCGTCGCCGAGACGTTGGGCGCGGTCAGCACCGTGTAGTTCTGAGTGGTCGAGCCGCTCGAGGCCTTGCTGCGCGCCCTGGTCGTGGTCGAGCAGGCCCAGCCCGCCGGCGCGTTCGCGCAGCCGCCCGGCATGTTCCAGCAGCGCAGCGTGGCCTGGCCGCCCTGCGGCTCGGAGTCGTCCTGGTCGTCGTCCAGACAGCCCGAATGGTTGGTGGACGGGTAGCAGAGCGAGCTCGTCTTCGCGGTGGCGCCGGTGCTGCCGAACAGCTGGCAGGTGGGCTGGAAGTTCTCCGAGGTCGAGCTGCTCTTCCAGGTGGTGCTGATCAGCGACGCCGGGAAGCTGGTGGCGTTGTTCGACACGTTGAACCACACGCTGGGATTGCCCGCGCCGCGGTCGCTGAGATACTGGTCGGGCAGGATGATGTTCTTCATCGAGCCCGAGCTGTCGAACTGGATGATGACGATCGGCGGGACGGTGCGCGACAGGATGTCGAGGTCACCGGCCTGGGCCCGCGCATCTCGTGCAAACGCGAGCGAGCCCGCGATGCACAGCACGGAGACCACGCGAGAGAGCAGGCTACGAGTCATGATTGCGCTCCATCTCCCCTCAGTCACTCAGTAAGTTCCGTTGCCGGCTTCGCCGGACGGAATCCGAAACTGCGATTGCAGATGAACCAGGCCGGCGCCGGCGTCGCGCGCGGTGATGTCCGCCAGCGCGCCCATGAAGCTCATGCCGCCGTTCGTCTGCAGGTTCTTCTCGTACCCGGGCGGAATGAACGACTGCTTGTCGATCGTGAGCGGCGAAGGAGTGTCTCCGCCGCCCGGCAGGTCGCCGTTGTCGGGCGAGCCGCTCATCACGTGGATCGGGCTGCCGAAGCTGTCGGTGACGAGCGTCGGCTCGTTCAGGGTCAGGCCGTCGGGGCCGGCGGTGCCGTAGCTCGCGTTGAAGAGCCGCGTGCGGTACACCGCCATGCCCGACTCGGCCGCGTACAGGGTCGAGTCCTTGCGCCGGGCCGTACCGCTGCCGGTCGATTCCTCGCTCGCGTGCTGCAGCGCCGAGAGCGCCAGCGCGCTCATCAGGAGCAGCACGATCACCGAGATCAGGAGCGCCATACCGCTCTGGTCGCGCAGATCGCGAGTCAGTCGCTTCGAGATCGCAGGAGTCATGTTCCGCTCTCTTCCAGGATGTTGCGCGGCAGGATGCTGGCGCTGAAGCTGCGGCGGCGAAGCAGGTCGGGAGCCCCGGCCACGCGGTTGGCGAGCGCCGGACGGCCGTAGCCGGTGTGACCCGTCGCCGAGTTCGACTGGTCGCCGCGGGTGGTCACCGAGGTCACGCTCACGCGCACGCGGCGGATCTGGCTGTTGTCGGCGACCTCGGCCCCGCCGGGCGGATCCGGCTGGTTCAGGTTGTTCACCGGGAACTCGGCGTCGCCGTCTTCCACGCCGTTCGGCACGCCGGAGTTGTCGAGCCAGTACTCGACCTGGAAATCCTCGATCTGCGAGCCCAACAGCATGGTGTTGCGGCGCAGCTCGGACGTGCCCTCGTTCAGCTCGTAGATGTTCGCGGGCACGGCGGCCATGTCGGCGTCGCCGTCACCGAGGTAGTCGTGCGGGTTCTCCCCGCCCGGCACGTCGAAGGTGACGGTCAGCGTGCCGAGGTCGAGGTTCGCGATCCGCGCGCAGTAGGTGTGCGTGTGCGAGGCGACGATGATCGCGCCGCCCTGGCCGATGTCGGGCTGGCCGTCGTTGTCTACGTCGAGGCTCTTCAGCACGACCTTGCCGCCGCCGTCCACGCTGCTCACGGCCGCGCCGGCGAAGTGATTGCCCTTGGTCAGGGTCGGGTCGAGGAACGCGTCCTTGCCCGAGAACGGCGAGGCCGACACGCACAGCCGGTCCGCGTGGTCCTTGCCGCCGTCGACGCTCGAGACCGCGAGATAGTCCGGCACCATGAAGCCGGCCATGCGCGTGTCGAACGAGATCAGATCGAGCGTGAGTCGCGCGGTCTCCTGCACGTCGAGCGCGCGGTCGGCGCTGGCGTACACCTTCTTCTGGTTGTTGAAGACGGTGAAGAGCTGCGCGGTGACCACGCCCATGATCGCCACCACCACCATCATCTCGATCAGCGTGAAGCCGGCCGGACTGTGCTTCGCGGTGCGCATGGCTACTGCAACCTCTTGGTGGCGTTGAGCTGGATCTGGTTCGTGGCGCTGGTGCCCGAGTTGAGCCAGGTCACGGTCACGACCACGCGCGATACCCCGGTCTCGGGGCTGTTGGGAGTCACCGTGACCGAACGCGTGAACTGAGTGCCGTCTTCCTGGTCCGAGCCGTTCCCGCGCAGCGGGTTGTTCGGGTCGTCGGTGGTCTGACCGGTGACCAGGAACGGGTCGCCCGGCAGCCGCGCGTCGATGTCGTCCATGGCCTCGCGCGCCAGGAACATCGCCTGCTGCATGTTCTTGCTGCGCGAGGCGATCTTCATTGCCGACACCTGCGCCACCGCGATCGACATCAGGCCGATGCCGAGGATCGCCATCGCGATCATCACCTCGATCAGCGTGTAGCCCGCGGCGCCGCGCGAGTCAGTGCGAGTCAGGGCTCGTGGAGCGTTCTGCTTCATCTCACTTCCAGGTGTTCGAAGCGCCGTCGTAGAGCAGCGTGTGGACTTCGCCGAAGGGCTCGACCACCACCGCCACCACCATCTGGTCGTTGTCGGTCACGTACACGGCGCCCGCGCCCGAGCCGAAGCTCGCGTCGCCGATCGTGGTGGGTGAGCCGCGGTTCGAGAACGCGATCAGCGGCACGCCGAAGATGGGATCGACCGGGATCGTGCTGCCGTCGACCAGGTTCGAGAGCGCGCCGTCCGGAATCGCCGTGGACTGGTCCTGCGGCGGCAGCGGCGTGTCCTTCATGACGGTGTCGCCGTGGGCGCCGTAGCGACTCACGTCGGGGTTGCTGCCACCGGAGGCGAAGACGGGCTTGATCGACGCGATCGTGCCGTCGTCGTTGCGGGTGAAGATGGCGGCGATCTCGTTGGCCTCGAACGGCACCTCGCCGTTGGTGGGCTCGGCGAACACCAGGTAGGTGTTGCGGCCGTTGTTCATCGCCTCCGCGCGCGCCTGGCTCACCGCGTTCGCGAGCGTCGAGGCCATCTTGCGCGTCTCTTCGTGGCGGGAGTAACTGCGCATCGACGAGATGCCGATCGCGGTCAGGAAGCCGATGATCGCCACCACCGTCATCAGCTCGAGCAGCGTGAAACCCGCGTGACTGCGAAATTTCTGCATGGTGCTCCGCCTCCGGCCGCGGGATAGAGCAACGGGCATGCCCCCCGTCCGGCGCACGGAGCGCGCGTTTCGGCGCGCACTCTTTGCCGGGTCGGCAACACTTTCCGGGTGCTTGCGCGAGGAGCCCGCTTCCGTCACAACTGGTCCCTCTCTTGTTAAGGAGCCACTGCGTTGCCGAACCCCCTGGGCATCGACCGAACCCGAAAAATTCTTTCCGAGCTCCAGGCGCCGCTGGCGCGCGCATTTGCCGCCGCACGCACGCGCGACATCGATCTGCAACAGGTGGCGGTGGCTCGGCTTTCCGACGTGGCCACCAAGCTGCGCGCGGCGCAGGAGCTGGCGGCCTGGGCCGAGTCCGCCGGCGACCTCTACCGCGAGCAGGCCGCGGTGTTCGCGGGCTTCGTCGCCTCGGAGATCTCGCGCATGGTGCGCGACTTCGGGCCCGAGCACGGGCTGTCTCAGGCCGACCTGCCCAGCGAAGAGACTCAAGCCTTCGCGCGCGAGGCGCTGGCCGAGGAGCGCGCCCGCGCGATCGGCCGCGCGGTCGCCGCGCAGCGAGGGCGCAACGACTGCCCGCTCGATGAGACACTCGTGCTGACCCGCGACGCCGCGCGCGCGTTCGCCGAGTCCGAGGTCGCGCCACGCGCCGAGCACATCCACCGCACCGACGCGCTGGTGCCCGAGGAGTTCATCGAGAAGATGGCCGAGCTCGGCTACTTCGGGCTCTCGATCCCGGAGAAGTACGGCGGGGTCGAGATGGGCAACGTGGCGATGGTGATCACGACCGAGGAGCTGTCGCGCGCCTCGCTCGCGGCGGCGGGGTCGCTGATCACGCGGCCGGAGATCCTGGCCAAGGCGCTGCTGAACGGCGGCACCGAGGAGCAGAAGAGCTACTGGCTGCCGAAGCTCGCCTCGGGCGAGATCATGGCCGGGATCAGCGTGACCGAGCCCGACATCGGCAGCGACGTGGCGGGCGTCCGGTGCCGCGCCGAGCGCGCGACACAGAACGGTGTCAAAGGCTGGGTGATCAACGGGCCCAAGGCCTGGTGCACGTTCGCCGGCCGCGCCGACGTGCTGGCCGTGCTATGCCGCACCGACCCGGACCTGTCGAAGGGCAACCGGGGGCTGAGCCTGTTCGTGGTGCCAAAGACGCGCGCGCTCGGTCACGAGTTCGAGTGCGTGCAGCCCGGCGGCGGGCGGCTGGTCGGCAAGGCCGACGCCACCCCCGGCTACCGCGGCATGCACTCGTTCACGCTCTCGTTCGAGCGCTACTTCGTGCCCGCCGAGAACGTGGTGGGCGGCGAGGACGGCCTGGGCAAGGGCTTCTTCCTGCAGATGGCCGGCTTCTCGGCGGGCCGGCTGCAGACCGGCGGCCGCGCCTGCGGCCTGGCGCAGGCGGCGCTCGAGAAGACCGCCGAGTACGTGGTCGACCGCAAGCAGTTCGGCAAGGCGCTGGTCGACTTCCAGCTGACTCAGTACAAGCTCGGCTGGATGGCGACTCAGCTCGCCGCCGCCCGCGCCATCACCTACGCCGCGGCCGCGGCCATGGACGAGGACGAGCGCAAGGCCGCTCCGCTCGCCTCGCAGGCCAAGCTGCTCGCCTGCGACGTGGCGGTAGCCGTGTCTCAGGAGGGACAGCTGCTGCACGGCGGCTGGGGCTACGCCGAGGAGTATCCGATCAGCCGCTACGTCGTCGACGCGCAGGTGCTGCCGATCTTCGAGGGCGTGAAGCCGATCCTGCAGCTGAAGGTGATCGGGCGGGCGTTGCTCGAGGTGAAGTGAGCTAGCGCGCGGGCGCGGCGGGCAGGCTCTCGAACGGAGTCACCCGCACCACGATCGCGGAGTCACTCGTGCCCGCCGCGGCCGAGGCGCCAGGCGGAAAGCTCGCGCCTCGGGAGTCACTCGACTCGTCGACGCCGGCGAGCGCGATCGACTCACCCGGGCGCACGCGCACGCGCGTCGCCGCGCCCAGCTCGCGGATCTCGCCGCCGCGGCCCTGCTCGGCCACCACGGGCGTGATCTCGAGCTCGATCTCGCCGCTGCCCAGCGTGCGCGGCCGGACGCGGAAGCCGCTCTGCACCGGCACGAGCGCCGTCTCGGCGCCGAAGTGCAGCGGCAGCTCGCGCCCGCTCCAGACGTCCGCGGTGTGACCGTCGAGGACCACCACGCTGGCGCCGAAGCTGCGCCCGCGCTCGCTCGCGACGGCGCCTGCCGAGACGCGCGCAATGCGCAGCGCCCCGTGGTCGGCGAAGCCCACGCCCGCCGAGCCGGCTTCGAGCGCCGCCCGGCTGCGCGTCTCCGACTCGATCCGGTACTGGTGGGGCGCCTGGTCGAGCGTCTGCAGCGCGGCCAGGGCGTCGGCGATCGCCGCCGGATCGCCCTCCAGGATCAGGCTCCCGCCGTGCGGGTCGGGCACCGCTCCGCCGTCCGGCCCCAGCATCGGCGCCACCAGCGGCGCGAGCTCCTCGGCGGTGCGGCTCTGCGGCTCGTAGATGTGGAAGCGCGCGCCCTGCGCAAACGCCTGCGCCGCCGCGAGTAGCGCGATCCCGAGCGCGATTCCACGCCAAGCCATCGCGCCTGGCATCGGCCGCCGGGCCTCGGCGACTTGACTCTCTCCGTCGCCCCTTTAGGATGCGGCGCGCCGTATCACCACCCCCCGGGCACCCGCCCGCGCGAGGTTCGGAAGGAGACAGCCATGCCCGCCAAAGTTCGTCCGCTCCACAACCGCCTGATCGTCCAGCGCATCGAGGCCGAGGCCAAGACGGCCGGCGGGATCATCATTCCCGACTCCGCCAAGGAGAAGCCGGTGGAAGGCAAGGTCATCGCCGCCGGCCCCGGCAAGCGCGACGAGCACGGCAATCTGATCGCCATGGACGTGAAGAAGGGCGACCGGGTGCTGTTCTCGAAGTACGGCGGCAGCGAAGTCACGCTGGACGGCGAAGAGACGCTGATCATCTCCGAGGACGAAGTCCTCGCGATCCTGGAGTAGCTCGATGGCGAACAAGGAGCTCCGCTTCGACGAGGCCGCGCGCCGCTCGCTCTTGCGCGGCGTGGACGCGCTCGCGAACGCGGTCAAGGTCACCATGGGCCCGCGCGGCCGCAACGTCCTGATCGAGAAGAGCTGGGGCGCGCCCACCTCGACCAAGGACGGAGTCACGGTCGCCAAGGCCGTCGAGCTCGACAACAAGTTCGAGAACCTCGGCGCGCAGATGGTGAAGGAGGTCGCGTCGAAGACCTCCGACGTCGCCGGCGACGGCACCACCACCGCCACCGTGCTCGCGCAGGCGATCTACACGCAGGGCCTGAAGCTGGTCGCGGCCGGCGCGGCGCCGATGTCGCTGAAGCGCGGCATCGACACGGCGGTCACGGCGCTGATCGAGCAGCTCGCCAAGGGCTCGCGCAAGGTGCGCGGCAAGGACGAGATCGCGCAGGTCGGCTGTGTCTCGTCCAACGGCGACGAATCGATCGGCAACATGATCGCCGAGGCGATGGAGCGCGTGGGCAAGGAAGGCGTGATCACGGTCGAGGAAGCCAAGACCATGAACACGGAGCTCGACGTGGTCGAGGGCATGCAGTTCGACCGCGGCTATCTCTCGCCCTACTTCGTGACCGATCCCGAGCGCATGCAGGGCGTGTACGACGAGCCGTATCTCTTGATCCACGAGAAGAAGATCTCGAACATGCGCGAGCTGGTGCCGCTGCTCGAGGCGGTGGCGCGCTCGGGCAAGGCGCTGATCATCATCGCCGAGGACATCGAGGGCGAGGCGCTCGCGACGCTGGTCGTGAACAAGATCCGCGGCACGCTGAACGTGGCCGCCTGCAAGGCGCCCGGCTTCGGCGACCGCCGCAAGGCGATGCTCGAGGACATCGCGGTGCTGACCGGCGGCAAGGCCTTGTCCGAGGACCTGGGCGTGAAGCTCGAGAGCGTGACGCTCAACGACCTGGGCCGCGCCAAGCGAGTCACCCTGGACCGCGAGAACACCACGATCATCGGCGGCGCGGGCAAGAAGTCCGACATCGAAGGCCGCGTGAGTCAGATCCGCAAGCAGATCGAGGAGACCGACTCCGACTACGACCGCGAGAAGCTGCAGGAGCGGCTGGCCAAGCTGGCCGGCGGCGTGGCGGTGATCCGGGTCGGCGCGGCCACCGAGGCCGAGCTGAAGGAGAAGAAGGCGCGCGTCGAGGACGCGCTGCACGCCACGCGCGCGGCCGTCGAGGAAGGCATCGTCGCGGGCGGTGGCGTGGCACTGGTGCGCGCCGAGAAGGCGCTCGCCGACCTGGCGCTCGAGGGCGACGAGGCGCTCGGCGCCGACATCGTGCGCGTGGCCGTGACTGCGCCGCTGCGCCAGATCGCCGAGAACTCGGGCCTCGACGGCTCGGTCGTGCTCTCGCGCGTGCGCGAGAAGAGCGGTGACTTCGGCTTCAACGCCGCCACCGAGCAGTACACCGACCTGGTGAAGGACGGCATCATCGATCCCACCAAGGTGGTGCGCAGCGCGCTGCAGAACGCCGCCAGCGTCGCGGGCCTGCTCCTCACCACCGAGGCCGCGATCGTCGACAAGCCCGCGCCGGCCGCGCCGATGCCGGGCGGCGGCGACATGGGGGGCATGGGCGGAATGGGCGGCATGCCAGGCATGGGTGGAATGGGCGGCATGGGCGGGATGGACTTCTGAGGAGTCACTCGATGACCCGGCGCACGTTTGGGGTCGTCGTCCTGGCCCTGGCCGTCGCCGCGGCCGCGCGCGCCACGACGCTGGTGACCGCGCCGATGCCGATCGGAGCCCAGGAGTGCTGGCTACTCAATCTGGGCAAGAAGCCGATCACGGTGACCTTCCAGATCGCCTCGAACGACGGGGTCGACGCCGAAGATCCGAACGAAGTGATTGCTCCGGGACAGTCGCTCGAGATCGGGGCATCGGACGGCAGGGTGTCGTGGTGCACCTTCTCGGGGAGCTTCTCGAAGAAGAACGTGCGCGCGGTCGGAACCGTGGGAAACCCGGTCGGCCTGGCAAGCTTCCCGGCGAACTGACCTAGAAGACCACCGTGCGCCGGCCGAGCGCGACGATCCGGTCGTCGAGGTGCGCGCGCACGGCCGCGGCGAGCACCATGCGCTCGACGTCGCGGCCCTTGCGCACCAGGTCGTCGACCGTGTCGCGGTGCGAACAGGCCACCACCTCCTGCGCGATGATCGGCCCCTCGTCCAAGTCCGATGTCGCGTAGTGCGCGGTCGCGCCCACCAGCTTCACGCCGCGCTCGTGCGCCTGGTGATATGGGCGCGCGCCCACGAACGCCGGCAGCGTGCTGTGGTGGATGTTGATGATGCGCTCGGGGTAGCGCGCGATGAAGTCGCCCGACAGCACCTGCATGTAGCGGGCGAGCACGACCAGGTCGATGCGCTCGCGCGCCAAGAGCTCGAGCTCGCGCGCCTCCTGCGCGGCCTTGCTGGCCTTGTCGATCGGGAACACCTGGTAGGCGACACCGAACTGTGTCGCGATCCCGCCCAGATCGGGATGATTCGAGATCACCAGCGGAATCTCGCAGCGCAGCTCGCCCAGCCGGTGCCGGATCAACAAGTCGTACAGACAGTGCTCGAAGCGCGAGACGAAGATCGCCACGCGCTTGGGGCGGTCGGAGTAGCTGATCCGCCAGCGCATCTGGTAGCGACCGCACTCGATCCGCAGCAGCTCCTCGAGCTGTGAGCGCGGCAGGTCGAGGTCGGCCAGGTCGAAGTGGATGCGCTGGCTGAAGATCTTCTCGTCGGCGTCCAGGTGCTGCTGCGCCTCGCGGATGTTGGCGCCGTGGTCGTGCAAGAGCGAGGCGAGTGCCGCCACCAGACCCTTGCGGTCGGGACACGACACCACCAGCGTCGCGGTGCCGCTCACGGCTCGACCCGCACGAGTGACTGCGCCACGGCGATGCAGGCCTGGCGGGCGGTGCGCCCGCTGCGCGTGCCACGTTCGAGCGCGAAGCGCAGCACGCCGCGCTCGAACTCCTCGGGAGTGACTCGCCCGTCGAGGCCGAGCATGCGCGCGTGGTGCCGGGCGATCCGCAAGTAGGTCTCCTGGTCGAAGGCGAAGAAGGGCAGGAGCAGGCCGAAGCGGTCGGAGAGCGAGACCTTCTCTTCGGCGGTCTCGCCCGGGTGCAGGAGCCCGTCGGCGTCGAGCGCCGCCTCGCGGTTCTCGGAGGCGCGCTCGGGCAGCAGGTGGCGCCGGTTCGAGGTGGCGATCACCAGCGCGTTGGCGGGCCGCGCCTCGAGGCCGCCGTCGAGCTCGGCCTTGAGCTGCTTCCAGCTCGTGTCTCCCTCCTCGAACGACAGGTCGTCGCAGAACAGCGCGAAGCGCTCCTTGCGGCCGCGCAGCGCGGGCCAGACGTCGCCCAGCTCGAGCAGTGCGTCGCGTCTCACTTCGATCAGCCGGAAGCCGGCTGCGCCGAACTCGCCCAGGAGCCCGCGCACCGCCGACGACTTGCCCGTGCCGCGCTCGCCGTAGAGCAGGACGTCGAGCGCGGGCTGGCCCGCGGTGAACGCGGCCACGTTGGCGCGCAACCGGGCCACCGAGCGCTCCACGCCGAGCAGGCCCTCGAGCGGGTACACGTCGGGGTGTCGGATCGGCTCGAGCTTCCCCGCGCGCCAGCGGTACGCGAGCGTCTCGTGGGTGCCGCGCGCGCGCGCGCGCGATCGCCTGGCCGCGCCCCTGCCCGCCATCGCAGTCAGAGCTTCAGGCGGCTTCGCGTTCCGGAACCGCGCGGCGCGAGCAGGCCGACCAGCATGCCGACGAGAATGATTCCCGCGCCTGCGGCGAGGCTCTTCCAGCGCGCGGTCGCGTTTGCGCGCGAGGCGTCGTCCTCGAGCACGCGGTTGCGCTCCTTGAGCGTGGCCAGCTCCTCGAGCGCCGCGGTCTGGTCGCCGACCTTCTTCTCGAGCTCGCTGACTTTGGACTCGGCCGCAGTGAGCTTGTCCTTCACCCGCGGCAGCGCCACGCTCGGCGGCTCCTCGTTCGTGAGATTCGCGATCGGGATCCAGCCGTCGAGCTCACCGGAAATGCGCACCTGCACCCACTCGCCCGCCGCTTGTAGCTTCTGCGCCGAAGCGCCGGCAGGCAGCGTGCGCAGCACCTTGAACTCGAGCCCGGGACCCGCGCGCACCGCGATGCGCAGCTCGCCGCCCAGGTAATCCGCGCGCGCGGGGGTCGCGGCGCACAGACAGGCCGCAAGACCCACGATCGCCGCATGCACCCTCACGGCCAGACTCTCTATCACCTCGCGCCGCATCAGGCCACCCTACGAGTAGAAGGCGCGGCTCGCGACCAGCGCGGCCGCGACGCCCGCGAAGTCTGCCGCCAGGCACGCGAACACGGTGTGGCGCGAGGCACGCACGCCTACGCTGCCCAGGTAGAGCGCGATCACGTAGAACGTGGTCTCGCTCGAGCCGTTGATCACGCAGGCGAGAAAGCCGGGGAATGAGTCCGGCCCGTAGTGCTGCATGATCTCGGTCATGACCGCGAGCGCGCCGCTGCCCGACAGCGGACGGATCAGCGCCATGGGCAGCGCCTCGGCCGGGAAGCCGACCCAGCTCGTGAGCGGCGCGACGGCCTGGGTCAGTGTGTCGAGCCCGCCGGAGGCGCGGAACACTCCCACCGCCACCAAAATCGCCAACAGATAGGGGAGGATCGTGACTGCGATCTCGAGCCCCTCGCGCGCGCCGGCGATGAACGCGTCGTAGACCGCGACCCGGCGCGCGAAGCCCGCCAGCGCGATCGCGGCCATCAGCGCGGGCAGCAGCCACGACGAGAGCATGCTCTTCGCGGTCGCGAAGCTCGGCGCCGCGGCGAAGCTGCGCGCGGCCGCGAAGCCGAGCAGCAGTGCGAAGGCCACGCCGAGCAGTGTCCGGCCGGGCGCGCGCGCAGGATGGAGCGCGGCCGCGCGCTGCGCCAGCTCGAGGCTCGCGAAGTCGCCGCTGCGCGGCGGCTCGCCGAGTGACTCACCGGGTTGCGCGCGCTCGGCTGCGAACCAGCGCCAGCGCTCGAGCAGCTTCGCCGCCACGATCCCCACCGCCGTGGCGCAGAAGCTGGCGCACAGCGACGGCACCACGATGCCCGCGGCGTTGGTCGAGCCCAGGCTCGCCCGCAGCGCGATCGCGCCCAACGGCAGCACGGCCAGCCCGGCGGTGTTGATGGCCAGGAACAGCGCCATCGAGTTGGTCGCGACGCCCGGCCGCGGGTTCAGTGACTCGAGCTCGCGCATCGCGACCAGCCCGAAGGGCGTGGCCGCGTTGCCCAGGCCGAGCACGTTCGCGGCCAGGTTCAGCACGATCGCGCTCATGGCCGGGTGGTCCGCGGGAATCTCCGGAAACAGCCGCCGCAGCACGGGCGTGAGAGCGCGCGCCAGCGCGCCGAGCCAGCCGGCCTCGCGCAAGACGCGCATGAAGCCCAGCCACATCGCCATGACTCCTACCAGGCCGAGCAGGATCTCGACCGAGCCCTTGGCCGAGGCGAGCGCCGCGTCGTTCACGTCGCCGAGCTTGCCCGCGAAGGCGGCGATGCCCACCGCGCCGACCACCAGCGCCACGAAGATTCCGTTCAGCAAGAGCTCATCCCGGGGGGGATGGTGACTAGCGCGGAAACGCCTCCGGCACGCCGCCGTCCACGGGCAGGACCGCGCCGGTCGTGGGTGTCTCCTGGCGCGCGAAGAACAACACCGCGCGGCCGACGTGCGCAGGCGTGACTCGCGCGTGCAGAAGGTTCCGGTTCTGGTAGAACTCCTCGAGCTGCTCCGGCTCGAGCCCGCGCGCCGCGGCGCGCGCCGGACCCACCTCGCGCCACAGCCCCGACGGGTTCTCGGGCGAGCCGAAGACCGCGTCGGCGTTCACCAGGTTCACGCGCACGCCGAAGCGCGCCGCCTCCAGCGCGGCGATTCGGCCGAGCTGGTGCGCGCCCGCCTTCGAGGCGCTGTAGGCGCCGAACTCCGCGCCCGGCGCGAACACGTTCTTGGTGGACACCAGCACGACGTTGCCGCCGCTGCCCTGGCGCTCGAGCTGTGTGAGTCCCTCGCGCAGGGTCAGGAACGCGCCCGTGAGGTTCACTTCGACCGCGGCGCGGAAGTCGTCCAGGTCGAGCTCGGCCAGTGACCCGGTGCGCGCGAGCCCGGCGTTCACCACAACGAGGTCCACGCCGCCGAAGAGCTCCGCCGCGTGCCGGAAGGCGTCGCGCACGTCGCCCTCGTCGGTGACGTCGGCGCGGCAGGCCTCGACGTTCGGGCCGAGGCGCCCGCGCGTTGCCTCGAGCCGCTGCTCGTCCAGGTCGACCAGGAGCACCTGCGCCCCGGCAGCCGCCAGCTCACGTGCCACGCCCTCGCCGATCGCTCCGGCACCGCCGGTCACCAGCGCCACCTGGCCCGCCAGCGCGGCCGTGCCGCCCTTGCCGAGCTTCGCCTGCTCGAGCCCCCAGTACTCGACGTCGAACAGGTCGAGCTCCGGCAGCCCTTCGTACTGGCCGAGCGAGCTGGCCCAGATCTTTGTACGCAGCGTGTGCTCGGCGATGTCCGCGGCGATCCTGGCGGCCGCGCGTGACTCGCCCGCGGCCACCAGGCCGATTCCGGGCAGGATCACGATGCGCGGTGTCGGATCGAGCATGGTGCGCACGACGCCGCGGGCAGCGCAGCAGCGGGCGAAATACTCGGCGTAGCGCCGGCGGTAGGCGCCCACTTCGTCGCGCAGCTTCTGCCCGAGCGCCTCCCAGCTGGCGTAGGGCGGCCGCTCCACGAACAGATAGGGACCTTTGGTGCGGATCACGTGATCGGGCGTGATCGGCGGGGTCTGCGCGAGCGCAGGCCCCTGCTCCGCGGCGGCGAAGTGCAGGATCTCGTCCGAGCTGCGGTGCTCGAGCACCCAGCGCCGCCAAGGCCGGTCCGGATCGCCCGTGGCTTCGGCCAGCGCCCCGCGCACCACTGGCGCGATCTCGTTCCATTCCCGCATCGCCACCACCGGGCGCGCGTTCAGCGGCCGGCGTCCCTCGACCTGTGACTCGATCAGCGCGCGCGCGCGGCCGACCAGCGCGACGTGGCGTTCGTAGCTGGTCTTCGCGTCGTCGCCGAAGGTGAAGAGCCCGTGCTTCTCGAGCACCAGGCCCTCCACGGTCGGGTCCTTCTCGAAGATCTCGGCCGCGCGCTTGGCCAGCGCGAAGCCCGGCATCACGTACGGCACCCAGCCGACCCGGTCGCCGTACAGCGCGCGCATGCGCTCCCGGCCGTCGGGCTGGTTGGTGAGCGCCAGGATCGCGTCGGCGTGAGAGTGGTCGACGAAGCGCGCCGGCAGGAACGCGTGCAGGAGTGTCTCGATGCTGGGATTGGGCGCGTTCGGGTCGAGCAGCGCGCGGCGCTGCTCGGCCACCATGTCTTCGTCGGACAGCGCGTCGAGCGCGCGCAGCGCGAGCAACGGCTCGAGCCGCAGCGCGGGCAGGCCGGCGGGCTCGATCTTTGCCAGGTCCCAGCCGCTGCCCTTCACGTGCAGCACGTCGATCTCGCGCCCGAACAGGTCGCGGGCGCGCGACTTCAGCGAGGTGTTGCCGCCGCCGTGCAGCACCCAGTCGGGCTCGGCGCCGATGAGTCGCGAGCTGTAGACGCGCAGTGCGAGCGCGTCGCCGCACGCCGCGTAGCGGGCGCGGAACTCGCCGGCTTCCGCGTCACTCCAGCGGCTCTGCATCGGCGCCAAACCTAGCAAACGGGCGCGGACCGTCGCTTGCTCGAGGGGGGACCCGCCGATACTCTCGAACGCGTCGGTTTCGGACGCCGGTTTTTCGGCGTTCGGTCCGGTCCATGCCGTCGACGGGCGGACGGTCGACCGGAGCGGGAGCTGGGTCCCGCGCGACTCGGTGCGCCGCGGAAGGAGGTGGTCCAGAAGTGTCTCATTCGAACACAGTGACGTCAGAGGTGGTGACCAGCTAGGTAAGCCTGGCACTGGTGGCTGACTTGGCTTGGCCCAGGTACCACCCAAAACCCCGAGGGTCCGCATTGTCACTGAGCGGGCGGCCGTTCGCGGCTGCAGCACCTTCGGGGTTTTTCTCGTCTCAGTCCTCGTCCAGCGAGTGACTGCAGGAGCGGATTCGTGGAGTTCGAGCATCGCTGCCGGGACCTGCTGCCTGCGCTGGCGCGCGAGTCGGCGGACCTGGCCTATCACGTGGCGGAGCGCGGCGCGCCCGCGCTGCTCTCGGCCTTCGACTCGGCCCATCTCGCGCTGGCGCTGCGCCACCTGGACGCGGCGGCTGCCGCGGCCGAGCTGCGCGCGCTCTACCAGGCGTGCCAGCGCGCGAACGGGCTGGTGGCCGGCGCGCGCGCCTTCGACGCCGCTGCGCGCAGCGCCGCCCACGGCGAGCTCGGGCCGCTGTTCGGCGAGGATGACCGCTCGATCCTGATCGCCCCGCCGGTGGCCGCCTACGCGGCCGCGCGCCTCGCCTCCGCGGGCGGCAAGGCGCTGCGCGACCTGCTCGAGAGCGCCACCCGCGAGCTCGACGCGATCTGGGGCCACCGGCTGCCGCCGGACACCTCGCTGCCCGTGATCCTCCACCCGCTCGAGTCGGGCTGCCCGCGCTCGGCGCTGTTCGACGAGCTGGTCGAGCAGGAAGACGACGCGTCGTGGCGCGACGAGAGTGCGACGCTGCTGCGCTCGGCCAGCGCGTGTCAGCTCGATCCCGAGCGCGCGCTGCGCGCCGGCCACGCCTTCGTGATCGAGGATCCCAGCTTCTGCGGCTGGCTCCTGGTGGCGCTCGAGGCCTGCTCGCAGGCCTGGGAGAAGCTCGGGGACGCCAACGCGTGTCTCAAGCTCCGCATCCGCTCGGAGATGATCGCCGAGGGCATCGCCAGCCGGCTGTGGTGGGAGGAGCAGGAGATCTACACGGCCTGGAACCGCGGGCGGCAGGGCGCGCTGCGCGCAGTGACTGCCGGAGGGCTCGTGCCCGCGGCAGCCAAGAGCCTGCTCGACGAAGGCACGCCCAAGCGCGCCGTCGACCGGCACCTGCGGCCGGGCGCCTCGCCGCTGTGGGTCACGCAGGGTCTCTCGCACCGGCCGATCAAGCGCGACGAGCGCGGGCCTACGGCTCTGTCCGGCGCACGAGTGTCTCCGCTGGCGAGCTACTGGGCGCATCTCGTGCTCTCGCGCGCCGACCGCGGCCCCGACGCGCGCGTGGCGCGCACGCAGCTCGAGGAGCTCGCGCTCGCGCGCGGCTTCCGCGAGTCGTACGCGGCCGCGACCGAGGACCCGGACGCCGACGTCAGCGACGCCTCGTTCTGGCCCGCCCTCGCCCTCGAGATGCGCGCGACGGAGGCATAGGGTAGAGTCGTTCCGAATTGAGAGACGATGTTCCGGATTACGGAACGCCGTCGGGGTCGGGATGACGGCGGACGCACGGGCGACGAGCGAGCTGGGGAGCGCGATCGACAAGGCGCTCGAGCTGCTCTTCCACCTGCACGAGGTGGGCGGCGGGCCGCACGGGGTCTCGGAGCTCGGCCGTGCGCTGGCGCTGCCCAAGTCGACCGTGCACCGGCTGCTGGCGGCGCTGTTGCGGCGCGGGCTGGTCGAGCAGGACGCGCGCGGCCGCTACCGGCCGGGCATCGCGCTGCTCGCGCTGGGCCTGGGCGTGCAGGAGCGCGAGCCGCTGGTCGCCGCGGCGCGGCCCGAGGTCGAGTCACTCGCCGAGGAGCTGGGCGAGACGATCTTCCTGTCGGGCATGCGCGCGGGCAAGCTCTACGTGCTCGACAAGCAGGAGGGCACCGGCTTCCTGCGCGCCGCGCCGCGCGTCGGGGCCGAGATCCCCGCGCACGCCACCGCGATCGGCAAGCTGTATCTCGCGTTCGCGCCCGAGTCACTCGGTCCCCCGCCCGCGCCGCTGCCGCGTTACTCGAGCGCGACGCTCTCCGAGCCGCGCGCGCTGGCGCGCGAGATCGAGCAGGTGCGCGCGCGCGGCTTTGCGCTGATGCGCGAGGAGTGGATTCCCGGCCTGGCCGGCGTGGCGGTGCCGGTGCGCGCGGGCGAGCGGCTGGCGGGCGCGCTCGCGGCGGCGGGGCCGACCGCGCACTTCGACGGCCGCGATCAGCAGTTCCGCGACGCGCTGTTGCGCGCGGCGCGCGAGATCGAGAAGAGACTCGGCGGCGGCGCGCGGCGCGCGGGCGCCGCACAGGGAGACTCGCGATGAAGGTCTGGATCGAAGGCAAGATCGTCGACGGCTCCGAAGCCCGGATCTCGGTGCTCGACCACGGGCTACTCTACGGCGACGGCGTGTTCGAGGGTATCCGGCTGTACTCGGGCCGCGTGTTCAAGCTCGACTCACACCTGGAGCGCCTGCACCACTCGGCGCGCGCGATCGGGCTCGAGCTGCCCGGCGGGAAGGCGAGGATCCGCGAGATCGTGCTGGCGACGGCGCGCGCGTACGGGCAGCCCGACGGCTACGTGCGCCTCCTGGTGACTCGCGGCGACGGTGCCATGGGCGTGGACCCGACCACCTGCCCGAGCCCGCGCGTAGTCTGCATCGCCTGCGAGATCGGCCTGTATCCCGCCGAGAAGCTGCGCGCCGGCCTCGACATGGTGACGGTGAGCGTGCGCCGGCCCGCGGCCGACGTGCTCGACCCGCGCGTGAAGAGTCTCAACTATCTGAACAACGTGATGGCCAAGCGCGAGGCCAAGCTGCGCGGCGCCGACGAGGCGCTGGTCTTGAACGCCGCGGGCATGGTGGCCGAGGCGGCGGTGGCCAACGTCTGGGCGTTCCGGCGCGGGTCACTGCTCACGCCACCCGCGACCGACGGAGCGCTCGAGGGCATCACGCGCGGGGCGGTGTTCGAGCTCGCCGCGGGGCTCGGCATCCCCGCGCGCGAGCAGACGCTCTCGCGCATGGACCTGATCTCGGCCGACGAAGTGTTCCTGTGCGGCGCCGGCGCGCGCATCGTAGCCGTGCGCAGCCTGGATGGGATCGCGATCGGCGCGCGCGTGCCGGGCGCGGTCACCGAGAAGCTCGCGGCCGAATTCGCGGCCCTCACCCGCCGCGACGGGCCGGTCTTTCTCTAGCGGCGGATCTTCGAGTGGTGGGCGATCTGGGCGCGCGAGTAGGCGTGCTCGGGACCGACCACGCAGGCGCTGCGCGCGTCGCAGGCGAGTGCGCAGGCCGGGTTCGTGAGTCGCACGTGATAGCAGCCGGCGACGTCGACGCCGCGCGCACCGACCACCTGGCCATGACAGGCCGCCGCGCAGGGTGCTGGACAGCCGCTGCAGGGCTCGAACGACGCGGGCTGCGCCGCCGCCAGTGACTCGTGCGCGAGCAGCACGGCGCGGATCGAGATCCACGGGCCGTAGACGGGATGGATCAGCACGCCCACCCGGCCCGGCGTGCCGAAGCCCGCGCGCTGCGCCAGCTTCACCAGCGGCAGATACTGGCCCTGGCGTTGGTCGGCATAGAAGCCGACGGCGGCACGCGGCGTGGTGAGTCGCACGGCTTCGTCGAGGACGCGGCGGGTGTAGGCGTCGAGCGGGTCCGGCTCGCGCGCGAATTCCGGCGCCGCCAGGAACCGGTCCCAGAGTGCGCGCCCGGCGTTTCCGACCACGATCGCCGAGCGTGCGCCCGGCGCGAGCGCGTCGGAGCGCCAGGCTTCGGGCACGAGCGAGTCGTAGTCGGCGATCGAAAGGACCCCGGAGAGGGCCAGGCCGGCGCGCGCGAGGGACTCGAGCGCCGCGGCGGCGCTCACCCGCCGCTCTCGAGGCGCGCGCCTTGGCTCAGTCCAACCCGCTCGGCGAACGCGCGCGCCGGCTCCTTCGCGCCCGAGTCGGCGCGCACCCGCTTCACCCGCAGCACGCCACCGCGCAGCGCGAGCGCGAGCCCGGCGTCACTCACTTCGAGCACCGTCCCCGGCGCGCCCGCGGCCTCGCCTTCCAGGCTGGCCTCGAACAGGCGCAGCGGCCTGCCTTCGTGTCTCACGAACGCGCCGGGCTGCGGATCGCAGCCGCGCACCAGGCGGTCGATCTCCGCCGCGGACCTGGACAGGTCGACCGCCGCGACCGCGTCGTCGACCAGACCCTGGTGAGTCGCGCGCGACTCGTCCTGGGCCCAGGGCCGCGCGCGACCCTGGGCCACGAGCTCGACCGCCTCGACCAAGGCCTCGATGCCCAGCGGCTGGAGCTTGTCGAAGAACAAGCTGGCGGTCGTCTCGGTGGGCGAGATCTTGACTCCGCCCTTCTGTAGCACCAGCGGCCCGGTGTCGGCGCCCTCGTCGGGCACGAAGATCGAGACGCCCGTCTCGCGCTCGCCCAGGATGATCTGCCACTGCAGCGCCGCGCCGCCGCGGAAGCGCGGCAGGAGCGAGGGGTGGAAGCACAGACTCTTGTGTTTGGGCGCGTCGGTGAGCGCGCGCGGCAGGAACACCTGCACCGACGCCAGAACGTTCAGGTCGGCGCCGAGCGCCGCGTGCTCGTCGAGCGCGGCTGCGATCGGCTCACCCGTCTTCTTGCGGTAGAACTTGCGGCGCACGAGCGGCAGCCCGAGCTCCTGCGCGCGCGCCGCCAGCGGCTCGGGCCGGCCCGCGTCGGGCGGCGCGAACACGCCCGCCAGCGTGTAGCCGCTCGCGCGCAGCCGCTCGAGCGTCTGCACGCCGAACGCGGCCTGGCCGAAGAGCGCGATCCGGAGACTCATCCGGGCAACCTAGCACGCGGCCCGATCGAGCGGACGGGCTTGGCCGGGAAGCCGAGCGCGAGCGTGCGCGAGGGCACGTCGCGAGTCACCACCGAGCGCGCGCCGATCACGACGTCGTCGCCGATCGTGACTCCCTGCAGGATCGTCACGTCCGAGGCGATCCAAACGCGCTCGCCGATCGTGACCGGCGCGCTGCGCTCGGGCGTGTTCACGTCCAGGTCGTGGAAGTCCGAGTCGAGCACGCGCGAGCCGAAGCCGATCATCGAGTCACTGCCGATGCGGATGCCGACGTTCGCGTGCAGCATCGCGCCGTTCACGAGACAGCGCGCGCCGATCTCGACCCGCGCCCCCTCGGCCGCGGTGATGCGGTTCTCGCCGCATTCGGTGCGCAGCCAGACGCGCGGGCCGAGCACGACCACGCCGCCGGACTGGATCCAGACGTGATTGCCGGGCGCGCGCTCGGCCGCGAAGCCCGCGCCCACCTCGAGCGTCGCGCCTGGCTCGATCCGCAGCGTGGCGAAGCGCAGGTTGGGCGACGCGCTCGGGTCGACGCGCAGTCTCTCGCCGAAGCGTGCGGCGAAGAGGACGAAGCGCAGGCGGTCCCAGCGGTAGATGGCGCGCAAGAGCGGGGCGTTCACGGCGGGCGAGTGTATCACCGTCCGCTCCTGTCACTCGCCGGCGCGCCGACACCGGACGGGCGCGCGCGCCGATGAGACGCGGGCATGGAGACGAAGGACGAAGCGCTCTACGCGCTGGTGCGGGCCGAGCTCGAGGCGGCGCTCGAGCCCGCCGAGCTGCGCCGGCGCGGCTCCGATGCCGTGCACGAGCTCGCCATCGACGCGGCCGCCTTCGTGGCGCAGCGCCTGCCCGGCGAGATCCGCGTGCGTGTGAGCAGCCCGGGCGGTCACCGCGCGGGCCGCACCGTGGTCGAGGTGCTGGTCGCCGACCAGCCGTTCATCGTGGACTCGGTGCGACTCACTCTGCGGCGCCTGAACCGCCGCGAGCTCCTGCTGTTGCATCCGCTGCTCGCGCTGGAGCGCGACGCCGACGGCACGATCGCGCGCTTCGGCCGCGAGGCGGTGGCGCGCACGCGTGAGTCGTACGTCTACGCCGAGCTGCGGCCGCTGGGTCACGAGGCCGAGCGCGGCGCGCTCGAGCAGGAGCTCGAACGCGCGCTCTCCGACGCGCGCTGCGTTGTGGCGGACCACGCGGCGATGCTCGCGCACCTGCACGAGCACGTGGCGAACCTGGAGGCCTGCGCGTCGGTGCTCCCCGGCGGTCCCGACCGCGCCCGCGACCTGTGCGACGTGCTGCGCTGGCTCGAGGCCAAGAACTTCTTGTTCATGGGCTACCGCCGCTACGAGGCGCGGCGCGGCCGGCGCGGCTGGGAGGTCGAGCTCGAGTCCGGCAGCGGCCTGGGGCTGTTGCGCGGCGCGGCCGACTCGCGCTTCTCCGAGGCCTTCGCGGACGCGCCGCCGCTGGTCGGCGCGCGGCTCGAAGACGAGCGCGTGATCTTCTTCGACAAGACCCGCAGTGACTCGACCGTGCACCGCTCGGGCCGGCTCGACTCGGTGTCGCTGAAGCTGCTCGACCGCGACGCGCGCACGGTCGGCTTCGGTCGCTTCGTGGGGCTCTTGACTCACCGCGCGATCCGCATGCGCCCGTCCGACATCCCGATCCTGGCGGCGCGCCGCACCCGGATCGTGGGCGGGCTGGGCGCCGAGGTCGGCTCGCACACCTACAAGACGGCGCTCGAGGCCTACGACTGCCTGCCCGTCGAGCTGCTCTTTCCCGCCGAGCAGAGCGACGTGGCGCGGCTGGTGTCTCGCATCGTGGCGGCCGCCGAGCGGCGCAAGCTCGAAGTCACCACGGTCGCCGACGCGCCCAACCGCTCGTTCTTCGTATGCGTGGCGCTGCCGCGGCAGCACTACGAGGAGCGCATCCGCGAGGAGATCGACCGCTGGCTCGAGCGCGAGCACGGCGCGCGCCACATCGACCACCGCAGCTCGTTCCTCGACGAGGACCTGGCGCTGGTCCACTTCTTCTGCGGCTGCGACCAGGAGCTCGAGCTCGCCAAGCTCGCCAAGCTCGAAGCGCAGATCGCCGCGATCGTCGAGCGCTGGGAAGACCGCTTCGAGAACGCGCTGATCGCCGAGCTGCCGAGTGACCGCGCGCTGCGCCTGGCCGACGCCTACGCCGACGCGTTCCCCGCGTCGTACCGGGTCGTGACTTCGGCCGCCGAGGCGGTGATCGACGTAAAGCACCTGGAGCGCCTCCACGCCGGCGAGACCGCGGTGGAGCTCGGGCTCGACTTCGCGACCGAGCACGGCGACGACGAGACCCACCGGCTGAAGATCTACCTGCGCGAGCGACCGTATCTCACGTCGCTGCTCTCGGTGGTGCACCAGTTCGGCGTGCGCGTGATCGACGCGACCTCGACCGAGGTGCGTGCGCTGGCGCGGCCGTCGCTCTGGATCGTGTCGTTCCGGATCGAGCCGATGTCGCCCGGCGAGGCCGCGGGCGAGCTCGAGGGCCGCGCGCTCGACGGCCTGCGCGCCGCGCTGGGCGGCCGCGTCGACAGCGACGACCTGAACCGGCTGATCCTCGCCGCCGACCTCGACTGGCGCTCGGTCGACGTGCTGCGCGCCTATCTCGAGTTCGCGCGCCAGATCGGCCAGGCGGCGCGCGGCTCGGCGGCGCGGGACGCGCTCGTGCGGCACCCGCGCGCCGCGCGCGCCGTGATGCAGCTCTTCCGCGCGCGCTTCGACCCGGCGCTGGCGCGCACGCGCGAGGGCGAGATCGCCGAGGCCGAGCGCGCCCTCGTCGCCGCGCGCGAGCCGATCCAGAGCGCCGCCGAGGACCGCGTGTTCGCGCTGCTCGAGAACCTGGTGCAGAGCACGCTGCGCACGAGTCACTATGCGCCGCTCGCGCCCGGCGCGGCGCACGAGATCGCGTTCAAGCTCGACTCGCGCACGGTGAAGGGCCTGCCCGCGCCCGCGCCCTGGGTGGAGATCTTCGTGCACTCGTGCGAGCTCGTGGGCGTGCACCTGCGCGGCGGCCCGGTCGCGCGCGGCGGCCTGCGCTGGAGTGACCGTCCGCAAGACGTGCGCTCCGAGGTGCTGGCGCTGTGGCGCACGCAGATGGTGAAGAACGGCCTGATCGTGCCGGTGGGCGCGAAGGGCGGCTTCGCGCTGCGCCGCCCGCCCGAGGACCCCAAGGCCGCGCGCGCCGAGGCCGACCGGCTCTACGCGCGCTTCGTGTCGGCGCTGCTGCGAGTCACCGACGACGTGAAGGCCGGCATCGTGAGCGCACCGCCGCAGGTGGTGCGGCACGACGGCGACGACCCCTATCTCGTGGTCGCGGCCGACAAAGGCACCGCGCACCTCTCCGACGTGGCGAACCGCACCTCCGCCGAGCACGGCTTCTGGCTGGGCGACGCCTTCGCCAGCGGCGGCAGCAACGGCTACGACCACAAGCGCGAGGCGATCACCGCGCGCGGCGCGTGGCTGTGCGCGCGCAGACATTTCGCCGAGCTCGGCCGCGACCCCGACCGCGACTGCTTCACGGTGGTGGGCATCGGCGACATGTCGGGCGACGTGTTCGGGAACGGCCTGTTGCTGATGCCCGGCGCGAAGCTCGTCGCCGCCTTCGACCACCGCCATGTCTTCGTCGACCCGGAGCCCGCGCCCGAGCGCGCGTTCGAGGAGCGCAAGCGCCTGTTCGCGCTGCCGCGCTCGTCGTGGGCCGACTACGCGCGCGACGCGCTGAGCGCGGGCGGCGGCATCTACGAGCGCGGCGCCAAGAAGATCGCGCTCTCGCCCGAGGCGCGCGCAGCGCTCGGCACAAGCGACGAGTCACTCTCGGGCGAGGAGCTGATCCGGGCGATCCTGCGCGCGCCGGTGGATCTCTTGTGGAATGGCGGCATCGGCACCTACGTGAAGTCCGCCGACGAGACTCACGCCGAGGTCGGCGACCGCGCGAACGATGCGGTGCGCGTCGACGCCCGGGAGCTGCGCGCGAAGATCGTGGCCGAGGGCGGGAACGTCGGCTTCACCCAGCTGGCGCGGGTCGAGCTGTCGCTGGCCGGCGGTCGCATCGATACCGACGCCATCCACAACGCGGGCGGTGTCTCGCTCTCGGACCACGAGGTGAACTTCAAGATCCTGCTGGCGCCGCTCGCCGGCAGCGAGCTCCTGCCGGCCGCCGAGCGCAGCGCCGTGCTGCGCGCCTGCGCGGAGGCGGCCGACCTGGCGGTGCTGGAGCGCTGCGAGAGCCAGAGCCGCTGTCTGTCGCTCGACTGGCTGCGCGCGCGGGCCGACGCCGAGCGGCTGGTGCAGACGGCGGAGTATCTGGTGACTCATGCCGAGCTCGAGCCCGCGCTGGAGCGGCTGCCCAGCCGCGAGCAAGCGCGCGGGCGCGGCTGGACGCGCCCCGAGCTGGCGGTGTTGCTCGGCTACACCAAGCGCCTGTGCAAGAAGGAGCTGGCCAGCGCCGGCCTGCCCGCCCACCCGCTCCTGGCACGGCTCTTCCAGGCCTACTTCCCGGGGTCGCTGCGCGAACGCTTCCCGCACGAGCTCGAGACTCACCAGCTGCGCGACGCGATCACCGCGACCTGTCTCGTGAACCACGTGGTCGATCGCGCGGGAGTCACGCTGATTCCCGAGCTGAGCCGGGCCCTGGGAGTGAGCGTGCAGGACGTGCTGCTCGGCTGGCTGTCGTGCGACGCGCTGCTCGGCGCGGAGAGCGCTCGCCAGGCGCTGGCGGCGGGCGGCGGGCCCGAGGAAGCCCGACTGCGCGCGCGCGTTGCGCTCGACGACGCCGTGACTCACGCCGCGGGCTTGTCGCTCGGACTGGAAGGGCCGGCAGGCGGCGAGGCCGCCGACTCGCGCCGCCGCGCGGCGGCGCTCGAGGAGCTGCGCGGTCGACTCGGAGCCAGCGCGCCCGAAGCGCTCGGCGCCGTGGCGCGCGCGCTGCCGGTGCTGTGGATCGCGGAGCGCAGCGCCGCGCCCGTTGCGCGCGCGCTCGAGGTCTGGAACGAGCTCGGCGCACGCACCCGGATCCACTGGCTGCTCGAGCGCCTCGAGAAGACCGAGCTCGGCGACGGCTGGAGCCGCGTGGCCGCGGCGGCACTCGGCATCGAGATGAGCCGGGCGCTCGCGGAGCTCTGCGAGCGCGAGCTCCAGACCGGCCGCCGGGCCGGCCGCGCGCGCCCGCTCGCCGACGCAACCCTGCGCTCGATAGAGGAAATCGCCGCGGCCATCGACTCGAGCGGCCGCTCTCTGGCGCCGCTGCTCGTGCTGTCGCAGCGCATCCGGCGCCTGTGCTAGCGTCCGCGCTGGAGAGGTGCCAGAGCGGTTGAACGGGGCGGTCTCGAAAACCGTTGTGCCCTTACGGGTACCGGGGGTTCGAATCCCCCCCTCTCCGCCAGTCTTGTCTTAGTGGGGCCTGGCGCGCGCAGCGCGCCACCCACTCTTCGCTCGGGTCTCGCGTTGTTCGTGATCCAGCTCGTGAAGAGCCGGATTCGGACTCAGACGCAAACCCGAGTCACTGCTGCCAGCGGCCTTCGAAGACCATGGAGTTGGCGGAGGACTTGAGGATCATGCGTTCTTCGTCCTCGGTGCGGAAGCGGCCGGTTCCGTCGGTGAAGGCGTAGCTGAGGACGACGCGCAGGTAGACGGTGTCAGGGGTGGAGCGCTCCTCGTCGATGCTGGCGGCGACGAGGCGGTAGCCGGTGCGGGTGGTCCAGGTGCCGGCGAGCTCGCTGGGCGGGGCGCGGAAGCCGAGCTGCGCGTAGAGCTGTGAGTCGTGAGTCTCCTGCGCGCGCAGCCAGTCGTCGACGAAGCGGTGGACGGGGGCCGAGAGCTCGAAGGCCGCGGAGCTGGCGATCGGCGGCGCGACGGCCGAGCCGTCGGGCGCCGCGGGCACGGTCACGGGTGGCGCCGGGTTGGCCGGGCGCACGATCACGACCGTGGTCGGCGCAGGGGGCGGCACGTTGGGCATGACGACCGGCGTCGGCGCAGGCGGCGGAGCAGGGGTCGCGGCGGGAGCTGGCGCGGCGGTCGGCTGGGGGGTGGGAGTCAGCGCGGGCGCGGGTGGCGGAGTCACGACCGCGGGCGCCGGCGCGATCTCCGCGGCAGCTGCGGGCGGGGCTGGCTTGGGCACGGGCTTCGGTACGACTGCCACTCTGCGCGGCAGCTCGGGAGTGAGTGACGGCGTGTCTTTCGACGCGCCGCCGAAGCCCGAGCCCAGATAGAGCCAGGCGCCGGCGGCGACCGCGGCGATCGCGCCGCCCACCGCCAGGCCCGCGAGCAGCGACGGTCCGTGCATGCCGCGGCGCTTGCGCACCGGAGTCATCAGCGGAATGCGCGGAGCGCGACCAGGCGCAGGTGACTCGTCGGTCGAGCCGAAATCGGGAATCAGCGCGGGTGTGTGCGCGGAGCGCGGCGCGGGCGGCCGAGCCAGCTCGAGCACGGGCGGGGGTACGGCCGCGGCCGCTGCAGGTGCTGCCTCGGCCTCGGCGGCCGGTTCACCCATCAGATCGGCGAACGACGTCTCCGCGGAGTTGTCGGTGAGCTCGAGCTTCTCGGAGAGGGCGGCGGGTCGCGGCGTGTCGGGCTCGGCGACGGGAGGATCGGTCGCGAACATCTTCGAGATCCCGAACATCGAGTCTTCGCCGGCAGGCGGCTCTGCCGGCGGAGCCGGCTCGTCGCGCGCAGCCGCGAGCTCGGCCAGCGCCGCGTCGATCGCGGCGCTCTGGTGGGACGTGGGCTCGACCTCGATCCCCAGGTCGTCGGGCGGCGTGAGTGATTCGGTGGCGGGTGAGTCGGCCAGCTCGAAGGCCGGCGTCTCGTCTGACTCGGGCGCGGGCTCCGAGATCGGCTCGAGCTTAGGCGGTGAAGTCGGCGTGAGATCGAGCGTGGAGAGGTCCAGCGTGCTGAGATCGAGGGTGCGCGGCCCCTCGGGCTTGGGCGCGGGCGGCGGCGAGGGCAGCTCGAGCTCGAGCGGAACCTCGGGCAGCGGCTCGGGGCCCTCGCGCACGGCCTCGGCCACGACCTCGATCACCGCGACGGTCGCGTTGTCCGAGCCGCCGTTGGCGTTCGCGCGGTCGACGAGCGCCCGCGCCGACTCCTCCGCCGACTGCGGACCCGCGAGCGCCACCTTCAACAGCCGGTCGGGCACGAGTGAGTGCACGCCGTCCGACGACAACAGGAAGCGGTCGCCCACGCGCACGTCGACGGGCACGATCTCGACCAGCACGTCGGGCGCGAGCCCGACCACGCGCGTCAGCTCGTGCCGCCGCGGGTGGGTCTCGACCTCGTCCGCCTGCAGCACGCCCATCTTCACCCACTCGGCCATCAGTGAGTGGTCGTTGGTCAGCTTCTCGAGCTCGCCGTCGCGCAGCCGGTAGCAACGGCTGTCGCCGATCCAGGCGAGCCACACGCCGCTGGTGCCCGCGCCGAACAGCAGCGCCACTGCGGTCGTGCCCATGCCCTTCAGGTCGGGCTTCGAGAGCGCGTGCGAGTAGACCTCTTCGTTGGCCAGCTCGAGCCCGCGGCGGAGTCTCTCTTCGGGCTTGCCGTGCGGGTCGCGAAAGACCCGCGACAGCGTCTCGAGACAGAGCTTCGCCGCGGCCTCGCCGCCGTTGTTGCCGCCCATGCCGTCGGCGACCACCACCATGCGCTCGTTCGAGACGTTGGCGAGCACGCCGACGGCATCCTGATTGTCGGGGCGCACACGGCCAGGGTCCGACAGCGTCGCCACGACGAGCTTCGTCGGATCGAGCGGGAGTGGCTCGCTTGCGTCGGACATCCCTTCCTTATCGTCCGGGAGCGCGGCGTTTAGATGCGGACCGTCCTCCAGTGACCCGCGCGGAAGCGCAGCACCCAGCAGAAGGCGAGCGCGGTCACGTACAGGAGCTCGCCCGTCCAGGCGCCGAAGACCCCGCCCTGCAGGTACACGGCCAGCGTCCAGACGGAGCCCAGGCGCAGCGTCCACGACAGCACCGACTGCACGACGAACGGGAAGCGGGTGTCACCGGCGCCGCGCAGCGCGCCGCCGGCCACGATGCCCACCGCGTCGGCGACCTGGAAGAACGCGCCCAGCGCGAGCAGCGGGCGGCCCTGCGCCAGGAATTCGGGCTCGCCGTTGAAGAAGCGCAGCAGCACCTCGGGCAACGTCACGAACACCAGCGCCACCAGCACCGTGACTCCCATGCCCAGCACCAGCGAGGAGCGATAGCTGCGCTCGGCCGAGTCGAGGTCACCCGCGCCGATGTAGCGTCCGACCAGCGTGCTGCAGGCGATCGAGATCGCGTACACCTGCATGAACGAGAACGCCAGACACTGCAGCATGGCCTGACTCGCCGCCATCGCCACGTCGCCCATGCGCGCGACGATCGAAGCGAAGATGGCGAAGGTGATCATGTCGAGCAGCCACTGGCCGCCGATCGCGGCGCTGGTGCGCAGGAAGCGCACTGATTCGTCCCAGCGCGGACGCACGGGCAGCGTGCGGTAGCGCCGGCGCGTGCTCGGCCGGAACAGACACGCCAGATACAGGACCAGGAAGGTCCAGCTGCCGATCGACTGCGCCGCCGCGGCGCCGACCACGCCCCAGGCGGGCAGGCCGAAGCCGCCGAAGATCAGGCCATAGGCGAAGAACAGGTGCACGAGGACGCCGCCGAGCGTCACGAGCAGCGGCGTGCGCGTGTCGCCGATGCCGCGGTAGAACGAGGCGATGATGAAGTTCATCACCACCGCCGGCCCACCGGGCAGGCGCGCGAAGCCGTAGCTGATCGCCGCCGCCTGCAGCTCGGGCGACGGGCGGATCAGCGCGACCAAGAGCGGGAACAGCCACGCCACCGCGAACATCCACAGCGTCATCGCGGGCACCAACAGCCAGGTCGCCTGCCAGATCCACGCGCCGCAGCGCTCGGGCTCGCCCGCGCCGTCGTGGCGCGAGGTGAACGCCTGCACGCCCTGCGCGATGCCGGTGAAGGGCACGAACAAGGTCCAGATCCAGAGTCCCGCGAAGCCGGCCGCACCCAGCGGCACCGTTCCCAGGTGCCCCAGCATGGCCGTGTCGATGAACTGCATCGTGGTCTCGGACAGCGTCGCGGCCACCACGGGCAGGGCGAGGTTCAACACCTCGCCCACGGCTCCGCGTGCGGCGGCGGGCGTTTCCGGAAGTGTCTGTGTCTGGGCAGGTACCGTCATGACTCGTTCCGTTCCTTAAGCATCGAAGGCCGCGGTCGCTGTGCGCGTCCGCGGCCTTCGATCTGCCCTCCGGGGGCGGCGTCAATCCGAGGCGGACGCGTGAGTCCTGGTTCCACCGAGCGCCGGAACGCGCTTGCGCGACGCCGGCGAGTGACCCCCATCGAAGGGGGCAGCGGTGGGGCACCGAGCGGCGATGTCGACGCAATTCATCGATTGGCCTCCCTGTGCACGGTGTTCGCGGTCGAGATTGACGTGAACGAGGCCGCGACTCTATCCCGCGTCCGCTCACAAAGCAATCTCGGTCTGCCGAAGACACAGAGCGAAGTGGTCCCCCACCCCTTCGCCCAGTGGCTGCTCTGGGAAGAGCAGGCCAACTTTTCCGGCTTTCGCACCACGACCGAGGCGGTCGCGCTCGAGGTCGCGGACGTGCCGCGCGCGGAGCTGTGCGTGGAGATCGCGCCCGATGCGCCGCGCGAGCTGCAGGCACGCTTCGCCGACGCCGAGCGCGTGCGCTTCCCGCGCCACCCACTGAATCGCGACACGACCGTCACTTATTCCGACCGCCCGGCCGCGCACCTCTGGTCCGCTCGGTTCACTTCGTCGCGCACGCTGGTAATCGCGGACCCGGGCGCGCGGCCCTTCGCCCTGAAGCTGGCCACCAGTCACCCGCACCACGGCGTCAGCCAGCCGGAGAAGACGCGCCTGCGCACCGAAGTGGTCGAGGCGCTGCAGTTCGCGGCTCACGTGCGCGCGGTCGATGCGCGGCTCGGGCGCGAGCGCGAGCTGATCGTGCTCTTGGAGTCGATCGGCGTGCGCGTGCGCGACGGCGAGACCGGGTTCCTGGTGCGCGATCTCGCGCCGCTCTGCGACGGCCAGCTCTATCTGCCCGCGTTCAGCATCCCGTTCGTGGGCCGCGCGCTGGCGGCGCACGCGGGCCGGGAGTTCGCCGCGTTCTGGGCCGATGCCTACGCCGAGCCGGTGGGGCGCGCGAAGGCGCGGCTGCTCGCGCGCTACGGCCTGCAGTACGTGACTCCCAACCCGCAGAACATCCTGGTGCAGCTCGACCGCGCGCTGCGGCCCACCGGCGCGATCGTGTTCCGCGACCTGGCCGACACCGACTTCGTGACCGACTCCGCCGAGGCCTGTGGCGCGCCCTTCACGCGGGTGACCGCCAAGCTCGCGCCCGAGACCGCGAACTCGTTCTGGGCTTTCGACGAGGCCCCCGACTCGCCCGCCGATCCCGAGACGCTCGCGCACTGGTACCGCCGCCACGACCGCGCCTACCTCGACGAGCTGCGCCGCCAGCGCGGCCTGCACCGCTGCGCGGCGCTCGAAGAGCTGGCCCGCGAGGTCGCGCGCGCGGCCTGATTTCTGGATCATCTCCTGGCTTTGAGCGCGGACAACGTGACGATCCGACTCACTCGCTCGGCCGAGCGCTGGGTGCGCAAGCAGCACCCGTGGCTGTATGCCGAGAGCATCCGCGCGCAGAGCCGCGAGGCGGCGGCCGGCGACCTGGCGGTGATCTTCGACCACGACCGGAAGCTTTTGGCGCTGGGTCTCTACGATCCCGATTCGGCGATCCGGATCCGCATCCTGCACCGCGGCGGCCCGCGGCCGATCGACCGCGCGTTCTTCGGCGGGCGGATCCGCGCCGCCGAGTCACTGCGCGGCGGCCTGGCCGCCGAAGACACCACCGGCTACCGGCTGGCGAACGGCGAGAGCGACGGCCTGCCGGGCCTGGTGATCGACCGCTATGAGGCCAGCCTGGTGCTGAAGCTCTACACCGCGGCCTGGCTGCCGCACCTGTCCGAGATCCGCGCCGCCCTGCAGGAGTCACTCGCGCCGCAGCGGGTGGTGCTGCGCCTGGCGCGCGCGATCGCCGAGCGCTGCGAGGAGCGCGCTGGGCTGCGAGACGGCGACGTGCTCGACGGCCCTCCGCTCGCCGAGCCGATCGTATTTCGCGAGCGCGGGCTGCGGCTGCGCTGCGACCCGGTGCGCGGGCAGAAGACCGGCTTCTTCCTCGACCAGCGCGAGAATCGCGCGCGCGTCGCCGAGCTCGCGGCGGGCCGGAGCGTGCTCGACGCCTTCTGCTACACCGGCGGCTTCTCACTCGCGGCGGCGCGCGGCGGAGCCAGGAGCGTGTGCTCGCTCGACGCGAGTCGCATCGCCCTGGACGAGTCACACGCCAACTTCGCGCTGAACCAGGACGATCCCCGGATCGCCCGCTGCGCGCACGAGACGGTCCACGGCGACGCCTTCGAGGAGCTGCCGCGCCTGGCCGCGGCCGGCCGGCGCTTCGAGCTGGTGGTGTTGGACCCGCCGGCTCTCACTCGCAGCGAAGCGCAGCTCGCGAGCGCGCTCCATGCCTACGCGCGGCTCGCCGAGCAGGGCGCGCGCCTGCTGGCGCCGGGCGGTCAGCTGGTGATGGCGTCGTGCTCGGCGCGCGTGACCGCGGACGAGCTCGCGGCGGCGGTCGAGGCGGGCGCGACGCGCGCCGGCCGCAAGCTGCGCGAGCGCGCGCGCAGCGCGCACGCATCGGACCATCCGATCGGATTCCCGGAGGCCGCCTATCTCAAGTGTCTCTTCCTGTCCGCCGTTTGAGCGGGCCCCGTGATAGCTTCTCCGGCCGGGGAGGGAAGCGATGAGCGGACGAGCTCGGGCGGGCGGCTTGCTCGCGCTGTTCGCGCTGGGGGCGGCGGCACCCGCGCGCGCGGACGACGCGGCGCCGGCGTCTCACTACGACATCGGCCTCTACATCTGGGGCACCAGCGTCTCGACTCACGTGGAGACGTCCGACGGCGACGTCTCCGAGCACATCTCGTTCTCGGAGCTGCTGAAGCACTTGAACGGCGGTCTCCAGGGCCACGCGCGCGGCGAGTGGGGCAACTGGTCACTCGACCTCGACGGCTCGTACGCGCGGCTCTCCGGCGACAACGTGAGCAAGGTCATCCGCCTCGGCCCGCGCGGCGGCGTGCAGATCGGCGCCGAGGTGAAGTCCCAGCTCGACGAATGGATCGTCGAGGCGAACGCCGGCTACCGGCTGCTCACGCTGGGGAGCCCGTTCTCGAGCCGGCCCAGCGACACGCGCAAGTTCCGCGCCGAGCTGTACGGCGGCCTGCGCTATTGGTCGGTCGACCCGAAGATCCAGGTGCACGTCGCGTCGCCGGGCAGCGCGCTCAAGGTCCGGCTCGGCGACCGCGAGCAGTGGCTCGATCCGACGGTCGGCCTGCGCTTCGCGACCGACCTGTCGAGCACGGTGGTCTTCCGTGTGAGTGGCGACGTCGGCGGCTTCAACATCGGCAACTACTGCTCCGACTTCACCTGGTCGCAGATCACCGCGCTCTCCTGGGGCTTCAGCGAGAGCTGGACCGCGCACGTCGGCTACAAGTTCCTCGATTTCCATCGTGACTCGGGCAGCACCAACGAGCGCGTGCAGACGCGCGGTCCGTTCATCGCGCTGAGCTACGGCTTCTGAGGCCAGCGAGGCATGACACGCAGGTCGAAGCCACCGCTCAGCCCGGCCGCGTTCGCGCGCCACATGAGCAGCTACTTCGCGGTGGCGCTCGCGCTCCTGGCTGGCTCGCTGGTGCTGGGGATCGCGGGCTATCACGAATTCGAAGGGCTCTCCTATCTCGACGGCTTCCTGAACTCCGCGATGCTGCTCGGCGGCATGGGTCCGGTGGACCTGCCGAAGACCGATGCGGGCAAGCTGTTCGAGGGGGTGTACGCGCTCTACGCGGGCCTGTTGTTCCTGGTCCTGACCGCGATCCTGTTGGGGCCGGTGTTTCACCACGCGCTGCGGCGCTTCCACTTCGAGGACTTCGACGAAGGCTAGTGTGAGTGCCGCGGCGCGCCGCGCAGCGGGTATGCTAGGCGGAGAGGTCCCCCCGAAACATGAAGCTTCCCGACCGCGCGGCCGTGGTGGCCGCCTTGCGCGTGCGTCGGAATCAGCTGCTGCTCGCGCTGCTGCTGCTGGGCATCGTGTTCCGGATCGCGCTGCCCTACGTGCTGCGGCCGATCATCGTCAAGCAGGCCGACCAGGCACTGGTCGGCCGGATCGCGCTCCGGGATCTCGACCTGTCGCTGCTGCGCGGCGGCGTGACTCTGCACGGGCTCGAGGTCTACGCCGACGAGCTGCCCGCGCCCGGCGCGCCCCCCGCGGAGCCCAAGCCTCCGCTGTTCGAGACCGAGACGCTCTGGGCGCAGATCAGCTGGCTCGAGCTGCTGTTGAAGACGATCGAGGTGAAGGACTTCGAGCTGCACGCCTTCGTGTTGCGGCTCGACCGGCTGAAGGACGGCCTGGTGCTGCCCAAGCCCACCCCGAGTCAGGAGCCCGAGAAACCCGAGCCCGAGCCCGCGAAGCCGTCGAGCTGGGCGTTCCAGGCCGACGCGGTCGTGCTGGACAAGGGCGAGGTGGTGTTTCGCGACTTCACGGTCGGCCAGAAGGAGCCGCAGCGCTTCGACCTGGCGATTCCGAACCTCGTCGCGCGCAAGCTCGCGCTGCGCTTCGACCCGAGCGGAAGCGCGCCCGGTCACGTGGGCCTCGAGGCCGACATCGGCGGCGGCCGGATCGGCTTCGAGGCCGACCTCCAGCAGAAAGAGGCCGGCCCCGCGACTCACTCGAACATCGTGATCGCGGACCTGCCGATCGGCGGCGTGCGCGTGTATCTCAAGATGTTCGGCTGGAGCGACCTCGAGGGCACGCTCGACGCGTCGATCGACCACCGCTTCGAGACCGGGGGCTCGCACCAGATCTCGGGCGGCTTCTCGCTCTCGAACGTGGCGGTGCGCGTGCCGGGCCTGGATCACCCGGCGCTCACGTTCCGGAAGCTCACCGTCGGGCTCGACCAGGTCGACGTGGTGAAGCAGCACGCCGGCGTGGCCGACGTGCGGCTCGAGGGCGCGCACGTGGTGGTCGACCCGAAGTCGAAGTCACTGCCGCTGCCCGTGCTCGAGAAGCCGACGAAGACGGCCGAAGAGCCCGAGCCGCCGCCACCGGGCGCGCCGCCGGCGCCCGCGCCGCCCGCCAGGCCGTGGACCTGGGCAGTGAAGCGCGTGCAGCTCCAGGGTGCCGAGGTCGAGCTGCTGGGCGGGGACAAGCCACTCGTGCTGGCCGCCGACGCCGAGGTCAAGACCATCGCCGATCCCACCGTCGGCGCGTCGCCCGTGTCATTGCAGGTGAAGGAGGCCGACGGGTCACTCGCGGTCGACGGCGACCTGACGCTCGAGCCGCTCGGCTTCCACGGCAAGGTCGGTGTCAAAGACTTCGCGCTGGCGCCTCTGGCGGCACGCGCGCCTGCGCCCGGCGCCGACCTGCTGCGCGGCGGCAAGGCGCGAGCCGACCTCGAGGTGATTCTCGCCGGGCGCGGCGCGAGCGCGCCGAAGACCTCCGACCTGCGCGTGTCCGGGACGCTCGGTCTCTCGGACCTGGCGCTGGGCAAGGAGGGCGACAAGGAGTTCCAGGCAGCGTGGAAGGACCTGGCGATCCAGGTGCGCGAGGCGACAGTTCAGCCGGCCCTGGGGGGTGACCCGGCTGTGCCGCGTGCGGTGGCCGTGTCGCTGCAGCGAATCACTCTGGCCGAGCCCTCGGCCGTACTGACTCGCACCGCCAAGGGGATCGTGCTGCCCGAGCTCGCTGGCGCACCGGAAGGCGAAGCTCCGCCTCCGAAAACGTCCCCGGCCCCGCCTGCAGCGGCGCCGGACCTGAAGCTCAAGCTCGACTCGCTCAAGCTCGTGAAGGGCAAGCTCGCCCTCACCGACCGCACCGTGAGTCCCTTCTACGAGGGCCAGGTCGAGCGGCTCGACGTCAATGCCGTGAAATGCGCCTGGCCGCCGCTCGCGATCGACGCGCTGGTGGCCGATCTGAAAGGGCTGCACGGCGCGGTGTTGCACGTGCACGGCGGGAGAGAGGGATCCCACGCGCGCCTGCGCGCCGAGCTCCACAGCCTGCCGCTCAAGCACTTCAATCCGTACATCGCGCAGGGCGGCTACTCGATCTCGGATGGCGACCTTTCGCTCGAGCTGTCCTCGCACTTCGAGCCCGACACCTACGACAGCAATACCGACCTCACCGTGCAGTCACTCGAGGTGGGCGGCGCCGAGGGCGAGGCGCTGTTCGAGCAGAACTTCGGCATCCCGCTGTCGATGGCGATCGGGCTGCTGAAGAACCCCGACGGCGCGATCACGCTGTCGGTGCCGATCGCGGGCGACCGCGGCGGCGCGCGCGTGGGCTTGGGCAGCCTGGCCGCCCAGGCGGTGCGCAAGGCGCTCGTAGGCGCACTGGCCTCGCCGCTGAAGCTCTTGGGCGCGGGCACCAAGGACGGCAAGGTGGACCTGCGGCCCGAGCCGGTGGAGTTCCAGCCGGGCGGCGTCGAGCCGAGTGAGTCGGGCAGCGCGCGGGTCGATCAGCTCGCGCAGCTGCTCAGCGCTTCCCCGGGGATCTCGCTCGTTCTGCACGGCGGCACGGCGACCGGTGACCTGCGCGCGCTGAAGGAGCGCGCGTTGCTCGCCGAGCTCGAGGCCAGCACCGGATTCCGCGCGCTCGGAAACCTCGGCGAGATCGGCGTGCGGCGTGCGGTACGCCTGCACCTGGAAGCGACCACCAAAGGCGAGTCCGCGGGCGAGCTCACGGTCGACCAGAGCGCCTGGCTCGAGGCGAAACTGTCCGCTCAGTCACTTCCCGACGGTGCGCTGGAGGCGCTCGCCCGCCAACGTGCCGACGCGTTGCGCACGAAGTTCGTTTCGGACAAAGGCGTGGACGCGCAGCGAATTTCAGTCGGTGATTCCGCTCCTACTGGATCGATCCACGTGCCCGGCGTCGCGATCGAAGTGGGCGCGCGTCACACTTAACGCAACTCGCGCGCGCGAAGGCTACACAGAAATGCGTAAGTGACGCGTCTCACGCGCTCGGCGTGGGCATCGTCACCGAGAGAAATCTCATCTCCGTCGATGCTGCGGGCATGAATGCAGTAGTTGCTGCGATGATGGGGATGGGGTTTCCGTTGATGTTGCTGACGAACGTCGCAATCGCGCACGACGCGAGAGCGGCTACTGGAGGTGCAGAGGTCGCGGACATGATCGCGACCACCAGAACGGCGCCGACCGAGGCGCCCACGGGCTTCGATGGTCTCTCGAACGGACTCACGGACCCGAACACGCACGCGGCCGACCAGGCCGCGTTCGACGGTGCCGAGGATGTCGACGAGGGCCTGGGCCCGTTGTACAACGCGCAGGCTTGCCGCGAATGTCACCAGTCACCGGTGTCGGGCGCGGCCAGCCAGGTGACCGAGATCCGGATCGGTCACGACGACTCGTCGGGTAACTTCGTGAATCCCGACATTCCGCTGGGGGACGGCACCGAGGTGGTGCACGGCCGTTCGCTCTTGAACGACCGCTCGATCTGCCCGAGCTCGGAGTTCCCGGACCTGACGGGACAGCAGCGAGCCGCGGCGACCGAGAACATCCATGCGCTGCGCGCGTCGCTCAACACGCTCGGCGACGGCTTCATCGAAGCCATCCCGTCGATCGCGTTGCGCGCCGTGTCCGCGCTTCAGTGCCGGAACGGAGGCCGCATCTGTGGCAGGGTGCAGACCGTTCCGGTGCTGGAGGCGGGCGGCAGCCAGCGGGTGGCGCGCTTCGGCTGGAAGAACCAGCACGCCAGCCTGCTCTCGTTCTCGGCCGACGCATATCTGAACGAGATGGGGATCACGAGCGTGCTCCAGCCGACCGAGGTGGCGCAGCTCTGTGACTCGATCCAGGACCCCGAGGACCACGTCGGGAGCGACGGGCTCGGCGACGTCGACCGGTTCGCGCGCTTCATGCGCGCGACCAAGGCGCCGCCGCGCTACGCCTCGGTGGCCGGGACCGCGGACAGCCAGGCCGGCGAGAAGCTGTTCTCGCAGGTGGGCTGCGCCACGTGTCACGTGCCCACGTTCGTGACCGCGCCGGCGGGCTCGGTCCTGAACGGCGGCACGCTGAAGGTCAGCGCGGCGGTCGGGAACAAGATCATCCACCCGTTCAGTGACTTCCTGCTGCACAACATCGGCACCGGCGATGGCATCGTGCAGAACGGCGGTCAGGCGACGGCCAACATGCTGCGCACGCCGCCGCTGTGGGGCCTGCACGTGCGCGGGCGGATGATGCACGACCTCACGTCGCTCGACTTCGACGACGTGATCGCGCGCCACAGGGGCGAGGCCCGGGACGTGACTGCCGCCTATCGTGCGCTGAACGCCGACGACCAGCGGAGACTCAAGACGTTCTTGAGCTCGCTCTAGACCAGACCACCGCTGATCTGCGGTAGAAAGTGAATCTCCGCCTCCGGGCGGAGCGACTCCAGAAGGGCCTCGTCGTGTGGAATCACCTCGCCGTCGATGGCGATCGCGGTTCCCTCGGCGAGGCGCTTCTCGAGCGCGGGCCAGCGCCGGTAGAGCTCGGCGAGCAGCTCGCGCACGTTCCGCGCGGGCAGCTCGAGCGAAGCAGCGCCGTCCGCGAAGCGCCGCAGCCCCGACGCGAAGAACACGCGCGCCATCTAGCGCGCGGCGCGGTCGAGCAGCTCGAGCAGCCGCGGCGGCGAGATCGGCAGCTCGCTCACGCTCACCCCGGCCGCATGCTGCACCGCGTTCGCCACCGCGGCGAGCGGCGGCACGATCGGAGTCTCTCCGACGCCGCGCACGCCGTGCGGGTGGGTCGGGTTCGGGACTTCGACGATCACGGTGTCGATCATCGGCAAGTCACTCGCCACCGGCATGCGGTAGTCGAGGAAGCCCGGGTTCTCCATGACGCCGCTCGGGTCGAACACGTACTCCTCGTTCAAGGCCCAGCCGATGCCTTGCGCCGCGCCGCCCTGCATCTGTCCCTCGACGTAGCTCGGGTGCACGGCCTTGCCCGCATCCTGGACCGCCGTGTAGCGCAGCACCTTGACCGCGCCGGTCTCGCGGTCGACCTCGACGTCGCACAAGTGAGTCGCGAAGCCCGGGCCCGCGCCGCGCGCGGTGAGCGAGGCGCGGCCGGCGATCGGTCCACCCGTCGCCGCCGAGCGCGCCGCCAGCTTTTGCAGTGTGAGCGGCTCGTGCTTGCCCTCGGCGCCGTTCGTGGCGATCGCCTGGCCGTCCTCCCAGCGCACGGCGTCGAGCTCGATGCCCCAGGTCTGCGCCGCGCGGGCGCGCAGCTGGCGCACCACGTCGCGCGCGGCCTCGATCACCGCCATGCCGGTCGCGAACGTGACTCGGCTGCCGCCGGTCAGATCGTTGAAGCCGATCGACTCGGTGTCGACCACCACCGGCCGCACCTTCTCGACCGGGATGCCCAGCTCCTCGGCCGCCATCAGCGCGAGCGACGTGCGCGAGCCGCCGATGTCGGGGCAGCCGCTCATCACCACCGCCGAGCCGTCCTCGGTCAGCGACACGTTCGCCGACGACGAGAGACCCGCGTTGAACCAGAAGCCGCAGGCGACGCCGCGGCCCTGGTTGGGACCCAGCGGCGCGCGGTAGTGCGGGTGACTCTTGGCGGCCTGCAGCGTCTCGACGAAGCCGATCGCGCGGTATTTCGGCCCGTAGGTGGCCTGCACGCCTTCGCGCGCGGCGTTGGTGAGTCGCAGGTCGATCGGGTCGAGCCCGAGCTTGCCCGCCAGCTCGTCCAGCACCGTCTCGGTGGCGAGCGCCGCCATCGGCGCGCCCGGCGCGCGATAGGCCGCGACCTTGGGCTTGTTCACCACCACGTCCCAGCCCTCGATGCGCACGTTGTCGAGCTTGTAGGGCGCGAACACGGTCATCATCGCCGCGTTCACCGGCGAGCCCTTGAACGCGCCCGCCTCGTACACCAGAACCGCTTCGGCCGCGGTCAGCGTGCCGTCGCGCTTCGCGCCCAGCTTCACGCGCACGTGGGTGCCCGAGGTCGGCCCGGTCGCGCGAAACACCTCCTCGCGCGTCATCACCATCTTCACCGGGCGGCCCGACTTGCGCGAGAGCAATACCGCCAGCGGCTCGAGATACACCGTGGTCTTGCCACCGAAGCCGCCGCCGATCTCGGTCGGAATCACCTTGATCATGTCGGTGCGAAGACCCAGGACCTTGGCGGAGTAGGCGCGCACCATGAACGGGCCCTGCGTGCAGCACCAGACCACCGAGCGACCCTCTTCGTCGGTGCGCGCCAGCACGGCGTGCGGCTCGATGTAGCCCTGGTGCACCATGGGCGTGCGGAACTCGCGCTCGACCACCACGTCGGCCTGGGCGAAGCCGCGAGTCACGTCGCCGCGGCCCAGCTCGCGCCTGGCCGCGACGTTCGTTGGACCTTTCGGAAGCGGCTCGTCGCCGCTCGCGCGCAGGTCGTCATGCAGGATCGGCGCGTCCTTGGCGAGCGCGCGGTCGAGCGAGAGCACCGGCTCGAGCGGCTCGTAGTCGACGCGGATCGCCGCGCAGGCGGCCTCGGCGATGCGCAGGCTGGTCGCGGCGACCGCCGCCACCGCGTGACCGTGGTACAGCGCCTTGCCGCGGGCCATCACGTTCATGGCCAGGTCGCGCATGTCGTTCGCGCCGCCCTCGCCGCCCGCCTGTGACTCGGACTTGAGCTCCGGGAAGTCACTCCCGGTGATGACCGCCCGGACGCCGTCGAGCGCGAGCGCGGCCGAGACGTCGATCGCGCGGATGCGCGCGTGCGCGTGCGGGCTGCGCAGCACCTTGCCCCAGAGCATGCCCGGCGCCGAATAGTCGGCGCCGAACTGGGCGCGGCCGGTCACTTTGTCGAGGCCATCGTGGCGGATCGGCCGCGTGCCCACCTGCCGGAACTTGCGCTCGCTCATCGAGTCTCTCCTCGGAGCTCCGCGGCGGCGTCGAGCACCGCGCGGATGATCTTGTCGTAGCCGGTGCAGCGGCACAGGTTCCCGGCCAGCCAGTAGCGGGTCTCTTCCTCGCTGGGATCGGGATTGCGCTCGAGCAGCGCCTTGGCGGCGACGATGAAGCCGGGCGTGCAGATGCCGCACTGCAGCGCCGCGTGCTCTAGGAACTTGCGCTGCAGGAGGTGCAGCTCGGCGCCCTTGGCCACCCCTTCGATGGTGTCGACGCGCCGGCCCGAAGCCTCGGCCGCGAGCACGAGACACGAGCAGACCAGGCGCCCGTCGAGCAGCACCGAGCAGGCGCCGCAGTCACCCGTGGAGCAGCCTTCCTTCGTGCCGGTCAGGTGCAGCTCGTCGCGCAGCGCCTCGAGCAGGCTCTGCTCGGCCGAGCACAGGAACTCGGCGGGCTCACCGTTCACGTTGACGCTGACGTGCAGCTTCACGACTCACCTCGCGCGCGCGCGAACGCGGCCGCGGCCGCGCGTCTCACCAACACACCCGCGACCCGGCGCCGGTAGTCGGCCGTGCCGCGCTTGTCGGAGATGGGGCGCGCGGCGGCGCTCGCCGCCTCGCCGGCCCGAGTCAGCGCGCTGGGATCGCCCGTGCTCCCGACCAGCGCCGCGGCTGCCTCGGGCACCACGATCACCTTGGGCCCGACCGCGCCCAGCGCCACGCGCGCGCTCGCGCAGCGGCCGCTCGGGTCGAGCGCAAGCGAGACAGCGGCGCCGACCACGGCGATGTCCATCTCGGTGCGCGGGATAAAGCGCAGGTAGGCGTCGCTCGCGCGCGCGGGTGGACGGGGGATCCGGAAGCCCACCAGAAACTCGCCCGTCTGCAGCACGGTGCGGCCCGGGCCGGTGGTGAACTCCTCGATCGGCAGCTCGCGCTGGCCGCCGGGACCCGCGATCACGCAGTGCGCCGCCAGCGCGCACAGCGCCGGCGTGGTGTCCGCCGCGGGCGAGGCGTTGCACACGTTCCCGCCGACCGACGCACGGCCCTGGATCTGCGTCGAGCCGATCAGGTCGACCGCTTCGACCAGGCCGGGGAACACGCGGCCGATCTCGCGGCTCTCGACCACGACCGCGGCCGGCACTGCGGCGCCCAGCCAGAGCTCGCGCGCCGCGAGATCGAGCCGGCTGGCCTCGGGGATGCGCTTCACGTCCACGAACACGCGCGGCGCGGCACGGCCGGCGCGCATCTGCACCAGTAAGTCCGTGCCACCGGCCAGAACCCGGGCCCCGTCCTCGCGCAACAGCTCGACCGCGCGCGCGATCGTGCCGGGCGCCTCGTAGCGAACTTCGTCCATCGACCGCAATGCTAGCTCAGGCGCGCTTGCCAGTGTCTCCGAGCGCCGCCGCGACCTGGCGCAGGAACGCGCTCTGCTCGCGCGCGGTGGTGACGCGGAAGCGCTCGAACTCGCCGCGTACCTTGAGGTCGGCGAACATGCCCGCCGGATCCTCGTGGAAGTGCAGGAAGGCGGAGCTCTTCAGGTAGAAGGTGCCGCGCTTGCGCTCGGCGAGCGGCGCGTACTTGCGGAGCTTCGCCAGAAGCTCTTCGATCGTGTCGAGCGCCTCGGCCCCGGCGTGCTTCATCGCGGAGTCAGTCTAGCGGGCGCGCGTACCGGGCGTCCTCCAAAAACAGCGCGTCCGGAAAGTCCCCGTGCAGCTGCGGCGGAGCCGGCGCGCCCGGTGGCAGCAGCACGACCAGGAGCGCCCCGTGCTCGAGCTTGCGCGCGAGCTTGCGCGAGGCCCGGGGCCAGTCCGCGGAGGCCTCGGCGTGTTTCAGGGTGCGCCGCAGGTACGCGCCCAGGTCTTCGGGCTCGCGGGCGTGGAAGACCAGCACCTCGGGTGACTTTGCGGCCTTCAACGCGCGCGCGAGCCGTCTCGCGGGCTCCGCCGCGGGATCGAACGGGATGTGCGTGACTCCGGGGAGCGCCGGGTCGCCGTAGCTCGCCACGGCGAAGCCCGCGGCCCGGGCGGCAGTCACACGCTCGGGCGTCGCCCGCTCCGCGAGACAGGTCGCGCGCACGTAGAACATGCATTCGAGCGGCGAGTCGGGCACGAACAGCAGGCGCTTCTGAGCGGGCAGCTCTTGCTCGAGCGCGCTGCCGAGTCTGCGCAGCTCGGCCGCCCACAGCGGATCGCGGGCCTTCTGCTGCCAGGGCTCCTCGACGCCCGTGACCGACCACAGCGCGTTCGCGGCCACGAGCACGAGCGCCACGGGCCGGAGCCGGCGCGGCAGCGCGTCGAGCACGAGCCAGCCGACCGCCGCCAGCACGGCCGGGGCGGCGATCAGCACGTACGACTGCATCTTGGTCGCAGCCAGGCTGAACACGCCGTAGACGAGCGCGGCCCAGGCGGCGAGCGGCCGCAGCTCGCGGCGCCGCAGTGACTCGAGCGCGAGCCAGCCCAGCGCCAGCGGCGCGGCCCAGCCGAAGTCGAGCGGCAGGTTGGCGAGGTGGAACCACCAGGGGCCGCCTTGACCGTCGACCACGTGCAGGAAGTATCTGGCGCCGCGCCCGCGCGCGAACGCGGCCAGCTCCGGAAAGGCGTGCGCGGTGTAGAGCAGCCAGGGCAGCACGAGCAGCGCCGCCACGGCGAGCGCGCCCCCGGTCGAAGCAAAGGTCGTGCGCCAGCCCGCACTGCGCGCCCGGAGTGCTGCGGCCAGCAGCGCGGGCACGATCAGGGCCGGCGTCTCCTTCACGTACCAGGCGAGCGCGGTCGTGACTCCCACCAGCGCGACCCGCGCCGCGAAGCGCCGCGGCGAGTCATTCGCCGATTCGGCCGCGCGCAGCGCGCACAGCACGCCCAGCGCGGTCGCGCAGGTCATGCCCACGTCGACGTGGTCGGTCGCGCGCTCACCGGCCACGAGCAAGAGCAGGCGCGCGTGCCAGGCCGCGAGCGCCGCGGCCAACAGCGCCGCCTGCGGGGTCGCGAAGCGGCGCGCGATCGCGAACACCAGCAGCACGAACCCGCTCGACAGGAGCACGCTCGGCAGGCGCAGCGCCCCCTCGTTCACGCCGAACAGCGCGTACGAGCCCGCGATCAGCCAGGTCATGCCCGGCGGCTTGTGCAGCCACACGTGCGAGTGCTTCCAGTCGTCGGGAGCGGGCTCCGCCAGCGGCTCGGCCACGAGCTTGGGCACCCAGAAGTCGTCGAGCGCGTTCTTGGCGACCAGCGCGTGGTAGCGCTCGTCCCAGGGCGAGAGCCCGAAGTGAGCGGCGGGCGGAACGCGCAGACACAGCGCGGCCAGCGCCAGCGCCGACACCGCGGGGTGTAGGGCGCCGCGGCGTGCGCTCCACGCCGCGAACGCGCTCGCGACGAGCGCAAGAGACAAGCCCGCCCAGGCCCAGGGATCCACGCGCGCAGTCTAGGCCGAGAAGACGATCCAGGCCGCGAACGCGTATGCTGCGCAGCCAACCGACGGAGGCCTGCCTTGATCCAGCTCTACGGCACTCGACAGTCACGCGCCACGCGCTGCCTCTGGGCGCTCGAAGAGCTCGGCGTTCCCTACGAGCTGGTGGTGACCCAGCTCGCGACCGATGCCAAGACCCCCTCGTACCGCCAGATCAATCCGAACGGCCGCGTCCCGGCCCTGGTCGACGGCGAGCTCCGGCTGTTCGAGTCGCTGGCCATCAACCTGTATCTCGCGAAGACCTACGACAAGTCGGGGCTGTATCCGCGCAACGCGGCCGACGAGGCCCGGACCATCCAGTGGAGCATCTGGGCGATGACCGAGGCGGAGCCCGGGCTGCTCACCATCCTGATGAACCGGATGATCCTGCCGGCGGGCCAGCGCGACGAAGCTGCGGCGCAGGCCGCACAGGAGAAGCTCGCACAGCCGTTCACGGTGCTCGACGGCGCGCTGGCGGGAAGGAAATGCCTGTTGGGCGACGCCTTCACGATCGCGGACCTGAACGTGGCCGCGGTGCTGTCGTGGGCGGTGCTGTGCAAGCTCGACCTGTCGAAGACGCCGAACGTGCGGCGCTGGCTCGACGAGTGCCTGGCGCGGCCCGGCTTCGCGAAGGCGAGAAAGGGCTAGCGCAGCGGCGGCGCGTCGGGCCGGCTGAAGCGCGGCAGGAAGCGGAACGTCTCGTCGGCGGCCAGGATCACCCGCGTCCGCTCGCCTACCAGACTCACCGGCAGGATCGACGTGCCGCCGGGCCAGCCGTGGCCGGGACCGTGCAGCCGCCACAGCATCACCGTGCTGCCACCCGCGCACGGGCCGTAGTCCACGAGCTCCGCGCGGTGTGACTCGAGCTTGCGCTCGTCGACCAGCCTGCCGTCCCCGCTGCAGCCGTCGCGCTCGCGCCAGCGCCCGAGTGTCTCGTCGACCGAGCGGAAGGTCACGGGCTCGCTGAGACCCATGAGCGTGGGCACGCCGCCCGCGTAGATCGCGCGCGGGTCGTCGAGACTGTGGATGTGCAGCACCGGCACCGGCGGCCCCGAGCCCGTGGACTCGGTCATGTCGGGCCCGGCCACCGAGACGATCGCCGCGATCCGCCCCGGCGACTGGGCGGCCAGCCGGTAGGCCATCATGCCGCCGTTCGAGTGACCCACCGCGTAGACGCGCGTGCGGTCCAGATCGAGATCGCGCGCCAGCTCGGCGAGCAGCGCCCAGACGAAGCCGACGTCGTCGATCGCAAGCTTGCGGGCGTATCCGCAGCACAGGCCCGCGTTCCAGGTGAGAAGGCGGGGATCCAGATTCCCGCTGCCGTCGGGGTACACGACCGCGAAGCCGCGCTCGTCCGCGGGACCGTTGAGCCCGGCGACTCCCTCGAACATCGCCGCGTTGCCGCCGCCGCCGTGCAGTGCCACCACCACCGGCAGCGGCACGTGCTTCGCGTAGTCGGGCGGCAGGTGCAGGACGTAGCTGCGCGTGTCGGGGCCGACCGCGAGCTCCTGCTTGTAGTCACCCGCGTGCGGATAGCGCGGAGATTGGGCGGGCGGGCGCGCGTTGCCGCTGCAAGCCAGAATGACTGCTGCGGCGGCGCAGGCCGCGGCGCTCCGGATACCCCCCATCGGCGCGGAAGTATAGGCTCTGGTCATGCGCGCGACACGGGCAGCGGCTCGATGGCTCGTCGCAGTCACCGTGCTCGCGGGCTGCGGCCGGACTCCGCCCGAGCCGCGCGGCGAGCTCTATGGCGCGTGGCTGCGCGAGCCCGAGCTCGCGCAGGGCTTCGAGCTGCGCCGCGATGGAACGCTGGCGCTGCTCGGCCAGCCGGCCCGCAGCGGTCTGGCCTGGAACGCGAGTCACGGCGAGCTGCTGCTCTCGACCAACGACGCGAGTCACCTGGAGTCGCGGGTCGTGCACCTGTTGATCGCCTCGCTGGAGCCCGCGCGGCTCGAGCTAAAGGCAGCGGACGAGCCGCTCGCGGGTCGCTATCGGCGCGCGCAGGCCCAGCACGTGCGCGGCGTGCTGACCTACCGCGAGCGCATGGCGCTGCCGCCCGACGCGCGCGTGGTGGTCGAGCTGACACGCGCCGGTGTCGGGCTGGCGGCGACCCAGGCCTTCGTCGCGCACGGAGAGGTGCCGATCGCGTTCGAGCTGTCGGTCGTGCCGCAGCCGGGCGCGATCTACCAGGTGACCGCGCGCATCGACGACCGCGAGCGCAGCTGGTTCGCGTCGCCCGATCCGGTGCCCGCGACGCCCGACGGCGAGGCGCTCGAGCTGTTGCTGGTGCGCGCCCGCTAGCGGGCCCAGTCGAACGTGCCCTTGCGCACGTTCATGAACACGAGCTCGGGCAGGCTCCAGAGCATGCCGTCCAGCCCGGCCTTCGCCCGCATGCCGTGGTCGAACGGCAGCGCGGCGAGTCCGTAGCCCGTGTAGCCCAGGCCGAAGAAGAGGTTCAGCGCGCCGTAGGCGGGCCGCCGCCAGAACACGTCGTCGGTGAACAAGAGGAAGGCGCTGTCGCGGAAGAGCGGCGTGTAGATCGTCGAGGCGTACGAGATCGACTCGCGCGCGCGCGTCTCGAATCCGGGTGAAGTCGCGAGCAGCTGCTCCAGCTCGCGCGCGCGGCGCGCGGGGAAGTAGCCGACCTTGGTGACTCGCAGGCGCTCGCGCACCCGGTCGAAGAACACCCAGGGGATGTAGCCGAAGGTCTCGTCGTCGGGGCTCGAGAGCGCGCCGAACGCGGCGGCGGTCTCCGCGGGCGTGGGGTAGGCGGCGTCCGCAGTGCGCGCGAGCTCGGTGATGCAGTTGTGGTGCAACAGGTCGTACGACCAGCGCGCGTGCAGGCCCGCGTCGTAGTCGGCGAGCCGCGCGCGCGCGCGCGTGAGTGCCGCGCTGGGATCGCCGGCGAGCGCCGGCGCAGCGAGTGACCGGGCGCGCCCCGGCAGCTTGCGCAAGCCCAGCGCCGAGAGCTCGCCGCCCGCGTCGGCGCGCCCGTCGCGCGCGACGATCGCGGCGATCTCCTCGACCAGGTTCCAGTTCGCCTCGTCGACCTGCGCCCCCCCGATCACCTCGCCGCGGAGCTGGCTCAGGATGCGCGCCGCGTCGGCGCGATTCCGCTCGCGGACCGCGTCCGGCATCGAGCTCTCGGCGGGACGTGACTCCGCGGAGGGCCGGTCGGCGAAGGCATCCAGCAGCACCAGCTGGCCCGTGACCAGACTGCGGCGGGCGGCGAGATAGCGCGCCTGCGCCAGCAACAGCGCGTAGCCGCGGTCGGGTCGCTTCGACTTCACCAGCTCGATCACGCCCTGCTGCTGGCGTCGGGCGAGCGCCTCCAGCCCGGCCCGCTCGCGCGCGTCGACGCCGCCGTCGATCTCGGCGGGCAGCTCCACGAGCGCCGCCGGGTCGAGCCCGTAGCCCCGATCGAGCGCGCGCGCGGCCTCGCGCAGGCTGAGCGCATCGCGCAGCGCCGCGAGCTCCTCTTCGGGCGCGGCGGCGAGCCGTGCCAGCTCGCGCTCGCTCGCCGCGTCCAGCGCCGCCAGCGAGTCACTCCCGGCTTGCGCGAGCACGGCGTCGCGCAGCGCGCGCGCATCTGCATCGCCCGGGCGCGCGGGGTCGAGCAGGCCCGCGCCGCGCAGCGGCGGCGCCGGCTGGCCGCGCGTCGCCGCCTCGAGCCAGGCCACGTCGTCGCGGAGTGACTGCCGGTGCGCGAGCGCCAGCTCCTGCTCCACGTAGAGCTTCGAGAACGCGCGCTCGACGTGCTCGGTGACGTCGAGCGGCGCGTCGACGCGCGCCACCGCCAGCGGCCGGTTCTCGAGCTCGGAGTATTTCAGGTGGAACGAGGACCAGCCCTCGCGCACGAGCAGCAACAGACCGTCGCTCGAGTTCTGCATGTGGTAGACGGTGCCGTCCGCCACGACCGCCGCGTGACCGCCGCTCGCCGCGCCGACGTTCGAGGTCACGTACACGAAGCCGAAGCCCTCGGCGCGCGCTTCGAATGCGCACACCCCGAGCACGAGCAAACCGGCGAGCGAGAGCGCGCGCATCAGCCGCCGGGGTGGCGGTAGCCGTCGAGCGCGAGCTGCGCTTCGGGGCGATCGCGTCCGACCTGGTCGACGAACGCGTTCATCTCGTCTTCGGAGAGCTTCGCGTCGCGCAGGCCCTCACCGATCGCCCGCGGCGTCAGCGGCTCTGCCTCCCAGTGCGTGATGCCGTGGTCCTCGGCGATCTGCGAGATGCCGCGCACGAACTCGTCGCGCGAGCCGTCGCTGCGCACGAAGCTCGCGGCGTACTGACGCAGGTCGCGCGCGTAGCTGGTCTGGTTCGGCGTCGGAGTCGTGCCGCCGCTCTGCGACGAAGTCGAGAGCGCGTCGAAGGCGCCGGCGATCGAGCGCGACGAGCCGGCCAGGATGTCCGACGGCAGCTCGATGATCGACGCGATGATCTTGCAGCCGGCGAGCGGGAGCGCAGCCGCAAGAATGGCGGCGAGGAAGAAACGGTGGGGGGTCATGGTTCCGGACTCCTTGTCCCGCCTCCCATCATATCCGTCACCCTTGCCATATCCATGCCCCTGGGTACTCGGGCTCGGTACGACGGGCCGTTTACCTCGCACTCTCGGTAGTTATCGGGCTATGCCATCGAAACCACTGGGGTATTTTCGCTGACCGATCTGCACATTTCGTTCAGCAGTCGTTCTTGCTCCTGTGCACAACGAGTGGAACTCTCGCCGCACATCGACCGGGGAGGGTGAGCGGGCGGTCCTCCAGCGCCTTGCTTCATTTGCGATGAGCGTTCTTTCCAGAATCACGTCTCCATTGGCTCTGCGCCGACTACCTCGAGCGCAACTCAGCGCCGTTGCTGATGAATTGCGCTCCGAGCTGATCCGGATCGGCTCCGAGGTGGGCGGTCATTTCGCGGGCAGCCTGGGCACCGTCGAGCTGACGGTGGCCCTGCACTACCTGTTGGACACGCCCAAGGACCGGCTGGTCTGGGACGTCGGGCACCAGGCCTACGGCCACAAGGCGCTGACTGGCCGGCTGGCCGGGCTCACCAAGATCAAGAAGGCGGACGGTCCGAGCGGTTTCCTGCGCCGCGAAGAGAGCGCGTACGACGCGTTCGGCGCGGGCCACGCCGGCACGTCCGTGTCGGCGGCACTGGGTATGGTCGAGGCGGCGCGGCGCACCGGCAGCGGGGCGCGCGTGGTCGCGATCATCGGCGACGGCGCGGCCACCTCGGGCATGTCGTTCGAGGCGCTGAATCACGCCGGGCACCTCGGCAGCCCGCTGCGCGTCGTGTTCAACGACAACGGCATGTCGATCGCGCCCAACGTCGGCGGGCTGTCCAAGACCGGCCGCGCGCGCGACTACTTCGAGTCACTCGGGCTCGAGTATCTGGGCCCGGTCGACGGCCACGATCTCGACGCGCTCCTGCCCGCCGTCGAAGAGATGCTGGCCGCGAAGGGCGCCGCCGTGCTGCACGTGCGCACGAAGAAAGGCTGCGGCTTCGCACCCGCCGAGGCCGACCCGTACAAGTGGCACGCGACCGGCCCGTTCGAGCGGGGCACCGGCGCGAGCAAGGCTTCGGGCAGCAGCGGCGCGCCTACCTGGACGGCGGCCTTCGCCGACGCCCTGATCCGCGTGGCGGAACGCGACCCGCGCGTGGTCGCGATCACGGCCGCGATGCCCGACGGCACCGGCATCGACCGCTTCGCCAAGCGCTTCCCCGATCGCACCTACGACGTGGGCATCGCCGAGCAGCACGCGGTCACGTTCGCGGCCGGGCTGGCGGCCGACGGGCTGCGCCCGGTGTGCGCGATCTACTCCACCTTCCTGCAGCGCGCCTTCGATCAGGTGGTGCACGACGTCGCGCTGCAGCGGCTGCCCGTGAGCTTCGTGCTCGACCGCGGGGGATTGGTCGGCGCCGACGGTCCGACGCACCACGGCGTGCTCGACTTCGCCTACCTGCGGGTCATTCCGAACCTGGTCGTGGCCGCGCCCCGCGACGAGAACGACCTCGAGGGGCTGCTGGCCGCGGCGGTCGCTTCGGGCCGGCCGTTCGCGCTGCGCTTCCCGCGCGGTGCCGCGCCGGGCGTCTCGATCCTGTCCGAGCCCAAGGCGCTGCCGATCGGACGCGGCGAGCTGTTGCGGCGCGGCAGCGACGTGGCGCTGCTCGGGATCGGGCGGACGGTCGGCGTCGCGCAGGCGACGGCCGAGCTGCTGGCCGAGCGCGGCATCCGCGCGGCGGTGGTCGACGCCCGCTACGTGAAGCCGCTCGATGCCGAGCTGATCTGCGGCGTCGCGCGCGGCACGGGCCGCGTCGTCACGATCGAAGACCACGCGGGCCTGGGCGGCTTCGGCAGCGCGGTGCTCGAGCTGCTCGCGCGCGAGCTGCCGGGCACGGCGGTGCGCGTGCACGGCCTGCCCGACCGCTTCACGGACCACGGCGACGTGAACGCGCAGTACCGCGCGGCCGCGATCGACCCGGACTCGGTGGCCAGCGACACGCTGTCGTGGCTGCATGCGCTCCGGCCCGGGGCCGGCGCGCGCGCGCTCGAGCGCGAGGCGAGCCCGCGTGTCGCCTGAGCCCGCGCCCTCGCCGGAAGTCCTGCGCGCCTACGCGCACTGCCGCGGCGTGACCCGCGCCAGTCACTCGAGCTTCGCGGCCGCGTTCTGGATGTTCCCGAAGGAGAAGCGCCGCGCGCTGCACGCGATCTACGCGTTCTGCCGGCTGGCCGACGACATCGCCGACGACCCGGCGATCCGCGGGAACCGCGGTCTCCTGCTCGAGCGCTGGCGTGAAGAGCTCGCGGGCGCCTACGAGGGCAAGGCCGTGCACCCGGTCGGGATCGCGCTCGGCGACGCGGTGCGGCGCTTCGCGCTGCCGCGCCGGATCTTCGAGGACCTGTTGCTCGGCGTCGAATCCGACCTGCGCCGGCTGCCGATCGAGACCTTCGACGACCTGTACACCTACTGCTACCGCGTGGCCTCGACGGTGGGTCTGTTGATCGTGCGCGTGCTGGGCTTCCGGAACCCGCGCACGCTCGACTACGCCGAAGCCATGGGCGTGGCGGTGCAGCTGACCAACGTGCTGCGCGACGTGGGCGAGGACGCGGCTTCGGGCCGCGTGTATCTGGCGCGCGAGGACCTGAAGCGCTTCGGGGTGTGCGAAGACGCGCTCACGCTCGATCCGGCGCCCGACGAGCTGCGGCTCCTGCTCGCCTGCTACGCCGAGCGCGCGCGCATCTTCTACGAGCGCGCCGAGTCACTCCGGCCCGACGAGGACCGCGCGCGGCTGCGGCCCGCCGACGCCATGGGCGCGATCTACCGCACGCTGCTCGACCGGCTGCAGGCCGAGCGCTTCCCGCAGCGCGAGAAGGCGGTGCGGCTCTCCAATCCGCACCGGCTCGCGATCGCGGCCTCGGTCTGGCTGCGCGGAGCGCGCGCGTGAGCGAGATCGCCGAGCGCAAGCGCTCCCACCTGTCGCTGTGCGCGACCGAGGACGTCGAGCACCACGGCGCGACGCTGCTCGACCAGGTGAGGCTGCTGCACGAGGCGCTGCCCGACCTGTCACTCGCCGACGTGTCACTCGAGACGCGCCTGCTCGGCAAGACGTTGCGCGCACCGGTGGTGATCTCGGGCATGACCGGCGGCACGGACGAGGCGGGCAAGCTGAACCGCGCGCTGGCCGGCGCGGCGCAGAAGCTCGGCCTGGGCATGGGCGTCGGGTCACAGCGCGCGATGCTCTTGCACCCCGACCAGGCCGACACCTACCGCGTGCGCGAGGTGGCGCCCGACATCCTCTTGTTCGCGAACCTGGGTGCGGTCCAGGCGCGTGAGTCGGGCCCCGGCCAGGTGCTGGAGCTCGTGCGCGCGATCGGCGCCGACGCGCTGTGCGTGCACCTGAACGTCGCGCAGGAGCTGGTGCAAGACGAGGGCGACCGCGATTTTCGCGGCTGTCTCGCCTCGATCGCCGAGCTCGCGAAGCACCTGCCCGTGCCGGTGATCGTGAAGGAGACGGGCTGCGGCTTCTCGCCCGCCACGCTCGCGCGCCTGCGCGACGCGGGAGTCGAGTGGGTCGACGTCGCCGGCGCCGGCGGCACGAGCTGGACCGCGGTCGAGTCGCTGCGCGGCTCCGAGCGCCAGCAGGCGCTGGGCCGCGAGCTGCACGACTGGGGGATCCCGACGGCGGCGTCGGTGGTGTACGCTGCGCGCGCCGGCTTGCGGGTGATCGCCTCGGGCGGGGTCCGCGGCGCGCTCGATGCGGCCGCGGCGCTGGCGCTGGGCGCGGATGCGGTCTCGATGGCGTTGCCCTTCTTCCGGGCCTTTACCCTGGGCGAACAAGACGGCGTCCTGTTGGCGGGGGAACGCTTGATCGAGGGTCTGCGCGTCGTGGCTCTGCTCACGGGCGCGCGCGATGCGCGCGCGCTGCGGCGCGTGCGCCGCGTGATCGGCCCCGAGCTCTCGAGCTGGATCGAAGAGAAGTGACCGAAGCGAGCGAGAACGCGGAAGCGCCGGGCATTCGCGCGGCGCGCAAGGACGAGACCCAGGCGCGGATCATCCACGCCTCGATGGAGCTGTTCGCCACGCGCGGCTACGAGGGCACCAGCATCTCGGCGATCGCGGCCAAGGCCCAGATCAGCCGTGGCGCGGTGTTCTGGCACTTCGGCAGCAAGGAAGGCCTGTTTCGCGAGGCGTGCAAGCGCTTCTTCATCCCGTTCTGGCAGGAGGTCGAGCGCAGCCTCGAGACACTGGGGCCGCGCGACCGGATCCTGGCGCTGTTCGACCTGTACGAGCAGTTCGTGACCGCCAACCGCGAGACGATCCAGGCGCTGGTGCGCTGGGTGCTCGAGTCGGCGACCATGCGCGAGTCACTGCGCGGCGAGCTCTTGGCGCTGCACGCCATGTTCACCAACGACCTGCGCCAGGCGATCGCGGAGCTGACCGGCGACGCGATCGAGGCGGAGCTGCTCACCACCACGCTCTCGTCGCTCTTGGCCGGGAACCTGCTGTTCGGCGTGATCGACCCGGGCCCGATGCAGGACAAGGCGCGCCGCGAGTCACTGCGCATCCTGGCCGAGCGCATGCTGTTCGGAATCGCGCGACCCGAGCGCGCTGCCCGCGCATGAGCACGGCCCCCCTCGCACCCGCCGCGGCGGAGCTCGTCGCGCGCGCGCAGACCGAGAATTTCCCGGTCGCGCTGTTCGTGCTGTCGCGTGCCCAGCGCGCGCACTTGATGGCGATCTACGGCTTCGCGCGCCTGGCCGACGAGCTCGGTGACTCCGCGCCGGGCGATCGCCTCGCCCAGCTCGACTTCCTGGAACAGGACCTGGACCGCGCGTATCTGGGGCGGGCTCAGCACCCGCTCCTGCAGCGGCTCACTCCGAGTCTCTCTCAGCTTTCGCTGCCGCGCGAGCCGTTCGCGGCGTTGATCGAGGCCAACCGGCGCGACCAGCGAATTGCGCGCTACGCGAGCTGGCGCGCGCTGGCCGAGTACTGCGAGTACTCCGCCAACCCGGTGGGCCGGCTCGTGCTGCACGTGTTCGACGCCGCCACGCCCGAGCGCTTCGCGCTGTCGGACCGGATCTGCACGGCGCTGCAGCTCGCCGAGCACTGCCAGGACGTGGCCGAGGACTACGCGGCGGGCCGCGTGTATCTGCCCGCCGAGGACCTGGCGCGCTTCGGCGCGCACGAGTCCGAGATCGCCGCGCCCAGCGCCTCGCCCGCGCTGCGCGAGGTGCTGCGCTTCGAGGTGAGTCGCGCGCGCGCGCTGCTCGACTCGGGCAGCGCGCTGGTGCGCAGCCTCTCCGGCCGCGGCCGGCTGGCGGTGGCGGGCTTCATCGCCGGCGGGCGGGCCGCGCTCGACGCGATCGAACGCGCGGACTTCGACGTGATCTCGGCACAGACCAAGCCGCGCAAGCGCGACCTGGCGCGGCGGCTGCTCGGGGCGTGGCTGTGACTCCGCGCGTGGCGGTGATCGGCGGCGGGCTCGCGGGCATGGCGGCCGGCCTCGCCTGCGCCGACCGGGGCGCGGCTGTGACGCTGTTCGAGGCGCGCGCGCGCCTGGGCGGCGCCACCTGGTCGACCGAGCTGCAGGGGCTGCGGGTCGACAACGGGCAGCACGTGTTCCTGCGCTGCTGCAGCGAGTATCTCTCGTTCCTCGACCGGGTCGGCGCGCGCGAGCGCACCGTGATCCAGCCGCGGCTCGCGATCCCCGTGCTCGCGCCCGGCGCGCGCACCAGCTGGCTGCGGCGCGTGGGCCTGCCGGCGCCGCTGCACCTGGCGCCCAGCCTGGCCGGCTACGCGCCGCTGTCGCTGCTGGAGAGGCTGCGGCTCGTGCCCGCGGCGCAGCGCCTGAAGTCGCTGCGCCTGGACGACCCCGCGCTCGACCGCACGACCTTCGCCGACTGGCTGCGCGCGCACGGTCAATCGCAGCGCGCGATCGCGGCGTTCTGGGACCTGGTGACTCGGCCGACCGTGAACCTGCCCGCGAGCGAGGCCTCGCTCGCGCTGGCCGCGAAGGTGTTCCAGACCGGGCTCTTGCAGGAGCCTTCCGCCGCCGACGTCGGCTACGCCGCCGTTCCGCTCGAGCACGTGCACGGCGAGCCCGCGCAGCAGGCGCTCGAGAAACAGGGCGCGGTCGTGCACAAGCGCGCGCGCGTGCAGCGCATCGAGCTCGGGCCGGACGGCGAAGTCAGCGCGCTGCACGTGAACGGCCAGAGACTCGAGTTCGACGCCGTGGTGCTGGCCGCCCCGCACGAGGACGCGGCGAAGCTCTTGCCCGAGGCTGCGGGCCTCGACGCTTCGGCGCTGGGCAAGCTCGGCAGCTCGCCGATCCTGAACCTGCACGCGGTCTGGGACCGCAAGGTGCTGCCGCACGCCTTCGCCGCCGGCGTGAACTCGCCGCTCGAGTGGCTGTTCGACCGCAGCCAGGCTTCGGGACTCGAGCGCGGCCAGTATCTGGCGGTGTCGCTCTCGGCCGCCGATCGCTGGGTCGGTGTCTCGTCCGAGGCGCTGCGCAAGGTGTTCGAGCCCGCGTTCCGCGCGCTCCTGCCCGCGGCGCGCGAGGCCACGCTCGAGCGCTTCTTCACCACCTGTGAGCCGACCGCGACCTTCCGCGGCGCGCCGGGCAGCCGCGCCCTGCGGCCGCGCGCCGAGACGGGCGTGCGCAACCTGGCGCTCGCCGGCGCTTGGACCGACACCGGCTGGCCCGCCACGATGGAAGGCGCGGTGCGCAGCGGCGTCTCTGCCGCGCGCGCGGCGCTGGTCGCGCTGGGCCGTACCCGCGACTTACCGGAGATCGCAGCATGAGCGACGCCAAGGCCGCCCTCGAACGCGCGTGCAGTCACTTGTTCGCGACCCAGGATCCCGCCGGATACTGGAAGGGCGAGCTCGAGACCAACGTCACCATGGACGCCGAGGACTTGCTGCTGCGCGAGTTTCTCGGCATCCGCGGCGAGGACGAGACCAAGCACGCCGCGGTCTGGATCCGCTCGCAGCAGCGCGCCGACGGCTCCTGGGGCACGTTCAAGGGCGGCCCCGCGGAGCTCTCGACCACGATCGAAGCCTACGTCGCGCTGCGACTCGCGGGCGACCCGGTCGACGCGCCGCACCTGCGCCGCGCGGCCGAGCTGATCCGCGGCATGGGCGGGCTCGAGAGCTCGCGCGTGTTCACGCGCTTCTGGATGGCGCTGTTCGGGCTCTGGTCGTGGGACGACCTGCCGGC